>CAYSZV010000016.1:16916-51633 GCA_964435595.1 uncultured Candidatus Izemoplasmatales bacterium | reverse complement strand
CACACCAATTTTTTCAAGTCTTTTTGTTGCGAATACTTTATCGGCACAGAATTTGCATGCACGCACTTCAATTCCAATTGCAATCATTTCTTTGATTACGTTTTGAGACTTTCTACTTGCTTTACAATAATCTGCACTTGCCCCCCAAATGAGGACTTCAACATCATTAAACCATTCGAGTTTTTTACTATTTAAGGCAAATGGGGTGATAAAGAAATCGATATTTCTATAATCATTACTTTTCCATACCACTAGCAGTTTGCTCATATTAGTCCTCCAATACAAATTCATAGGCAATGCGGTCCATCACTTCGATGTAGTCGCCTTCAACGAATCCATGTTTTTTTAAGAAGTTTCTCATTTTAAAGTTTTCCATATGGGTATCAATTTTAATTGATTCATATCCATTTATTCTTGCATACACTTTTATATAGTTAAGAAGTTTTGTTGCAATCCCCTTGTTTTGTGCATCTGGATCAATTAATACTCGATGCAGAACAATACTATATTCTTTTTTCCAAGAAGAGATTGTTTTATAAGGTGGATCGTTTTCTGGCATAAAAGCCATACAGCCAACTATCTTATCCTCAAACTTAAAAACAATTAATGCTTTGTTTAGAATATCTTTTTCAAAATGCTCATAACGCGGATAAGAAAGGTCCCATTGCGGGATCTTATTTTCTTTCATGTGTAATATTACTTTTTCCGCTAATTCATCTAATTCAAGTAAATCATCAATCGTTGCATTTATAATCATTCTCTCACCTCTACCTATCACTCTTATTATACTAGAGTGCAATTAAAATGGCAAACCACACGGTGATTTGCCATAAACTTAATTATCTAGGATATACTGAAGCTTGTTTTCTATCTTTACCAACACGTTCATACTTTACTACACCATCAATTTTAGCGAATAAAGTATCATCTCCACCGATTCCAACGTTGTTTCCTGGATGAACTTTCGTTCCTCTTTGGCGATAAATGATAGAACCAGCAGTACAGAATTGACCGTCAGATAATTTCGCTCCTAGTCTTTTTGATTCAGAATCACGACCATTTTTCGTTGATCCTACACCTTTTTTAGAAGCCATACATTGTAATACTTTAATTTCTAATAACATACTAGTCACCTCCATAATTTTTTAGTTCTAACCATTTATTTTGTTTATTGTAAGTTTTGTATATGGTTGTCTGTGTCCTTGTTTACGACGATATTTCTTTTTAGCTTTGAATTTAAAAACGATAATCTTTTTTTGTTTACCTTGTTTTTCAACTGTTGCTTCAACAGAAGCTCCATCAACGTAAGGGTTACCGATTGTTATCGATTCTCCACCTAACATTAATACTTTGTCGAACGTATAAGCACTACCAGCTTCAACATCTAATTTCTCAACATAGATTACTGAACCTTCTGATACTCTTACTTGTTTTCCACCTGTTTCGATTACTGCGTACATAAAGCACCTCCTCATTTTATTTAGTTAAGACGCGCCATTAAGGTAGCTTTTGCTTTATAACCTTTTCTGTGCGGTATGCCTTTTATTAAGCGTAAAAATAATATCAAATTACATATGATTTGTCAATGTTTTTTCCTTGATACTTTCATAGCCATATTTATTATACATAATTATCATGTTAAATCAAGTAAATAAACTATATATTTCGATTTATTTATGGCCGTTTCTTTGATATAATCTAAATAGTGAACACAAATATAAATAAGGAAGTGATTGGATGAAAATCAAGCCACATGGAGCCTGGTATTTATTACCTGTTGGACTCATCTTTATCAGTACAATTATCGCAATCGTATTTTTCTATATCTCTTTTATTGAGCCTTATACAAGTATTGAAGGGATCGAAGAAAATGAATGGTATGAATCAAGTTATGTAGAAGGGGATTTTATTTCTCTATATTTTGCAGACGATACGGTAACATCATTCTCAGCTTATGAATATGAGTTAGACTACTATGTTGATTTCGAAACAACCAACAACAATACTTATACATATCGTATTGATGTGGAACGTTTAACAGGTCTTGGTGGAAACGGATATGAATTATTTGTTTTCGAATTTGAAGAATACATGTTGGACGACTATATGAACTTTGTCGATATCGATATTACAAATGATGCAGATTATAGGTTTAGACTTGTCCCATACTTTTCTAGTCCAACAGCTGAATTAGGAGTACAATATGTTACAATAGACGAAACAGTAAAATCGATGATTATAGCAGTCGTATCACTTGTCATTGGGTATCCTATCGCTGTTATCTCTTTCATCGTAATTATAGTCAGAAGATCTAGTGCAAAGAAGAAAACCAATAACACTCCTCACAATCGTCACATAGATCCTGCATTCATTAAAAAACAAGAAATGAAAGATAAGGAAAAAATAGACAACCATTTTGATTATTAAAAGCCATCATTGATGGCTTTTTTATATGATTCCTTTTTCTTTAAATGAAAAATATCTATCTCTACCAACAATGACATGATCCATTAACATGATATCCATCATCAAAGAATTTTTATGAATGATTTTAGTTACATCAATATCATTTTGTGACGGATGTGGATCACCACTTGGATGGTTGTGAGCAATCACGATACTTGCAGCACTATGAATCACCGCATATTTAAAAATCTCTCTGGGATGAATCACACTACTATTTAGACTGCCAATAAATAATGTCTTCTTCTTAATCAATTCACCCTTAGTGTTTAGGTACAGGCCAATCAAATGTTCCTGGGTCTTTAATTCTAATTGATCTTTTAAATAAAGATATATCTTTTCTGGACTTGTTAGTCGTAACTTCTTTTCAAAGTTCATCATGTGTGCTCTTTTCCCTAATTCAAATGCAGCCTTTAATGAAATTGCTTTGCTTTCACCAATCCCTTTGATTTTCATTAAATCAATAATTGATGCATTACTTAATTCCTTTACATCATCATACTGATAAAATACTCTCTTACTTAAATCAAGTACACTCTCATTTTTTGTACCAGTGCGCATAATAATTGCAATGAGTTCATGAGTTTGTATCATCTCACTTGAATATTTTAAGAATCGTTCCCGTGGACGTTCACTTAATGGCATTTCTTTTATCATTAACATTTGATCACCTCGAACAATAATACAAAGGTATTGCTTAAATTTCTTTTTTACATGGGCAATATTTGCTATAATACTAGTCGAGGTGAGAATATGAGCACAGACAATCAATTTAAATCAAATACTAGAGTTGTGATTTTCTTTCTAGTAATCTCTTTATTGTATACAGGATTCAAAGTCGGAACCAACATGATAGAGAATCAATCAGAGATGTTACTCAAAGATTATTTACCAATAATGATTTCAGGATTTGGAATCATTGCCTTATTAGTTAGTGTACTAACTAATAAGAAGATAGACACTGTAAGCATACAGAAACAAATCTTTGTATTGACATGCCTAGGTATGATCTTTATGCCATTCACAATTATATTATTCGTTTTTGGAATTATGAAATATATAGAAAACAATTCATTCAAGCTACAATTCTTTGGTGGGACAATCTTTGGAATGATTATCTTCGGGACAATCATTTCATCTATAGCAATTCTTATCAGTTAAAACAAAAAGCGCTTAAAGCGCTTTTCTTATGTAACTTATAAAATACAGACTTCCTGTAATCAATAGAATTTCATTCTTGTCTAATTGTTTCAATTCACGTAGCGCAGCCAAAGCATCTTGTCGAATGTGTTTATGATTAAAATCACTTACTTGATATAAATTATCTGCAGTTTCACAGCGCGGATAATCAAACGATGTAAAATATATTTCGTGTGCAAACTTTTCGATTATTTTTATGATATCAAAGTATTCTTTATCCGCCATAGACGTATACAATACTTTGATTTTTTGATCTTTAAAATATGTTTCCATACTTTCTTTTAATGCGTTTGCACCTTCAACATTGTGTGCTCCATCTAAAATTACATTTCCAAATCGTTCCATTCTACCTGGCCAATAAGTTTGAAATAAGCCGGCTTTGATTGATTCTTCAGATACAGTCGCTTTATGCATCTTGTTGAGTTGATGAATAATTTCAATGGCTAAAGAAGCATTCATAGGTTGATGAGTCCCTATCATATTGATTTTATAGATACTATCTTTGTATTTAAATGTAGTTGTATTTCCATATTCTTGAACTATAACATCTTTGGTATTTACTTTGAAAAACGAACTATTAAGTCTTTGTGTATGCGCTTCAAATAGTGGTAAAAGTTCTTTATTATTCACACTTGAGCATAAAGGAACACCTTGTTTTACTATACCAAGTTTTTCTAAGGCTATTTCAGGTAACGTATCCCCTAAGACACCCATATGATCATGTCCAATCGTTGTGATACCAGCAATCATAGGAGCAACAACATTGGTTGCATCCAAACGTCCACCTAAGCCAACTTCATAAATAACATAATCAATATCCATATCTGTAAAAAACAGAAATGATATGAGAGTGATGAGTTCAAAGAATGTGATAACCTGATTGTATTGTTCAAACACTTGTTCAGATAATAACTTAACCTTATTTATATAATAAATCAGTTCATCATTTGAAATATCATTATAATTATATGTAATTCGTTCGTTAAAACGCACAATATAGGGGCTTGTAAAGGTACCTACATTATATCCTTGTTCTAACAAAATGTGTTTTAAATAACTAACTGTACTTCCTTTTCCATTGGTTCCAGCAATGTGAATTACAGGAAGTTTTTTTTCTGGATTCCCTAATATCTTACAAGCCAGCTCCATACGAGATAAATCTAACTTATCTCCGAATCTTTTTACAGATTCAATCCAGTTAATCGCTGACTCTATTGTTTGAAACATTTTATTTTAATTCCTCAATTCTTTTCTTCACTGTAGTAAACTGCTCTTTATATCCTTCTAATTTTTCACGTTCAGCGGTGACTTTGCTTTCCGGAGCTTTGTTGATGAAATTCGGATTACTTAACATTCCTTCACCACGTTTTATTTCTCCTTGTAGTTTGCTCAATTCTTTCTCTAAACGTTCAATTTCCAGAGAAATATCTACCAAACTACCTAATGGCAAGATGATTTCTAAATCACTCAGCACAACACTTACGATATCTTTTTCAGATGGCAATTCATTTGAAATTGATAAGGTTTCAGGGTTTAAGAATTTATTTAAAATAATAAAATTCTCTGTTAAAATTTCTTTAACATTTTCTGTTTTTGGTCTGATAAAAATATCAATTTCTTTTGAAGGAGCAACATTGTATTCCGCTCTAATATTTCGAACTGCTTTAATCACTTCTTGTATGATTTCGAAATCTTTGATTGCTTGATCATTTTTGAATTCCTCAATTGCTTCAGGCCATGTAGAAATCATAATACTTTCCTCTACATGAGGAATTTTTTGATAAATTTCTTCGGTTACAAACGGCATGAAAGGATGTAATAGTTTCATGATGTCTAATAGTACATAACTTAAAATTGATTTTGTTCTTTGTTTGTCAACTTCATCATCACCATTTAAAGCCAGTTTCGCGATTTCAACATACCACGATGCAAAGTCTTCCCAAGAAAAGTTATGAATGCTTTTTGCAGCTTCACCAAACTCAAATTTTTCATAATTATAGTCCATTTCGGTAATCACATTGTGTAATTTAGCTAAGAGCCATTTGTCCACAAGTGTTAATTCATCTGTATCAATTTCAACATCATCAATTGTGAAATCTCCCAAATTCATTAACGTAAATCTAGAAATATTCCATAATTTATTAATAAAGTTCCATGCGCTTTCTACTTTTTCAATTTCAAAACGAAGATCCATCCCTGGAGCACTATTAGTGGTTAAGAAATAACGCAATGTATCAATTCCATATTTCTCTTTTATTTCAAGAGGATCGACACCATTTCCTAATGATTTTGACATTTTTCTTCCATCAGCATCGCGAATCAATCCATGAATCAAGCAATATTTGAATGGAGATTCTTGTGTAAATTCTAAGCCTTGGAAGATCATTCTCGCTACCCAAAAGAATATAATATCATATCCAGTTACCATAACATCGGTTGGGTAGTAACGTTGTAAATCTTCTGTTTGCTCTGGCCAACCGAGTGTACTAAACGGCCATAATGCGCTTGAAAACCAAGTATCTAATACATCTTCATCTTGCTTCCATCCATCTTCTACAGGTGCCTCTTTTCCTACATAAACTTCTTCACCTTTGTACCAAGCAGGAATACGATGTCCCCACCATAATTGTCTACTAATACACCAATCAAATGTTCCATCCATCCAACGAAGGAATGTTTTCTCAAAACGTGATGGTACAAATTCTACTTGAGATGTTTCTGTAGCTTGTGTTGCAAGTGGTTCCATTTTTACAAACCATTGTTTCGATAATCGAGGTTCAACAATAACTCCGGTTCGTTCACTGTGTCCAACATTATGAATTAGTTTTTCTACTTTTGTGCAAAGTCCAACTTCTGTTAAATCACGAACACAATTTTTACGGCACTCAAAGCGATCTTGGCCATCATATTTATGAGCCATTTGATTCATCGTTCCATCATCATTCATACAAGAAGGCATCTCTAAATCATGTCTTTGTCCTACTTCAAAGTCATTCGGATCATGTGCAGGTGTTACTTTAACACACCCGGTTCCAAATTCCATGTCTACGTAACTATCTGTGATAATCGGAATCAGTACTTCTGTCCCTGGAATATATGCTTTCTTCCCAACAAAATCAGTAAATCGTTCATCATCAGGGTGAACCATCAAGGCTGTATCTGCATACATTGTTTCAGGACGGGTTGTTGCGATTTCTAAATGTCCAGATCCATCTTCTAAAAGATATTTGAAATAGTAAAATGCACCTTCAACTTCTTTGTGCTCTACTTCGATATTTGATAAGGCTGTTTTTGCTTGAGGATCCCAGTTAATGATTCGTTCTCCACGGTAAATAAGACCTTTATTGTACAACTTTATAAACACTTCTGTTACCGCTTTATTTAGACCTTCATCTAAGGTAAAACGCTCTTTTGAATAGTCAACACTCACACCAAGCGCTGCCCATTGTTCACGAATATGTCCAGCGTATTCAGCTTTCCATTCCCATGCTTTTTCCAAGAACTTTTCACGTCCTAATTCATAACGATTTGTTCCTTGTTCACGTAATTTTGCATCCACTTTAGCTTGTGTTGCAATTCCTGCATGATCCATTCCCGGAAGATACAATGCATCAAATCCTTGCATTCTTTTTCTTCTTATAATCATATCTTGTAAGGTATTATCCCAAGCGTGACCTAAATGTAACTTACCTGTTACATTTGGTGGTGGAATAACAATTGTAAATGGCGTTTTTGATTTATCTCCACTTTTAAAATACCCACCTTCAAGCCAGAAATCATACTTGTTTTCTTCTACTTTCTTCGGTTCATACTTTGTACTTAATTCTTTCATTTTTGTTCCTCCTTGTATGTATTCATATACTCTTTCTTAAATTCGATTATTTCATATATGCTATTTGATAATTTCTTAATTTCTTCTTCTACATCATCATTTTTGGATAGTTGTGATATAAATCTCCTATTTGGAATGTAGACTCGCATCATCTTTCCATTTGTATAGACATAATTACTTGGATACTTTTCAATCAGTAATGGATGATCTATTGTAAATATTTTTGGCATTGGATTTCTTAACTCAAACTCTATTACATATCCATTATATGTTTCAATGAAAGGAGTTTTCTTGACTGTAAAAAGCGCTTCTTCATGGTAGACAAATGCCTCTTCACCTAAACTAGCCTTGATGAAATGGCGCATATAAGATTGTTTATAATCAATATCATACAGTTCATCCATTGGATGATTTTTTTCTTCAAAGTTCTTGTGTCTTGATGAGTAAGTCAACACTTCTAAATCACAGTGATGAATACGATATCGCACTTTACTAGAGACTTGATTTCTATAGTATTTTCGATCGATACCAATTGGTGAAAGATATTCAATATATATGATTGTCAATATCAAAGTTATGAGTATCACAAGACCATTATTGATGACGATACCAACAATCAGCGTGGCAAGAGTAAAAACCAACAATATCGAAAATATTATACTTAGAATTTGTTTTCTTTTACTACGTTCCATCTCATCACCTCCAATAAAAAAAGCCCATCCTTAAAATAAGGACGAACAATATATCCGCGGTACCACCTTGATTCTAGATTTCTCTAGCTCTCAAACATGTAACGTATGTTAACGTCTATGACTACTTCAGTTCATCATAGCTACTCCAAAGCTACCTTCTGTTATTCAGTCTGTTAGTTTCCACCAGCCACTAACTCTCTATAAGACGTACGTAACATACTCCTCTTTTTCCTTGTATTTACCGTTATATTAACACAATGATATATACTTGTAAAGGTCTTTGTACTGTAATTGATAGATATTGAGGTATAAGAAGAAAAACACCTGCTAAAAAGCAAGTGTTTTATTGTTCTAAATCTGGATTATCTCCATGATCAAACAAATCTCTAAGTAAATCAATGAAGAAATCAGTATTCACCAATAGAGCTGGTAGAAACATAAATAGTATAATAAATACAGTTGCAATATCAATCTGCTCATGATAGACAAATACGTTTGCTGTAATCACAAATGCTCCAAAGAATACTGGTGGGATTATCAAAGCGATTGTTGATACCAATCTACTTTCCAAATACGTTTTATTCATAAAGATGTATATCAAATGATACCCACCCCAAACAATGAAGAAAACAATTTCAAGAGTAATCATATGATACATTGGATCGAACAAGGTATCTCTCAGAATAAATATGAGAAAACAAGCTAATACAATATTTACCACAAGTAAGAATAATCTTCGATTTTTCCCTTTATCTTGAATATAATCATGGCTTACTTTGTAAACAAACATATCATATAATGTAAGTCCAATATGAAGTAAGAACAGTATGATATAGAAACTCAGAGTGTTTGATGAATAACCAGCTTGATTAAATACAATATACATCAATATTAGAGATGAAGCATTAAATAATAAGAATGTGCTTTTCAAAATATTACTATACTTCGATAATTTAGTATACAACAATATATGAAATAGTAATTGCACAATTAGTATAATCAATACCACTCTAATGGCTAAGGTATATCCGAAAGCATCACTAAAAGAAATAGTAAATCCATTTGCTAATGGTTCTGTTGTACCGTCTCCAAAATGACTTACTGCAAAAGGTAATAGGTATCCTAGAACCATTAATAAAGATAGTCCAATTTGAAAATAGTTGATTAACTTAATTCTCATTTTATGATCAACAAAGTCTTTGTTTTCCAAATCCAGTTCCGTAATCTTATATGTCTTTAGAAGAATCTCCAAGACAGGATCACTTGGAAATCGTTTCCCTTTTTCGATATCAATTAATTCTTTTACCGATATCTCACAAAAAGAAGCTACTTCTTCCAATGTGTATCCATTCTTTTTACGTAATCTCTGTAGTTTTATCCCTTTGTTGTGCTTGTCCATTTCTTCCTCCTACTTATTCTTTACATATAACGAAGTATTAATAACTTTCTTTTCTAGTTTTTTAGCGATTGTAAAGAATGTTAATTCTTTTTGTCTTTTTCCATAATTCCTTGGATGGAATCCTGGATATTTTTTCTTGATTAATTCCGCGACAACTCCCCAATATGCCCATCCATCATCATCTGAGACTTGTTCTACAATACTATGTAATGTTTTGTAAATCTCAGTAAGTGGAGTGATACTGGTTGTATCTTTCTTTCTTCCGTTTGACTTCTTCGGAGCTTTTTTCTCTTCTTCAATCTTCTCTTCTTCATTTTCTTCTTCTTGCAATGAGAATAGTTTGTCTAGATAGATAAAATCATTGTATGAAGATACCAAACTTGATGGAGTTTTTTCTTCTCCCATTCCAAGTAAAGTCATATTATCTTCATTTAATCTAGTGATTAATTTTGTAAAATCACTATCACTAGACACAATTACAAATCCATCTACTTTCCCGCTGTTTAATATGTCCATTGCATCTATAACAAGTGAGAAATCAGAAGAACTTTTTCCGCTGACTGGACTGAATTGTTGTACTGGTGTTAATGCATAATCAGTACAAGCTTTTTTCCATTTCCCAATTTGAGGTTGTGTCCAATCACCATATACTCTACGATAATTCAATTTTCCTTTTTTGTTGGCTTCATCAGTAATCAAATTAATATATTTTGCACTGACATTCTCCGCATCAATCAATAATGCTAAACTATGTTCCATGTGGTCCTCCTTTCTATAAGTTTCTTTTTATGATTGTGGTTAAAAGTTCAACTTCCCACATCATATTTTCTTTTTATACAGATTCACTAATCTGTCCTTTCATTATAACATTAAATACTTCTTTTATCATTACTTTCTCCTTATAACAATCATTGCGACTAAGATAGCCATACCTGCGATGTTAAGTAACATAGGCAATCTAAAAAATATATTGTATTCTATCAAGGTTGCTAAGCTAAATTCTCTTGAGAAAAACAAGAGAGAAACTTGATGAACTTCTCCTGCCCACGAATCTACAGTGACAGGAATCATCCTCATAAAAAAGGCGATTATAAAATAGTTCAAATTAATGATTGTGATAAACACAAAGAACATTCTTATTAAACGATCACGTTGAATCAATTCATACAGGAGAATCATTAAGACCATAAACATAATAAAGAACGAGAAATATGTCGTCACATTGATAAGGTCGTATTTTCTTTCAAACTGCAATTGAAAAAATTGTATTCCTACGTAAATAGCATACAATGCAACAATTCCATATATTGAGGATGTAATTTTTCTTGTCATAGTATCACCAACCTATTATATTATATCCTAAACTACACTTTTTGTAAAAGACAGAAACGTCTATATAGTATTATGTTATAATGGATTAGAAAGGTGTGATTGTATGGTAAAACTTGAAGATATCAAAAAATATGAACAATATATTATCGAAAAACGCAGAGACATCCACGCTCATCCAGAAACAGGATTTCAAGAGTTTAGAACATCTGCATTAATCAAGAAAGAATTGAACTCATTTGGATTCGAGATTATTGAAGGGATTGGAATCACTGGAATTATCGGTATATTAAAAGGAAATAAGAGTGGTAAAACAATCGCATTACGCGCAGACATTGATGCATTAAACATGCAGGAAGAGCTTGATACAGACTATAAATCAAAGAATGATGGAGTCATGCATTCTTGTGGACACGATACACACACAGCAATGTTGCTCGGTGCTGCAAAATACTTTAGCGACCACAAAGAACAAGTAACTGGGACAATTAAATTTATCTTCCAATCTGCAGAAGAAGGTCCACTTCCAGGAGGTGGAACATTTGTAGTTGAAGGTGGACATCTGGATGATTGTGATGGTGTCTTTGGACTTCATATCGTTACACGTGATCCGGTAGGGCAAGTTTCAATCAAAAAAGGACCAGCTATGGCTGCTCCAGATGAATTCAAAGTAAAAGTTATCGGTACAGGAACACATGCAAGCGCACCACAAACTGGTGTTGATCCAATTGTGATTGCTGCTGAAATCATTACTTCTTTACAAACAATTGTTTCTAGAAGTATTTCGCCTGTTGACAATGCAGTAGTAAGTGTTTGTACAATCAAAGGAGGGACTGCATTTAACATCATCCCAGAACATGTTGAATTTGGTGGTACAATTCGTACCCTAACTCCAGAAATAAGAAATCATGTCTTTCAAAGAATACATGATATTGTAGAAGGTGTTTGTCATATGTATGGAGCAAAGGGTGAAGTGGAAATCATTCCGGCGTATCCACCACTTATTAATGATCCTAATATGTCAGAATTTGTACTGAACATTGCTAGAAAATTACTACCTGAAGAGCAAGTTGTTGAACTAACCGCACCATCTATGGGTGGAGAAGACTTCTCTTATTACTTACAAGAAAAGCCAGGAGCCTATTTTTGGCTAGGTGCAAAAAAACCTGATGAGAAACAACTTGCTTATAACCATAATCCAAAATTCGATCCTGATGAAGATGCATTTATTATTGGTACATGCATGCACATTAATATCGTCAAAGAATTTCTAAAATAAAAAAGAGCAAAAATGCTCTTTTTTTTAGTAGTTACAAGCTTTTTCAATTGATTTTTCTTTTAGTATGTCTAAAATAAATTGAACTTGATCTTCTCGTAAGATACTTTTTCTAACCATTACATTGCTCTTATCATCAAAGTTTACGTATATATACTCTTTTGTGTTATAGACTTTAACCACACGATCATAGCCAACAAAGATTTCTCCTTTATCACTGCTGACAGTAATTCCAGTTTGTGAATAATCAAATGTTGTGATATCAATCACTACATTAGGATCATTAAACCAACGGTTTACTCTTCTTACAATCAAAAAGTAATTAAATACTGGATACAAAATCAAGTAAGAGATTGCAATATATACAATCGGATTTGACTCACGCATAATGCTATCAAATAGAAAGAACACTCCTAAAAGTGGGAATCCTATGGTTAACACCCTAATAATTCGATTTCTCCAAAATAATTGCCATACGTTATGTTTAATAATATCTTCTTTTTGTCGTTGATATGTAAAAACTACATTTTCCATAATTATTCTCCTTATACAATATATTCAATTTTATCATTCAAATTATACCATCAATAGATTTCTTTTTCTATATAATGTCACAAAATCACACAGAACAAACAAAAAAGGGACTTCTTTACGAAGTTCCCTTATCTTAATTTCAGTTCATAATCTTCAATGATTTGATCATATATTGCTTCAAATTTTTCATCTATATACTGCATTTTTTCGTTATTCATATAATATTTCACTGCTTTTGGTGCTACGTCTTCATAGTTTACTTTTGATGCATAATTAGGAGAAATAGTCTTAATTTTTGAATTATCAAAAATTGCACTCCACATTTTATCTCCAACTAAGTCACCCTCCATATCAGGAAGATATCGTAATATAAAATCTGTAGGGATGTGAATGACATTTGGTCTAACACCAACACAATCAGCGATAATTTCATTTAGTCTTTCCCATGTATACACTTTGTCGCTGGTGATGTGATAACATTCACCATATGCTTTAATGTTTCCTAATAAGTTGATAAATGCATCAGCAAAATCACTGTTGTGAGTGATGGTCCATAAACTTGTTCCATCTCCAGGAATAATGATTTTCTTTCCTTTTAAGAGGCGATCAATATGACCATATTCTCCACCCCACGTTTTTATGATTGTCATCAGTTTTTCATCATCATAGGTGTGAGAAGGACGAACAATCGTTACATTAAAGTCATCGTTGTGGACATCCAGCAAATATTCTTCACAAGCGATTTTATCACGACTATATTGCCAATACGGATTTACTAACGGTGTATCCTCTGTGATTGGGTAATCCAAGACAGGTTTTTGATAGGCACTCGCACTACTAATAAATATGTATTGTTTTGTAATATCTTTGAATAACTTATAATCTCTTTCTACATGCTCTTTGGTGAAGGCAATCCAATTTACAACACAATCAAATTGATGGCCTTTTAATGTTTCTTTGGTTTGTTCAATATTGTAAATGTCTCCTACAATACTATGTACGCCCTCTGGAATCAAATGATTGTTGTTGCCTCTATTTAAGACATATAAATCTATTTTTTGTTCAACACAAAGTTTTGTTACCGCTTTGCTAATTTGCCCAGTACCTCCAATAAATAAAACCTTCATATTATCCTCCTATAAATTGTTCTAATATCGTTAA
The DNA here is from genome assembly GCA_964435595.1 of uncultured Candidatus Izemoplasmatales bacterium. Lineage (GTDB taxonomy): Bacteria > Bacillota_I > Bacilli_A > Izemoplasmatales > Izemoplasmataceae > Izemoplasma. The sequence goes on along the minus strand of CAYSZV010000016.1, from coordinate 37,747 downwards.
CACTATTTCTTTGGTTTCGTGTGTTTCACTACTATATTGAATAAATAAATCGTTTGCATCCATTTTCAGTTCTTTTTTAATTACCTTTTCATGACTGATTCGTTTTGTTTTTGGTACCTTATCCATTTTTGTTGCAACAACCAAAACCGGTATCTGGTAGGTTTTTAGAAAATTGTACATTAAGATATCATCTTCCGATGGAGCATGTCTTAAATCGACGATTAAGACCACCAAAGATAATTGTTTTCTATTCACCAAATATTCTTCAATCATTTCACCAAAACGCAATCGATCTGCTTTTGATACTTTGGCATATCCATATCCTGGTACATCTACAAAATAAAATTCATCATTGATTTTGAAGAAATTCAATGTTTGTGTCTTACCAGGTCTACTAGATGTGTATGCCACATTTTTACGACGTAAAATACTATTTATAAAGCTGCTTTTCCCAACATTACTTCTTCCACTTAAGGCAATTTCTGGAAGACTATCGATTGGGTATTGAGACTGTTGTGCAGCACTCGTTGTAAACTCTACTTCTCTAATTATCATTATTATCACTCCAATACTATTTATATCTTACCATATTTAACTTCCTTATGATATAATAATCTAGCGAGGAGTGATTTACATGGATAAAGATATCAATATGGACCAAATAATCATACATGAAAGACTACTTATCGAAAGACGAACAAGGATTACTGTAATGTCTTTATTATTAACAGCTTTAATCTTCACAGCTGTTTACGGAACACTACAAGACCCTTTCCAATACACTTTTAGTAAGATTGGAAATCGATTTGATCCTGCCTTAAGGATTGTATTTATTACATGGAGTATCTATACTGGACTCGCAATTCAATTAAGCATTTTAGCACTCTTTCGACTTGAGAATTATAAAAAGAAACTTCAATATATATTCATCATTGTTGCTGTTGTATTTTTAGTATTAACAGCCTTATTACCTTCCCTTGAAGAATGGCCATTTTTCCAAGATTTACATATCGTTGCTGGAGGATTGTTTGCCTTATTTATCACAATCGGATTTGTTCCCTTTATGAGATGGGTTGCAAAAGAGAATATCAGACTAAGAAGAGCGGTTTATATTTGGATTTCAGTAATATGGGTTGGAAGTATATCGTTTATGTTACTTCTTGGAAATACCGGAGTATTTGAACTATTCTTCTTTTGTACATTTATTATTTTCTTACTCTATATCACTTTATCTTTATTCGAAGAACAAATCATCAAAAGAAGTGTTGAATTACTATCAGGTATTGAAGACTTAGATCGTGGAATCGATGATATATTCTTTCCTGAATGGGCTAGAAAAAAACGAAAAAAAAGAAACAAGCAGAAATAAATGCTTGTTTTTATTTTGTGGTAGTTACAGGAGGCAATTGTTTGACAAAATCAAGAAAATCACCATATGTACCTTCGTAATCTGTCTCGTATTTTGTTTCTTTACGATTCAACTTACAATCTGTTATTAAATATGTTGTCATCCCAAGTTTTCTAGCTACCAAATCTTCTGTAACGTCATTGCCTATCATATAACAATCTTGAGGAGAAACTCCTAATCCATCTGTTACTTCTGTATAAAATTCTAAGAAAGGTTTACAATATGCGTTTTGTTCAAAACTAGAAATATAAGCGAAATCACTTTGATCAAATCCAGCCCAATTGATTCTATGAATATTTGATTTTAACGGCAACAATGGATTGGTTGCAATTGCTAATGTGTAGCCCTTATCTTTAAGGATTCGTACCGCCTCTTGAATGTCCTCATTTTGCCATGTTGATTCTTTACATTTTAAAAACTCCTGATCATAAAAGGCACTCCATCTTGGAATATACTGACTGACATCTTCTTCTATCAATGTATTAAAATGTTCCATGAAGATTTCTTCATTTCTTCTGCCATTGTTTGTTAAAACTGTAACTTCAGTTGCCTGATTAATATAATCAATCATCTTCATTGGATCCATCACATCTCTAAATGCATAGCCCATCATTGTAAAATATGTTTTCATAAACGCATGAAAATCCATTGGTAATAACGTTCCATCTAAATCGAATAATACTGTTTTTTTCATTTGAATCACCTCATCACTAATCAAGATTATAACAAAGAAATGAAAATAAAAAAAGTTATTTCTAGATAGAAACAACTTTTAAAAATTCATTTATTTTTAACAGAAGGAATTCAAGGTCTTTTCTTGTAATATCATTATGACAAGCGAGACGAATAGAATCTCCTTTATATCCACCAATAATTATTCCGCTTTCTAGTAAATATCGAGCCAAATCTTCAAATGAAATCGTGCTTTTCGCAAACACCATATTAATATCGAGACGGTCCAAATCTACTTCAAATTCCTCTAGTTTGTTTAGCTCGCTGGCAAGATACATTGCATTGTTATGGTCTTCTTGTAATCGCTTTGTCATATCAGTAAGAGCAAGAATTCCTGCAGCTCCTAGTATTCCTACTTGACGCATACCTCCACCTAACATTTTTCTGCCTTTACGTGCGGTTTTAATAAACTCTTTTGTCCCACAAACCATACTTCCAACAGGAGCAGCTAGCCCTTTTGATAAACAGAATGTTACACTATCTGTGTACTGACAAATTTCACTCGCATCAACATTTAAATATGTCGCAGCGTTGAATAGTCTCGCTCCATCCATATGAACTTTGATCTTATGTTTTTGACCCAACTCATACACCTCTTTTAAATAGCTTAGAGGTAATACCTTACCGCTTCCGTGGGCATTTTCAACACAGATTAATCCTGTATCTGGATGATGGACATCTTCTGTTCTAATCCCTTTTTCTATTTGTTCTAACGGCATCATACCATTTTCTTCAGGAATCAAATGATAACTAACACCACTGATAATAGCACTTGCTCCAACCTCGTAATTTTTAATATGAGCTTGTGTCCCGACTATAATTTCGTCTCCACGTTTTGTTTGGGCATAAATCGATAATTGGTTCCCCATCGTTCCAGAAGACACAAATAAAGCAGCTTCTTTTCCTGTCATTTTTGCAGCAAGTTGTTCCAATTCATTGATTGTTGGATCATCTTGATATACATCATCCCCAACTACTGCATTCATCATTGCTTTTCTCATTTCTTGTGTCGGCTTTGTTACTGTATCACTTCTAAAATCAATCATTCTTACACCTCTATCTTCATATACATCCCAAAGTGATCACTCACCATCGGATCTTTAAATATAATTTCTTGATCTAATACTTTATATTTTTTCGTTCCAAAAATATAATCTATTCTTGCACTTTCTTTGTGTATATCTAACTCATATAAAAATGTATAATCAAATTGTTTTTCCGAGTCTAAAGCATACAAATCTATAAGGCCCATCTCAACAGTTTTATTATAATAATCACTTCCATAAGCAACGTTAAAGTCTCCACCAATCAATGCATCTTTCTTTGTGATGTTATCTGCCATTTTTTGACATTGGTCTAGATAAGATTCCGTCTTCGAATCCCACCCCAAATGAACTGTGAATAATTCCATCGTTTTGTTCTCTAATTGGATTGTCGCTTTTAGGAATTTTCGAGATGTCCAATCTGAATACTCTTTTATATTTGAGATATATTTTCCTTCTATATTAGAAAGAGGATAACGTGACAAAAGTCCCACCCCTTCATCATACTTTCCAAACGAAGACTTGATTGGCAAATAAGCATAATAATACCGATACCCCTTATCTTCTAATAATCGTTGTAATTGATATCCGTAATTAGACTCCTTGATGTTGTTTAAAACAATTGGATCTTTATCAAATTGAGCCACCTCTTGCAAGAATATTACATCTACACTTCTATCTACTATTTCATCGGCTATAATTTGCTTGTTTGTCTCAATATCTTTTTCTTCCAAACAATGCAAGTTGATTGTAATCAAAGATAAATTCTGCATTATTTTTTCCCTACAGTAATTGCATATGTTGTAAATTCATCAACACCATCGATACCCAATACTTCATCAGCAAGGTCTTGTCTATATGCAGCCAAACAACAGGCTCCACAGTCAATCACTTCTGCTGCCAAGCTAAGATTTTGCCCTGCATGTCCGGCTTCCATAGCAATCATCTTATGTGCGGTAAAACTATATTTATATTCCGTTCTATATGGAGTTGCAGTAATATACATTGTGAAATTCGCTCCACGTAATTGTGTCCACAATGATTCATTCACTCGATCCTTTAGGTCTTCACTATTATCTAATAAGACCAATACATGTTCATCTTGATGATAATGATAAAGACCTGAATCGATTCCAATTATATTTTGCAAGAATACATATGTCTCCATAGAATTGGTTGCTCCACCTGTAGGAATCGTACGAAAGACTGCACTTTTTTTAAAGAAATCAACACGTGATGTTTCCCATAACAAATATGACACTTCCTCTTTTGTCATAGATTGGTCTTTGTATTGTCTTAAACTTCTTCTAGATGCAATCACTTCTTGCAGTGTTTTTTGTTTCACATTTGGAAATTCTTTATCTAGAACAATTTTTTCTCCATCACTATGTTTAAACATTTGTGGTCTAGGTAGTTCTAATTCTCGATCTGTTTTTATTTTTCTTAATTCTACCCAACTTGGTTTGATTGCCTTACGGTTATTCGAAATTTCTTTTTTGATATCCATATCATCACCTCAATTTATTATAACAAAAAAAGCAGGAAAATCCTGCTTATTTTGTTAATTCTAAGAATAATTCAATTTCTTCTACAATTACATCAAGACTACTATTCCAAAATTCTTTTTTAGAAAGATCAATTCCAACAAGTGAAGATACATCTTCAACTGTCATTTGTCCTGTTTTTTGTAGTAATAAATTTACTTTATCTACAAATGGTGCACCTTGTTTTTTAAATTCCGCATATATTCCTTTGGCAAATAATAATCCAAACGCATATGGGAAGTTATAAAATGATAATCCACCACGATAATAGTGTGATTTATTCAGCCAAGCATAGCTCATTAGGAAGTCAGGATCTAAACTATCTCCATATGCTTCTTTCTGAGCATCTAACATCATTTCACAAAGCATTCTTTCGTTTAATGGTGTTGATTTTCGTTTATCGAATACATTACTTTCAAAGATAAAACGACTTAAAATATCTACGATTACTTGTGTGCTTCCTTTTAATGATTGCTCCAATATGAATATTTTTTCTTCTTTATCAGCGTCTTTTAAGGCAGCATTTTTCACGATTGTCTCACAGAATGTTGAAGCTGTTTCAGCTACAGGCATTGTATATGATGAATTCGTGATTCGTTCTTTAAAGATTTGGTCACCATGATACGCGTGCCCTAATTCATGAGCCAAGGTGATAACATTACTGAAACTTCCAGTAAAGTTTGTCATGATACGAGATTGCTTAATTGGGTGTAAGTTAAAACAGAACGCTCCGCCTCTTTTTCCCATTCTTGGAGTAAAGTCAATCCATTCATCTTTGTAAGCTGTACGTGCTAATTGTTCCATTTCAGGTCCGAACGTTGCGAAGTTTTCATAAATGAATTCCATTGCTTCCTCTTCAGTAAAGGTTTTTGAAGATTTCCCAATTGGAGCAAATATATCATAATATGGAAGCCCATTTTTATGACCTAATAGCTCTGCTTTACGTTTCAAATACTTGCGGAAATGTGGTAAGTAATCTTTCATAGAATCAATCAATGCATCGAGTGTACTTCGTTGCATTCTAGATTGATATACAGCTTGATCAAGTGCACTTTCGAATCCTCGTAATTCACAAAGCATATTCACTTCACCTTTCACACCATTTAATGCATAAGCAACACTTGGTGCGATTTTTGGATAAGCTTTCATTTCTGCTTCATATCCTTTGCGTCTTACTTCAGGATTATTATCACTAGAGAAATTTCTTACTTCACTCAAACTGATTTCTTTTCCTTCATACTCTACTTTCAATGTAGAAGTTAGTTCGCCTTGAAGTTGTCCCCAAGCTCCGGAGCTTGTTTGTGTAAACTTAGAAATTAACACTTCTTCATTATCACTTAATAAATATTTGCTTCCTTCTAAAATACGTCCTAAATAAAATTCAAGCTCTTGTAATTCAGCATTGTCTTTGATCAATGCACTTAAATTTTCAATTCTAGGAATAAATTTATTGAATTTTGTTGCTGCAAGAGTTGTTCTAGATGACAACATTTGCATTTGATTCATGTATTTTCGAGCATCTTCATTCATCGCATCAGTTGAAATTGTTAAAGAACAAAATGCAAAATTACGAATCATCAAAGTACGTAAAGATTCACTCATCTTTACATAGGTAATAATTTTATTAGCAGCATCATTTGTATCATTAAACTCCGTTGCTGCAAACTCATTAATCACATCAATTTTGTCGTTTAAAACAACTAGACTATCTTGAAACTCTTTGGTTTCAAACCCTTTATATAGTGCATCTAAATTCCATTTCTTCATTATTAAATCATCTCCTTACATGCATTATAACATAGAAAAAGACCAAAATGTTATGAAGTCTTTACTCTTTCAATGTTATTTGGTCTCTTATTTATATAATCCATCATATACATACTGTATCTGTTTCTGGTATAAATCAATTGCGTATTCTTCACTATATGCATTACTAACGATTCCCAATATACAGGCGTGTGCCATATTCGTTAACAAATGATAAAATGCCATAAATTCAGTTTCGTTTCTTACCTTATAAATATGTTTCTTATGACGGATGTGAATCGAATACATTAAGGCAAAACTAACTTCACTGTGGTCAAACACTTTATGACGAACATCATGATAAGAATATAAGAACATATTTCGTAACATTCCACTAAATTCATAATCCTTTAGAAGATTGATCATTTCTTGTAAATGCATCTCTTCTATCAAGAACAAATCACTATTGAATTCTACAAGCAAGTCATCATAAGAAGATATCCTAGGACGAATAACATCGTTTAAGATATACCAATAGAATTCATTTTTGTCTTGAAAATAAGAGTAAAAACTCCCTTTGGGAATCTCTGCTCGTTTTAGGATTCTATTGAGACTAGAATTGTGAATACTAAATTTGGTGAATTCTCTTCTGCCAGCTTTAATTAGTCTGTTTTTCTTTTCTTCAGAGAGATTATAAAATGTGTCAAATGGCATTTGCCTCACCTCTGAAATTATTATACACGACCAGTAGTCGTGTGTCAATAAAAGAAAAAGGAAATACGAATATTTCCTTTTATTTTAGTGCTCTATCAATGATTTCCTCTATTGTTGCAACCGGAATAATCTCTAAATGATCTTTCACATCATCTGGGATGTCTTCTAAATCTTTTTTGTTTTCCATAGGAATCATAATTGTTTTTAAACCACTTCTATGTGCTGCGATTGATTTCTCTTTTAGTCCACCAATTGGAAGGACTCTACCACGCAAGGTGATTTCACCAGTCATTCCAAGGAAGTGATCAACTTTTTTATTTGTCATGACAGAAACAATTGCTGTTGCGATTGTTACTCCAGCGCTTGGTCCATCTTTTGGAACCGCACCCTCTGGAACATGAATATGAATATCATTTTCATCAAATAATTTCATATCAATATTCAATTTCTTAGCATTTGATTTAACATAACTAAGTGCAGCCATTGCTGACTCTTTCATAACATCTCCAAGTTTACCGGTCAATACTAATTTACCAGTACCCTTGTAATATGTAACTTCAACAGGTAATGTATCTCCACCAAACTGTGTATATGCTAGTCCAGTAACAACACCTACTTGATCATATGTATCTGCTTTTGCATTTGTAAACATTGCTTTTCCTAAGAATGTAACAACATCTTTTTCTTCTATAAATACTTTTTCTTTTTTATCACCTAAGATAATCTTTATCGATTTACGAATTAAGCTACCAAATAGACGATCTAATTGTCTTACACCAGCTTCTCTTGTATAAGAACGGATTAATTCCATAATTGCTTCATCAGTAATTTCAAACTTATCTTCTGTTAGTCCATGAGTTTTTAATTGTTTACTGATTAAGTGCTCTCTAGCAATATTGAATTTTTCAATTTCTGTATAGCTACTTAATTCAATGATTTCCATACGATCACGTAGTGGCGCAGGAACATTTCCTAAATAGTTTGCAGTTGCAATAAATAACACTTGTGATAAATCATATTGTTCTTCTAAGTAATGATCGCTAAATTTAGCATTTTGCTCAGGATCTAGAACTTCCAATAAGGCTGCGCTAGGATCTCCTTTGTAATCAAATCCCAATTTATCAATTTCATCTAACAAGAATACTGGGTTAATTACTTTTGCTTTTTTCATACCTTGCATAATTCTACCAGGCAATGCACCTAAATACGTTCTTCTATGTCCTCTAATCTCTGATTCATCTTTTACTCCACCAAGACTTTGTTTGACAAAATTTCTTCCAAGAGCTTTACCAATTGATTGTGCTAAGGTTGTTTTACCAACACCTGGAGGACCAACCAAACATAAAATTGTTTGAGGGTTTTTACCAGTTAAGATTTTTACTGCCAGATACTCGATAATTCTTTCTTTTACTTTCTTTAGACCAAAATGTGTTGAATCCAAAGCAGCTTCTGCTTTATTGATATCTGTTTCATCTTCTGTCAATTCATTCCATGGTAATTCAATCAAGAAATCTAGGTATGTTCTAATTACTCCTGATTCTCCACTTGATGCTGGAAGGCTTTGATATCTTGATAATTCATAAATTGCCTTTTCTTCAATATGTTTTGGCATTTTCTTCTCAAGTACTTTTGCTTTTAATTCTTCGATATCAGATTCTTTTTTGACTTTATCTCCAAGTTCTTCTTGGATTGCTTTCATTTTTTCTCTTAAATAGTATTCTTTTTGATTTTCATCAATGTTCTTTTTAACAGTCATATTAATTGGATTTTCTATTTGAGACATATATTTTTCTTTTTCAATGTCTTCTAATAAGAATGTTAATCTTTTATTTAAGCTCGCAGTTTCAATGTATTTGAATTTCAAGTTTTCTCCGATTTTTAAACTATCTGCGACGATATCACATAACTTTTCGCTTGAGACACCTTTTTGAATTGCGTCTAATGCATTTTTTGGATTTTTTAATAGAGTTTTACTATTGTCAACAACTTGCTTTGCTAACATTCTAATTAACGCTAATTCCTGATCAATATCATCTTGTACGGTTGGCATCGTTTTAAAACGAGTTACAAAATGTGGATTTGTAGACTCAATTTGCAAAATTTCAGCACGAACGATAGGATCAAACTTCACTTTGAAGTTTCCATTAGGTAATTTTATCTTGATTCCAATTTTAGCAACAACACCATGTTGTAATACATTAGTTGTCGTTGGTGTATCATGCATTGGATTTTCTTGAATTAATAATAAAACATGACTATCAAAATTCTTTTCCGCTTCTAATAGCGCATTTTTTGAAATAATACGTCCCACTTCAATACGTAAATCAGTATGAGGAAAAGGAGCAATTCCACGAATTGCGATACTTGGTAATATTCCTTCAGTCAATAAATTACTTTTATACATACTATCACCTCTTTGTTTTAAGAATTTCGGATACCTTATTATACTACATAAATGTGGATATTCAATGAATAAGCACGAATACGTATATTATAGCAATATGTATTATATAGTAAATTTGCGCGTAAGGAAAGCAAAAGACACAAGTAATATATAAAAAAGACACTTCTTTATAAGAAGTGCCAAACTCTTTAAATAATTTTGTCTAAAGTAGCTAGAATTAATTCTTTCACTTCAGATTCGGTTCCCATCTGTAATGCTTTATTTGCAATAGTCTCCATATCTGTTTTTGATAATTTACTAAATAGATATCTTGTTTCTAATACACTTGTCGCACTCATACTAAATTCATCAAGTCCAAGACCAAGGAGAATTGGTGCTGCAAGTTGATCTCCTGCCATTTCTCCACACATTCCAGTCCAGATACCTTCTTTATGAGATGCATCTATTACCATTTTAATCAGTCTCAATAAAGAAGGATTTAATGGTTGATAGAGGTATGAGACTTTTTCATTCATTCTTCCTGCAGCAAAGCTGTATTGAATCAAATCATTTGTCCCTATACTGAAGAAATCAACCTCTTTGGCAAACTGATCTGCCAAGATTGCAACCGAAGGAATTTCAACCATAATTCCAACTTTAAAGTTTTCACTGACCGCTACGTTTTCATTCTTCAATTCTATCTTGCATTCTTCAATCAATTTCTTTGCTTTTCTAAATTCATTTAAGGTTGCTACCATTGGAAACATAATATGTAAGTTTCCATATACGCTTGCACGTAGTAAGGCACGTAACTGTGTTTTAAATAGGTTTACATTATCAAGACAAAGACGCAAGGCTCTATGACCTAAAAATGGATTCAATTCTTTATCTAGAGGTAAATACTCCAAATGTTTGTCTCCACCTATATCAAGTGTCCTAATAACTACTTTATTTGTTGGTATTTTTTCTAGAACTGTTTTATAAGCAATAAATTGTTCCTCTTCTGTAGGGAATGTTGGACTATTCATATATAAGAATTCTGTTCTGTATAGCCCTACACCTTCAGCTCCATTTGCTATTACTCCATCCATATCTTCTGGGTTACCAATATTAGCTGCTAGTTCAACATGAAGACCGTCTTTTGTTATTGTTTTTTTATCTTTAAACTGTTTGTAAATAGCAACTTTTTCTAAGTATTTTGCTTGTGCCTGTTTGTGATCTTTTATTTCGTCTTCTGTAGGATTTAAAATGACATATCCTTCCATTCCATTTAGGATAATAATATCACCATCTTCAACAGAATCCAATACGTTATTTGTTCCAACTACTGCGGGAATTTCTAATGTTCGAGCCATAATTGCACTATGAGATGTTCTCCCACCAATATTCGTAACAAATCCTTTTACATACTTCTTATTTAATTGAGCAGTATCACTAGGTGTTAAATCATTTGCACAGATAATAACTTCACTATTGATTGTTGAAGGATCATTCAAAGTAATATCTAATAAATTAGCAATAACTCTTCTTGATACATCTTTCACATCTGCAGCACGTTCTTTCATATACGCATTATCCATTGAAGCGAATAAGTCAGCAAACATTGTCGTAACATCACTATAAGCTTTTACTACATTAAGATTTTCTGATTCCACTTTTTGTTTTACTTGTGCATAAATTTCTGGATCATTTGCAATTTGCATATGTGCATCAAAAATCATCGCATGTTCTTCATCTAGTGTCTCTAACGTGTTCTTCTTGATTACAGAAATTGTCTGTTGAGCCTTCTCAATAGCATTTTTTAATTTCCCCATCTCATCTTTCGCATTGACACAATTATGCGTTGGAATATCTAATGTGATATCTTCTAAACGAAAGACTTTACTAATTACAATACCCGCACTTGCTCCTATACCATTTACTTTCATTTCTTCACGTCCTTTATATTACGAATAATTGATTATTTCTTGCTATACAATTTATTGACCACTATTTGTAAATTGAATTGAATTTTAAGCAAAACAAATCTAGTGTTTGCTCTATCTATTCTAATTATACAATGCAGACAAGTACATCTACAAGTAACACCTATTTAGTTTTGTCCCTCTAAAATGAAATGATTGATGGCATATGCTACTCCATGATTATTATTTGATAGCGTAATGTGAGTAGCAATCTCCAAACACTCTGGAATTGCATTCTCCATTGCAATTGCAGTACCAGCATATTCTAGCATTGCTAAGTCATTTGCTTGATCTCCAATCGCTGCAACTTCAGACTGATTGATTCCCAAATATTCTGCATATTCTTTTAGTGCGTTTCCTTTTGTGACATTTTTAGGATTCACATCAATAAAGGTTGTTTGGCTTTGTACGATTGAAGCGTCTTCAATCATTTTAAAATACTCCATTGCCACGTTGCGTTTCTTTCTATTCTCCTCAACAATCAAGATTTTATTTGGTTTCAAGGAATAGATATTGTCAAATTCATCTAAGTTTTTCATAATAACTCTCTCGTTTTCAGGTAAATGTTGATTTCTGTTCTCAAAAAAATCAACTCTAAAATTTGGCTTTGAGATAATCGCATCTTTTGTATATATCAAATAAATAATGTTGTTTTCTTCACAATACTCAATCACAGATCTCATAATTGATTCATTTAGTGTTTTTGACATAATAGTGTCAAGTTTGTAGGGATGCCCAATCACACCTCCATTAGACATTATGATATCATCATTGATTCCAAGTTGATTGACAATGGTTTTGCAAAGTTGTTCTGGTCTTCCTGTAGCGATAATTACTTTTATACCGTGTTTTTGCGCACGCGTAATTGCTTGTTTGTTTTCGTTTGAGATTTCATGAAATGAATTGAGTAATGTTCCATCCAAATCAATCGCTAATAGTTTAATCATAGTACCACCCCTAGATATTATTATAATGTGTAATATATGTTTTGTATATTAAAAAAGTCACTCGAGAGTGACTTTTCATTTCTATTCAATAATTAGACTGTCAACTAAGAAATCTAGTGTTTTTCTGTATATAACTTCAAATTGTAAGGCTTCTGGATTAACTGCAGCTTTAACTTGTTCAATTCCCATGTTATATTGTGCAGCTAATTCTTCGTATTTTGCAGTAATCTCTTCTTCAGTTGCAGTAAGTTCTTCTGCTTTACCAATTGCTTCAATTACTAAATTAATACTTACTGATTTTTCTGCATCTTTCATCATGTTTTTGTCAAAGTCATCTTTAGAAATTCCACTGAATGATAGATATGTTTCTAAATCTAAGTTATATTGTTTTGCTTGTTGTGTTACATTGTCTACTAATCTGTTTTTCTCTTCAACGATCATTTCTTGAGCAACTTCAAATGAAGCATTTTGAACAGCTTCTTCAACTGCAAAATCAATTTTCTTGTTTTTGTTATCTGCGATTAGTTGAGTTTTTAATTTTTCTGCAGCATCAGCTCGCAAAGCTTCCACTGTTTCAATACCTTCTTTTTCTAATTCTTTTACAAATTCATCAGTTAATTCAGGTAATTGTTTCACTTTCATTTCATGAAGTTTCACATGGAATACAGCGTCTTTCCCTTTTAGGTTTTCTGCTTGATAGTTTTCAGGGAACGTAACGTTAACATCTTTCTCTTCCCCGATTGCCAATCCAACCATTTGTGCTTCAAATCCTGGAATAAACTGTCCACTACCAATTTTTAATTCATAGTTTTCAGCAGTTCCACCTTCAAAGAACTCTCCATCAACACTTCCTGCAAAATCAAAGATTGCAGTATCTCCATTTTCAAGAGTACCTTCTTCTTTTAAAACCAACTCTGCATTTTGTTCTAACAGTTTTTCGATTTCTAAATCGATTGATTCAGGAGTAACTTCTTCACTTAATTTAGAAAATTTCAATCCTTTGTACTCTCCTAATGTAACTTCTGGCTTCACAGCAACTTCAGCTACAAAAGTAAAACCTTTTCCTTTTTCAACAGATGTAACATCAAAATCTATTTTAGGTTGTGCTACAACTTCAACATTGTTTGATACAACAGCATCCACATATGTTTCTTGCATCACATGATTGATTGCTTCTTCGTATAAACTTTCAACACCGTAATGTTGTTCGAATACTGAGCGTGATACTTTTCCTTTTCTAAATCCTTTTACTTCTACATCCCCTTTGATTGCTTCAAATGCATGGTCTAAACCATGAGCAAATTGGTCTGCAGTTACTTCAATTTCGATTCTTACTTTGCTTCCTGATAATTTATCAATTTTAGTCATTATAATTCCTCCTAATAAAAATACATTTTATTATATCATATTACAGTCATTTGTAAACAAAATTACAAAATCTTCCTTAATTGGTCTAATATCTCTACCATAGCCCATGTATCTTGCTTACAATACTCTACCAAAGCATGCTGTTTTTGCGTTCTTTCTTCTAGTCCCATATCATAGTATCCTGCATAAGCATACACCGCTTCCATACCATTTCCTACTTCCATTCCTTTGTAGGTTAAATTACTGAAGATTGGGAGGACTTTTTTAATTGAAAATGATCCACTTAAGTCTTCGTGATAATAGTTTATTGTTTTAGCGATTTCTTCATCAAATCCCAAAGCAGTGAATAATTTCGTATTTGTTTTAACAACATAAAGCAAATCAAACAATCTACTGTTTATATCAGCGAGTTGATTACTATATTCAGGGAATAGTTTTGCTAACTCTTTGATTCTCGTTCTTTCAAAGGTTTCATTAAATACAACAACGCTTCCACCATCTGGCTTGATATATTCAATCATTTTCTCTACCAATTCACGACGATTATCATTGTGGTCTTTACTGAGAAACTCATAGTGGTCTCTCTCCTTATCACATACGCCTGGAGTCCGTTCTATATGAAGACTAAATTGAAAGAGACTTTGATCATATGCTTTTTCTCCTTTAAATCTTGGGAATGGACAAGGAAAACTTTCAAAATCCAAATGATATAAAGGATAAGTTAGGGTCTCAATTGCAGCTTCCATTTTTCTTTCATTGATATAAGTCTTACCGGTAAGTGCAACATCGCGTTGGATTTGGTTGTTTTTCCGATTTAAATACTCATGAGGAAGATCGGTCATTTTATAGTATCCTTCTTCAATCAGATCATATAGATCATGCTTGATTCCAGTATCATCTTTAAAACCATGATGTTTATCCAAATACATCATAATGCTATTTTTTTCAGGGAAACGATCAAAACAAATATCCTTATAGATACACTCTCTCATTTTTTTGATTTGACAATGATTTCCCAATCGAACACGTGATTCATCATCTTCAATGATACGTTCGATAACAACGTTGATATCATTCTCGATGTTCGTCATCATTTCTTTTGTAATTTTTGTTAAATCAATGAGACAAGTTATATCTTCGTTATATAAAGGTTCGCCATCAACGTAAGTACCATCAAAAATGTACTCATGATTCAATACACCAAGGTAATATTTTGCTCCTTGAACTTCTTCTTCAATAACGAAACGTTGAAAAGCGAGATCATATACATACACGCCAGCACCATTCATACGATCAAATAACTTTTCTCTTTGCTTGATATACTTGGGATTCGAAAGTAGCGAAGGATCTTTTTCTTCGTTTAGATGCAATATACCAAATTCATCCTTGAAGAACAAAAAGTATTCAATTTTATTCTCTGTATACTTCATTTTCATGAACTTATTGGTCGTTGTAGCCTTCGCTTCAATGACATTTATCTGAGAATCCTGTTTATTGTATATATCAATATAGCATTGTAAGTTAAAACCTTTGTGATCTCTTAGAAATAACTTTTGTTTACCGTATTCAGTAGAGTAACGAGTCTCTCCACCAAAGTGTTTCATGACTTTTCTAGCTGCCATAATTTCGACTTTATTAAAGTATGGCATCATAACTTCAAGATGTTTTAAATCAACCTCTAAAAAATCTTCTGTTAATTCTGTGTCATATTCTAGACTGTTTAGCAAGTCATAAAATCGATCTTTTAAAGCATCGTCTAAATCCATTCGTTTATGGATATTGTTCAAAGCTGGATACCTATTACACCTTACAAATTCCATAAATTTCGACTTTGTTAAATTGGTTATCCCACTCATTTCATCACTCCTTATTACTATTGATAAGAGCTAAGAATTCTCGTTGATGAATATTAGGTGCATGCGGATGATTTCCCATATTATTTGCATATATATCAAGTAGATTTTCTTCCTCTAGCCACATATATTCTAGCTCTAGATCAATTTCTTCATCAGTAAATTGGACTAAATTTGTTTCTTTAGAGAGCTTGCATACAAAGTAATGATTCGTCCAAATTGTATCTTCAAAGACTTCAGTAATAGCAATACTTTCTTCTATCACTTCAACAATTACGCCTGTTTCTTCTTGTACTTCTCTCTTACAACACTCCGCAAGTGTTTCTCCATGTTCAAGTCTACCACCTGGGAACATATAGATATCATATTTTGGGATTTTAGTCACTAGTAACTTTCCATTTTTACGAACAATCCCTCTACATGCAGTAGATCTTGGTTGATCCTTTACATCTTCTTTTGTAAGACCGTTATCATAAATTTCTATTTTCATACTTCACCCTCTAAACAAAATGCAGATTACTCTGCATTTTCTATCATTTCTTTAATTTTAACTTGCAATTGGTTAACACCAAATGGCTTTAACATGTAATCTGTAGCTCCTAAGTCGATTGCTTCCATCACTTCATCTTTCTTTTCGAACTTGATTAATGTTAATAGAAGTACATTAGGATATGTTTCACGAAATAGCTTCAATGTCGCTTTTCCACTCATAACTGGCATATTCCAATCGATGATGACTAAGTTTAAGTTTTCAATTTCTTTGGCTAGTTCAAGACCGATTTCGCCATTCTCCGCTTCAAAAAATACATAATTTAAGTCCATTACGCAATCTTTTACAATCTTTCTAATTGTTTCCGAATTATCAATACAAAGTATACTCATGATATTCCTCCTATGACTTCAAAATAATTGTATCATACTCCTAATTATATTGAAAGCACTCAAAGAAAAAACAACCAATTTGGTTGTTTACTTTTTATATCTAATTATGTTTTTCTGTTTGATATCTCTCGATGCACGATCAATAATAAAATTGAATGCTTCATTTCCGACATACGCTCTTTTAAAGATTAACCCTCTATTGTTTTTTAAATAGATAAACACAAACTCTTCTACTTCATGTAGTCTTGCAAATTCACTCCACATCTTAGAACTTGATCCATGTTCTGAAGAAAAGGTAATTGTATCTTCGTTTACTACATAATCCATCTTGAAACTTTCAGGATCTCGATTATATAATTTCTTCCCTTGGTTACCCATATAAAAATACATAGCAACTAAGAATACAGCTAACCCAATAGCATAATAGGCTGTTTGTGGACTCCCAAAAAATGGTCCCATCAATAATACAATAAAGAAGATTGTTACAATCACAACATTTAGTGGTCTCATAAACGTCTTCTTAAAATACAATCGATAAAAAACTAAGAAATCCTCTTCTGTTAACTTTTGATTAAATTTATATTCCATCATTATCACCTCATATATTACATATTACCAAGTATAGTTCAAACTTCAAACAGATATACAACATCAATAAATAGAACACTGTAAATCCACTATTTACCAAATACCTGATATTATGATCTTTAATTTTACTTCTTACTAAGAATATACTAATCAATATCATAAATAAATGCAATAAAAATATGATTATATTGATTGTGCTATTGTACGTGTCACAAGTAGGTACTATCGTGTCTTTCAAGAAATATAGAATGAGCATTACAAAAAAATATACAACTAAGCTAAATATCATCCTGATAGCACTCCTTCATTATCATATAAAATAATTTCAAGCTGTATTTTTTCCTCTATATCTTCATCAAAAAAATTCGTTTCAAATGCTTCTTCCACTGTCATTTCTGTAAATCCATTCAACAAGATAAACCCATCGTACATGGATCCATCATCTTCTCTGCAATCATCACAATAATACAATACCCATTCGTTGATTCTAGCAACCTCATCATAGCCTCGTAATTCATTATAGAAGAGCCCTACCAAAACAAAGACACCAACGAGAATAAGCGTAACTCCAGCTCTTAGTCCATTCATACCATCACCTCTTGTGTATTTATTATACACCATTATGTCCGAAAAGAAAAAGTCCAAAATGGACTTCTACTCGTCTAACTATTTTTTATAAATCTCCACCACTCTTGAGTATAACCTAAGCGGATATATTCCATCGTGACTTTCTCCTAATATAACCTCTGATAGCTGATCTGATTTTTTAATTCTCACTAGTCCTGCTTGGACAAATTTCGTTACATAGTCACCATATTTCTTTTTCGGGGCCATAACACTTACTGATTGTAAATGACTCTTATGAGGTTTAATCACCTTAACAATATCTTGCTTTGGCAACATCTTTATCCATACATTTCTGAATAACAAGGATAGTTCTAATGTGTTATCATCCGATGATATCACACTAATACCATCTTTTTTCCATACTCGCTTGTTGGTCTTATGTTTCACCAATTCTTCATAATATAATTCTACTGCATTGCGACTCATCATTCCATATGACACAGGCACATGCTTCTTATTTTGTTCAACAAATAATCTAAAGAATCGTTCTGCGAAAGCATCTAGTTCTTTTCGATTATTTGTATCAACATAAATACCTTGTGCGGAAGAACATAATAATTGATCTGTAGAAGATATATGTTTCGCAAGGCCAATCAGGTCTTCATCAGATGCATCCAGTGCTGCATATCCAAACGACAATTTATGTCCCCAATCAATCACTTTTGTGTTAATCGGTGCCATTCTTCTTGCAGCTTTTACTGCTTCATCTCCTCCCCACACAACAATCGCATCTGCGATATTAGCAAAAATTTGTAAAGTTTCTATTTCTGTTGAAGCAACGTCAAATACATATATATATTCTTTTAATTTCGGCTCAATGTTAATTAACTCTGATAAGAGTTTAACAGATACTCCTTTATCACCAGTTGGTAGTTTTAATATATTTATATTTCCTACTAGTAGTCCTTCAATCACTGAATACGCTGGTAATACATCAATATTCCCAGCTGCGATATGAAATAAGATCCCAAGCGGATGAAGTTCTCTGTGGTTATTGTTATCTAGCGAAGATAAGGAAGTATAATCTTCTCCTAATTCAATTGCTACTTTCTTTTCCAAAGAGGATTGATTAAACATAGAAACATATTTGGCATAATATTCTTTTGGAATATCATACTCTTCTAATAATGGGTTAATCAAATCATCGAAATCCCCATTCATAATTTTTACCGTTAATTGATCACAAGCATTGATCACATCTATTGTCTGCAATCGTTTCGCATCCGATAATGTTACAAGACAATCATCGTATAATGATTCTAATAATGAAGATTGTTTGATGTTTTCATAAATTGTCCCTTTATATAAAATCATACTCTCACCTACTCATTCAACAAGGTATCTGCACCTTGCGCACACGTTGCGATATCTTTGATGCCCACGCGACCGATAATTTCGAGCCAGGGAGCTTTGTTTCCACATTGACAACCATCATGCAGAATTCCCAAATCATCTGTCATAACGGAAGCGAGCGGTGTTGCATAGTTTAATGGAGAAAGTAAATTGATCAATCCAATTTGTCCATTCTTCACTGGTAAAAATGTTTCTGGATTCCTAATGATAACCCTTGAATAGATAGGAATATGTAAATGATGAAAATCACAATCAGGAAAGACCACTGGATGTTCTACCGCTCCAAAGAATTCCACTATATTCGTTTCATCAATTCCCAAAACATCTTTTACAATTTTATAGAATGAAGGCTTATCAACCTTTTCAGCATAAAACTGCTTCCATCCTCCACCTATGGTTATTTTTGATCCCTTTGGCATCTGTAATGTAATTCCTTCGTCCTTCATTTCTTTTAATAAGAAATACGTATAGGCTGGAAATCCTAGCGTTCTAATCGGTGTTTTCTTCTTTGAGGCTTTGATTAATTCTTTTTTCATATAATCTAAGTCAACTTTATATTTCATTTCTTCTTTGTCCCAACGAATTGCGTAATGTCTCTTTTTCGCTGGAGCAACATATGTAAACCCATAAGCAGATTTCATAATTACAACATCCGTATGCTTGGTTGGCTCATACCCAAAAATAAAATATTTCACTGGCCTTACTCTCCACAGTTTATGGTAACTAAATAGTTTTCGAATCATTTTAAATCCCCTATATAAATCACCATAGCTCATTCCAACAATCGACTTTAATCCAGATGACGTCCCAGATGATGTTGCTTTTATTGCCATTTTTTTAATTGGCATAGAAATCAATGGATGTCTCTTAAAATACAAAGTAGGGATAAATGGTAATTTCACCATATCTTCATAGCTTTGTATCGTACTAGGATCAAATTTTTGTTGATCGAGAATACTTCTATACTCATCACATTTTTCATAATGGTGACTTGCATTTTCTCTTAAAGCATTATAAAAAATCTGTTCACAACCTTGTGTATCATATGGCTTTCTGTATCGAAATAATTTTCTAGTATATTTTTTCATAGGTTTCTCCTCAAGTCAAAATCTAAAAAAATTCTTATTGTCAATGGCGTGTTCGTTATTTATATTATAACAGTTTTTATCTAAATAATGAGGGGATCTTTCTTAAATTCCAAGGAAAGGTCAGTGAATAAGTTCTTTTTTTGCAATATATTCCATATCTTACTATCTTATTCTTGAATAATAGTTCGTTTTTCAATATAATATAAGTAGAAATATCCAAGGAGGGTAATATGAAAAAATTATACAGTGCATTGGCTTCAATTTTAGGTTTCTTAATTATCTTGTTATATGCGTTTAAAAATGCTTCAGCATTATTTGCAATCGAATTTGAGGGATCAACTGATATTCTAGGATACTTTGATCTCGCACAACAATATCTAATTTACGCACTTGCAGGACTTGTTGGTCTTGAATTAGTTGCAGGAAAAAAACTTATCGCATTTATATTTTTCTTAATTTTAGCATTTGTTGTAATCACAACATTCTTCCCAGATGTAGTAAACACTTATATTTAATCAATCGAAAAGAAAAACGCAACGAACTCGTTGCGTTTTTTATTGCTCTTTTTTGAAATGCTTAAAAAACAATGTA
>CAYSZV010000016.1:14599-16906 GCA_964435595.1 uncultured Candidatus Izemoplasmatales bacterium | reverse complement strand
CGCCGGCAATGAGCTGCCCCATATCGAGAGATAAAATCTTTTTCGTTTTTAGATTTTCCGGTACATCCCCCTGAATAATACGATGCGCCAGGCCCTCGGCAATAGCTGTTTTTCCTGCTCCCGTAGGAGCGCATACTATCACAGAATTACCGTTGTCGGCACTGGTTATTGCTCTTTTTTGAAATGCTTAAAAAACTATGTATTTAAAAAATCCAATGATTAAATCTAATAAATATGCAACGATAACGATTCCTACCCAATATCCTATTGCATACAACATAAATGCAATTATAAAATCGAACAAGATACATTTGATTGATAATCGTCCTATATCATATTGATCTATAATGATTGCGATTACAAAATATATTGGTATCGCATTATCTACTACAATCATAAAAAATCCCGAATAATTAAGTGCATCAAGCCCAACTTTAGCTACTATTGAAGTTGCTAAAATTATTAATAATATTTTTATATTCATAAAACAAGTTAAATTTTGACCCATCGTTTCAACTCCTTCTATCATATTATAACAAAAAAAGTCCAGAATTGGACTTTTATTTTGATAAATAAAATTGCATTTGCTTTACTCAATTAAATTTTCTAGATTATTTAGATTCAAATGAAAAAATAAGAAAATCAATGTTACAATTTGTGTCGGTAACAAAATGAAAAGATTCAAATCTAATCCACTGAAATGTAATACAATCAATACGACTAGTGCGCAAAGCAATACAATATCATAACTTTTCTTTAATATTTTTGTAGTTACTATATAAATTATTGCAAAGAATATAAAGATAAAGATAAATGAAAACATGTATGATATAAATGGAATTTCATAATTATTAGGAACCTTAACTTGATGTAAAAGGAAAAATAACACAGTATAGATAAATATTAATATTCTTTCATTATTATCCCATGATTCATTTATTTTCCACTTCATAATCAATATATGTAATGATAATACAATAATTTGACTAAGCAATAATGCAAATAAAAGACCGATCATTATACCCAATCCAAATGATTCAACAGACCCTATTGCACCATATAGAAATAGTCCAATAATTAAACTCAGAGTTAGCAATAACATGCCAATTTGAATTCGAAATAAAAGTTTCTCTTTCAAAATTATATTTAATAATAATTCAATTAAAATCCCAGCACTAATAAATAAATATCCATAAAAAGCAATTGTTTTATCACTAGCATAGATATCATATACAAACCCTAAAATAAATACCAATACCAGTCCTAATCGAATCAGGTTTTTCACATCAATCATCTCCTTCTCAATATATTATAACAAATTTTTAGAATACATCTTGATTATTTTCAAAACTTTTCTGTATTACAATACAAGTCATTCAAATACTACCAAATTTATCCTATAATTTATGATATAATATGATTGAATATGAAGGAGGAAGATTATGAAGAGATATGTATTTTTATTACTATTTTCACTTATTATAGTACTTACTGCCTGCAATACAGATAGTAATACTGAAATTTTCAATGTACGATATGATTTAGATGGTGGAACTATGACTTCAGATGGGACTTATATGTCCGAAGTACAATACGGTCATTCAATACTAGAACCTGAAGTAAGTAAAGAAAACTTTGGATTAGAAGGATGGTATACAGATTCAACCTTCAATGTACCCTACGATTTCTCACAACCAGTATATGGCGACTTGAGAATTTATGCAAAATGGACTGAGATAGAGACGTATAACCTTAATATTAATGTATTCAATCAGATTGTAACACAAGAAACATATTTACCTGGTGAAATTGTTTCGTTACCTTTAGATTATATCGTAGAAGGGTATATGTTTGATGGAATTTATACTGATGAAACCTTTACACAGGAATTGCCTTCAGAAATGACAATGCCAGAAAATGATGTTGATTTATATATTAAATTAGTACCAATTGTGAATGAAATCAATGTTTTATTTGTTCCATCTAGACCTACAGATGAAATACTATCGGTTACCGCACCACTTTCAGACCTATTATCTGACGAGTTAGATAAACTTGGGTACAGTAATTATACTATTAATATATCAGTAGCTTCTACTTACGAAGCAGCTGGAGAAGCACTACTTGCAGGAACTGCAGACATTGCATTCTTGCCCGGTGGTACCTATGTTGCATACAAAGATGTAGAGGATAGTCCTTTGCAAATCATCTTGGCTGCAACAAGACCAGGGATTTCAAAAGACAGTTTTAATGCGATGGATTGGAATGATGGAATTCCAACAATATATTCCCCAACAAACTTGGTTC
>CAYSZV010000016.1:0-14589 GCA_964435595.1 uncultured Candidatus Izemoplasmatales bacterium | reverse complement strand
CATATTATAAAAGTTTAATCATTGCTGGTCCTAGCGCAGCTGGTATGGCTCTTGCTACAAAAGTAAATGCTGGTACTGAATTGGTTTGGGATGATGTAAAAGATTTAAACTGGTGTACGCGTAGCCTCACATCTTCAAGTGGATATATATATCCTAAAATATGGCTGAAGGACAACTTTGATAAATCATTTGATGATATTCTTGGTGCAGTAGTTTCCACTTCAGGATATGGTGATTCAATGGCATCTTTGGCAGCAGGAACATGTGATGTTGCTACATTCTACGCTGATGCAAGAATGCATTATGTTGAAGATTGGACCTCTGAATTTGGAAGAACGCAATCGATTTGGGATGAAACCAATGTAATAGGAGTTACTGACAATATCATGAATGACACCATTACTGCATCTATTGTGAACTTAGATCAAGATCTAATAGATGCAATCGCTCAAGCATTCATTAATATTTCCCAAACACAAGACGGAGCTGAAGTAATTTCTATTTATTCTCATGTAGGTTATGTTTTTGTCACTGATGAGGATTACGATTCAGTCAGAGAAGCTTGGCAAATTCAATTCGAGTAAGTAAAAAAATAAAAAGGTTTGTCATACAGACAAACCATTATTTGTTCATTGTTGCTTTCATATAAATGCTAATAAAAAAAATCCAGAATTGGATTTTTTTATTTGATTACGTAAATGTATTTATTTTTCTTTATTCGCGTTGATAACCATGTTACAAGTTCCATTAACAGTTGCTTTAAATCTTCAATCGAATCAGTTACATCTATAATTTCATGTTTTGAACCAATAATTCCAAATTTAAGTATTTTCATTAGATTATCAGTGTTTTCGTAATTATCAAGTTTTGTTACTGCATTTTCAAATCCTGCTATGATACGATCCCATTCAGATTTATCAATCTTTGTTTTATCTTCGTTTCCATATTCTCTATATTTATCCCAGATTAATCCTTCAATAAATGAAAATGCTTTTGCATCTATTTTGATTGAAGCATCATCTTTTTTTCCATTTCCTGCCTGTAAAATTGTATACTCATCTTTTAATACCGATGAATCCAAATCATAGGTTTTGAATTGAAGTTCTTCCATACTACTCACCTTATATCACTTTCTAGTCCTTTGACTCTCACAAGTAGATACATAGATTACTGTAAATAAGAAATACTCTTATGAGTAACTTAATTATACCTTAATAATACGATTAATGATACATAATAGATTATTCCGTATAAAAATCACATAATTTTATCATAGGTGTGTTAGGTAATTTTTAGAAAAAAAATCGAAATGTTTCTCCTAACAAAAAAAGTCCAATGGACTTTTTAGTTATTCCTTCTTATCCTAAAGCTACATCCAACATCATCATGACTGAGAATCCAATCATTGCTCCAATCGTAGCAATTTTGGTTGTGTTCATCATTTGTGATTCTGGTATTAATTCTTCAACTACTACGTAAATCATAGCTCCAGCAGCAAAGCATAAACTAAATGGTAAAATTTGACGCATCGATAAGGCCAAAACCGCACCTAATACACCAGCAACAGGTTCAACCATACCAGAAAATTGTCCGATGGCAAATGCTTTTTTTCTAGACATTCCTTCACGTCGTAGTGGGATTGAAACTGCAGCACCTTCAGGAAAGTTTTGAAGACCGATACCAATTGCTAACGCAACTGCTCCACCGATTGCTGCCGAAGCAGCAGTTGATGTTCCAAACGCACTTGCTGCATATCCAAATGCAACACCTACAGCCAATCCTTCCGGAATGTTATGTAAGGTAATGGCTAATACTAATAGTACACTTCTTCTCCATGAAGAAGGCAATCCTTCTTGATGGTGTGACTCAATATGTTCATGAGGAAGATACTTGTCAATTAACAAAATAAACAATCCTCCTGATAAGAATCCTAAGACTGCTTGTAGCCATGGTGTGAACAAAATAAATGCAAATGTACCTTCAGTATATTCTACTTGTATTTCCTCAGCTAGTCCGATTCCTGGATTCAATAAACTCCAGAAAGAAGCTGCGATCATAACACCAGCGCTAAATCCCAATAATCCATTAAATACTTTTTTTGGTACATTTTTAAATGGAAAAACCAAAGCTGCACCTAGTGCTGTAACACCATATGTAAACAATGTTCCAATCAATGCTGCAAGGACAGGGTTCTCAAAAATCCATTCATTCATACAATCAACTCCTTAGATTTATAAATATATCATAACATAATATAATACATCAACCAATAAAAATATTATTATAAAGCCCTTAAAATAGAGAATTTCAAGCGAACTTGTAATCTACAAAATAATACTGTTAAAATTGAACTAAAAAAAGCCTAAAAAGGCTTTTTCGATATGAATTTTCTTTTCAAAAGTATTTATTCTTATAAAAATTATTATATCATTATCCCCATATATTTAAGAAAAACAGAGAACTTAAGAATATAATAATCAAGCCTGAAACCATTAAGAAGGTATGAGCGTTATCTTTCCAAAAAATTTTAGCTCTTGCGTGTAAGATTTTATATAGAATAAACTCACTTCTCAGCATTCCTCCAATAAACATAAATAATCCAATGAATAACATTAGGCTTCCCCAAACATAATTCATAATCATTCTCCTTTCAAATATAAAAAATAAATTCTATTATATATCCTCATTATACTACTCTATAGTGTGTTTGAATAATACTATTCCTTTTCTCAACACTTATAAGTTCTAATTTGCTTATTTCATCAACACATTGAAATAGTTTTATACCCTTGCCAAGCATCACTGGAATTGTGGTGATAATATATTCATCTACAAGATTTTCTTCTCTCATCGAGGAAATGAGTTTACTGCCTCCAAAAAGCCAAATATCCTTTCCAAGTACATTCTTCAATCTATTTACAATCTTCTTAGGACTAATATAAGTAAATTCAATGTTATTTGTGTTCGGATAGATTCCATCAGTAAATACGTATGTTTTTTTGTTAGAGAAGGGCCACTCTCCATTTCCCAATTTCATTGTAACTTCATAGGCAATTCTTCCTGTAAGAATCGTATCACATCGATCAAGAAATGTTCCAAATCCAAGATCATCACCATCTGTATCAAGATTATCCAACCAATCAACCCTACCATCTTCTCTTGCGATAAATCCATCTAAACTTACTGCTAGGTTCAAAATTACTTTTCTCATGATATTCACCTCAATTAAATTATAACAAAAAAAGTCCAATTAATGGACTTTTTGCTTTCATACAAATATGCTTTCTTCTGTATGATTCACTTTAAGGCATCAATTCTTCAGGGAACCCTATCGTGATCCAAGTATCATTAAATCTTGTTTCATATCCTTCAATAATTACACTACTAAATGAATTGTTACCAAATGCTTGATTTCCTATACTAACAACACTTTCAGGAATTGTAATACTAGTTAGATTGTTAGATCCAAATGCACTGTAGCCAATCGTTGTAACACCACTTGGTATTACAAGATTATTTAATTCACAATTATAGAAGGCTCTTGGTCCAATTATTTCTAAGGTTGTAGGTAACAACACAGATTCCAATAAGCGACTTTCAAAGGCCCCTTCTCCAATCTCGATTACCCCTTCAGGCATAGTATAAAAAAGATTGGTTCTTCCCATTGGATAACTTAATAATATCGTTTGATCTTTATTATATAGTATTCCCCATTTAGCACTAAAATACGGGTTATCAGGAGATACATAATAATCTATTAAAGTGTCACCACGAAATGCGTGATTTCCAATCGAAGATACTCTTTCAGGAATTGTTATCCCTACAATTTGATTCCACTGAAAAGCAGCGGGTCCGATTATCTCAAGAGAACTTGGTAAAGTTATTGAGTCTAAATTATTTCCTGTAAATGCTCCATCTCTAATTTCAACAATATTTTCAGAAAATGTAACATTGTAAAGATTAAGATAAGCAAGAGCATACATTCCAATCGTTGTAACTGGTAGTCCACCTATAGAATCTGGAATAGTAATTTGAGTATAAACATCACTTTTCGCACCTGTAATCATAATTTCAGAATTATCATTAATTACATCATATGTGAAAAGCCAATGAGTTTCAGACACTGTCAGATTGATTGTTTC
Source organism: uncultured Candidatus Izemoplasmatales bacterium (assembly GCA_964435595.1). Taxonomy (GTDB): domain Bacteria; phylum Bacillota_I; class Bacilli_A; order Izemoplasmatales; family Izemoplasmataceae; genus Izemoplasma. Next base: position 10,447 of record CAYSZV010000016.1, on the reverse strand, counting down.
GCTTCTTGTATTTCCATCGCTATCTGTGACACTATATGTTACTGCATGATTTCCAACCGTTAATCCAAAAGTAGATGAAATATTGACTGTAATTGAATTCGTTAAATCTCCATCTATATTATCGTTAGCAGTTAATCCTAAACTTAATAAGTTTAATTGATCATATCGCTCAATGATTTGATCTCTAGGAATATTATTGAAAACAGGACCGATTGAAGCTTCCAAAAGGGATACTTCATTTTCTAAGTTTGCAATTGTAGCAAGTAAGGCTGTATCATCATAATCTTCCATTAAACCTATCTCAGCTTGTAAATCATCTATTTCTGATTCTAATTCTGATATTGTATTAAGTAAAGCAGTATCATCATAATCTTCAAGAGCATCCAAAGCATCTTGTAAATCAGCAATGGTAGAACGTAAATCAGTATCATCATATTCTTCTATTGATTCAATATCTGATTCTATATCATCAATTCGTTCTAGAGTAGCACTATCACATCCAGTTATAAATACTAGTGATATAAACATAAAAACATATAGAAATTTTTTCATTACTTCCTCCTTTTATTACTATATTTCATGTTTTTTATACTTCTAGATAGTAATCTCACTTGTATCTTAATTATATCAAATTAGTTTAATTTATAAAGTAATTTTGAATATAAACACCTTTCTCCTATTGAAGTGTTTATAGTTATGAACGCAAATAAATAGAATAAAAAAAGCCTAAAAAGGCTTAAATTTATTCATCAACAATAGACATGTACTAAAGGCATACCACTCTATATCAAATAATAATAACACTAGTAAAATAGGATAATCTTAATGACCCTTTTTCAACATTCCATTTTGATTTACATGCCATTTTTATATTGCTATTTCTTATAAGTGTATACTCTACAACCAGATTGTCTATCTTCACACAGTATTGTACAGATTCAATTTTATAAGACCAACATTCTAAGGGAATAGAATTAAGAATATCATCTTTATTATATATAGTACCAGATTTACCATATTCTACAAAATCAGTATGTAATAATGAATCCATTTTCGCGTAATCTGTTCTATATTCTTTTGAAAGATGCTTTTGTTCATTTTGTATTATTTGCTTTTTTAATAAATCTTCAGTCTTAAAATTTTCAATATATTCTCTTAAATTATTACACTTATCTATAGTCATAAGAACACATCCTTTTTATATTAAAGTACGTAGAAGCAAACAAATAAGAAACTCTTATTTTGATTATTACTTTCTGTAAACAAAAGAGTTTATTTCCTATTTGATTTTCCAATGGTTCTTATATTCTCCTTCATTAAAGCCAGTTCTTACATAATCACGATCAATAACCAGTGGTCTTTTGATTAACATTGGATTATCAGCAAGTAGTTGGTAAATTTGATCATTAGACAGTGTTTTTTGTTTGTTCTTAAGGTCTAATTCACGATATAGTTTACCTGAAGTATTAAAAAACTTCTTCAATTCAAGTCCACTTAATTGATGGTACCTTGCTAAATCATCTTTTGAAGGAGGTTCTTCCCTTAAATCAACAGTTTCAAACTCAATACTATTGTCTGCAAACCACTTGATTGCTTTCTTGTATGTCCCACATGTTTTAATTCCATATACTTTCATATCAATTCTCCTTTGTAAATTATAGTTCTAGATTGAATAGCCGATGTTTTTATGAACGATCGCCTCTAAATAGGATAACAATTCCTGCAAATCCTCTAGTAAGAAATAGTTAGATCTGAAGTAATATATTTTTTCATGAGTCTTTATCGTTACAACAAGTGCATTATTATCAGTTGCAATTTTCTTAATTCCTTTTTCAACAGCAACAATTGTTGTCAATTCAATAGTATATTTATACACCGGAAAATACAAGTTAGGTACAATCAAATTGTTATCATCAATCACTATTTTGTGGTTGATGGTTTTTAGAATTGAAACAATGAGTGAGAACAAGAATATGTAAAGAGAATACACATCATCCCAGAAACCTAATGACATAAGCACTATAATCGAAATAAAGCTTGTAGTTGCAAATATCAAAATAGTTGTAATTGTTGAAACAATATAGAACTTGTGTTTCCGAATTTTGAGTATCATTATATCAACTCCTTCCAAGACATTATATCATATGACTTTTAGTTATGGAATATTGGTCTATGCTCCTATTTGCTAAATTATTAAAAATAACCACACCTAAAAAGGTATGGCTATTGTAATATAATGTATAATACTCAAATATACTAATAAACATTCCCAGTTACTAGTATTTTTCGATACAATGTTTTAAAAGCCTTATGATTTGAGTTGTTATTCATCTTAGATTTAATTATTTTTATATTATCTTCTATGCTGGTTGTACTAGTATCTATTGCCAAGTCATAAGTATTGTGATTATGAATGATGTTCAATTGAGATTCTGCTTGACCGATACGACGATTTCCACGTTCCTTTTCTCTTCTTCGAAGTTCCTTCAAAGAACAATCAGTTCGAACAAATAATACCGGATAGTCATATAATGCCTCCACACATTTTTGAAGAATGCTATCTTGTGTTTTAGTGTTTAAAAATACTTGATCTACAATTACATTGTATCCCAAATCAGAAAACGATTTGATTGAAGCAATCATTGCAGTTAAAGCTTGATTAATGATTGTGACCCAATCTGCTTTCCAATGTTTGCTTGAACTCATATCACAAAACGTATCATTGGCAACCCAAAAATAATGCTCTTCCATTTCTTCTTGAAGTTTTCTAGAAATCGTTGTTTTACCAGAACTTGAAACACCATTTAAAATAATAATTTTCCCTTTTTCACTACTCATAAATTATTCTCCCTTTTTTCACTTACTTGATCAATTCTTTATATTAAATGAATGTAGTGTGTACTACACGGTACTACCAATTACACATTACCATATTATTTTATACTCGTCAAGAATATATTCTATATTTCATTTATATCCTACCAAATTTATATAATTAAAAAAATGTGAGCAAAATAAAAACCCTTTTGGGCTTCTATTTCAATTTACTATTCAACGTTTATTTAAAATAAATTGTATTATTGTAATTAAATGCGTTATAAGAATTTCTCATGCTACTCATTACTCTTTTTTGTTCTTTGATCATTTCCAATTGCACTTTTAAGTCAGAGTTGTTTTGAAGTTCTTTTGCTTTTCTATTAAACATAATATTCCTCCTTTAGACTATTAATATCGAAAATTAACTTTATTAATTGATGTATTGATTTTATTGATTTTAAAGTGATTATTTCTTTTTATAACTTAATATTACATTAATTAAATCAACTTGTCAACACTTTTTAATTAATTTTTTTAATTTATATATTAACTTAGTTAATTTTATTATTGATTTTGTTTATCTTTTTCTATTTTTATGTGAATGTTTAGTTTACTTTTCCCTGTATTGTAATCAATTATTTATTTCATACAGACTCAAAAAAAGTCCTAAACGGACTTTTTACTTTTGATACGATATTATTGAAGAGTTTAAATCCACTCTTGAGGATTTATAGAATCCTTTAATAATAAAGAGTATCATTTCAATATTCTACTGCAAAGTCTTTACAGAAAACCAATGCTTTGTCTTGTTTGCAATTTTAACTAATAATAACATGACTGGCACTTCTACCAAAACACCTACGATAGTTGCTAAAGCAACTCCAGGATTGAATGGGAAAAGTGCTATCGCTACTGCCACTGCAAGTTCAAAAAAATTACTTGCACCAATCATTCCCGCTGGAGCAGCTATATCATGTGGTAATTTTAACAGTTTCGCTCCACCATAGCCAACAAGGAATATGAAAAATGTTTGAATGATTAATGGAATGCTAATCAAAACAATATGTAGTGGATTGCTAATAATCAAATCGCTCTGCAAAGAAAAAATCAAGATTAGCGTCAATAATAAACCTGCAGTTGTGATTTGACTAAACTTTTGGATGAATACCTTGTTGTAGTAATCTTCACCTTTATTTCTTATCATGAAATAGCGAGTCATTGATGCAGCAAGTAATGGTATCACGACAAATAATACTATTGATAAAAACAATGTTCCCCAAGGTACAGTAACTCCACTTATTCCAAGTAACAACCCAACAATTGGAACAAATAGAATTAATATTATCAAATCGTTTGTAGCTACTTGAACCAACGTATATGCTGGATTTCCTTTGGTCAAACTACTCCAGACAAAAACCATCGCTGTACATGGAGCAGCTCCCAACAATACAGCTCCGACTAAATAATCATTTGCTAGGTTCAAGGGTATCATAGTGTTAAAAACAACTAAGAAAAACAAACTTGCTATCGCATACATAGTAAACGGTTTAATGAGCCAATTTACAACCCAAGTTAGAAAGAGTCCTTTTGGATTTTTCCCCACATTCTTAACCGATGCAAAGTCAATCTTTAGCATCATTGGATAAATCATTACCCATATTAATATACCTATTGGAATATTAATATTGTAAACTTCAAACTTGCTTAGAAACTCAGGTATTACACTCAAATACTTACCCATTATGATTCCTATTAACATACACAAAATAACGAATAGTGTTAGATACTTTTCAAAAAAACTAATATTTTGATCTTTTGTTTTCATAAAAACCTCCGATTATATTCTTATTGATTCACAATAATGTGAATTTAAAATCCTTAAATTAAAAAGCATTTTTCAACTAATTATATCATATGATCTATCTTGAAAGAATAGGAAAAAAATAATGAAGTATATAAAAAAGCCCCTGAGGACTTCTTTGTATCTAATTGCTTCTGGGAGGGATCCCAGCTTATAGAAGATCTTTCCAATTTGAGTAGTTGTGTTGGAATCATACAATGTAAGTATGGTTTTTCAGAATTACTACTTTTTATATAGAAATAATTGTATATCTTTTTGAACTTCATCAAAGTTTTCAGGATAATCAAATTTTAATCCTTCAATAACTGTATACTTGTAATTTACTTTTAGTTTATCTAATTCTTTTGAGAATGCATTCGCCAACGAAAAACAATGTACATCTTTATCTCCACATTCAATATATACATCGATATTTTTCTCTTTTAATACATTTAACTTGCCTTTTAGGTTTTCAAAATTAGCAAACCAAGGTCTAAACAATATAAGTTTCTTTGCTTCAATCAAGTCATTGACAATACAATCCATTAGTATTGATGCACCTGTGAAGAATGAACAAATAGTAATATCATCACTCTTTACATCGTATTTCTTAACTAGCGTATCATAATGCATTTTTAGTTCCTGTACTCCTTGTTCTATATCAGTCCAAACATGTCCATTAGTGTATGTTAGTTCTGAAGAAATTGGGTAAGCAACAATATGATTGTCATAGTTATCTGGATTCCATTTTTCTTTAACAATTTCAAATGTTTGATTATTTCCATGGATGGCAATAAGTAATCTAGGATTCTTTAAGTATTCCTCCCCGGGTTCTTTTATATGAAGTTCTGGTTTTCCACTATATCTATGTGCTTCATTTCTTTCTCGACATAGTTCTAATAGTTCAGGAAAAGATGGATCTTCACGTAGAACTGTTAAAGTTGGATCGTTCAGAAGATTTCTGGTCGGATAAAACAAATTGTGCTCTAACAATGCTTCCTTAAAAAGTTTTAATCCTTCTTCATTTTTCCCCAAAGCATAAGCCAGAGAAAATCTATACTCATATATTACCGACAGTTTTCCACCTTCGATATCTTTATTATCAGTGATTAGTTTATATGCTTCTTCAACTTTTCCATCCCCATACAATTTGAATGCATCCCTTATCAAAATTTGATATTTTGAATATTCCATTACTTTATTCCTCCTATATTGTATATTTCAACTAAAGTATATCACGATATTATTACTCTGCATATAACTTGTAAATTGAATTTTCTATGTTGGAGATTTATTATCAAAATCAACTCTGATATGTAAACAAAGAATATCTGCGCCGTTGTTTTAGGTAAAAGAAAAATAACCAATCTAAAATGTCTTGGTTATTTTTGTTTCAAACAGCATTTAAAGAGAGGTTTTGCTCCCGATCGACAGCTTAGAATGTTTCTTCAAAATTTATTATGCTGCAAACATTAATCCAAGAATTGTAAAAACAATCAGGCTAACGATAACATAACCAAATATTATGAAAGGCATTGCTAAAACCTTGCTTCTTTTCATTCCACCAGTTTCTTCATATGATTTTTTATAATTAAATATTAGAAATACATATACTACTATAAGTAGAAAGAATCCGTTTCTCATTATTTCAGAAATATCATCCATGCCACGAAATGTTATTCGTGATGCATAAATAAAAATCATGATAATTGATTGAATGATATCAATACCAACCATGACATAGAATACTTTCCTTACTATATTTTCTATTTTAATAAATTGCTCCATTGATTTTATCATCAAATCACGCTCCTTCTAATATAAAAACTTTATCATATCTATATAAATAATTCTCTTCAGGTGCAATAAAAAGTTCTATAATTAAAAAAGCCCAAAAGGGCTTCCTTGCTTTCAAACGGCATTCGGAGAGTGATTATGCTCCAGACAGACGGTTTAAAAGGTCATTTGTCTAAGTTGTTTGGTTTAGAACTGTATATTACCATGTATAAAACTGAGTTTTTACAACGAAATGTATAAGATTTTTGTCATCTGAATGGTATATAAATATCTCTTGGTCAGAAAATGAATGATTAGCCTTATCAAATGGATAAACTGAGTTCATTGAGAATGTTACAGGAATGTTTCCATTGATGTATCTATCTGAGTCCAAGTAGAAATCATAATATATATATGTAGCTTTTTCCTTAATTACATTTCCATCCGAATCTAATGTTTCTTCCTCTGAGTATGCACCTCCAACAATCTTATAACTAATCTCAACTTCTGTATGAGAACCGCCTCCTTGAACTAGTACAGGGCTCTTAAATACACTCAAAGTTTCAACTCGATAGTTATATTGCTCATTCAAATCAGATGATGAAATATACAAGTCATTAGACCTTATGAAATTATGATAAGCATTTTTTTGCAGTGCACACGAGTACTCATCATAACATCTATGTTCAATAAAACGAGGTATTTCTTTGGGACCACTAGCAAGACTATAATCATAATTACCAGTGAAAACCGCTTCTTCTCCAATTGTGTAAATTCTACCAGTAGTTAACAACTCAAATGATTCAATCTCCATAACAGAACCTGTATACTGAAACAACTCACCTTGAGCATAACTTATATCACCAGTTTTATGAGAGTAATAATCCGTTATCATTTTGGTTCCCTCAGGTACTGATATTGTCAATTCTTGATTTTCACCTTTTAATGGTGCCGTAAATTCATATGTGTAAATATAATCATCAAAACCATACATACTGTCATCAATCAAAGCATCTTCGATATGATTATAGTTATATTTTTCGTAGTTTAACAAGTGTTCATAGTCCATACCTAAATGCCAGGACACATCCTGTTCTTGTTCATTTACCTTTATCGATAATTCATCTCTTAGTTTTGATATATCGATACTTGACACAGAATAGAAAGGTATGAAAAAGTCCACAATTTCATCATTTCCATCGTTTTGAAGTATATATGTTGACGTTACAACCATTGTATCTGAAAAAACTTTGTAACCTAGTGTGTGTTCATCGTATGTACTAAAATCAAATAATTCAGATATAATATGAACATTCTCTGGTAGGTTGAACAACGGCTCTCCTATTGGTATTGATTCTACATCAATTAGTTCCTCAGTAGGTGGACAGCCACTTAGAGTAAAAACTAGTGACATCAATAAACTTAATAAGAATACTTTCTTCACACTATCATCTCCTTCTAGTATATTATATCACAAACAATGATCTTACAAAACGTTGCTCTAGGAAACTAAATAAGAATAAAAAACCACTCCGTTATTGCTAACAGGTAAGATACTCCTAATAGGACAAATATATATACTAGGATAGTTATCATAACTTGGTTTGGTGTTTTAGCAATTCTAAAAATATTGTATTCCGATTCTCGAACATAAGTCATAAAAAAAGCAGATACAGCAACTGATACAAATATTAAAACAATATATGTAGTAGCGAGAATCATATCCTCTGGTTCATCAGGCAAGAAAAATAATGCTATTATTAGTAATGGATTCAGCAGAAAAATTTTAACATCCAGTGGAGCATGTCTTACTTTACTTAAGATTTTTTTCATATCGTCATCCCCTTATATAATATTTTATCATTATAGAAGACCTTAGTAAATAGTAACCTGTAGACCGTTGCTCTGAGTATTATAAAATGACCAATTCCATAAAGGACTTGGTTATTATATTTCCAAATGACATTCCGGAAGGGATATTGCCCCCGACCGATGGCTTAGAAGGAACATCGTCGGAGTTGAACGATGTTATTTCTAATATTCTATTCCATATATATCTAGAAGTTTTTTATACTTATCTTGTCCTGTTTCGCAAGTTCCAATCAGGTATCCGCTTTCATTTTTCCATTCTTTAAATCCTCTATAATAAAACATCTTAATACTTTCATCGATAGTGAATGGAACAATACCGTGTCTTAAGCATTCTTTGAATGCAATAATTCTACCTACTCGTCCATTTCCATCTTGAAATGGGTGTATAATTTCAAAATTATAATGAAACTCTAATATATCTTCAAATTTGTATTGAAGTTTGTTCTCATATAAACCAATAAGTTTTGCCACATCTTTAGAAACATCTTTTGGTTGTGAAGTTTCTAAACCTCCTACTGTGTTTGGTCTCTGTTTATAATCTCCTACATTGAACCATTCCAATTTAGAGTCGCTAGTACCTGTTTTAAGTATTTTATGTATATCTTTAACCAGTGTTTCTGTAAGTGGTTCAAAAGCCATTTTTATTGCATAATCGATACATCTAAAATGGTTTTGTGTCTCAATCACATCATCAACATTGATAGATTCATCATTTTCAGTTCCAATTGTATTGGTTTCAAAAATGTATCTTGTTTGATCAGCGGTTAATCTACTACCTTCTATATGATTAGAATTATAAGTCATTAGAATTTGAGTTTCATGGTATATACTTCCTTTTATTCCATGAAGCATTTCTTCTTTTAGTTGAACTAATAACGCTGAATCTTTTTTCTCAATCTCAATCATCAGAATGTCATTAACTTTTACACCTAAATACTTACATAGTGATTCAATCGTTTGCAGAGATACATACTCACCTTTTTTGAACTTAGCTCTAGTAGCAGATGAAATATTCAAATCACCTGATACTTGTGTTAATGATAATCCTTTTTTCTTTAGAACATCAATCAATCCATTGTAATTTACAGCCATTAAAATCACCTCATTACCTTTATTCATATTATAACACAAAAGTTTAGTTATGTAAATATTTTACAACTTTTAGTTTAGTTTTCTAAATATTAATAGTACCATAATTAAAAAGAGTCCAATTGTGGACTCTTTGCTTTCAACCGGCATTCCGGGAGGGATTATGCCCCCATAAGACCGGTGGCTTAGAAGTTCTTTAGCAAAGCTCTTCTAATCATTATCTTTATCTGGATTGTAAAAGCAAACTCCACCAACCGAACACAACTCTTCGACAGTCAAACCAAGTTCTGTAGAATCATAATAATCGTGACCTGATATTACAAACATTTCCCCTTCTTTGACTGCAATCGTTTTTGAATAACAACCATTACTTCCCCCCCTAATAAAAAATCCATTTCCTAAATCTGTAGGTGGTATTATAGCTAGTGAACATATATGCTCTTCATAATCAGGGTTTAACCCCGTTTTAAATAATAGAACTCCATTGATTTCACCTAAGTAATAGAAAATGTAATTCCCTGTACTATAAGGGTCTAAAATAGTATCTAAATCATTAAAGATTTCGCTACTAAAACCAGTCTCACTTTGAAGTTCTTCAACAATTGATTTGATTACATCATATTCAATGATTAATGTATCAAGACTATCTATAGACAACCCTAATTTACTATCTAAAACAACTATTTCATCACTTAAAGTTGCATTTTCATACTCTAATTGGCTTATCTTATCATTTAATACTGCGAATGCATCAGTATATTGAGCATTTTGTTGTTCTAAGATTCCTATCTTTTCCTCTAAATCAGCCACTTTACTCTCAAAATCATCATTATCTTTACATCCTGTCAATAAGAATATTATAGAAATCAAAACAAATACAATTATCTTTCTCATAATATCAGCTCCTTCACAATTATTATAACATACCATAAAGGTCGTTGCTCTGGGAAAATAAAAAATAGTTAAACCTTAAATGGCTTAACTATTTAGTTTTTAACTGGCATTCCGGGAGGGATTCGAACCCCCGACCGACGGCTTAGAAGGTTTCTTTCA
>CAYSZV010000015.1:13685-53686 GCA_964435595.1 uncultured Candidatus Izemoplasmatales bacterium | reverse complement strand
AGAGAGTTACGTGAAAAAGGATTTATGAAAATCGTTTCACTAGCTCCAGAAGTATTATAAGAGTAGGAGGATACCAAAGATGAAAATCAAAAAAGGAGATACTGTTAAAGTTATTAGCGGTGCAAACCTTGGTAAAGAAGGTAAAGTTTTAAAAGTTTACCCAACAACAAACAAAGTTATTGTTGAAGGAGTAAATGTAATCAAGAAACATGCTAAACCTACTCAATCACACCCTGACGGTGGAATCTTAGAATATGAAGCACCATTCCACGCTTCAAACGTAATGATCGTTGAGAAGAAAACGGGAGCTACAAGAGTAGGATACAAATACGTTACTGAAACTGTTAAAAAGAAAGAAGTAACAAAAAAAGTTAGATATTCTAAAAAATCTGGTGAGGTATTAGACTAATCAGAAAGGAGACTATAGCATGAATCGCTTACAAGAAAAATATCAAAATAGCATTCGCCAAAGCTTAGTTGAAAAATTAGGATATACATCAATTATGCAAGCACCACAAGTTTCTAAAATTGTAGTAAACATGGGTGTAGGTGACGCAATTACAAATTCAAAAGCGTTAGATGACGCAGTGAACGAAATGACACAAGTTACAGGACAAAAGCCTGTAATCACAAGAGCAAAAAAATCTATTGCGAACTTCAAATTAAGAGAAGGTATGGCAATCGGTTGTAAAGTAACGTTGCGCGGTGAAAGAATGTATGACTTCTTAGACAAGTTAGTTTCAATTTCACTTCCACGTGTTAGAGACTTCCGTGGAGTTTCTAAAAAAGCATTTGATGGTAGAGGTAATTACACATTAGGTGTGAAAGAACAAATCATATTCCCTGAAATCAATTACGATAAAGTAAATAGAGTTAGAGGAATGGATATTGTAATCGTAACAACGGCTAATACAGACTTAGAAGCATTAGAACTATTAAGTCAACTTGGTATGCCGTTCCAAAAATAGGAGGAGATAACAATGGCTAAAAAATCAATGATAGCTAAACAACAACGTGGTAGTAAATTCAAAGTTAGAGAATATACACGTTGTGAGCGTTGTGGTAGACCACACTCAGTGTATAGAAAATTTAAATTATGCCGTGTTTGTTTCCGTGAATTAGCATATTTAGGACAAATACCAGGTGTAAGAAAAGCAAGTTGGTAAAATAAGAAGGAGGAAACAAATATGGTAATGACAGATCCAATCGCAGATTTATTAACTAGAATCAGAAATGCGAACCAAATGAAACACGAAACTGTGGATATTCCTGCTTCAAAATTGAAAAAAGAAATTTTAGAAGTTCTTAAAAAAGAAGGATATATCGTAAAATTCACCGTTGTTAGTGGTGAAGTTCAAGATACATTACGTGTTACTTTGAAATATTTAAATACTGAAAGAGTAATCAAAGGATTAAAAAGAATCTCTAAGCCAGGTCTTAGAGTGTATGCAAAATCAAGCGAAATTCCAAAAGTTCTGAATGGACTAGGGATTGCTGTGATCTCTACATCAAATGGTTTGGTAACAGACCGTGAAGCTAGAAAGCTTAAAATTGGTGGAGAAATCTTAGCGTACGTTTGGTAATAAAAAACGGAGGAAAGATAGATGAGTCGTATTGGAAAAAAACCGATTTCACTACCTAATGACGTTGAAGTAACAGTTGAAGCTGGGAATGCAATTACAGTTAAAGGACCAAAAGGTACATTAACTAGTTCATTCAATACAGAATTAACAATTACAGTTGAAAACGGACAATTAGAAGTAGAAAGACCGTCAGAAACAAAATTCCACAGATCAATTCACGGAACTACTAGAGCATTAATCAACAACATGGTAGTTGGTGTTACTGAGGGATTCAAAAAACAATTAAAAATGGTTGGTGTTGGATATAGAGCATCAATGCAAGGAAATACACTAGTAATCTTAGCTGGGTATTCACATCCAGTTGAAATGGAAGTTCCAGAAGGATTAACAGTAGAAGTACCTAAAAACACTGATATTATCATATCTGGAATTGACAAACAATTAGTTGGGGAATTCTCAGCTAACATTAGAGGGGTTCGTCCACCTGAACCTTATCTAGGTAAAGGAATTCGTTACGTAGATGAATATGTACGTAGAAAAGAAGGAAAAACTGCTTAGGCAGTTGAGGTGATATTATGGCAGTTTATTCGAGAAATGAATCACGTCAAAAAAGACACTCAAGAATCAGAGCCGCTTTGGTTGGTACTCCATCTCGTCCAAGAATTAGTGTATTCCGTTCTGCAAAGAACATTTATGCACAAGTTATTGATGACGTAAATGGTGTAACTTTAGTAGCAGCTTCAAGTGTTGAAAAAGGACATAAATTACCAAATGGTGGAAATATTGAAGCAGCAAAAGTAGTAGGTAAACTTATTGCTGAAAGAGCATTGGAAAAAAATATCGAGAGCGTTGTTTTTGATAGAAGTGGATACTTATATCACGGACGCGTTAAAGCACTTGCTGATGCAGCAAGAGAAGCTGGACTAAAATTCTAGGAGGTGTACCATGGAAGATAACAATAAAAAACCAAGAAGACAAAGAAAACCTCGTCGTCAAAGAGAACCTAAACTTTACGAAGAGAGAGTTGTTAATATTAACCGTGTTACCAAAGTTGTTAAAGGTGGACGCCGCTTTAGATTTAGCGCTTTAGTAGTAATCGGAGATAGAAAAGGTAAAGTTGGATTTGGTACAGGTAAAGCACAAGAAGTACCTGATGCAATTAAAAAAGCAATAGAAGCAGCAAAACGTAATTTAGTAAAAGTTCCTATGTATGGAACTACAATTCCTCACGAAATCACAGGTAGATTTGGTGCTGGAGAAGTATTCTTAAAACCTGCTGTAGGTGGGACAGGAGTTATCGCTGGTGGACCAGTACGTGCCGTACTAGAGTTAGCTGGTGTAGAAGATATCTTAAGTAAAAACTTAGGATCTGCAACTCCAATCAACATCGTTAGAGCAGTATTTAGTGCGATTGACAACCTAAGAACTGCTGAACAAGTAGCTCGTACAAGAGGATTAACAGTAGAGGAGATTTTACACTAATGGCTAAAATATCAATTAAATTAGTGAGATCAACAATTGCTGGTACTCCAAAACAAAAGAAAACAGTTGTCGCATTAGGATTAACTAAATTACAAAGAACAGTCGTAAAAGAAGATACACCTACTATTAGAGGAATGATTAAAGTTGTTGCTCACTTAGTAGAAGTAAAGGAGGTATAAGCTATGGAATTACATAACTTAAAACCAACTGAAGGTTCTACACACGCTAAAAAACGTTTAGGTAGAGGTGTTGGTAGTGGAACTGGTAAAACAGCAGGTAAAGGACATAAAGGTCAAAACGCTCGTAGTGGTGGTGGGACTCGTCCAGGATTTGAAGGGGGACAAACTCCGTTCTTCAAACGTATGCCTAAAAGAGGATTCACAAACAGATTTAGAAAAGAATTCGCAATCGTAAACGTAAGCGATCTAAATGTGTATGAAAATGGTACAGTAGTAACACCAGAATTATTATTACAAGATAGATTAATCCGTAAAGTATTAAGCGGAGTTAAAGTATTAGGTGATGGTAATTTAGATAAAAAACTAACTGTTCAAGCGAACAAGTTTACTGGTTCAGCTGTAGAGAAAATTGAAGCAGCTGGAGGAAGCGTTGAGGTGATTTAAATGGAGAATATTCTGTCAGTATTTAAATCGAAAGATGTACTTAAGAAAATCCTATTTACACTTCTAGCATTCTTTGTTTATAAAGCAGCTACGCTTATTACAATCCCTTTAGTAAACATTTCTTATATCGAAAACTTCTTCGGAAATAACGAAGGTGGAGTATTAGGTATGGCAAATGCTCTTACGGGGAACGCTTTAAAAAATTATTCAATCATCGCATTAGGAATTAGCCCTTACATCACTTCTTCAATCGTAATTCAATTATTACAAATGGACATTGTTCCTGTATTAAAAGAATGGTCTGAAGAAGGAGAAACCGGAAAACAAAAAATCAATCAATTAACACGATACTTAGCAATCGGATTAGCGTTTGCTCAAGCTCTTGCTATGACAATTGGATTTGGAGTTAACTCAGGTGGGACTATCTTCCAAGCTGGTGTAAATGAATCTATATTCTTATATATTTATTTAGCATTAGTAATGACAGGTGGTACAGCATTCCTATTATGGCTAAGTGATCAAATCACTTTGAAAGGTGTTGGAAACGGTACATCTATGATTATCGTTGCTGGGATCGTTTCAAGTATGCCAGGTATGTTTACAAGTTTATATGAAAGATATATTATGGGTATTCAAGCGGACTTCTCAGTTGTAGAACCTGGAACTACCGAATATATTACATTCGCATTGGTTATCTTGTTGTATATAGCAGTAATCTTCTTTGTAACGATTATGCAAGCTGCAGCACGTAAAATACCAATTCAATATGCGAACAGACCAGCAAGTGCTAAATTCCAAGGTAAGAGCGATTCTAATATTCCAATTAAAATCAACTCTGCAGGGGTAATTCCAGTAATCTTTGCGGTTACTATTCTTAGTATTCCGACACAATTATTAGGATTATTACCTGACTTCACAGGACCTTTTAGAAACTTCTTAACACAAGTGTTTACATACACACAACCAGCTGGTTACGCTCTTTATGTTGTGATGATTTTTATCTTTGCATTCTTCTATGCATTCGTACAAATCAATCCAGAAAAAGTAGCGAAAAATTTACAATCACAAAAAGCTTATATTCCAGGTGTTAGACCAGGAATAGATACTGAAAACTATATTTCAAAAACATTGTTTAGAGTTACAATCATTGGTGCGACATACTTAGTATTGGTTGCATCGTTACCAATTTTTGCTACAACGATATTTAATTTACCTGCCTATGTACAAATTGGTGGGACATCATTATTAATCGTAGTAGGTGTGGCTATCGAAACTACAAAACAAATCAAGACTCAAACACAGCAACAAACATATTCTGGTTTCATTAAATAAGGAACTGTAACTTGAAAATTCTAGTTATGGGACCTCCGGGTGCCGGAAAAGGTAGCCAATCTGCACGCATTCGCGAAAATTATAATATTGTAAGCATCTCTACTGGACAAATGTTCAGAGATGCTTACAATAACAATGAACCTATTGGTTTGGAAGCTATGAAATTTATTAAGGACGGGAATCTTGTTAGTGATGAAATCACAAATGAGATTGTACGACTTAGATTAAAAAAGGCAGACGCTGAAGAGAGTTTCATCTTAGATGGATATCCACGTACTGTGGCTCAAGCGATTGCTTTGGATGAAATGCTTGCTAAAGTGGGAACGAAATTAGACAAAGTAATTAACATTTTATCAAGTCATGATGTTTTATTTGAAAGAATGGAACAACGTCGCGTTTGTAAAGGATGCGATGCAACCTACCACTTGCGTTTCAAAGCCCCACAACAAGAGGGTATTTGTGACAACTGTGGAAGTGAATTATATCAACGATTAGATGATACACATGAATCTGTACAAAGAAGATTGGAAATCTATGAAAACAAAACAAAACCTTTATTAGACTATTACGAAAAACAAGGAATCCTTTATAATGTGAATGGTATGCAAGATTTTAATCATGTTTACGAAGACATTGTATTGGTACTGAGTGATATCGAATGATTACAATCAAGTCAAATAGAGAAATTGAATTGATGAAGAAGGCGGGACGAATCGTCGCGCTCGCTCATCAAGAAGTAGAAAAACATGTGAAACCTGGTGTTTCTACACTAGAGTTAGATCGAATTGTTGAAAAAGTGATTAGAGATAATGATGCAACACCTTCCTTTAAAGGGTATGGTGGATTTCCTGGCAGTGCTTGTACAAGTATTAACGATCAAGTGGTACACGGGATTCCAAGTAGTAAGGTAATCTTACAAGACGGAGATATCATTGGAATAGATATTGGAGCTCTTTATAAAGGTTATCATGGCGATAGTGCTTGGTCTTATCCAGTTGGTACCATCGATGACGATGCAAAACAATTACTTGAAGTAACAAAACAATCACTGTTTGAAGGTCTGAAACAAGCGAAAGCAGGAAACAGACTGACAGATATATCACACGCAATACAAACATATGCAGAATCTTTTGGATACTCTGTCGTTAGAGAGTTTGTAGGTCACGGAGTTGGAAAACACCTTCATGAAGATCCGCAAATCCCTAATTTTGGTCCGAGTGGGCGAGGAACTTTATTGAAAGCTGGGATGACATTTGCAATTGAGCCAATGATCAATGAAGGCCGAAAAGAAGTAAAAGTATTGAAAGATAATTGGACAGCTGTAACAATTGATGGGAAACGCAGTGCACACTTTGAGCACAGCATTCTTATCACTGAAGATGAATGCATCATCTTTACAGCACTTTAAAAGGAGGAATTTACCTATGGCAAAAGAAGAAAAAATTGAATTTGAAGGTAAAGTTGTTGAAGCATTACCTAACACTCAGTTCATTGTGGAACTTCCAAATGGACACAAAGTTCATGCGCACGTTTCTGGTAAAATCCGTATGTATTACATTCGCATCTTACCAGGCGACAGAGTTACGGTTGAGTTATCACCGTACGATTTAACACGTGGGCGTATTACATATCGCCACAAATAAGAAAAATATTAAAATAACCAAATCTCCAGAGGAGGAAATAAAATGAAAGTAAGACCAAGTGTAAAGAAAATTTGTGATAAATGCAAAGTAATCAAACGTAAAGGTAAAGTTATGGTTATTTGTGAGAATCCAAGACACAAACAAAGACAAGGTTAGGAGGAAACTTAATGGCACGTATATCAGGTGTTGATATTCCTAGAGATAAGCGTATTGTTATTTCACTAACATATGTATTTGGAATCGGAAAATCAACTGCACAGAAAATTCTTGCTGCAGCTAATGTAGATGAGAACACAAGAGTTAAAGATTTAACAGAGGATGAATTAGGTCGCATCCGTACTGAAGTAACAACAATCAAGACTGAGGGAGACTTACGTAGAGAAGTTTCACTAAATATTAAACGTTTACAAGAAATCGGTAGTTACCGTGGAATGCGTCATAGAAGAGGACTTCCTGTACGTGGGCAAAACACTAGAAACAATGCTCGTACTAGAAAAGGACCTCGTAGAACTATCGCTAACAAGAAGAAATAGGAGGATAAATCATGGCTAAAAAAACTAGAACTAAACGTCGTGTGAAAAAGAATATTCCTTCAGGAGTAGCGCACATTCATTCGACATTTAATAACACAATTATTACAGTTACAGATCCTAATGGGAATGCAATTGCTTGGAGCAGTGCAGGAGCTTTAGGATACAAAGGTAGCCGTAAATCTACACCGTTTGCTGCACAATTAGCTTCTGAAGCATGTGCGAAAAGCGCAATGGAACACGGAGTACAAAGAGTAGAAGTTTCAGTAAAAGGACCTGGTCCAGGACGTGAAGCAGCTATTAGAGCATTACAAACTGCAGGTTTAGAAATTACTGCAATTAAAGATGTTACACCAATCCCACACAACGGATGTCGTCCACCAAAACGACCTCACAAATAAGATGGGACAAATTTAAGGGAGGTAGTATATTTGAAGGACTTAAAATTTGAGAAACAGGATACGGAATTACATTAGGAAACTCACTTCGCAGAATATTGTTATCATCATTACCTGGAGCAGCTATCATCAATACAGACATCGATGGTGTTGAACATGAGTTTTCAAGCATTGATGGAGTAGTTGAAGATGTAACAGCTATTGTCTTAAACTTAAAAGAAGTTGTCCTATCAATTGATAACGATGATCCAAACGTTGAAAAACGTTTAGAAATCTTCGTGGAAGGTCCTCACACTGTTACAGCTAAAGATATCTTATGTGATAACGAAGTAACAATTGTAAATGAAGACCAACACATTGCAACAGTAACCAAAGGGAAATTCCGTATGGTTATGGTTGCAAGAAAAGGTATTGGATATGTTAACGCAGAATCTAATAAACAATACAATGATCATGTAGGATTAATTCCTATTGATAGTATTTATACACCAGTTCAAAGATGTAACTACAATGTAGAACCAGCATCAAGTGGAAGCAGCGGATTAGAAAAATTGACATTGGAAATTTGGTCTAACGGTGCAATTTCACCACAAGATGCAATTGGAATTGCTTCAAAAATGATGATTCAACACTTAAAAGTTATGGTAGAGTTAAGTGATAAAGCATTAGAAGAAGATTACATGGTTGAACGTGAAGACGAACAAAATTCACAAATCTTAGAAATGCAAATAGAAGATTTAGATTTATCAGTAAGAAGTTATAATTGCCTAAAAAGAGCTGGTATCAACACTGTTGACGAGTTAACTCGCAAATCAGAAGAAGATATGATGAAAGTTCGTAACTTAGGTAAGAAATCACTTAAAGAAGTGAAACTGAAGCTTGATGAACTTGGTCTTGGACTTGCAAGACATTAAATAGGAGGCTTAATCATGGCTGGATACAGTAAATTAAACCGTAGAAGTGACCAAAGAAAAGCAATGTTAAGAGACTTAGTAACTCAATTAATCATTCATGAAAGAATTACTACTACAGAAACTAAGGCGAAAGAATTACAAAGATTAGCTGATAAAATGGTAACTTTAGGTAAAAAAGGTACTTTAGCAGCAAGAAAACAAGCAGCACAAACTGTTCGTTTCTTAGAAGCTTCAGAAGACCAAAATGCATTACAAAAATTATTTTCTGATATCGCACCTCGTTTTACTGAACGAAACGGTGGATATACTAGAATTTATAAAATGGGGCCAAGACGTGGAGATTCAACTCCAATGGCTATCATTGAATTCGTAGAATAATTTCAAAATTAAAACAGGCCAATTGGCCTGTTTTTTTGTAGAGTAAGTTTAAACGTATTTAAGGGTTCTTAAATATAATAAAAAAGATACCAATTGATTGGTATCTTTTTATTTCATTTTTTATTCTTCACCTTGTTTGATGATTTCTACTTCTGGTACTTCTGCGTCTGGATCTACTTCAACTTCTTCTTTTGGTGAAGATATTGATACAACAACTTCATCTTGACTTGTAATGATAGTTACACCTTCTGGTGCTTTGATATCACTTACATGTAATGTATCAAACTCTTTTAAGTCTTTTACATCAAGTTCTAATTTAGAAATCCCTGATCCAACTGCATATTCTACTTCAATTGTATCTTGAACTGCATTAACAATAAGACCTAATTTTTCTAATACATCACGATTTACAAATTCTAAATGCACTTTTGAACTCATGATATCACCAGCGGCAACTTTTACCATATCAAAATGTGTTTTGATTAAGAAATTACTGTATAACGATTGAACTTCTTTAAAGTATACAACATGTTTTTTCTTTCCTAAAGTAACATCAAATGTTTTTGTTGTTCCCATCTCATAATACATTTTCATAAATTCAGTCATATCTGCTTGTATAGGAGTTGAATCCATTCCTTTTCCGTACAGAACGCCCGGTATTACACTAACCGATCTAACTTTGCTTCCTTTTTCTGTTCTTTTTTGAATCTTCATATATGGCACCGTCCTTTTCTACTATATTATTATAGCACAATTATATCTTTTCTCATAAAATAGAGTTCTCTATTTTACATAAAATAAAAAAACAGGCTGTTTAGCCTGTTTTTATTAATAATCTTCTAAGGTAAATGTATGTAAATTGATTCTTGTTTTACTCGGATCATAATAATATACAGTAACTTGATTTCCACTAACTGAAAATAAGAAACGGTATGTACCACCACTTGCATTATAAGTGTTTTCTGCGATTGATGCCTGTGGTACGAGACGATTTGAAATATACCCTGCCATGTCGTCGTAAAACCAGGAACCAGTACCTGCATATCCTCTGTTTGTACTTGTGTTCCATAAACGATTGTTTTGAATGATGATATTTCCATCTAAATATGCCAAACTAATTGCATCTCCTAAATACTCTGCGTTAGCTTGGTCTACTTTTTCCTTTTGATTTTCGACAATTGAGGAAATGCTCATCGTTGTGAATGCAGCTAAAATGCCCATAACAATAATAACAATCATAAGTTCCATCAATGTTACGCCTTTGTTGTTCATTAGTCCACACCCCTTTTGAACAATAAATATTACTATTATTATCTTACTTGATTTTGGTTCATTTTTCAAACTGTTAATACAAGAATTAATATTTATTTAATTATTCGTTATATTTACTAGTTTTAGTAAAAGTATGCATATGTTATAATTACTTTAGTGTGTCATTTCAAGTAAGAAGGGGGCTCTAATATGAAGAAAGAGAATAAGATGTTACAGTATCTTTTCTTGATCGTGATTACAATTTTAGCAGGTATTGTGTTAGAAGTTACTATCATTCCTAAAGACGAACAAACCCCTTTTGCTTTTGTGCTTTTCATCTTTATTGGAATGACTGTAATATTTTTAATTGCAGAATATAGAACCCAACGTGTCAACAAATTATTTAATGCAACTCATATTAAGAATTTAAATGAAAACTTGTATGGGTATTACGCAGATTTAACTAGACAGTTTACTTATCAATTTGACCCAAACGAAACGGGACTCATTACAAATATTGCAAGCACAATGAATCAAAATGCAAGATTACGTCTTGAACATTTTATCGTAATGCTTATGAAGCATGATAAGTTACTATATCTATATAAAAATAAATTTGAATCGTTGAAACACTCTGAGGCTAGTTACTACCAATTGGTTCACATATATTCACTTTACTACTTGTTAGAGAATGATATAACAAAGTTTCAGATTCATTACAGCTTGTATAAAGATACGATTCATTTGAGGACTGAAAGCAGGGTTCTGGGTGAACGACTTGAACGAATTCAAATTGGCAGTGATTATTATGATATCCCAGTATATCTTTTAGACTTGATGTATCAGTATTATGTGAAAGACAAAGCGATTGATCATTTAATATTAAGTTATCATCCAAAGTGTCCGTTAGATGAGTTGATATATATAACAATACTATACCATTATTTGGAAGTGACAGAAAACAGCAAGTTGTTGTTAGATATTGAAGATGAGTATATGAAGTATAAAGAGAAAAGAAAGAACTTATAACAAGTACAACTTTGTGCTTGTTTTTTTATATATATTAAGTGCTTTTTGTAAGCTTATTTGTTATAATTATTTCGTTATGAAAGAGTTGATGATATGAGCTATATAGAAATGAAAGATGTATCATTCAGCTACCGTAAAGATACTCCGGTAGTAAAACATGTCACTTTTGCTATTGAAAAAGGTGAGTGGGTTAGTATACTTGGTCACAATGGTAGTGGTAAATCAACAATAAGCAAACTTATAATTGGATTGTTAAAAGCCCAATCAGGTGAGATTATTATTGATGGAATGACATTGAACGAAGATACAGTGTATGAAATAAGAGAAAAAATCGGTATTGTATTCCAAAATCCAGATAACCAATTTGTTGGGGTATCTGTGGAAGACGATATCGCGTTTGGTATGGAAAATCTCCAAATGGAACGCGAAGAAATGATTCGTAGAATCGATTTTTATGCAAAGAAAGTAAATATGAGCGAGTATTTAAAGAAAGCTCCTCATATGCTATCAGGAGGACAAAAACAACGTGTTGCGATTGCGGGAATACTTGCAATGGATACAGAAATAATAATTTTTGATGAAGCAACAAGTATGTTAGATCCAAAAGGTAGAGATTCTATTATGGAGTACATTAAAGAATTAAACAAAGAAGGCGTTACAGTTATTACGATTACACACGATATGAAAGAAGCTGTGTTGTCAGATAAAATAATTGTGTTGAAAGACGGGGAAGTGCTAGCCCAAGGGATTACCAATGATATCTTAAATAATAAAAAAATATTGAATCAGTCAAATTTAGAGTTATTACCACCATTGAAACTTCTTCATAAGTTGGAAGAAAATAACATTCATAATGAGAAAGTGAAAGAAATTTTATGGCAATTGAGTTTAGGGAAGTAAACTTTCACTATAAAGGTATGGACCAGACTGATTATCATGCCTTAAAAGATATCAACTTGAAAATAGAAGCAAAAGGTGAGTTTATCGCTTTGATTGGAGAAACAGGGAGTGGAAAATCAACGCTTGTTCAACATATGAACGCTCTTGTTAAGCCATCTAGTGGTGAAGTGACTATTTATGGGATTAAAGTATATAAAGATGTAAAAAAGAAGAATACGAAAGTAAGATTGAATCCGTTAAGACAAAAAGTAGGACTTGTATTCCAGTTTCCTGATTATCAATTATTTGAAGAGACTGTACAAAAGGATATTATATTTGGTCCTAAAAACTTTGGTGTCTCAGAAATAGATGCAATTGAACG
This sequence comes from uncultured Candidatus Izemoplasmatales bacterium, assembly GCA_964435595.1. GTDB lineage: Bacteria > Bacillota_I > Bacilli_A > Izemoplasmatales > Izemoplasmataceae > Izemoplasma. The sequence continues at coordinate 41,262 of CAYSZV010000015.1, read as the reverse complement.
TGCGAAAAAGGTAATTAAGATGGTAGGATTGGATGAGACATATTTAACTAGAAGTCCTTTCAATTTATCTGGTGGAGAAAAAAAGCGTGTCAGTATAGCTGGTATTTTGGCTATGGAACCCGATATTCTAGTCTTGGATGAGCCAACAAGTGGTCTGGATCCCAAAGGTAGAGATAGTTTGTTGAATTTGTTCACAGACATCCATAAAGAAATGAATAATACAGTTGTAATAATTACACATGATATGAATACAGTATACAAATATGCCAATCGAGTATTGGTTATGAATCAAGGTAGTTTGGTTTATGATGGTACAGCTGGAAACCTGTTTAAATCAGAGCACTTACAAGAGTGGAATTTAGACTTGCCAGAAATTATAGAAATTGCCAGAAAATTAGAAGAAAAGCTTGGAATTAAATTGAATGAAACACCTCATACAATTGATCACCTTTATGAGCTTATAAAGGGGGAATTATAATGAATAATATTATAATTGGTCAATACATACCAGGAACAAGCTTTTTATATAAGATGGATCCTAGAAGTAAGATTCTTGCCTTGGTCGTTTTAATGGCAACTGCATTTGTAATTGATGATATAGAAGTCATTTTAGGAATGTTAGGAATTGTCCTGATAATTTTAAAAATTGGTGGTATTCCAATCATGCGAGTAATCAAAGGATTGAAGCCAGTTATTGTGTTGTTAACATTCACGTTTGTGTTTCAATTATTATTTGTAAAAGGAGACACACCATTGTTTGATTTTACCATGTCTCTAACACCAATTAATCTTGGTGTAATGATTCTAATTATTGTGGCATGGTGGCTGCTTCGAAAAAGAATAAAAATTAGGTTTTTATTTACATTATTCATTGCTGTAGGAATTATGACAATGTTAACTTTCTTTACACCAGGTAGTATCTTTTCATCAAGTTCAGTAACCATATATCCAGAAGGATTGTTTGGTGCTATATACATTATGACAAGATTAATTGTAATCATTACTTTATCAACAATTTTGACACTAACAACGAAGCCGACAGATTTAAATCTTGGTCTTGAAAGAGTATTGAAGCCTTTTAAATATATTGGCTTGAATGCAGAAGAATTAGCTATGATAATAAGTATCGCGCTCCGCTATATACCAACATTATTAGATGAAGCGAATAAGATTATGCTAGCACAAGCTAGTCGCGGTGTAGATTTTAGTGAAGGTAAATTTAAAGACAAAGTAATGCAGATTATTAGTTTACTTGTCCCTATGTTCATTATCAGTTTTAAACGAAGTGATGAATTGGCAAATGCAATGGAAGCCCGTAATTTCGTCCCAGGAAAATTACGTACTAGAATCCATATATTGTCATGGGAAACAAAAGATACATATGTAATGTTGTTTGCATTTTTATTACTAACGCTTGCAATTATTACAAGGACTTCATTATGGACGTTATAATACAAAAATACTTTACAGCCTGGGAAACAAAAAATGATAAATTACTAGAAGAAGTTCTTACTCCAAATTTTAAAGGAATAAGAACTTTCTTTGAAGAAAAATTATACGATTTTGATCATGCTTTATTTGTACTAAATAATCCAAGAAAATTGAAGTATGAGATTTTAAAAATTGATCATTATAAGACATTCAGTTATGTCGATGTTTACTTGTATGTTAATGACGAGAATGAAGAACTTGTTACGTTAAAGTTTTCTTTCGAAAACGGACTAATAGATTCTGTTTATGAGACAACTCGCTTGATGGGTAAAAAACGAATTAAGTGTATCTGTTCATATGATGGGTCAATGTTTTTAGGTTATCAAAAACAACCATCAAAAAATACGGTTCAAGATGCAATTGAATCTGCACTTTATACGATTACAAAAGAAAACATCTCAATTCATTCAAGTGGAAGAACTGATCGTGGAGTTCATGCTTACAATCAAGTATTTCATTTTGATACTGAAAGTTCGATTCAGCCTCACAAATTTAAAGATGTCTTAAATTCATATCTTTCTGAAGGGATTTATATAAAAAGTAGTGAAGAAGTTCATGAAACATTCCATAGTAGATATGATATTGCTTCAAAACAGTATGTGTATAAAATCAATAAAGCTGGCTATGATGTTATTCTAAGAAATTATGAATATTATCCTGGAAAAATGGATTATGATTTGTTTGAAAAGGAATTAAAATCTATCGAAGGAACATATGATTTTACAAGTCTTACAAAAACAAACACTTTAGATAACACAAGAACTATCTATCAAGTGAAGTTTGTTGAGAATGATCATTATTTATATGTATATATCACAGGAAATGGTTTTTTGCGATATATGGTTAGAAATATTATTGCGACTGCGATAACAATCGCGAAAAAAAATACACCATATTCTTTATTGCAAATTATTAAAAAGAAAGACAACACAATTATCAAGGAAATCGCTCCAGCTAGCGGCCTCTACCTGAATGTGGTGAAGTATTATGATTGAGTATAAATCTTCCCTTCCCAATAAAGAACAGATTCGAAATCTTTACTTAGATAATAAATGGTATGCTTATACAAATGATTTTGATATACTTATGGAAGGTATCAAACAATCTACAGATGTAGTTGGAGGATATGATGGTGAGTTACTGGTTGGCTTGATTCGAACTGTTAGTGATCATGCAACGATATGTTACATTCAAGATATTCTTGTTTTAGATAGCCATAAACACAAAGGAATTGGATCGACGTTGTTACAAATGATTTTTGATAAATACAAAGACGTTAGACAGGTTGTCTTAATGACAGATGTAAATGATGAACGAAGCAATAAATTTTATAAGAAATTAGGTATGGTAGAGTTCAAAGATAAAGACTGCATTGGCTACATATTAAAAAAATAAAATGGGTGACAAAATATATAATTTTGTCCCTTTTGTTTTGTACAAGTAAAAATGGTTGAATGTTGGCTTAAAGAGTGGTATATTGTGATTAAATAAGACTTTGAGGAGTGATGAAAAATGGTATTAGAAGCGTTACGTAAAAACATTAAGAAACATAAATATCAAGCAATTATGTTAACGGGATTAGAAAATCCGATAGCAGCAAAAAATTTACGATATGTTACTGGATATACAGGGTCATATGGAGTTGCAATTGTTACAGAAGAAAAGCAATTCTTTCTTACCGATTTTAGATATCGTGATCAAGTGAAAATGCAATGTCCTGAGTTTACATATGTTGAGATATCGGAATCTTTAATCAAAGGAATTCAACAAGTATTAGAAGAAAATAATATATCTTCCATTGGATTTGATAAAAAAATGAGATTCTCAGAGTATGAGTTATATCAAAAACTGGAAGTTGAATTGATTCCGATGAATAATGTGATTGAAACATTAAGAGTATCGAAAATGCCAAATGAAATGGAACTGATAAAAAAAGCATGTGAAATTACAGATCAAGCTTTGGAGTATACCTTATCTTTAGATTTGGTTGGTATGAAGGAAAGAGATGTAGAAGTAATATTGAAATCAAAGATGTTAGAACTAGGTGCCAACAATACTTGGGATCGTTTCATTGTAGCAAGTGGTGAAAGAGGTGCGATGCCACATGGTATGGCAAGTGAAAAAATCATTCAAAACAATGAATTTGTTACATTTGATATAGGATGCGAATACAATGGATACACTTCAGATTTAACTAGAACTGTTGCATTTGGGAATCCAGATCCAAAACTCGTTGAAATTTATAATGTCGTATATGAAGCACAAGTAAAAGCTGTAGCGGCTGCAAAAGCAGGTATGACAGGAAAAGAATTAGATGCAATATGTAGAGATTATATTACCGAAAAGGGATATGGAGAATATTTTAAACACGGAACAGGACACGGTATTGGACTTGATGTACATGAAGGGCCTAGAGTGTCTGCTGCAAATACGAACCCTTTGGAGTTAGGTGCAGTTGTAACAGTGGAACCTGGTATTTATATTACTGGATTAGGTGGAGTACGCATTGAAGATGATATCATCTTAACAGAAGAAGGATGCATCGTTTTAAACATGTTTCCTAAAGAACTTATTAGAAAATGATTTGGATTGATATATTGTTATTAGTGTTAATCGGATTGACAGCTGGATTTGTAAAAGGTACAAGTAGCTTTGGAAGTAGTTTGGTAGCAGTTCCGTTGTTATTTCGTCTTGGATTTACCGCCTCTGAAGTTGTTACAATAATGATTACATGTAATATTGCCTTAAATTTAATGCTAATTAACGAACACAAAAAATATTATACATGGGAAAACACAAGAGCAATTCTTCCAATTATCATCAGTGGTGTTATATTTACCGGTGTTGGATTATTCTTAAATGAATTACTCGCAGACCGCGTAATTGAACTCATTGCTTTTGTTTTAATCATAGCAGCCATACTAGTAAAAGCAGGAATCCTCAAAATCAAATTAAAAGATACATTTTTTAATCTATTTATTGTAGGAATGTTGAGTGGGACTGGAAATGGGATTGCCTCAGTAGATGGTCCTCCTGTTGTACTATATTTAACTGGTGTAAACGCAGATAAAGAACGATTTAAAAGTACCCTATCAATACATTTCTTTGTGATGGGTATTGTCGGTGTCATAATCTTGGGATTATTTGGTAATTATAACCCGGATGTCTTGTTATCAACCTTGATTTTGTTCAGTGGATTGGTAATCGGATTATATACAGGAATATATTTTTCAAGAAAAATCAATGAACAACAATTCTCTAAAATTGTATTAATCATTTTAGTTGGATTAGCAACAACATTACTTATTCCATAAAAAAAAGGTCAAAATTGGCCTTTTTTTATATAGAAACAAGCAAAAAGAGACAGATATGTCCTTTTTTTTACGAAATGAACATTGTATAATGTTACTATGCACATAGTGTATGCGGATTATAGGGTTGTATTAAAGGGGATAAGAAAAGAGGTGAATTCACCTCTTTTTTTATGGCATAATTGGATCTTGTCGTTTCATTTTTACCAAACTTAAGATTCTACGATAAATCCCAATGAGAATTAATATTACAATATTGAATAATACAATCATTGCAGATGAAGGTACAGACCATTCATATGAAGTCCATAATCCAACGATAACACTGAATTCAGATATAATGATTGCGATAAACATTGTATTCTTAAAACTTTTACCGACTTTGATCGCGGCGGCAACTGGGATAACAATTAAGGAGGATACTAGTAATACTCCTACAGTTGCTAAACTTAACGATACGATAATTGCTAAAACCAAAGTGAATCCTATTTGGAAGGCGTTTACTTTGATACCGATTAATTTTGCATATGTTTCATCAAAACTGATTACAATCATTTGTCTATAGAAAATAATCAATAATATTATTGTTAGAAAAGCTACAATCGCTAAAACGAAAATGTATTCTTTACTAACAGCTAAAATATTACCAAATAAGTAGTTGAAGATACTATCATTGTATCCTCCACTTAATGAAATGAATAAAATACTTAAAGCAACACCAAGACTCATAACAATCGGCATTGAAACTTCTTTATAATTTTGATAATATCCGCGAATAACTTCAATAGCCATAGCTCCAATTACACTGAATATCATAGCCAAGTAGATTGGATCTCCAATAAAAGTGAGTCCAATGGAATTGATTAGGAATAGCCCGATAGATAATCCAGCTAAACTAAAATGCGATAATGTATCTGCGATAAAACTCAAACGTCTAATTACAACGAAACTACCAATGATCGGAGCGATTAGCCCCATTATAATACCTGTTAATAATGCTTGTCGTAAGAAAGAAAACTGAAGAATAGCTTCAATGAATGAATCGTTAGCTAATATTACCATTAGTCTTCTTCTTCCATTTCAACTTCTTTGATCACACTTTCACCATTATGCAAAGACAAGACATGAGTGAACTCGCCTGTTGCTTCCCGTAAATTGTGTGTTATAAGTATAATTGTTATTCCTTCTTTATTTAAATCATTAACAGTTTTATAAAAGTTCTTAACGTTTTCTCTGTCGACACCAACAGTAGGTTCATCCAGTATTAGCATTTTGGGTTCATTCATTAATGCGCGAACAATAAAGACTCTTTGAAGTTGTCCACCACTTAATGTATTTATGTTTTCATTTTGCAATTCTAATATACCAATTTTATCTAGTAATTCTAGTTTTTGATCTTCAGTATAGTTTGAAACAATTGAAGCAGATAAAATCTCGTTTACTGTAATTGGGAATTCATAGTTGAAATCATCAAACTTTTGAGGAACATATCCGATTTTACGGAAGGTCTTAAATTCAGTAATATCTACATCGTCTAAAAATATTCTCCCTGATGGAACTTTGTTTAAGCCTAGTAAACATTTGATAAGTGTTGATTTCCCACTTCCATTGTTTCCAATGATCGCTAAAAAATCACCTGATTTCAGGTTGAAATTTATGTCTTTAAGGACAGTACGATAATCATATCCGAATGTAAGATTTGAAACCTGTACTCTCATACAATCGTCCCTTTCAAAGTTTCTATCAATATTATAACACATAATAATCGTATTATAATGAAAATGATATTTAAAATTTAGTTAAAATGTGCGATAATATAGGCTAGGGAAAAGGAGTGTTACAATTGAACGGTAAATTTATAACATTTGAAGGTCCGGAAGGATCAGGTAAAACATCTGTTATCGAGGGAATCAAAAAATTCTTCAACGATAACAATATAGACTACATTACAACAAGAGAACCTGGTGGAATCAGGATTGCAGAAGAAATTAGAGACATTATTTTAAACAAAGATAATGTTGAAATGGATGCTCATTCAGAAGCACTTCTTTTTGCAGCAGCTAGAGGGCAACACTTAGCTGAAGTAGTTATCCCAGCTCTAAAACAAGGAAAAGTCGTATTATGTGATCGATTTATTGATTCGTCACTTGCTTACCAAGGACACGCAAGAGGACTTGGAATGGATGAAGTTTATGCAATCAATAAGTTTGCAATAGGAGACACATTACCAGATTTAACAATCTTTATTGATGTTCCTCCACATGTAGGATTAAATCGTGTATTCAACAATACAAGAAAAGTAGATCGTCTAGATTTAGAAGATATTGCTTTTCATGAAAAAGTATACGAAGGGTATATGATTGTGGCGAAAAGATATGAAAAACGATTTAAAATTGTTGATGGTACACAATCAAAAGAAAAAGTGATACAGGATACAATTAGGGTAATTAAATCAGTATTATAGGTGATTTTATGGCATTTGAAAAACTACAAGAATCGCAACCAGAAGTAATGCAACTATTAGAAAACTCGATCCAAAAGGATCGTCTTTCACATGCTTACTTATTTGAAGGACAAAAAGGAACAAAGAAATTTGAAATTGGACTTTATTTTGCGATGCGACTCCTTTGTACGGACGAACATAAACCTTGTGGTGTATGCCATAACTGTAGAAGAATTCAAAACAGAACACACCCAAATGTGTATGTTATAGAGCCGGAAAAGAATATGATTCGCAAGCAGCAAATTCAAGACTTGCAAAATGAGTTTAATAAAACCGCAGTGGAACCAGGACCAAAAGTATATATCATTCGCAACATTGAATTGATTCATGTCAATGCAGCAAATAGTCTTTTGAAATTCTTAGAAGAACCACATCCGAATATTCATGCGATACTTACTACCGAGAATATCCACCGTATTTTACCAACAATCATTTCTCGCTCACAAGTAATTCAATTTACTAGTTTATCACGTAAAATTGTGTATCAAGAACTTGTAGATGAAGGGTATCCACAAGAAACATCTCATATCATTTCAAATTTAACTTCAGCAACAGGTGAGGCATTTGATATTGCATCAAATGAGTTTTTTATGGATATTATAGATTTGGTAAAAGAAATATTCAGATTGTTAGTAACGCGTGAAGAACCACTCGTTATTTACTTTAATGAAAATAGTAGTATAATATACCAAGACAGTGATTTGAATGACTTGTTTATATCAAGTCTTATGATATACCAAAAAGATATTATCGATTATAAAATCGGTAATATGTATCATATTGCTTTTGAAAAGGAAATTGATACAATTCAAGCTATCGCAAGAGATAAAACTAAAAACAGACTGATTGAAGAACTAGAAAGTATGCTTGTATTAAAATCTAAAGTATCATCATACATTAACTTTAGACTCGCATACGACAATCTCTTACTAAAATTAGAAAGAAGGTAACCAAATGGCGAATAAAGTAGTTGGTATTCGTTTTAAAGCCGTTGGGAAGAAATATTACTTTGATCCAAAAGATTATGAACTAGAAATGTACGATAAAGTTATCGTAGAAACTGTTCGTGGTGTTGAATTAGGAGAAGTAATTGAAACAGTAAAAGAAATTGGAGACAGTGAGATTATTAGTACACTAAAACCAATTTTACGAGTGGCTTCAGAAGACGATATCGAGAAATATGAAAGAAATATGAAAGACATTCCACAAGCGAATGAGCGTGTAAAAAAACATATCATAAAAAACAAATTAGATATGAAGTTGTTAGGGTGCGAATACACTCTTGATCGATCAAAAATAATTATCTATTTTAATGCAGAAGGACGCGTTGATTTTAGAGAGTTAGTAAAAGATTTAGCAAATGAGTTCAAGTTGCGTATTGAGTTACGACAAATAGGTACGAGAGATGGTGCGAAATTCCTTGGAGGGATTGGACCTTGCGGGTATATCTTATGTTGTAATACGTTTTTAGGTGACTTTGAAACAGTTTCAATTAAAATGGCTAAAAATCAAAACCTATCTTTAAACCCTGTCAATATTTCAGGATTGTGTGGAAAACTTCTTTGTTGTATTCGTTATGAGGACGATACGTATAAAGAACACCGTTTAGAGGTCCCTAAAATAAACTCTTGGGTGACAACTACAGATGGAAGAGCAAAAGTAATCGCAGTTAACATTATTGATAAGTCTGTTCGTGTTAAAACAGAAGAAGACGGAATAAAATCATTTAATGTGGAAGACCTGATACACATCGATTATTATGATAAGGGACAAGGTAAAAAAGACGGAGAATAGGTGATTCTATGGTAGAAGTAATTCATGATTTGTTAGGATATGACGGAATTAAAATAATACAACGTCCTGACATGTTTAACTTCAGTTTGGATTCTACTCTTTTAGCTGATTTTGTAAAACCTCTCACAAAGACAAAAAAGATAATGGACCTAGGCACAGGAAATGCTCCTATTCCATTATTTTTATCTTTAAAGACAAATGCGAAAATCATTGGTGTGGAAATTCAAAGTGAAGTATATGATTTAGCAAAAAGAAGTGTTGAATTGAATAACCTTCAAGACCAAATTACAATATTAAATAAAGATATAAAGGGATTATCCAAACAGTTTGAAAATAGTGAGTTTGACATTATTACATGTAATCCGCCATTTTTCAAACACAAAGATACATCTCATACAAATCAAACAGACTATAAAACAATAGCTCGACATGAAGTATTGATTACATTAGAAGAAATCATCATCGAAGCAAAACGTTTGTTGAAGACAAAAGGATCATTTTGTATGGTTCATCGCACCGAACGTATTGAAGAAATTATACTGTTGTTGAATAAACATAAGTTCGCTATCAAAAGACTGCGATTTGTGTATCCCCAAAAAGGAGACACATCATATACAGTGCTTGTCGATGCATCAAATAATGGAAATACTGGTCTTAGCTTGTTAGAGCCTCTCTATGTTCATGAAAACGGAGAATATAGTGACGAAGTACTACGGATTTTTAGATTTAAAAAGGAGTAAGATATGGACAGACAGAAAAGTTTTCGTAATGAGCAAAAAACATTGTATCTTGTAGCTACCCCAATTGGGAATCTTGAAGATATGACTTTTCGTGCTGTCAAAACCTTACAAGAAGTGGATTATATCTATTGTGAAGACAAAAGAGTATCATCTAAATTATTATCTCATTTTGATATCAGCAAACCGTTGAAATCTTACCATGATTTTAATAAAGAAATTAAATCAGAAGAGTTGATTTCCTTATTAAGGGAAGGAAACAATATCGCTTTGATTAGTGATGCTGGATATCCTCTCATCAGTGATCCTGGCTATTATGTAATAAGAGAAGCAATCAAAGAAGGATTTAATGTTGTTAATATTCCTGGAGCGAATGCAGCGCTATCTGCACTTGTTGTATCAGGAATCGCACCACATCCATTCTTGTTTTATGGCTTTTTAGATAACAAAGAGACAAAACGTATCAAAGAATTAGAAAACCTGAAAAATCATACTGAAACATTGATATTTTATGAATCACCACATCGCATCAATAAAACAATCCAAAGTCTTTATGATGTGTACGGAGAAAGAAATATTGTAGTTGCAAGAGAACTCACAAAAAGATACGAAGAAATTATCAGAGGAACAACAGCATCTCTTTTAGATATGGGTGAGATCAAAGGAGAGATTGTTATCATCGTAGAAGGAGTAGGTGATTCTATCGTAGAAAGTGACCTTACTATTTTAGAAGAAGTGAATCAATACGTAAATGAAGGCATGCCAAGTAAAGATGCAATCAAAGTCGTTGCGAAAAACCGCGGATTGCAAAAGAATGAAGTCTATCAAGAATTTCACAAAAACAAATAAACTTGATTATCAATTCAAGATTGATATAATGATACATAATGGGAGTGATATTATGAAAAAAACATTTTATATAACAACACCGATCTATTATCCTAGTGGTAAATTACATATCGGTAATTCATACACAACTTTACTGTGTGATGCGATGAATCGTTACAAAAAACTGCAAGGATATGATACAAGATATCTAACAGGAATGGACGAGCATGGACAAAAAATCGAAACAGTCGCAGCTTCTAACAATAAAACACCACAACAACACGTGGATAGAATTGCAAAAGATACACAAAAATTATGGAAAACATTAAATGTCGAATACGATGATTTTATTCGTACGACTGAAACGCGTCATGAAAGTGTTGTTAAACAAATTTTTGAACAATTACTTGCTCAAGATGATATTTATTTGGGTCATTACGAAGGATACTACTGTATTCATGATGAATCATTCTTCACTAAAACCCAATTAGAAGAAGGGAATGTATGTCCTGATTGTGGTAGAGAAACACAACTTGTAAAAGAGGAATCTTACTTCTTAAGACTATCTAAATATGGAGATAGACTATTAAAGTATATTGAAGATAATCCAGATTTCATCACTCCTGATTCAAGAAAGAATGAAGTTGTATCATTTATCAAAGGAGGATTGAACGATTTATCTGTTTCGCGAACATCATTTACATGGGGTGTGGCAGTTCCCAGTAATCCAAAGCATGTAATCTATGTTTGGATTGATGCACTATCTAATTACATTAGCGCTCTTGGATACAAAACAGATGATGAATCTTTATATGATAAATACTGGAAAGGTGACGAAGTAATTCACGTTGTAGGGAAAGATATTTTACGGTTCCATGCGATTTATTGGCCAATCATGTTGATGGCACTTAATGTTCCAATTAGTTTTAAACTCTATGCACATGGGTGGTATATGATGAAAGATGGTAAAATGAGTAAATCTCAAGGTACTGTTGTATATCCCGAGCCACTTGTTGAAAAATATGGCCTTGATTCAGTACGTTATTTCTTACTAAAAGAAATCCCATATAGTGGAGATGGTGTCTTTACTCCAGAAACATATTTGGGGCGCATCAATTATGATTTAGCAAATGATTTTGGAAACCTAGTGAATCGTACAATTAGCATGACAAATAAATACTTTGGTGGAGTACTTCATAAGCCTGCAAAAGAGTATTTCGAATTTGATAAAATCATCAAAGAAAAAATTGAAAATACCGTACAAGAATACACGGAAGATATGGATTCATTAAAAGTTTCAAATGCCTTAGGTAAAGTATGGAGCTTGATTTCAAGAACAAACAAATATATTGATGAAACACGTCCTTGGGTGTTGGCGAAAGATGATACAAAAAAAGAGGAATTAAACAGTGTTTTATATCACTTAGTAGAAGCGTTGAGACAAGTTGGAATCTTATTGAGTCCTGTTTTATTAGATGCATCAAAAGAACTGTTTAGACAGTTGAACATTCCTAAAGAGTTACAGACTTGGGATAGTTTATCATTTGGTGTGATTGATTCTTTGAACGTTATTGAGAATCCTGTTCCGATTTTCCCTAGACTCGATCTAAAAGTGGAAGAAGAGTACATTCAAAATATGATTTCACCTAAAAAACAAGATGAAGTTGTAGAAGAGGATGAAAATCAAATCGGAATTGAAGATTTCCTTAAAGTAGAATTAGTAGTGGGAGAGGTATTGGAATGTGAAAAACATCCCAATGCAGACAAATTATTGGTGTCTAAGATCAACACCAAAGATAAAGTAAGACAAATTGTATCAGGTATCGCAGGTGACTATACTCCAGAAGAAATGATAGGAAAAAAAGTCATTGTTGTCAAAAACTTAAAGCCTGTAACATTACGAGGTGTTTTATCTGAAGGAATGATTTTGGCTGGTAAGAGAAGAAAATCTTTAGAAGTATTAGAAGTTCAAACCTTAAAGGCTGGAGACAAAATATCTTAAACAAGCACATTTGTGCTTGTTTTTTATTCTGTTTTTTTTGAGAGGGATAAATTGCTTTCTAATACAATAAAACATTTGGATTACAATGAATAAAGGGATAAACATTGTATTGACAACGCTTACAAATAGTGATAATATTTGTATGTGGAAAGGTTTCCTTAAAATCATATATATGCTTGGATGAAGAATAAAAAATCATCTTCAGAAAGGAGTGATTATGTGAGTATTGTGTATCAAAAAAGATTGGATAGAAATATCAAAAAACTAAGAAATAGTTACTTCAATACATATCAAAAACTAGGTGCAAAACAAAGTGATTTTGAATCTCTTTTGTCTATGATGAAAAATAGATTTGAAGAACGAAGTGAAGCGCTTCGAAAGTTAGATAAAAGAAAAAAGACATGGTATATGTCTCGAAATATGATTGGATATATGGTCTATATAGACTTATTTTCTAATACTTTTAAGAAATTACCATCTAGAATTCCATATTTGAAAGAATTGGGGATATCATATGTTCACTTAATGCCTTTGTTAAAAGCTAGAGAAGGAGAGAACGATGGCGGCTATGCAGTTGAAGATTATTTGGACGTAGCGAGTGAATTAGGAACTTTAGAAGATTTTGAACTTGTTCTTGAACAGTTTAGACATGCCAATATTGATGTTTGTATTGATTATGTTGTAAATCATACTGCCGATACCCATGAATGGGCAAAAAAAGCGCTACAAGGTGATCCGTTTTATCAGGATATGTTTATAATGTATGATGACAGAACAATTCCTGATCAATTTGATCGACATGTTCCTGAAGTTTTGCCAGATAGATTTCCAGGAAATTTCACCTATAAGAAAGAAATAAAAAAATGGGTATTCACTTCATTTAGTGACTTTCAGTGGGACTTAAATTTTAAAAATCCATATGTCTTTGAACAAATGTTAAGTACCATGCTCAAATTAGCAAATAAGGGAATTAATATCATTCGTTTAGATGCGATTCCATTTATGTGGAAAGAAGTAGGGACTTCTTGTAGAAATTTAGATGAAATTCATGATTTATTATATATGTTTCAATTGGTAAAGGATGTTGTTTGTCCATCTCTAGCATTATTAGGAGAAGCAATTGTAGAACCACATGAGATATTCAAGTATTTCGGAACTGAAAAGAAAAAAGAATGCGGTTTGTTGTATAACGCAAACTTTATGGTGAATATATGGAATGCTTTTGCAACACGTGATGTTAGGTTGCTTAATGTTGATAACGCAAGATTTACTCCTAATTCAAAAAGTTGCTGGATGAATTATATAAGATGTCACGATGATATCGGTTGGGGATTCAATGAGGATGCAATTAAATCGTTTGGAATGGAGCCGTTTTATCATAAACAGTTTTTAATTAATTTTTATAACGGTAATTTTTATGGTAGCTTTGCGAGAGGTGAAAACTATCAGTACAACTCTCATTCGAAAGATGCAAGAACCAATGGAACCAGTGCCTCGTTGTTGGGACTCGAAAAAGCGATAGAAGAACGGTTTGAATATGAAAAGGAATTATCAGTAAAGAGAATTCTATTAGCACATTCTATGACATTTTCTCATAGAGGAATTCCACTAATATATAGCGGAGACGAAATTGCAACATTAAACGATCATTCATACTTATCTGATCTGGATAAAAAGAGTGACGGCAGATGGGTTCACAGACCAATCTTTGATTGGGATAGAGCCGAAAAGCGCCATATAAAAGATACGTTTGAATATCAGATTTTTGAAGGCTTGAAGAAAATGATTGATTTCCGTAAGAAAAGTCAATTATTTGATGGCAGTGTTACAGTAAATGTTATTGTAAACTCGGATATAAGCGTGTATTCCTTTATGAAGGTAGCCAAGAACGAGAAAATGATATTTATTAATAATTTTAGTGAACATATTAAAACCATTTCTTCTTCACCATATAAAGCAGCAGGAGTACTAGGAAAGATGGAAGACTTGTTCACAGGTAGAATAATTGATTGTTCTTTCGATGATATCCGAATCGCCCCATATGAAGTATTGTGGCTTAAAGTAATTGAGTGAAATCGAGGTGAACTCATGGGAAAATTGATTAGTATTGGAGAAGCATTGATTGACTTTGTTCCATTGCAAAAAGGAGTGCCTTTGAGTGAGGTGCTACAATTTAAAAGAGTTGCTGGTGGTGCACCAGCGAACGTTTGTGCTTGTGTAAGTAAATTAGGTGTAGAAAGCATTTTATTAACTCAACTTGGAATGGATGGATTTGGAGATCATATCATAAATGAATTACAAAAAGTTAATGTAAACGTAAACCATGTAAAACGGACAAACAAGGCGAATACCGGACTTGCTTTTGTATCCTTGAAAGAAGATGGGGACCGCGAGTTTAGTTTTTATAGAGATCCTAGTGCGGATTTATTGATGAGCAAAGAAGATATTGATAAAACGATATTTAGTTATGGAGACATTTTACATTTTTGTAGTGTTGATTTAGTTGATTCTCCGATGAAAGAAACCCACAATTATGTGCTTAAAATTGCAAGAGAAAACGGATGTTTAATCAGTTTTGATCCAAACGTGAGATTACCTTTGTGGGAAGATCATAATAAGTATAAGAGCGTAATTAATGAATATATTGGATTGGCTGACATATTAAAAATCAGTGATGAGGAACTTGAATTTATTACTGGTACATCTAATATTGAAGAGGCATTAAGCGATTTATTCAGAGAAAATGTCAAAGTCATAATATATACAAAAGGTCCAGAAGGAGCAGTTGTTTATACAAAAACGAACCAATATAGTCATAATGGTTTTAAGGTAATTGCAGTTGACACGACAGGTGCTGGCGATTCGTTTATTGGTGCATTTATATTCAAGATTTTAGATTTAAAAATTGATGTCAACGAATTAACAAATTACTCGTATACTCAAATTGTTGCATTTGCCAACGGAGTAGGTGCGATTGTTGCATCGAAGATGGGAGCAATCCCCTCTATGCCAACAAAATTAGAAGTAGAAGCTTTTATAGAAAAATAAGAAACAGCAGATAAATTCATAGTGAATATATCTGCTTTTTTTTCATTTATAGAACTATATTTTAGCCTTAATTATGGGTTATCAATGGTTTCTTTACTATAGTAAAACAGAAAATATAATCCATATTAATCATTGTAATTACTTTTTATTGTATGGTATAATACAAATTGTATTAAAAAACTTATTATAGGAGGAATTATGAAAAAATTATTAGTATTAGTATTAACGTTAGTTGTTGCGTTAAGCTTAGCTGCATGTGGTGGAAACGAATATAAAGACCATGAATTGGTTGTATATTTCGTACCTTCAAGACCTGCAGATGAAATCTTAGAAGTAACTGAACCGCTAGAACAGTTATTAAAAGATGAATTAATGGAATTAGGATTTGAGGTAGCTGGTGTAAAAGTATTAGTATCTTCTACATACGAAGCTGCTGGGGAAGCACTAATCGCTGGTACAGGGGACATCGCATTCTTACCTGGTGGAACTTATGTTGCATACAAAGATTTAGATGACAGCCCATTAGAAGTTATGTTAGCTGCGACTCGCGCTGGATTAAGCAAAGATAGTGAAAATGCTATTGACTGGAATGATGGATTAGCAACTGAAGGAGATTCAGATTACCAAGTTTCTTATTACAAAGGATTAATCATTGCTGGACCTAGTGCTGATGGAGCTGCTTTATCAGCTAAAGTAAATGCTGGAACTGCATTAGTATGGGACGATGTAAAAGATTTGAACTGGTGTGTACGTAGTGCTACATCATCAAGTGGATACATCTATCCAAACATTTGGCTTCAAGATAACTTTGATAAAACTTTTGATGATATCGATGGAACTGTAGTATCAACTTCAGGATACGGAGATTCTGCTGCTTCATTAGCATCAGGAACTTGTGATGTTGCTACATTCTATGCAGATGCTCGTAGAGATTATGCTGCAAGCTGGACTGCTGAATTTGGAAGAACTCTTACAATTTGGGACGAAACTAATGTTGTAGGTGTTACTGCGAATATCATGAATGACACTATCACTGCTTCAACTGTAAACTTAGATCAAGATATTATTGATGCAATCGCTCAAGCATTCATCAATATTTCTCAAACTGAAGCTGGAGCTGCTGTTATTTCAATTTATTCACACGAAGGATATACAATCGTAACAGACGAAGATTATGATGATGCAAGAACTGCATCAGCAATGGCTGGAAATTAATTAGCATAAAATAATTGATTAGGCTTGTCATTACGGCAAGCCTTTTTCAATAATTGAGAGGAAAAAATTATGATTGAATTTAAGAATGTTACCAAAATATATGGAAGCGGACCAACTGCAGTAAAGGCTTTGAGTAATGTCACACTGAATATTGAACAGGGAGAGTTTGTTGCAATTATTGGATTAAGTGGAGCGGGGAAATCAACACTGATTCGTTTGATCAATAAAATGCATGATGTTACTGAGGGCGAACTCGTCGTAAATGGAACTGTCGTTGACGATAGTTTGTATGGGAAAAAACTTCGTCGATTTAGAAGGGGAATTGGAATGATATTCCAATCTTTTAACTTGGTAAATAGAACGACTGTTATTAAGAATGTTTTAGCTGCGAGAGTTGCCGATATGAATCTATTTAGAACAATATTCGGTATTTACACAGAAGAAGATAAAGTGAAAGCATTGAGTGCGCTGGAACAACTTGGTATTTTAGAAAAAGCATATGTTCGTGCTGATCAATTATCTGGTGGGCAAATGCAACGTGTTGCACTTGCAAGAACGATAGCTCAAGATCCGACGATTATCTTAGCAGATGAACCGGTTGCTTCTCTAGACCCATTAACAGCGAAACAAGTTATGAGTGATTTTAAAAAGGTAAATGAAGAACTGAATATTTCAATTTTAGCGAATATGCATCATGTTGATATGGCGTTACAATATGCTGATCGCGTGATTGGTATTCGAGAAGGTGAAGTTGTTTTTGATGGTCCAGCTGAAACGGTAAATGCAGAAATATTAAAAGATGTTTATGGTCGTGAATTGACAGATGATGATATCCTAACACATGATTCTTTAGGATTATAGTTATGAAAGAATTTCTATTACGAGTGAAAGGCATATTTGTACCGGTTCAAGTCAAGACCGACCAAGGTACAGATATACTTCCACCGAAGCCGATCGGACCATATTTGTTTGTTGTATTTATCCTTTTCTTCTTTATCGCTAAAAGCGCAACTGAGTTTAGTTTTATTACAATGTTTGCGAAGCTATTTAACTTTAAATTAGGACCAGTGGGAATGATCAAACGATTTTTCCCAATTGATTGGAGTTATTATCCATATGTAGTTGAACCAATTATAGAAACAATTCAAATGTCATTTTTAGGTAGTTTGATAGGTTCTGCACTTGCACTTCCAGTTGCGTATTTTGCATCTCAAAATCTTGTTAAGAGTAGAATTATTACCGGATTGATTCGTGTGTTCTTATCGGTATTAAGAACACTTCCGATATTAATTTATGCAGTATTTTTCAAATTAATATATGGACTTGGAGCGGTAGCTGGGACTATCTCGATTACTATCTTTACATTTAGTATTGTTGCAAAAATGTTATACGAAAGAATTGAAACAATTGATTTAGGAGCGTATCACGCTGTTGAAAGTACTGGAGCATCAAAATTGAAAGCTTTCTTTGTCGCATTAATGCCTAGTATTGCACCGATTTTTTATTCGATTAGTTTATATGCTTTTGAGATCAATATCCGTTATGCTGCAATATTAGGATATGTTGGAGCAGGTGGAATTGGATTTATCTTAGATGATTCTATGAAAAACTTAGCTCATAATGATCGTACAATTATTATTGTTATCTATATATTTATAACGGTAGTATTAATTGAGTCCTTATCCAGATACTTAAGAAGGAGGTTGAGCTAATGAGTGCAAACGTAGTTAAATCACCAGCAGTCGAAGAAACGTTGATGCTGGAACCTTCACATCTATTAATAAAACTCTTATCGTTTGGAGCGATATTAGCTGTTTCTATTTGGAGTTTTACGTCACTTGATTTCCAAAGTATCAACCAATTGGGACTTCAAATTGTAAAAAATCTTTCTAGATTCTTAGTAAATCCGAATTACGCTTTTGATGATACGGGTGTCGATTACATTCAAAAATATTTGTTTACTCTTGAAGATTATGGTGTTCCATATTTAATGTATGAAACAATTATGATTGCATTTATGGGAACCTTATTTGGAGCTATTATATCTGTTCCATTTGCATTTTTCTCAAGTAAAAACATTTCAGGTAAAACAGGTTCGTGGGTAGGATCTCTTATTGTTACATCAATACGTACTGTTCCTATCTTTATTTGGGGTCTATTGTTTATTCGTGTTAAAGGTGGACCTATGGCAGGGGTACTTGCCGTATCGATTTCATCAATCGGTATGATTTCAAAATTATATATTGAAATCATAGAGGATATAGATAAAGGTATTTTGGAAGCACTTGATTCAACAGGTGCGACTACATTACAAAAGATCCGTTTTGGTATTATTCCGCAATTAACTGCAAGTTTCTTATCAATTGCAATTTACCGATTTGAAATCAATGTAAAAAATGCTGCAATCTTAGGTATGGTTGGAGCTGGTGGTATTGGATTTACTTTAATCGATGCATTAGCAAACTTCAACTTTGGTGTTGTAGCAGTCTGTCTATGGGGATTAATTCCTGTAGTATTAGCAATTGAATACATTTCAACTGCAATTAGAAGTAAATTAGTTTAATCATAATAAAGAAAAAGAGTGCTGAGCACTCTTTTTTATTTTGGAGAGGGAAATATCATGAGAATATACACGATAGTAATCTTTGATAAAGGCTTACCTAAAAGAATACAACCGAAGTCGTGTGTCGGTAAAAAATGGAGTTCAGTAAAACATAGATAGATAGCGTGTTATCGGATTTTAGTTAGTGATATCAACTAAGTACAAAAAAAGTATAATAAAATTGTTGACATGGTCTTTTAATTAGGATATTATATAGACCGGTAACAAGTTAGATTATCGAAGTCCAAATATATTTTAGTTGGAGGTAACAATATGAAAACATATATGGCAAACGATCAAACAATTGAAAGAAAATGGTTTGTTGTTGATGCTGCTGGTAAAAGAGTAGGTAGATTAGCTACTGAAGTTGCTACAGTATTAAGAGGAAAAAACAAACCAACATTTACACCACATGTAGACTGTGGAGATTACGTAATTGTAATCAATGCTGAACAAGTAGAATTAACTGGAAACAAATGGGCAGACAAAAAATACTATAGACATTCTCAATATCCAGGTGGATTAAGAGAAACAACTGCGAAAAGAATGAATGAAACTTTCCCAGAAAGAATCGTTGAATTCGCTGTAAAAGGTATGCTTCCAAAAGGAAGATTAGGTCGCGCTACTTACAAAAAATTATTTGTGTATGCTGGAAGCGAACATCCACATGCAGCTCAAACTCCAGAAGTTTTAGAATTGAAAGGTTAAGGAGGAATAAAACATGGCAAACAAAGTATTGTACAGAGGTACAGGACGTAGAAAACGTTCAATCGCACGTGTTATGATGACACCTGGTACTGGAAAATTCGTAATCAACGGGAGAAATTTTGACAATTATATCCCTTCAGCAGCAACTCGTTTAGATGTTGAGCAACCTTTAGCACTTACAGAAAACTTAAAATCATTTGATATCAAAGTTAATGTATATGGTGGAGGAATTGGTGGACAAGCTGGTGCAATCCGTTTAGGAATCACTAGAGCATTATTAGAAGTAAATGCAGATTATCGTCCAGTCTTAAAAGCAGCAGGACTTATCAGACGTGATTCACGCGTTATTGAACGTAAGAAACCTGGTCTTAAGAAAGCTCGTAGAGCTCCACAATTTAGTAAACGTTAAGAAGTATTTCAAACAGTTTGGAAAACACAACTTGTTCATAAGTTGTGTTTTTTTTATGGTATAATATGAAAAAAGGGGTGATGCTATGAAAAAACAAATGAAAGCGATAGTAATGATATTGCTTTTTGTTATGCTTATATCACCAGTTAAGGTGAATGCGACACAACCTGAAGAACTATATCCTCTTGGAGTTATTGTGGAAATTATTCCATGTAGTCCAAATGAAGTTTTGTATGATGACTTTATTGTTGATATTGTTATCAAAAAAGAGGAGTTGTTTGAATATAATGAAGTTCCTTTTAATTGGCCGATTCTACCTAGTGATTTATTGTTTAGCGAATATGCCGACTTGGAAAACGAATGGGTTAGTGCTTTATTATATATAAGGCATTCGGAGTGGGACAATACAACTTGTTCATCAATTATGTTTGGCTTTGGAGAAACTTTGGAAAATTTAGGAGTTACAGAATTTAAAGTTGTCGTATATGAAAAAGGACAAGATCCTATTGTGTCGATTCCGTTTACCACGGATAGTTTGGCTTCATACGAAGACCCGATTGGATATAAAATAATCTATAATCCTATAGAAAAAACATTCATTCAACAAGGGTATGAAGCAGAATGGAGTGGTGGATATAATGGAGGGTTTGTTAATTTTGAACTAATAATTTTAATTTTTGGTGCGGTTTTAATTTCTATATTTGGAGCGATGGAAAGTCTGATTTACCTATTAGGTAGAAGTAGAAGTAAGGCGATTTATATTTCTCTTGGATTCAATATGTTGGTTGTATTACTATTTGGTTTACA
This sequence comes from uncultured Candidatus Izemoplasmatales bacterium, assembly GCA_964435595.1. Classification (GTDB taxonomy): domain Bacteria; phylum Bacillota_I; class Bacilli_A; order Izemoplasmatales; family Izemoplasmataceae; genus Izemoplasma. Next base: position 19,807 of record CAYSZV010000015.1, on the reverse strand, counting down.
ATTTACTGGAGCTGGATTTTATTACATAATTGAAAATATGTTCCTAACAATATCTTTGGTGATTATACCAGCAATTTATCTTGGTAAGATTTGGATGTTATACAAGTATGCACCGCATGTGTATAAGGTTAGTATTCTTATTTCAATAACTTATTATGCTGTTTATTTTTATTTCTTTATGATAAATGTAATGTAGCGAAATGATAGATAAAACACAATCTCGATTGTGTTTTTCTTTTGGTGTTGTATAATAAATGTGAGTTGGAGTGATAATATGGAAACGAGACTAAATAAATATTTAAGTGAGTGTGGCTTTTGTTCGCGAAGAGAAGCGGATAGATTAATTGAAGCAAATAGAGTGACAATTAATGATGTGCTACCTGAATTAGGAACAAAGGTAAAAGATGGAGATATTGTTAAAGTTGATGGAAAAGATGTTTCTTCACAAGAAGAATTTGTTTATATTGCTTTATATAAACCGATTGGAATCACGTCTACAACAGACAGATCGGATCCGACAAACATTGTTGATTTTATGAAGTATAGAAAACGTATATTTCATATTGGAAGATTAGACAAAGACAGTGAAGGGCTAATCTTAATGACAAATGATGGGGATATTGTCAATAAGATTTTGAGAGCAAACAATAATCATGAAAAAGAATATATTGTACAAGTTGATCAAAGTGTGACTGATGATTTTATTTACGGAATGGAAAATGGTGTTCCGATATTGGATACTATAACAAAGAAGTGTAAGGTACAAAGAATGAATGATAAAACGTTCCGTATTGTCCTCACAGAAGGTTTGAATAGACAAATCAGACGAATGTGTAGTCATTTCGATTACAAGGTAGAGAGACTGAAAAGGGTTCGTGTAATGAATATCAAATTAGATGTACCTAAAGGAAAATGGAGATATTTAAAAGAAGATGAAATGAAGGAATTAAATGCGTTGTTAAAAGACTCTTTGAAAACGGAAGAAGCAAGCAGATAAAAGTTGTATTTTCGAGCTTGATATACTATAATTGTGAAAGTTAAGGAGTGATATTATGGCAGTAAGAACGAGATTTGCACCATCCCCTACAGGATTTATTCACGTTGGGAATTTAAGAAGTGCGATTTTTACATATTTAATCGCGAAGAAAGATCAAGGTACATTCGTATTGCGTATCGAAGATACAGATCAAGAGAGATTTGTTGAAGGAGCAGTTGATGCGATAAAATATACATTAGAATCATGTGGATTGATTTGGGATGAAGGTCCTGATAAAGGTGGGGATTTTGGTCCTTATATTCAGTCTGAACGAATGGGTATGTATAAAAAATATGCAATGGAATTGGTTGAGAAAAAAGAAGCATACAAATGTTTCTGCACAGAAGAGAGGTTGGCTTCTTTGCGAGATAAAGGGTATGCGAAATATGATGGACATTGCCTTCATTTGACTGATGAAGAAGTAAAAGAAAAAGAGGGGCAAGGACTTCCTTTTGTGATTAGACAAAAAGTTCCAAATGAAGGAGCAACTTCATTTACATGTAAAGTATATGGTGAAATTACAATTGAAAACAAGGAAATTGAAGATCAAATTCTATTGAAGTCTGATAACTATCCTACTTACAATTTTGCGAATGTAATTGATGATCATTTTATGAATATTACACATGTTGTCAGAGGAAACGAGTACTTAACTTCTACGCCAAAATATACTTTATTGTATAAAGCCTTTGGCTGGGAAGAACCTACATATGTACATTTACCACTCGTTGTTAAAGAGGGTGGGAAGAAACTATCTAAACGTGAAGGTGACGCTTACTATTCAGATTTTGTAAAAAAAGGATATTTACCTGAAGCGATTGTAAACTTTCTTGCTTTACAAGGATGGTCTCCTGAAAATAATCAGGAAATCTTTTCATTAGAAGAACTTACTAATAACTTTAAAATTGAACGAATCAACAATTCTCCTGCAGCATTTGATCTTAAAAAACTAAATTGGATTAATTCTCAATATATTAAGAAGCTAGATGTTGAAGAATTAAAAGAATTATGTATGTCACATTTAGTAAGTGAAGGTATTATCGAAGGAAAAGACGATGCTTGGATTACAAGTTTGTTGATGGTATTCAAAGATCGTTTGGATTATGGGTCACAAATTATTGATTTGTATGATGAGTTCTTCGATCAAGAATTCGTTCTTGGAGAAGAAGAAAGTGAATTTATAAATCAAGAAGGTGTCAATGAAACGTTGGTTGCATTTCGTAATCTACTATCCGAGTTAAATACATTTGCAGCTGCAGATATTAAGCCGTTAATTAAAGAAACCGGGAAAATAGCCGGAAGCAAAGGTAAGATGTTATATATGCCATTGCGTATCGCAACAACTGCTTCAATGCATGGACCAGATTTACCACAAGTGTTAGCTCTTTTGGAAAAAGAAACTGTTTTGGAAAGACTAGACAGTGTTATAAAATAATTGAAAATATTGTGTTTTATTGATAAAAATGTCACCCAGGTGACATTTTTTTATTTTTCTATAATAAATTTTATTTCTACTAAAACACATAAGAAAACTGTAATTATTGAAAGTAGTAGAGGCGGGATTAATGGCTATATTAAAGTATTGTTATGGATTTAGTAATTATGAAATAGACATAGAAAATAAATGTTGAAAAATGGAAGAAAAGATTTTCATACAATAAAAAAACATATGTTGCTACATTTTGTTTGTTGCAATACCTTTCAAATAAATATATAATATTTGTAGCAACACAAGAAAAATAATAAGGAGATTCAAATGACAGGTAAAGTAAAATGGTTTAATTCAGAAAAAGGTTATGGATTCATCACAACTGAAGAAGGAGCAGATATTTTTGTTCATTTCACAGCAATTGGTGGAGAAGGTTTCAAAACATTAGAAGAAGGTCAAGATGTTTCATTTGAAGTTGTTGATGGAGATAGAGGACCTCAAGCTTCAAACGTAGAAAAACTTTAATGAATTAACGAGAGTAGGAGTGTAAACTCCTACTTTTTTTTGTTTTACTTTCATGTAATTATTGACTATAATGAGTATGATATGTTACACATAGATAATAGGAAGTGATAATGATGAAGATATTTAATACTTATACAAATCAATTAGAAGACTTTGTTCCAATCCACGAAGGGAAAGTCAACATGTATGTCTGCGGACCGACTGTATATAACTATATACATATTGGAAATGCCAGACCGGTAATCTTTTTTGATACTGTCAGAAAGTATTTTGAACATCGTGGATATGAAGTTAAGTTTGCTTCTAACTTCACCGATGTAGATGATAAGATTATTACGAAGGCTTTAGAGTTAGAGGTAGCAGAGAGGGAAGTTTCTGAGAAATTTATCGCTGCATTTTTAGCTGATGTTGAAAAAGTGAATGCATCGACTGATTATATTAAACCAAAAGTAACAGAGTATTTGGATCAAATCATCCATTATATAGAAATGCTGGTTGACAAAGGTTTTGCATACGAAGTGGATGGAGATGTATATTTTAGAGTGGAACATGTGAAAGAATATGGTAAACTATCAAATAGAAATATTCAGGATTTAATAAGTGGGTCAAGAATTGAAATCAATGACAAGAAAGAAAACCCACTTGACTTCACTTTATGGAAGAAAACTGATGTGGGGATACAGTTTGATAGTCGATTTGGAAAAGGTCGCCCTGGATGGCATACAGAATGTGTTGCTATGATTGACAACATATTTGGAGAAAAAATTGATATTCATGGTGGTGGAAGTGGACTTATGTTTCCTCATCATGAGAATGAAATTGCTCAATCAGAAGTTCTGCATGGACATGCTATTGCTAATTATTGGATGCATAACGGACTGTTAAATATAAAGGGTAGTAAAATGAGTAAATCAGAAGGTGAAATTGTTTTGGTGAAAGACTTGATTGTAGATTCTAATGCCTTTAGAATGTTTACCTTATCAACACATTACCGTTCTCCAATCAATTATTCTGATGAAGCTTTAGCTGGATATGAAAAAGAATGGGAAAAAATTGCTAGAATCTATAAAGCAATTTACTTAAAACTAGACCTTGCAGATATGATGTACGCAAACGCTAAAATTGATCCCGATTTATTATTGATTTATAAGAATTTTTTAATTGCGATGGATAATGATTTTAATACAGCAAATGCAATAACATGCCTTCAAGATTTAACGAAAAAAGCAAATCAACTAAATCGTTCTAAAGTAGAATATGAGTTGCTGTTATCTGTATTAAAAGTATATGATGATATTTTCCAAGTACTTGGTCTTAAAATTGATGTATCTCCTTTGGCGAAAGAAGACAAAGAAGTGTACATTAAATGGGAAATTGCAAGAAAAGAAAAAGATTTTGAAGGTGCAGACAAGTATAGAGCAATACTACAAGAAAAAGGTATCATTTGATGTCTCAGTTAAGTGGAGTTACTTTAGCTTATATTGGAGATGCGATATATGAAGTACTCATTCGGGAAATGTTTATAAAAAAAGGAATCCAAAAAGTGGATCACCTTCATAAGTTGGTAATTGAGTATACCAGTGCTGTTGGACAAAATAAAGCAGTCGAGAAAATTCTCTCTTTATTACATGATGAAGAATTGGCAATCTTCAAACGCGGTAGAAATGCAAATGGAGAACGTAAAGCAAAAAACGCAACCATTACAGAATACCGCCATGCAACCGGACTTGAAGCTTTGTTTGGGTATCTGTATCTAGAGAAACAATTTGAAAGAATTTATGAATTATTGGATGAAATAACAAAGGAGAACTGAGTTCTCCTTTTTATGTTAAATAATGAGAAAATATATGATCGGAATGAATATAGCTGGAAGCAAATCTCCTAAATTTAGTTTCTTAATATTTAATAGATTGAGACCAATTGCAAAAATTAATATTCCTCCAACAGCACTCATTTCAGTAATCATTTGGTCTGTTAGAAGTGGCTCTAGTTGAATCCCAAGCAATACCATTGTCCCTTGATATATAAAGACCGGAATGATTGAAAACATTACTCCTATACCAAGTGTGGAAGTGAAGATAATTGCAGTAACACCATCTAGCAGAGATTTGATATATAGGGTTGAATAATCTCCTTGAACACCAGCTTCGATACTTCCGACAATTGCCATAGCACCAATACAATAAACGAGTGTAGCAAGTACGAATCCTTTTGCAAATCCATTTCCCTCACTCTCTTGACCGGAGAACTTACTTTCAGCATATTCTCCAACTTTTTCTAATCTATGATCAATCATTAGTAATGTACCTATGATTCCACCAATAACAAGACTTAAAATCAAAAGTAATGGATTTTCTGTTTTAATTGCATCGGCGATTCCGATTGCAACAGTAGCTAATCCGATTGCTTGAATAACGATTGTTTTTATTTTTTCTGGTAGTCCTTTTTTTAGTAGTAGTCCGATTGAACTACCTATAATAATTGCAATAACATTCACGATTACCCCGAACATAATATCACTCCTTTAGATAAGATCAATGATTCCTTTGTTCACGGAGTGCATTATCTCATTGTTTAGTTTTCCTAGATTTTTAATTGTAGTATCAACATCTGCTTTGTTTAATCCTGTTCCATCACAGGTCATGTGATTATCTAGGACCATTTTAGCTGCGATCATTCCATTCATTCCTGCGAAAGATACTTTATGAGTACAACTTAATTTAGCACCATCACAGATGAATCCCATTGATGTAGCCAAATATGTGTTGATTGCTTCTTTGATTTGGGCTCTTGATGCCTCTTTAATGTATGCTGTAACTGCGGCTGCACTACATCCTGTTGCGTGTCCAGTTCCGCATAATACGGTGACAATACTCATCTCTTGTTTTACATAGACTGAAGTAAAAAATGACAATACAACACGGATTATTATTAGGTTTTTTAGGCATATCATTAACTGTAATCGGTTTTACTATAGCCTACATAGTGTATGAAAGACATAGAAAAAACATTGTACGAATTGAAGCCGATAAAGCCGCCTACCCTGTTTTATTGTCCAATGGTGATTTGGTGGATGAATGGGGCGACCGACGGGGCTCGAACCCGCGACAACCGGAATCACAATCCGGGGCT
>CAYSZV010000015.1:0-13675 GCA_964435595.1 uncultured Candidatus Izemoplasmatales bacterium | reverse complement strand
GCTTCGCTTAAGTCTAAAGCGTGTGCGAGAAACATAGGGGTTACCAGTGTTCCGATTCCTAAATTTCCACTACCTGCAACGCCGTATACTGTGTAAATATCACCAACCATTCTTTTCCTAGATGGAACAGTGATATGTTTTCTTAGAAAATTAGAGAGATCGTAAAGACATTCTTTTTGAGCCATTCTTAAATCTTCAACGAGGAAATTTCCACCCTCAATTTTGATTTCTTTTCTGGCGTTTTCATATTGAAATTCTGCAATTTCAAATAATTCTTCAAGACCCGTGAAATCATTCTTTTCAACGAAGTCTAGAATTTCATCATAATTGTTGATTTTGTGTTTGTTTACTCTTGTCAATAAAGCACTACGAGCATAATCATCTAGTTGTGTTCCATTTCGTTCAACGAAAGTAACGTTATCATAAGAATCCTTAATGATAATCCTAGTATAATCACCTTCGGTAGAGGTTACCAATAATTCTTCATATAATACTGTGTCATCAAATTTCTTGTGTTCAATTGTAACATCAATCTCATTTAATAAACTTTCAATTTTGTCGATTTCATCACGTGTTACACTTTCAAAAACAGAGAGTTGTTTGGTTGGGTTTTTTAATAAAATACCCAAAGCAACTGCTTTATCTAATCCGCTTTCTCGAAGACCTGGAACACCAACATTTACGCTGTTTTTATATAGTTCCTCACTCATTACTAAATGGACTGATTTAATCTTTTTGTTTCTTAAAGTATATGCACCGATTGATGCGATGTATCCAACAACGCCAATATCGGTACAACCCATCGTTTTAGATATATTACCATTCAACAAAGAAATCGCTTTGGATCTATCCACAGTATCACCTCTTAGAACCATTATACATAGAGTTCAATTAGGTGTCTATATTTTTCAACCCAATTTTGTAGAAAAGTGATACGTAGTATGTTAGAATGGAAAATACCCAAAGGAAGTGATGATATGTCAATCATTATTACAGGTAAAAATACTGTAACTGAAGCAATAAAAGTCGGACGCAAAATTCACGAATTATATGTTTTAAGAGGTAGCAATAAGGATGTTGTTTTGTTGGCTAGAAAAAACAATCTTAAAATAAAAGAATTAGACAAACAAGAAGTGCAAAAATTATTGCCTAGTAACAATCAGGGAATTGGTGCTTTGATTGATGATTATAAATATAAAACATTAGATCAAGTAATAGACAGTAATAAAGAAAACAAAGTATTTGTAATGCTTGATTCTTTAGAAGACCCACATAATTTAGGTGCAATCTTAAGGAGTGCGGATGCTTTTGGTGTTGATGCAATCATCATAGCTAAAAACAGAAGTGTAAAACTGAATGCAACGGTTGCAAAAGTATCAACAGGTGCAATTGAACATGTTGATGTAGTAGAAGTTACAAATTTAACAAATACAATTAAATCTTTAAAAGACAAAGGATTTTGGGTTGTTGGAACGGATGCCAATACCGACCAAACTATTCACGATATCAATGTAGATACGAATTTGGTAATTGTGATTGGAAGTGAAGGGAAAGGAATTTCAAGACTAGTAAAAGAAAACTGTGACTATGTAGTGAAGATACCTATGATTGGTCATGTGAACAGTCTGAATGCAAGTGTTTCAGCTGCCCTAGTAATTTATGAGGTGTTTCATAAGAAAGGGTGAGTAATACATGTTCAAACATAACGACTTTGAGTTAATCAATTTGATCCGAGAGGGGAATCAAGATGCCTTAGAGATTATGTTTGAGAAATACAAACCTTTAATTTATAAAACCATCTATAAGTTTAACCTGATGTACGATGTAGATGATATGTATCAAGAAGGTCTTCTAATGTTATATAAATCAATTAGATTTTATGATTTCAATAATGGGAAATCATTTACTAGATACTTTCAGTTGAATCTAACTAGAAAGTATGTTAGTTTTGTAACACAACGAGTTAGAAGAGCTGAAATAATGGAGAAAAATATTCACTATATTTATGAAAATAGTCAAATTAATGTAAACAAAAATGAGATGGCTGATATCTATTTAGATGAAATAAAGAAAGTTCTTACAAAAAATGAATATTTAGTATATACTTTAAGAGAGTTAAATAACTTTAGTGTCCATTTTATTACGGAAAAATATGATCTGTCAGAAAAAAATGTGTATAATTCTTTGTATCGTGCAAAGAAAAAAATTGATAGTCATTTTACAAACTAACTTGACAAAGGACATGTTATTTGCTAAATTATATATTTGCAAGTGGTGATAAAATGAGAGAAAAAGTAATACTTATATGTGAAGTGTGTTTATCACGCAATTATACAACATATAAAAATAAGGATAATAAAGAACGTTTAGAAGTGAAGAAGTTCTGTAAAAGATGCGGAACACACACACTTCATAAGCAAAGTAAATAGGAGTGATTTAATATGGCAAAGCAAGAACAAAAAGAAAATAGAGTTTTAAAAATATTAACAACAGAGTATCCGGCGGATAGAATCTTAGTTGTTATTATGGGGCTTTTAGTAACTGTAGTAGGATACTATTTGGTTTCAGGACATGTCCCAACAGGGCAAACTCAACCTTATCTAAGTATCACAAATACAGATGCTTGGTGGAATAGTTGGATTTTTGGAACAGATACTGGAATCATGATTTTCCAAGTTTTCATTTTATTGATGGGAATTGGAGCATTAATTATGGGTCTATATCCATATTTCAAACCTAGTGTTAAAGAAATGAAAAGAGTAACTTGGCCTAATGGTACTATAATTAAAAACCATTCATTAAGAGTGTTTGGATTTATTTTATTTTTAGTTTTGGTATTCATTTTATATGAAACAGTACTTTACCCATTATTCGATTTATTTGACAAATGGGGATCGTAGTAAATGGAAGAACGTAGATGGTATGTTTGCCAAACATACTCTGGATATGAAAATTCTGTTAAATTAAACCTTGAGCGTCGTATTGAATCGATGCAAATGGAAGACAAAATCTTCCAAGTAATGATACCTGAAGAAATCAGACAAGAGAAAAAAGCTGATGGAACAATCAAAGAAAAATTAGTTAAAATATTCCCTGGATATGTTTTTATTGAAATGGAAGTAACTGATGATTCTTGGTTCGTTGTTCGTAATACTCCTGGTGTTACAGGATTCTTAGGAAGTTCAGGAGGAGGAACGAAACCAGTTCCGTTGCCACCTGAAGAAATCATTCCAATTTTGAAAAAAGCTGGACTTATGGAAATTCCTAAGTTTGAAATCGAAGTGGGTCAAAAAGCAAGAGTTGTTACAGGACCATTTAGAGATCAAATTGGAGATGTTGACAGTATTGATGCCGAAAAACAAATCATTGTTGTATTGGTAGATATGTTTGGTCGTCAAACTCCGGTTGAATTAGGATTTGAAGACGTAGAAAAAGTATAAAAAGTATAAAGAAGAATTACTTGACAATACTTATACTAATATAGTATAATAGCGTGGCATGGATTATGCCATGCTATTTTTTTAACTGAGTGGAAGGCGTAAGCCGATGACCACATCACGACCAAAGAGGAGGTGTCTTTCGTGGCTAAAGAAATTAAGACTCAAGTAAAACTACAAATCCAAGCGGGAAGAGCTAATCCAGCTCCACCAGTAGGTCCAGCATTAGGACAAGCAGGTGTTAACATCCAAGAATTTTGTTTAAAATTCAATGAAGCAACAAAGGATAAAATGGGAAGCGTTATCCCTGTTGTAATTACTGTTTATGATGACAGAAGTTTTACTTTCGTTACTAAAACTCCACCAGCAAGCGATTTATTAAAAAAAGCAGCTGGCGTACCAAAAGGAGCAGGTAACAGTTTATTAGAAAAAGTTGGAAGCATTACACGTGATCAATTACGTGAAATTGCTGAAACAAAAATGCCTGACTTAAACGCAAATGACGTTGAAGCAGCAATGAACATTATTGCAGGATCTGCAAGAAACATGGGAATCGTAATAGAAGACTAAAGCAAATAGTTGTATATACACAACTAATTGTGGGAGGAGATTCCGTTAGACCACATTTAGGAGGAAAATCGAAATGGCAAAAAAAGGTAAAAAGTTTATAGCAGCACAAGCTCAAGTCGACTCAACAAAAAGATATGAGTTAACAGATGCTCTAGCGCTATTAAAAAAAGTTTCATTCGAAAAATTTGATGCTTCGGTTGAATTCGCGATTCGCCTTAAATTAGATCCTAGAAAAGCAGAACAAAACTTAAGAGGTGCAACTGTACTGCCTCATGGTACAGGGAAAACAAAAAGAGTTTTAGTGTTTGCTCAAGGTGAAAAAGCTAAAGAAGCAGAAGAAGCAGGAGCTGACTTTATTGGAGATGACGAAACAGTCAAAAAAATCCAAGAAGGATGGCTAGAATTTGACACAGTAGTTGCAACACCAGATATGATGAGTAAAATCGGACGTTTAGGACGTGTATTAGGACCTCGTGGAATGATGCCTAACCCTAAAACTGGTACAGTAACTATGGATGTAACAAAAGCAATCAATGAAATCAAAGCTGGTAAAGTAGAATACCGCGTTGACAAAGTAGGTAACGTTCATGTTACTATCGGTAAAGTATCATTTGATAATGATAAATTAGCTGAAAACTTTAAAGCAATCTACAATGTATTAGCAAAATTAAGACCATCTACTGTAAAAGGTATATATATTCAAAATATATCAATTGCTAGTACGATGGGACCTGGAATTAAAATCGACGTAGACTCGTTATAATTCCAAACAAGATACAAGTAAATATAGATAATTTCCAATATGTCTAAGACTTAGGTGCCCAAGTGCTTAATATCCTAACGAGATAAAAAAGAATTAAGAATACTTAATCCTCTTTTGTTTCGGCATAGGAGGATTTTAATATATGTACTTATATATGGAGAAGGACAACTCTTAAAATGTCCCAAAGACAAGAACATTGTTGGAGGTGGAATAGTGTCTGAAAGAGCAATCGCAAAGAAAAGATTAGAAGTGGAAGCGTTGACTGAAAGAATGTCAAATGCAAACAGTTTCGTAATTGTTGATTATGCTGGATTAACAGTAGAACAAGTAACGAAATTAAGAAGAGAACTTCTAGCTACAGGATGTGAACTTAAAGTTATTAAAAATAACATTACTAGAAGAGCTGCTCAAGAAGCTGGATTCAGTGAATTAATTGAATCACTTACTGGACCTAATGCAGTAGCATTCGGTGACGAAGACAGCGTAGCTGCAGCTAAAGCAGTTTATGACTTCGCAAAAGAAAACAAAGCCTTAGAATTAAAAACAGGTGTAGTTGATGGCGAATTCATGGATCATGAAAGTATCACTATTATCGCAACAATTCCTTCAAGAGAAACATTACTTACAATGTTTGCTGCTGGTATCATGCAGCCAATTAAGGAAGTTGCAATCGCATTAGACTTACATAGACAAAATCTAGAAGAGGGTGCTTCAGAAGAAGCAACACCCGCTGAATAATAAGGAGGAAAAATCATGGCTTTAACAAACCAAGAAATTATTGAAAGTTTAAAAGAAAAAACTTTATTAGAATTAAAAGAATTAGTTGACTTAATGAAAGAAGAATTCGGTGTAGATCCATCTGCAGTAGCAGTTGCGGCACCAGGTGCTGCAGCGGAAGCAGCAGGACCAACTGAAGTTACTGTAACTTTAGAAAACGCTGGAGCTAAAAAAATCGCTGTAATCAAAGCAGTTAGAGAAATCACTGGACTTGGATTAAAAGAAGCAAAAGCATTAGTTGACAGTGCACCTGCACCTGTTAAAGAAAATGTAAAACCTGAAGACGCTGAAGAATTGAAAGCTCAATTAGAAGAAGCTGGAGCAGTTGTATCTGTTAAATAATTTACACAATCAAGAAGACCTGAGTTTAGACTCAGGTTTTTGCCTTTTTACACAACTTCAAAATTGTAGGAGATGGTGTAATGTCACATTACTTTTCAGAAAAGAATGAAACACTAAAAAGCAATCCTCATAAGATTGCTTTTCGTGTTAATGATACCCCTTTAGAGTTCGTAACTGATCATGGTGTTTTTAGCAAAGATTCATTCGATCGTGGTACTGAAGTTTTGCTGCACTTCTTAAATGTTGATAACAAATATAAGAGTGCATTAGATTTAGGTTGTGGCTATGGTGTTGTAGGAGTTTACTTAAATAAAGTGTTTGATCTTGAAGTGGATATGGTAGATATCAATGAAAGAGCACTTGAATTAGCAAAACAAAATATTACACTGAATCATACAAAAGGAAATGTGTTTAAAAGTAATGGATTAAATGAAGTAACAAAGAAATATGACCTGATTGTAACAAATCCACCAATCAGAGCAGGGAAAGAAACAATCTACAGATTCTTTCAAGATAGCTTTCATCATCTTGAAGAAGATGGAACATTGTATCTTGTAATCAATAAGAAGCACGGGGCAGACAGTGCAAAAAGAAAATTAGAAACGATCTATAATACAGTAGAACTTGAAGGTAGAAGCAAGGGGTTCCATGTATATAGATGTAAAAAATGATTGACTATTTGACATATATATGATATTATATTAAATTGCCAAAACGCGCGCTTTTTTGCGTTTACACAGGTATTTTAACAACACAAATGGGGTGAAATCTGTGAATTACAAAATTGTAAAATACGGTAGAAAAAGAGATAGAAGAAATTACTCTAGGGTAAAAACTAATATCGCTCTACCAAATCTTATCAAGGTCCAAACAGAGTCCTTTAAGTGGTTTGCTGAACGCGGACTAGTTGAACTGTTTAGAGACATTTCTCCGATTCAAAACTTTACGGAGAATATTGAATTATACTTTGGAGATTATGAGTTCGGTGAAGAAAAGTACTCGATTTCTGAATCTAAAGAAAAAGATGTTACTTATTCAAAACCTTTGAGAGTAAATGTAAAACTTGTAAATAAGGATACAGGAGAAATCAAAGAACAAAAAATCTTTATGGGTGATTTCCCTATCATGAGTCCTACCGGAAGTTTTGTCATTAATGGTAGTGAGCGTGTTATCGTATCACAAATCGTAAGAAGTGCTGGTGTTTTCTTTAGTGAAAACATTGATAAAAAAACTCTACGAAGCAGATATTTAGGACAAGTTATCCCAACACGTGGTGCTTGGCTTGAGTATGAAATGGGTAGCAAAGATGTATTATTTGTTAAACTTGATCGTTCAAAGAAAATCCCTTTGACGACCCTTTTACGTGCTTTAGGATTTACTTCAAATGAACAAATCGTTTCATTATACGGACAGTCAGATTTCTTAGAATTAACATTTGCAAAAGATACAACCAAATCACCAGCTGAGGCAATCAAAGAAGTGTATTCTAAATTGCGTCAAGGTGAAACAGCAACAGAAGAAGGGGCGAAACTATTTTTAGAATCTCGCTTGTTTGATGCGAAACGTTATGATTTGGCAGAAGTTGGACGTTATAAAATCAATAAAAAACTGGATGTATTATCTCGTATCCATGGTAAAAAATTGGTAAATGATTTTATTGATCTTGAAACAGGGGAAGTATTGATACCAAAAGAAACAACAATTAAAAACAAACATATCGATATATTGAAAGACTACAGAGAATTATTCACAGAATACGTTCCAGGTGTTGGAGCATACGAATTAGAATATTCATTTGATAATCAATTGGAAATTTTAAGAACTGCTGAATATGAAGGCAAATTAATATTTGATTTCTTAACTGACGAAGAATTGCTTGAAGATATTACAAAGCAAGATTACAAAACAGGAAAAGAATATTATAAAGCATATCTGAAATCTTCAGGTAAAAACGAAAAAATATTAACAGAGGAATTTGGTAAAGCTTACGCTAAAGGATTGAGAGCTGCATTTGAAGAAGTATTTGAAAACGAAAACTTATATGTAGAATTAGCTCAAATCGAAGTGTTAGAAATTTATAGTAAAAACATTAAAGATGAAGAAATTCCTGTTAAAATTATTGGTAATTACAGTTTCGAAGACAAAGTTCATATCGTTCCTTCTGATATCATTGCTTCAATTAGTTATTATTTGAATCTTTTTGATCGCGTTGGTGGGTTGGATGATATCGACCATCTTGGAAATAGACGTTTAAGATTAATTGGAGAATTGTTGAAAAACCAATTCCGAATTGGTCTTACTAAAATGGAAAAAAATGTTAAAGACAGAATGTCTACTAAAGAACCAGATGAAATTACTCCACAAAACTTAATCAACATTCGTCCTTTGACATCATCTTTAAAAGAATTCTTTGGAAGTTCACAATTATCTCAATTCATGGCTCAAACGAATCCTTTGGATGAGATTACACATAAAAGAAGAATTTCAGCTCTTGGTCCTGGTGGGTTAACTCGTGACCGTGCTGGATTCGAAGTTCGTGACGTTCACCATAGTCATTATGGTAGAATTTGTCCGATTGAAACACCTGAGGGTCAAAACATTGGTTTAATCAACAGTTTAGCGTCATACGTAAGAGTAAACAAATATGGATTTATGGAAACACCATATTTAACAGTAACTCAAAACGAAGATGGAACTGCAACACTAAATGATGAAATGATATATTTTAGTGCTGATGAAGAAGAACGTTATGTAATCGCTCAAGGGAATGCGAACGTTAACGACAATAAAGACTTAGTTGATGAACAAGTAGTAGCACGTTTCCAAGGTGAAACAAAAATGTTTAGAAGAAATGAAATTGAATTAATGGACGTTTCTCCAAAACAAATTGTTTCGATTTCTACAGCTTGTATCCCATTCTTAGAACATGATGATGCAAACCGTGCCTTAATGGGTGCAAACATGCAACGTCAAGCAATCCCACTATTAATTCCAGAAGCTCCATTTGTTGGAACTGGTATTGAATATAAAGCAGCTCATGACAGTGGAAGCTGTTTGGTAGCTGAACATGCAGGTACAGTTGAATATGTTGATGCAAATGTAATCAAAATTAGAACAGAAGAAGGAAAATTAGATGAATATAATCTAAATAAATTCCAACGTTCTAACCAAGGTACATTGATTAACATGAGACCAATCGTTAGTATGGGAGACTTTGTACCACAAGATCAAACAATCACTGATGGTCCATCAATGGATGAAGGTGAAATGGCACTAGGTAGAAACGTAGTTGTTGCATTCATGACATGGAATGGATACAACTATGAGGATGCTATTATCATGAGTGAACGATTGGTAAAAGAAGATGTATATACATCAATTCACATTGAAAAATATGAAATTGAAGCACGTGATACAAAATTAGGTAAAGAAGAAATCACTAGAGAAATACCAAATGTTGGTGATGAAGGACGTAAATTCTTAGATGAAGACGGAATCATCATTCCAGGAGCTGAAGTATTTGAAGGAGATATCTTAGTAGGTAAAGTTACACCGAAAGGTCACACTGATCCGACACCTGAGGATAAGTTGTTATTGGCTATCTTCGGTGAAAAATCTCGTGAAGTTAGAGATACAAGTTTACGCGTACCACATGGTGGTGGAGGAATCATTCAATCTGTGAAGCACTTCAGTAGAGCTAATGGTGATGAATTAAGTCCTGGTGTAAACCAAGTTGTTAGAGTATATATTGTACAAAAACGTAAAATCAATGAAGGAGATAAAATGGCGGGACGTCATGGTAATAAAGGGGTTATCTCTAAAATATTACCAGTGGAAGATATGCCATTTATGGAAGATGGAACTCCAGTTGATATTATGTTAAACCCATTAGGGGTACCGTCTCGTATGAATATCGGACAGGTATTAGAAATCCATTTAGGTATGGCAGCAAAACGTTTGGGTGTACATGTTGCTACTCCTGTATTTGATGGTGTTAAAAATGAAGATTTAAGAAAAATCATTGAAGAAGCAGGTATGAAACCGACTGGGAAGTTTAAATTAACAAGTGGGCAAACTGGTAGAGCATATGATAACGACATTAGTGTTGGGGTTATGTATATGATCAAACTAGACCACATGGTTGATGATAAATTGCATGCACGTAGTGTTGGACCTTACACATTAGTTACACAACAACCAATGGGTGGGAAAGCACAAAATGGTGGACAACGTTTTGGAGAAATGGAAGTATGGGCACTTGAAGCTTACGGTGCAGCTTACGCATTACAAGAAATGTTAACTGTGAAATCAGATGACATCATCGGTCGTAATAAAGTATTTAGAGCGATTGTTGATGGGAAGCCGATTCCGGCACCAAGCTTACCTGAAAGTTTTAGAGTATTAACTAGAGAATTACAATCACTAGGTATCTATGTTGAATTAATCAGCAGAGAAACTGGTGTCAATGAAGCAAATAAATCATTAGTGAATGATGAAGCAGAAGACTATATTTCAAAATATGGCTTCGAGTCGTAAGAAAGTAGGGTGATTTTATGAGTAAAAAGTTTACACACTTAAAAATCAGATTAGCATCTCCTGAAGAAATCCGTGGATGGAGCTTTGGGGAAGTTAAGAAACACGAAACAATTAATTACCGTACTTTGAAACCTGAGAAAGATGGTCTATTCTGTGAAGTAATCTTCGGACCACAAAAAGATTACCAATGCGCTTGTAACAACAAGTCAAAAAGAAACTCTCATACTGGTAAAAAATGTGCTGTATGTGGAGTAGAAATCACAGAAAGTAAAGTACGTCGTGAACGTATGGGACATATTGAACTTGCAGCACCAGTAGTGCATACTTGGTACTTAAGAAACAGCCCATCACGTTTGGCAATCTTACTTGATTTAAAAGCAAAAGATTTAGAAGAAGTTGTATATTTGGCTTCATATATCGTAATTGAAGCAGGGGATACAGACTTACAATACAAACAAATTCTTACAGAAGCAGAATATTCAAGAAAGTACATGGAATACGGAACTAGATTCAGAGCACTATCTGGTGCAGAAGCTGTGAAAGTATTGTTAAGAAAAATGGACTTGAAAAAAGAATCAATGCTGTTAAGAAAAGGATTATCAACTGCATCAAAACAAAAACGTCAAAAAATCATCAAAAGACTTGCTGTTGTTGAAGCATTCGCTAATAGTGATAACAAGCCAGAATGGATGGTTCTAGATGTACTACCTGTAATTCCACCTGAATTACGTCCAATGGTACAACTAGATGGTGGACGTTTTGCTACAACAGATTTAAATGACCTTTATAGACGTATCTTAAACAGAAACAATCGTTTAAAAAGACAGTTTGAACAAAATGCACCACACCTTATTACAAAAAATGAAAAACGTATGCTTCAAGAAGCTGTTGATGCGTTAATCGATAATAGTAAACGTGGACGTAAAGTTGTAGTAGAGAAAAATAGACCATTAAAATCATTATCTGATTTACTACGTGGTAAACAAGGTCGATTTAGACAAAACTTACTAGGGAAACGTGTAGATTACTCTGGACGTTCTGTAATCGTAGTTGGACCAGATCTTGAAATGTACCAATGTGGACTGCCAAAAGAAATGGCTATCACGTTGTTTAAACCATTCGTTATTAGAGAATTGATTGAACGTGAAATTGCAACAAATATCAAACAAGCGAAAAATATGATTGAATTACAACAAAACGATAAAATCTGGGACGTTTTAGAAGACGTGATAAGAGAACATCCAGTATTATTAAACCGTGCACCAACACTACATAGATTAGGGATTCAAGCATTTGAACCTAAATTAGTTGAAGGAAAAGCAATTCGTCTTCATCCACTTGTAACAACAGCATTCAATGCCGATTTTGATGGTGACCAAATGGCTGTTCATGTTCCACTAAGTGAAGAAGCACAAGCAGAAGCACGTGTATTAATGTTAGCGTCAAACAACATCTTAAATCCAAAAGATGGTAAGCCTATCGTTACACCTTCTCAGGATATGGTATTAGGTAACTACTACTTAACTCTTGAAAAACCTGGGGAATATGGTGAAGGTACTGTATTTGGTGATTATGATGAAGCAACTCTTGCATATGAAAATGATTTGATTACATTGCATACAAGAATCGCAATCAAAGGGGATGCATTGGGAAATGCACCACTTACTGAAGATCAAAAAAATGGATATTTAATTACTACTTTTGGTAAATTAACATTTAACCAAATCTTACCTAAAACATTTGCTTATCTAAATGAGCCAACATTAATCAACTTGCAAAAACAAAAAGATCCTGAAACTGGTGTGGAGAGATATAAAACTCCTGATAAGTACTTTGTACATCCAGGAACAAATATCAAAGAGTATATCCAAAATATGCCTGTAGTTTCACCGTTTAAAAAAGGATTCTTATCAAACATTATCTCTGAAATTTTCATTGTCTTCAAAATCAATGAAACATCAAAAATGTTAGATAAATTGAAAAACTTAGGATTCAAATATTCAACACTTGCAGGAATAACAGTATCTGCGTCTGATGTTAAAGTTTACTCTCATAAGCAAGCAGAAGTTGAAGCGACACAATCAATCGTTGATGAATTATTTATGCAATTTGAAATGGGTCTATTAACTGATTATGAACGTTATAAATTAGTAATCAAAGAATGGGCTGATGTAAAAAATAGAATCCAAAGAGGATTAATGGAAGAATTGACAAACGATAATCACATCTTTATGATGAGTGATTCTGGTGCCCGTGGGAATGCATCAAACTTTACACAGTTAGCTGGGATCCGTGGATCTATGGCGAACACAAAACGTGAAGGATTGAATACTGCATATAACATCAAAGCCGGAATCAAATCTACAATTGAACTTCCAGTAAAATCTTCATTTATTGAAGGATTAACAATGTCAGAGTTCTTTATCAGTACCCATGGTGCTCGTAAAGGTTCTACCGATACAGCTTTAAAAACTGCCGATTCTGGATACTTAACAAGACGTCTTGTAGATGTATCACAAGAATTGGTTATCACAGAAGATGACTGTGCAACAGATCGTGGAGTTACAATAAAATCAATTACTCACGAAAGTGATGGAAAAGAAATCGTTCCATTCTTAGACCGTTTAATTGGACGCTATGCACAAGAGTCTGCAGTGGATCCTGATTCAGGAGAAGTATTTGTTTCAAAAGGTGAATATATCACTGATGAAATTGCTAAAAAAATTGTTGATGCAGGAATTGAACAACTAAAAATTAGAAGTGTCTTAACGTGCCATAGCACGTCAGGTATTTGTAAAAAATGTTATGGACAAAACTTATCAACTGGAGATGAAGTAGAAGTTGGTGAATCTGTAGGAATCATCGCAGCTCAATCAATCGGTGAACCTGGTACACAGCTTACAATGCGTACCTTCCATACAGGTGGGGTTGCTGGTGCCGATATCACACAAGGGCTACCTCGTATCCAAGAATTGTTTGAAGCGCGTACTCCGAAAGGAAAAGCGTTAATTAGTGAAATTGATGGAACTGTTTCAGAAATTGAAAACTTGGAATCAAGATATAAAATCACTGTAGAAAATGGTCTAGAGAAACATGTTTATGAAACCAATAGTGGTGTATCACTACTTGTTACAGAAGGTGAAGATGTTACTGCTGGACAAAAATTACATGATGGTAGTATTGATCCAAAACAATTACTGAAAGCTACTGATGCAGAAACAGTACAACAATATATTTTAAAAGAAGTACA
>CAYSZV010000014.1:41026-57174 GCA_964435595.1 uncultured Candidatus Izemoplasmatales bacterium | reverse complement strand
AATCATTGGTTTCTTTAAAATCGGATAAGCACATTTGGGTAATTCGGTTCTCATACGAGTTCCTTTTCCTGCGGCTAATACAATTGCATAATTTTTCATTACACTTCCTCCTTGATTCGGTTTAATAACCCTACAACTTGATCTCTGTATCTATTTAAATCTTCTTGTTTTTCACAACTTACGGTAACTCTTAATAAAGGCTCTGTACCACTTGCTCTTACAAAGATTTTTCCATTGTCACCAAGTTCTTCTTTGATCGAGTTTACCAAAGAAACAACTCTCTCATCTTTGATGATTTCTTTATTGAATGTACGTAGATTTACAAGTTCTTGTGGCCACATTTGAATATCACTTGTCAGTTGACTAAGTGTTTGTTTTGTTTCTTGAAGTACTTTTAAGAGATATGCTCCAACTAAAAGTCCATCACCAGTATTGATAAACTCTCTTAAAATGACATGTCCACTATTTTCTCCACCAATAGAAAGGTGTTGTTCATTTAATTTTTCTAAAACGTATTTATCTCCAACATTTACAATCTCAACACTAATACCTTGGCGTTCAAATGCTTTGATGATTCCTAAATTAGACATTTTTGTAAGAACAACTTTATTCTTATTTAATCTTCCTTGTTCTTTAAGATAGACTGCTAAAACATAGATCAATGCATCTCCATCAATCACAGTTCCATCATGATCTACTACTAAAATACGGTCTCCATCACCATCAAATGATAATCCAATATCACATTGTTCGTCTTTTACTAACTGTATAATACTTTCGAGATGTGTACTTCCGACACCTTCATTGATATTTTTACCATCTGGCTTGTTTCCGATTTGGATAGAATCTCTTGTAAGTCCATCAAAAATGCCTTTGCTAAGCATATAGTTCGCACCATTGGCACTATCATATCCCACTTTTAAATCAACATATGGTAAATCAAGTGAATCAATTAATATTGCGTATTCATCAATTACATCTTCACCACTATAAATTTTACCAACACGTTCAACTTCAAAATCTCTATTTCCATCAACAAAAGCTTCCACTGCTAGTTCTTGTTCTTCAGTCAATTTATTTCCTCGATTAAACACTTTAATTCCATTATCTTTATATGGATTATGACTTGCAGTAATCATAATTCCCGCTATTTGTTTTTCTTTCGAATAATGACTAATTAACGGTGTAGAAACCACACCAGCCAACATCACATCTACTCCAATACTTTGTGCTCCGCTTGCACAAGCATACATTAATTCTGTACTTGATTCCCTCGTATCAATACCAATCACTATTTTATCTACATTGAGGACACCCTTTAGGCTCTGTGCAACTTTAAAAGCAAGTGGTGCATTCAACTCAATCCCAAATCGTCCTCTTATTCCATCAGTACCAAAATATTTTGCCATTTTACAGCCTCCTTCATAACAGTAAGATTATATCATAAAGATATAAGAATCTAAAAAGTTTTTTTGTTTCTATACGAAACGCATCTTCCAAAAAAATAAAAAAGTGTTACTCTACAGTAACACTTTTCGCTAAATTTCTTGGTTTATCAATATCATATCCACGTTGTAAAGCGGCATAATATGCGATTAGTTGTGATGGAATAATTGTTAATAACGGACTAAATAATTCATATACATCATCCACAACAATTTGATCAGTAGTTTGGTGTACTCCTCTGGTTGAAATCACGATTGCTTTTGCACCACGAGAAATCACTTCTTGTAAGTTAGATCTTGTATTTCGATTGATTCTTGTTTGACTAATGATTGCGATGACAGGTGTTCCTTCTTCAATCAATGCAATTGTTCCATGCTTTAATTCACCAGCAGCAAATCCTTCACTTTGGATATAGCTTATCTCTTTTAATTTCAGTGCTGATTCCAAAGATGCGAAGTAATCAATTCCCCTACCAATGTAGAAACAATTTCTCTTAGTCAAATATTTTTTAACCAATGATTCAATATATTCTTTTTGCTCGATAATACTTTCCATACTATATGCAACTTTACTTAATTCATTTCTAAGATTGATTTTCTTATCAGATAATCCATAAGCTAAAATGCTAAGTACTGCAATTTGTGCAGTATATGCTTTTGTACTTGCTACAGCGATCTCTGGACCTGCATACAAATTCACATAGTTATCTGCTTCTCTAGCTAGAGTGGATGTTTTCACATTTGTTAGTGTTAAGGTACGATACCCTTTTGTTTTCGCATTAACAAGTACTGCTCTTAAATCTGCTGTCTCACCTGATTGAGAAATAAACATAAACAATGGTCTCTCCGTTAAGATTGGCATATTATATGCAAATTCACTTGCAATATGTACCTCGACAGGTTTATTTGCTAATTTTTCAAACAATTCTTTTCCAATGTATCCAGCATTCATACTTGTACCAGCACCGATGATATAAATACGATCACTTTTCTCAATTTCTTCGAAGATACGTGGACTTATTTTTCTGATTTCACCATTTTCATCAAAGTATTTTCCAATGATTCTTCTAATCACACTAGGTTGTTCATTGATTTCCTTCATCATAAAATGAGAATACTCACCTTTTTCAATATCCATGTAATTTACATTGATTGTTTTTACTTCATATTCCATTTCTTTACCAATAATATCAAGGATTTGAAAATCATGATTATGAATTTCAACATAACTTTTATCAGGTAATGGAATATATGATTTTGAATGTCCAACAAATGCCATAAGATCACTTGCGATTGTTAGGCCATCTTCACTGATTCCTAACAACAAAGGTGATTTATTTTTGGCTGCATATAAACGAGTTGAATCACTTGTTTCAATAATCGCCAATGCATAGCTACCTTCCAGTAAACTCATTGTTTTTCTGATTGCTTCACTTGTTGTCATTGTTTGTGAAAACTTTTCAACCAAATGAGCAATCACTTCTGTATCTGTATCAGACTCAAAGACACTTTCAGGTAAAAACTCTTGTTTTAACTCTAAATAGTTATCAATAACACCATTGTGTACGATATAAAAACTAGCTGTACTTGATTTATGTGGGTGACTATTCACTTTATTTGGGATACCATGCGTTGCCCATCTTGTATGTCCAATTCCTTGGTGTGTCTCATATGAAAAGTCGGTTAACTGTTTTAAGTTGTCAACACGTCCTTTATCTTTATAAATTGTAAAGACACCATCTTTATTATTATAAAGTGCAATTCCAGCACTATCATATCCGCGATATTCTAATCTAGTTAATCCTTTAAGTATTAATTCCCTTGCATCTTCATTTCCTAAATATCCAACTATTCCACACATATTAACACTCCTTTTCAAATGTAATATACCATAGCGGCAATTCTTTTACAATCACAAAATCGCTACGTCTCTTTTTATGAAGAGAAAGAAAGCACTTTCAATCATTATCACAATCATCAAAAATAGGTGAGTGTTCCCAAAAAGTGGCATAATGCTATAATCAGAAAATACAATCAAGTCATTCATAAAATAATTGATAACTTTTTCTAAGTTAGTAATTTCTATATATGATACGTAAAATGGACTAAATATCGTAGTCACGAAGTATAGAAAAACGATAAATATGGGACCGTACACTACTTTAAAAATAATCAAACAAAGATAACTCAAGAACATATAGAATACGCCAAATAATTGAATGCTAATAAACAATTGAATATAATCATATTCAAGCATAATAGGGGTCAAAAAGTCTCCAATTAAGCAGAAAAATAAGAAAACAATTGTTTGAATTAAGAAAAGATAAGTTATCAATACCATTAGTCTAGTAATCATTACTGCTTCTCGTTTTCCCCTAGACAAAAAGAGCCCATCTAGATAATGCAGTTTTCTTGATAAAATACTAATGTATACTCCATAGATAACACTACACAATTTAATAAAGGAAACAGATTCAATCAAATAATCATGAAACAATGTCGTTTTATAAACCACCTGATACTCATATTCTTGATAATACCCAGATGAATACAAGAAGAATCCAATGATCAAAACAAAGGATCCCAATAAAATATACAAATCTTTTTTAGATAAAATCAACATTAATTGAGATAAATAGAGTTTTATCATAGTAAAATCACTTCACAATCTTTTCCTAACTCAACCCCTATATGTGAAGCAATAATAAATTGTTTAGATGATGATTTAATATACGTAATAAGAGCGATGACAGAAGGATGATCAAGCCCAGAAAAGGGTTCGTCCAATATATAGATATCTCGGTCTAACATGAAGGTGCAAATCAATTGCAATTTCATTTTCATTCCTTTTGACAAACTATGAATATAGTAATTTACTTTATTCGTTAAATCAAACTGGTCAATCAATAAAAATAATGTTTGATGTGACAATCTGTCTATAATGTTATAAGCATCAATAACATCTTTTACTCTTGCGTCTTTCGGAAAATGAATGACTTCATTCATATACGACTTAGTTCCATTCAAATCAATTGTTCCATTGTATTTAATTAGTCCCATCATAGCTTTTAAAAGCGTACTCTTGCCCGATCCATTATCACCTTTCAATAGGATGATTCTTTTGTCACTATTGATGGAATCAACGATTACCAATTCGGACCCATACTGTTTTTGAAAAGATTTAATCATCATACTCATATACCTGGTATCCTGGTTCGAACTCTGGACCAAAATTAAGACGATTCATAAAAATAAAATCATCGATATAAAAGACTTCCTCAGTCCCATTTATTTCATATGTAACAACTATAACAAAACGGCTTATATATTTTATTTCATCATGATACAATAATGGAATATATAACATTTTCGTTTGTCCTTCAAGAATAGAGTGATGTTGTTCTGTGCTTTCATATGTTTCAAAATCATAGGCATGTACTAAAAGAACACTTTCGACTTCTTCAAACATATCTATTTTCCGGTCTTTTTCGATTAAATAGTCATTGTTAAATGATATGTCTTCACTATAAATATCAATTCTTTTTATTGTTACATTATAGTCTGATTGATTCCTTAATTCGATGGATACCCCAGTAACTGTGTTAATGTTATTTACTTCACCAAATGTACCCTGCAAATTGTATAAAGATAAATCTTTCGTATTTTCTTTAAAGAGATAATTCAGCTCTCCAATATACAAATCAAGAACTTGATCATTCTCATAGATTATTTCCAATGAAGCATTGTCATATTCGATAGAGTGGTCATTCGATTCTATTCGCAATAAAATGACAAAATTTACCAAGTAATATGCGTCTTCTTCAACTGACATTTGTTCTTTCGATACTTCTACTAGCTCAATTGATACAGGTAGATATTCTTCTTCATCTTTGATCCCCGTTTTTCGCATATAATTTGTATCCAAATGATAGGTGTCATTTCGATTCATCAGAACAGATATTTTAAATGTTTCATTCAACTCAGTATGTTTCATACTATATACCTTAGGTGAAGTAATAACTTTTAATGGTATATCGTTACTTACAAGCAACGATATACCCAAAAAGATTGAAAATACAATAAGTACAAAAAACAGGTATTTAATTTTCATCGATTTTCACCTTTTCTATCGAGTAATATTCAGTGGTAATCCAAAAAATCTCAAAGCCACCTTTTTTTACATTTTTCCAAAACCGATAATATTTGGCTACTCCATTTGTAATTTTACCTTCCCCTTTGATTTGAATTGATACTTTCGTACCAGGGTCTACTTCTATCCTCATAGAATAACTTTCCTCGACTGAGCCCGATACAGTGGTACTTATGGTTGAATCAATTTCTTCTTCTAGTCCCAATTTGAAACCTTTTTCTGTCCCATTGGCTTTGATTCCCAAACTTCCAGATACCGTATATTGTTTCTTAAGACTATAATTTCTTGATAATTTGATTGTTTCATCAATTGCTGTTGTACCTTCATTGACAATTACATACAAAGTATCATCAATAAATGATAACTCTTCATCCTTATAGACTGTAAATGTTCTCCAACCCCAAAATCGTTTGCCTTTCATCTTGGCATAGTACTTCTTAAAATCGTTGTTTCCATACTCACTCAATAATGTAGCACCTTTGTGCTCGAATGTAATTTCCTGGTAACTTTCATAGTCTGATCCAGATACACTTTTAAACATTACACTACATAATAAAAACATCAAACTAACTACAACTAATTTTTTCATAATAAAAACACCTCCACTATTATAGTAGAGATGTCTATCTTGTTTTTCTTTTTATTGTACTTCTATTTTTGAAATACGATCGCCTTGCTTGATATTCAAGACATCATTCATTCCTTCAATAACTTGTCCAAATACTGTGTGTACGCCATCTAAATGTGGGAAACTGTCATAACAAATAAAGAATTGAGATCCTCCAGTGTTCTTACCAGCATGTGCCATTGACAAAGCACCTACTTGATGGATATTTGGATTTCCTTCTGTTTCACATTTAATTTGGTAACCTGGTCCCCCAGTTCCTGTCCCTAAAGGACATCCACCTTGTGCTACAAATCCTGGTATAACACGATGGAATGTTAGTCCATTATAGAATCCTTTATTGATTAAATCGGTGAAGTTTTTCACTGTTCCTGGAGCATCTTTTTCAAATAAATCAATTACTACTTTTGCATCATTTTTTTCTAGTGTCATTACTGCTTTCATATTATTCCTCCTAATATTTACAACGAATGTCGTTTTTATACACTTCTTTGATAAACCCTCCACCAATACATGTATCACCTTGATAGAATACCGCAGCTTGTCCTGGGGTAACAGCTCTTACAGTTTGTGGATATGTTACTACTAATTCTTCTCCAATAAATTCGATTGTTACATCGTTATCTTCTTGTCTATATCTGAATTTCGCTGTACAAGTAAGCGGTCCTTCAAACCGAGCCATTCCAATCAAGTTCACTTCATCTACAATACATTTGTTGCTGTATAGAGTTGGATGATGGAATCCCTGTCCAACAATCAATTCATTTTTCTCTAAATCTTTTCCAATCACAAACCACGGTTCATTTCCAAACCTATTGCTGCCACCAATACCAAGACCTTTTCTTTGGCCAATGGTGTAGTACATGAGTCCACTATGAGTGGCAATAATTTCACCATCTGCGGTCACCATATTTCCCGGTGTAGAAGGAAGGTAATTGCTTAAAAATTTGTTAAAATCACGTTCTCCAATAAAACATATTCCAGTTGAATCCTTTTTATCTTTAGTAGCTAAGTCGTATTTATGAGCAATATCTCTTACTTCTTGTTTATTCAGTTCACCAACAGGGAACAAAATCGTTGATAATTGCTCTTCTGTTAGTTGACTTAAGAAATAGGTTTGGTCTTTATTGTCATCTACCCCGCGAAGCATTCGATGTTGTCCATTTTTGTGGGTTACTCGTGCATAATGTCCCATCGCTATAAAATCAGGGTTAAACTGTTTCGCATGTTCAATAAAGGCATCAAATTTAATATATTTATTACATAAAATATCAGGGTTTGGTGTACGACCTTTTGCATATTCATCTAAGAAATAGGTAAAGACGTTGTCCCAGTATTCTTTAATGAAGTCGACACGATAAAGCGGGATATTTAATTTATCCGCTACTTTTTGGGCATCTTGAAAGTCTTGTTCTTGGGTACATATTTCATTGTCTTTTTCCGGGTTTCCCAAAACATCATTATTTGTTGTACTATCCCAATTTCGCATGAATAGACCGATCACATTGTAACCTTGCTCTTTTAATAAGGCACAAGCTACACTACTGTCTACTCCTCCACTTAGTCCTACTACGACTGTTTTCATATGGTACTCCTAACTCAAATCAATATCACTTGGCAATCTTAAATCACCACGTGGACTTACACTGATATCCAATATTTTTGGTCCATCAGGTAAAGCTTGTCTTTTAAATTGTTGTGAATAAAATCTTCTAAAGAAGTTTGCTGCATATTCAAATGCATCTTTCTCTGTTATATCAAATACGATTGGCAATAGCCAAACAATACGCTCTTTATTGTCTCCATAACGTAAGACACGATGTATAATGAAGTCATTTATTTCATATTTACCAATTGTATCTTCTGTTTTTTGGTTTGAAGCAAGTTCTGGAGTGATTGGTGTTGATAAGATACTATATAGTGTCTCTCTCACATCTTCACTAAATTTATGATCTGCATAATTTTGAATCATAAATGAAACCAACGTTTTTGGAATACCGGCATTGATTCCATACATGCTCATTTGGTCCCCATTATAGGTACACCAGCCAAGTACTAATTCACTCAAATCACCCGTACCCAATACGAGTCCATGGTGTTTGTTTGCTAGATTCATCAAAATCATTGTTCTTGCTCTAGCTTGTGTGTTTTCATAAGTGATATCTTGTGTTACTCCATCATGTCCAATCAATAAAAAGTGTTCTCTCACATGATTGTTGATGTCAATATCCAAGACTGTTACACCTAAATTGTTCATCATATCTAAGGCATTTTTCTTTGTTCTTTTGCTGGTATGAAGACCAGGCATTGTTACTCCTATAATTTCCTTACGTGACAATCCTAGATTATCATATACACGGACAGCGATTAATAATGCAAGTGTAGAATCCAATCCTCCACTTACTCCTACTATTAATGATTTCGCACGCACATGCTTGATTCTTTTTAATAGTGCATTTTCTTGTAATGCAGCTATTTTTTCAAAGTCATGTAAGATATTACATTTTGGTACAAACGGCGTGCGATCAAACTTTTTTTCAAATTCGAATCCATCCTCTTCTTGTAATGAAATTGCTATGTGTTGTACTTCATAATCAAACTTATGAAGGGTATCTCTGTAAGAAGCATTTGTTCTTCTAGAGAAATCAATTTTTGATAAATCAATATCTCCATAAATGATTTCACTTGCTTGACTAAAGTTTTCCGTTTCAATAATCATAGCACTATTTTGACAAATTACATTGTGTCCACTAAAGACTGTTTCACTTGTAGATTCACTAACTCCTGCACTACAGTAAACATATGCACCTGCATTTCTTCTACTATGTTCTAGAATTGCTCTTCTTCTCATTTCTCTTTTCCCTAAGACTTCATTTGAAGCACTTAAGTTAAGAATCATTTTGGCACCATTGATTGCTAAAATATTACCAGGGCTGATTGGTGCCCACATATCTTCACAAATTTCTACTCCAAATGTCACTTCTTGATCTGTTGATTCAAATACAAGATTTCCAAATGGAATATCATTTCCTAGGTATTCAATCGATCTTACTTCATTGACAATATCAAACCCACTTTGGAACCAACGTTTTTCATAAAATTCACCAGTATTTGGCAAATAATATTTTGGAACAATTCCTAAGATTTCTTTTCCACTAATAATAAATGCACAATTATAAAGAACACCACTGACTTCAAGGGGTGCACCAAATACAACGATTCCTTTTGCTTGATTGTTGTCTAACAAAAATTGAATCGCCTTTTTTGTATCTTGTAAGAGGCTTTCTTGAAAGAATAAATCATTGCATGTATATGCTGTTACACCCAGTTCTGGGAAGACAGTTATACTGCTTTTTACTTTTTTCAAGAGTTCTACCATTTCTTTGACATTAAAAAGTGGATTACCAACCTTTAAGACCGGTGTCACACTCGCTACTTTAATAAATCCTTTTCCGTACACTCTTTTCACCACCTATTTAATGAATATAATACGATCAAAGTTATCTAATTGCTCGATATATTCAAATAATTGAGTTCTCATTTTTTTATATTTTCTAATATACCAACCAAGGTATATTGTTTTCACTTTTCCACTATCGCGAAATCCAATTTCAATATTCCATTTTCTGTTACGGATTGTCTTAATATTTGACAATAAGTATTCAGCTTTTTTTTGTCCAATTCGAACACTTAACACATGTTTGCTTATCCCGTATATCTTATTCAGATTAATCGATATCGCAATAATTGTAATTCCTAATATAACGCCTGTAATCATAATCCATATCCAATCATTGAAACCAATAAAGGAAGCAGCATATAGTAAAAGTCCTTCTAACACTAAAACAGGGAGATGATTGAAAAACGACAAATATCCTACTTTATATTCTGTCATCATCATCTACCTGATATAATTCATTCTCTATAATGTATTGATAGACTTTTTTTGGAACAAAATCTGGATTTAAATTCTCCCTAAAATGCGTTGAACTCATATCAATATTAAAATCATCACATATTATAAATGAGTTCTTATGCTTTTTCAATATAGGATTTGATTCAATAATTGTATTGATGTCTATCCCATATCTTGATAACACAATGATCTTGAATTCACTCAGAATCCCCTCAATGTTAATCCATAAATGCATTCCCATCAAATTGTCTGCTCCAATCACAAATCCAATATCAACTTGTTCGCTATCTGAAAAACGGATGAGACTCTGATAAGTACCCAAAAAATCACTGTCATTCATCTCTAATTGTGATACCCTAACTTTTTCTTTGTTTTCTATTGCTAGTTCAAGCATATTCAATCTATGAAAATTACTAGCCAAATCACTTTTTGTATAGGCACTACTTACAGGTAAAAAAATGAATTCCTCAGCGTTTACTTTATTCAAGACATATTCACATACCTTTATGTGCGCAGTCGTTACAGGGTTAAAAGCTCCTCCAAAGATAACTTTCATAACATCACCTCTTTCTCTCATTATATCATATATTTTTAAAAATATATGTGTTATAATAACTCGAGGTGAAATTATGAAATTAGACAGAAATTATATCTTGGAATTAGCCAAAGAAATCTTAAAGATTCCAAGTCCAAGTGGATACTCTGTAGAGATTGTCCCTAGAATCGAAAAAGAAGCAATCAAATATGGTCTAGACGTAGAAAAAACAAGAAAAGGCAACTTAATCATTACCTATAAAGGATCTTCTGACTATACAGTAGGACTGAGTGTTCATGTTGATACATTGGGAGCAATGGTTCGCAGTATTAGTAGTGATGGATCTTTGAAATTCACATCAATTGGAGGCCCTATCTGGCCAACACTAGATGGGGAATATTGTACTGTAAAAACAAGAGAAGGTAAATCATATACAGGAACATTCCTATCAACTTCACCAGCAGTCCATGTATACAAAGATGCTGGCACAAAAGCTCGTAACCCAGAAACAATGTATATCCGTGTCGATGAAGTTGTAAAATCTAAGGAAGATACACAAAATTTAGGTATTGAAGTTGGTAACTTTATATTTATTGATACAAAAACTGTTATTACTGAATCTGGATTTGTTAAATCAAGATTCTTAGATGATAAAATCAATGTTGCAAGTATATTTGGTATGATTAAATATCTCAAAGAAAATAAAATCACTCCAAAATACACTCTCAAGTTCATCATCTCTACCTATGAAGAGGTAGGACATGGTGCATCATATATTCCTGAAATGGATGAAATGATTGCTGTCGATATGGGGTGTATTGGTGATGACTTAACTTGTACAGAATACGATGTATCAATTTGTGCAAAAGATTCATCTGGTCCATATGATTATAACTTAACAAATAGATTAGTAGAAATAGCGAAGAAAGAAAAACTCAATCACGCTGTAGATATTTACCCATATTATGGTTCAGACGTTTCCGCTTCATTAAGGGGTGGAAATGATATTAGAGGAGCTTTATGTGGTCCTGGAGTTCATGCTTCACATGGTATGGAAAGAACACATATTGATGGAATCGAAGCTACGATTAAATTATTAATAAATTACGTAATGTAAAAAAAGAGAATACGACAATCGTATTCTCTTTCTTTTATATATTTATCTGTTTGCAAATTTCTTAACTTTTTTTACTAATTTAGAAATTAGTCCTTCTTTTGCATACAATGGGTTTTCGAAATCATAAGTCGTAGCCATTAATAATGTGCTACTTTCTAAGTATTTTGTTGTACTAGTATTGTTGTTTGAACCTTGATTGTCGACATTGTGAGCAAAAGTATTAATACCGTATTGTATCATATTTTTTCCTCCAATATTCTCTCTTATAGTGTTGCAATGTTCTATCTTTGTGCGTGTTTTCTGAATTTTCTTACAATTTTTTTAATGATTCCTTCTCTTGCATACATAGGGTTTTCAAAATCATATGTATATGTAAGAATATCAAATGGTATCATTTAAACTTCCTCCAACTATTATCCAATAAATTAGTCTCTTTTAAAAGACACCTCTATTATAGATAATTGAATCCATATGTAAAGCGAAAAAACTATAAAAGTGTTTTCATTAAAAATGTAAGTGTTATCACCTTAAAATGTAACTGTTATCACAAAATAACACATAATAAATTCATTACAATCTAGTTTATTATTGATGAAAATAATCCGAATAGTTCACTTGCATAACTCTCTTGAAAAGCATTGGTGAAGGGATCATATATACCCTGTTCATATACTTCAAGAACAACAATTATATCCCCATCTTTTAAGACTGATATCTCCCCTATAGGACTTAAGTTTTGTGGGAGATAATCAATAATAAATCGTTGATATATCGATTCTGAAATTTCAAGTACCCTTTCAATATTTTCCATGTCATTGTAAGTTTCGCTCTCTGTATAATTACTGAATATTAATGATTCCACATCAATATAATATAGCAGAGAATGTGTCTCATATACAGTAAAGTTCCAATCTGTAGAAAGTACTTGTTCGATTGTAAACATATCTAGTTCAAGTGCCTCAGAAAGATTATAAAACGTTCCATCTTGTTTCACATATAAAGTATTCTTACATTCACCAAAATCTTTATCTGTTACATAATCTGATTCTCCATCTCGAACAAACAGACCAAAAGCAGAGATGCGGTCACAACTCACTTCACTTGTTCTATGATCATATAAGTATACTTGATGCCCATTGATTGTGTATTCTGTTTCTTGATAATGGATACCTACACAAGCTGTCAATAAAGTAGTAATTATAGCTATAAGAAATAAAGTCAATAAACGTTTCATTCAATCACCTCATATAGTATTATACCACAATGAGAAATTTTTATTAATATACTGATATGAGCCTACTCTTATGATATAATTTAATGTTGAGAGGTGATATCATGTCTTTAAAGAATCCAGATTACACAAATTCAATAATGAATGTATCAAATACATTTTTACATCATTATGGTATCAAGACACAATATAATGGAATCAAAGAATTAGAAAACACACTACAATCGAATCCTGATCATATCATTTTTGTTTTATTAGATGGATTGGGATCAAATATTGTAAAGAAACACCTGAAAGATGAAGACGGATTAAAAAAATATATGGTGAAAGAAATCACCAGTGTTTTCCCTCCCACTACTGTTGCGGCAACCAATTCTGTATTAAGTGGTCAACCGCCAATCACATCAGGATATCTAGGATGGGTACAATACTTTGAGCAGGTTGAAGCAAACGTCACAGTGTTTATTAATAATGATTTTTATGATAAAGATAAATTCTTTGACTACAATGTAAAAGATGAATATTTAAGTTATCCAAATATTATGGAGCAAATCAACAATCACAGAGAAGATGTTGATGCTGGTGCTATCATGCCAAAAATAATTGGTGGTACAAGCGAATCTCTCTCAGATGCTGTAGAACAAGTCTTACTTAGAACACACAATATAGACAAGTCATTTACCTATTTATATTGGACAGAACCAGATCTAACAGAACACCTATATGGAATCAACTCTAAAGAAACATTTGATATGATTAACAGTCTTAACAATGAGTTCGAAGTATTGATTGAGAATGTTCCAGATAACACTTTAGTCGTTGCTATCGCAGATCATGGATTAACTGATGTTGAAGAAGTATTCATTAATAAATATCAAACTATGTTATCCTATCTAAAACGTCTTCCTTCGATAGAACCTAGAGCTATTAATTTCTTTGTAAAAGAAGAACATATTGAAGACTTTAAACTGGAATTTAACAAACACTTTGAAGGGTCTTATACTTTATTGACCAAACAGGAGTTATTAGATAGTAAATTACTTGGTATCGGTCCAAAGCATAAACTAATTGATATGTTTCTAGGAGATTACATTGGGATTGCTACTTCCAATAAACTATTTAACCTAAATGGAAAAAAATCTTATAAAGCACATCATGCTGGTCTATTAGAAGACGAAATGATGGTTCCATTGATTATATTCAAAAAATAAAGCATTCCAATTGTGGAATGCTTTTTCATTATTCTTCTTCGTCAGCCTTCTTTTTTCTTGTAAATGGTTTTTTAAACATATTATATACACCTTTTGGAAATGCAGCTAATCCTGCACTAACAATATTTGGCATCATCTTGATCGATTCTTTTACTGCATACCTTCTAATTTCTTTTTTATTCAATAAATCACTGTCTGTAAATAGATACTTTTGAGTAACAATACCAACACGGCAAGTTAACAATCCATTTGCAGCTCCAGACATTATACTATTTGATATTGTTTTAAGGAAGGGAACATCTGTTAATGCTTCAGATACTTTATTTGGTAACATTTCGCTTATTTCAGCATCATCTAGTCCTTCTGCAATAAGTGAAGTCATTAAGACATTTAATGATAGTTTTGCTAGTTTTGGTAATGTTGGTCTAAATCCAGTTAGTTCAGTAATTTCTCGAATCATTCTTAAATTAAGACCGATTACACTTAACATATCTAGGTTTCCATTTTGAGACAAAGCGGTTGTAACCATAACTGTTTTTGCATTTTTCTTTATAACTTCATTAATTGCACTTTGAATCGTGGTTTTAAATATATTAGCTAATTCAGGCTTTAATCTTTCTTTATCATTCAAAACAGAAATCAATGTTTCTTTATCTTTTTCTGTCAAAACAGGGTTTTCAAGTAATTGTTTCGCAGCTTTTTTATACACTCCATGACGTTTATGTTCATCATCCATAATATCTTCAACACTAAACGTAGGAGCAAGCAAAATAACGCGAACAGGGTTCACAAATAATACATACAAAAGAATTCCACTTAATCCATAAAATCCATATTCTAAATATTTGGAAATCTCTCTTAATCTCACTCCGACATCAATCACATTACTCACTACGATTATTAAGAAAAATACAACAACCCCAATACCAATTAAATACCAAAATTTCTTATTATTCATACTATCACAACCTTTTCATATATTGTATCACAAAATTGTGAATATTATAAGAATAGAAAAACAAAAAGAGTGCAAGCACTCTTTCTTATAATAAAAACTCACTATCTAAATCAGTTTCTTCTTTTTTCTCTTTATATTTCTTTTCCTTTGTGAGTTGTAGAGCAACAATATTCAGGATGATATAGACAATCATAAAAATGTATGTAAAGTTAAATACACTCACTATTTCCCCACCTTGAATTGGGAATTTCATTGCAATGAGACCATAATCTATTACGCCACTTACTGTATCAGGAAGCAATACCATTAATACAATACTAGAAGCAATAAATAAAATTGAAATCATAACGTTATAAATAACTACTTCTTGTAAAAATTTCTGTCTAATAGGAGGATTCTTAAGAGCTAGTACAGCAGCAAATACTGACAATAATGTAAATGAAATATACATGATAAGTGGTGTGTTTAAAACATCAATTGTCAAGAATGCATTTTCAAAATTATATCTAAATATATTTGATGATATTGTTCCGCTAATTGACGTTTCTGATCCCATAAGATCTTGTGTAAATTGATATTGTAAATACATTAACACTAATACAAAAACAATTGATAGCCTTAAGTATAATCTGATAAATTCGTTTTTATTCATGTGTATTCTCCTCGTAAATTTGATACCATTCTCTTACTAATTTTGCATTGAATGGTTCTTCTCTATTCTCAATCATTTTTTTCAGTTTTGCTAATTCTCTTTCCAAAATTTTCTTTAAATTATCCGGGTAATCCATTTTTTCTTTGTGTTTATTGTATTCATTTCGATCCAATACATTATAAGAAAACTTTTCAATAACTTTAATATCTAAATCATAATCAATATACTTTAATCCTTCATCATCTATTAAAAATGGAGAGGCTATATTACAATAAAAATGAATGGAATCTTTCTTAATAATCCCGATA
>CAYSZV010000014.1:0-41016 GCA_964435595.1 uncultured Candidatus Izemoplasmatales bacterium | reverse complement strand
TGAACCAGTGTTTCTTGTAAAACCAAGAAACAGAAGGTTCCCTAGTGTGCCAAAATCTTCCATTGGCTTCAATTACCTTGGTTCTTTTATTCGCTACAATAATCTCGTCTTCGTCTACATATAAGACAGTTGCTTTTTCCCAAATACGATGTAAAGTTTCATCGTGTTTATAACTTTGAATTTGAATATTTTGATATATATTAGGAATCATAATATACTTCCTCTCTTATAATACTTTATTTTGTAAGCCAATCTTTCCCTTTTAAGCTTTCAGGTTCATGTGTAAATAAACCTTTATATTCCTGCTGTCTTAATACTTCATAAGCTAGTATTGCTACAGTATTGCTTAAATTCAAACTTCTAACAACCTCTGTCATTGGTAATCGTAGACAGTTTTCTAAATGATCTTTTAAGATTTCTTTTGGAATTCCACTGCTTTCACTTCCAAAGATTATATAAATATCTTCGCCTGTTTCAGAACTGAAATTCATTTTATCTGGAGATTTTTGTCCATATCTTGTAATAAAAAACATTTCTCCTTTATTCTTACTTAAGAAGTCATCAAAATTTTCATATACTTCATAAGTTACATGTTCAATATAATTCGCCGCACTTCTTCTTACCTTCTTGATATCCAAATCGAATCCCAAAGGTTTAATCAAATGCAGTTTCATATTTGCCGCCGCACAAGTCCTCATAATGTTTCCTGTATTTTGAGGAATCTCTGGTTGATATAAAACTATATGATTCATTTCTTCTTCACCTCTAATTGTTTTAATACACGTTTCGCTACATTATTATACCACAAAACGCTTGAATATTTATCAATACTTTCTTTAATTAATGGAATACTAGAGGTATCCCCTTTATTCAGTAAAAGACACAATGCATTTCTTTTTATAATCAGTGGTCCTTTCCAACTACTGGCATTATTTTGATATATATCATGATACTCTTTGTTTGTCATTTGTAATATTCCGTGAAGTGGAACTTGTTCAATCCCAGTTGGAGTGAACTCCTTGTTATGAGTAAAATTAATCCCTTTGTTTTTTGGACAAACTCTCTGACAAATATCACATCCATAGACAAGTGTGTTAATATATTTGATTTCATTGTCAGTCAATTCTTTTTTACTTTGAGTTGTTTCACTAATACAACGTTCTTGAATAAAGCCTCCATCTAAAGCATTTGTAGGACAACTTTTTACACATAAGTCACAGTCTCCACATGTATCTAAGACAGTGAATTCTTTTTCAATTTCCAAATTGATTAAAATCGTAGCCAAATACAAATATCCTCCATATTTTCGATGAATCAGATACTGGTTTTTCCCTAACATACCTAAGCCAGATAAGTAGCTAGCCCAGCGTTCATCAATTGGACCGGTATCAACACTACTATAGTATGCAATTCCCAACACTTCTAATTCTTTTTCTATTAAGGTTAGTCTATCTTTCATAACCAAGTGATAGTCTTTTCCATAGCTATATCTTGATAACCTTCCGTATCCTTTTTTATATGAAAGTTGATCTGATGAATAACTTAATCCTACCGTTATAATAGTCGAATATTCTTTTGCTTTTGTGTAGTCATCATACAAATCATTTTTATGTAAGGATTGTCTAGTTAAAATATACTCTTTTGTACTTACAAAAGAATATGCATCGATGTATTTATCTAGTATTTGTTCTATCTTTTTTTTCATACAACTCACCTACTCTTATTATATATGAAAATATAGTATATTAAAAATAATTATGGCAACTTTATGTATATATTTTATACCGCTAAATGTATTTGTAGCAATATGGTACAATCAAACTCTTTACGTGTTTATTTTGATACAATTATATTGGTGATAACATGGATGATTTAGGAAAGAGATTAAAAGAAATAAGAGAGAGAAAAGGATTCCCACAAAAGCAAGTTGCTGAAATACTTGGAGTACAACGTCCCAATTATTCTAAAATTGAAAACAATAAACAAGGACTTACTCCCCAACAAATCAAACTCTTTTGTGAATTCTTTGATGTGAGCGCAGATTACATTTTAAATATTAAAGTAGAAAAGAAAAAAACAATTTCAAAATATCAGCAAGATGCCATATTACGACAATTAGATTATATTAAAGACACTATCAAATGATAGTGTCTTTTTTCCTTTTTATAAGCAAGATTCTTCGAAGTGAATCCTATTTGCGGTTTCTTATTCGTTCAATATATTGAGGATCATACTCCCCACTTCTAAACATTTCAATCTCCTCTTTATATGGAGGATATAAACGTTCTTTGGAATCTGGTGTTTCAGTAATATATGGTGTTTCAAGAATTTTTGGCACAGTCATAAAATCAGGGTGATTTACAATATAATGTAATGCGTCATATCCTATGTATCCAAATCCTACATTTTCATGTCGATCTTTTGAAGCTCCCAATGGATTTTTTGAATCATTAATGTGAAATGCAGAAATTCTTTCTTTTCCAATCACTTCATCAAATTCTTTAATGACAGCATCAAAATCATCTTTTGTAATATAGCCAGCATCATGAGTATGGCATGTATCAAAACAAACACTAATACGTTCATTATGATTCACTCCATCAATAATTGCTTTTAATTCTTCGAATGAACGACCGATTTCAGTTCCTTTACCGGCCATTGTTTCCAGTGCAATCAACACATCTAATTCTTTCGTATTTTCAATCACTTGATTTAGACCAGAAACGATATGTTTTATTCCAATTTCTGGGCCTTGTTTGACATGCGCACCTGGATGTAACACAATTTGTTTAGCACCAATAGATGCAGTTCTTCTAATTTCTGTTGTTAAAAAATCAACTGCAAATTGTCTTTTTTCCGGATCTATATTCGCTAGGTTCATTATATATGGAGCATGCACAATAACATTTTCAAATGGAATATTATTTTTCTCCATTAATGCTTTGGCCTCTTCAATTTTCATTTGTTCCAATGGTCTTCTTTTTGTGTTTTGTGGAGCACCAGTATAAATCATAAATGCATTTGCATTATAACTTAGTGCTTCTTTCACACTTCCTACTAGCATATCTTTTCCACCCATAGAAACATGAGAACCTATCTTTAACATAGTCTGCCTACTTTCTTTTCTTTCTTATCGCTTTAATCTTTTGTTTTTGTAATTCCTGATGATATTTCTTTTTGTATCCTGGTTTCACTGATTTGTTTTTCTTTTTCACGTTTACAGTATTTTTATCGAATCCAGCATGAACAAGTTCACGTTTTGATCTTTCTTTACGTTCTCTTCTTTCAACTAATTCGCCATTTTTAATCTCTTGATAGTGAATATCAATTCCTTTATCTTCTAAGAAATCGATATAATTATCATCATCTTTGTGATATAGACTAATCGCTATTCCTGTATAATTCGCACGTCCCGTGCGTCCACTTCTATGTACATAAAACTCCATATCTTTTGGCAAGTCAAAATTTATTACATGACTTACTCCATCAATATCAATTCCACGACTCGCAATATCAGAAGCTACTACATATTGGAACTCAGCCTTATTCACTCGTTCCATAATACGTTTTCTTTCTCTCGCTGTGATTCCACCATGGAATTTAGCTACTTTATGACCATTCGCATATAACAACGCTGCAATTTCATCAACTTTTTCCTTCTTATTACAGAAAATGATTGCAACATATGGATTGATTACTCCAAGTAATTGTAATAACACCGTTTCACGATCTTTACTTTTAACTGGTAAAAATATATGTTCGATGTTCAAACTTGATAATTCCTTCGGCTTGATATATATCTCATCTGGATTGTTCATATACTTACGCAAAAATGGTTTCAATTTTTCAGGAATTGTTGCACTAAACACCATCATTTGTAATTCTTTGTCCATCAATGATGCAATCGCATCAATATCATCCAAGAATCCAATTTCTAATGCCATGTCCGCTTCATCCAAAACAAATGTATTTGCCTTAAATATATGTAAGACGTTTTCTTTTATTGCCAAGTCTTTAATTTTTCCTGGTGTCCCAATCACGATTTGAGGTTGTGATTTTTTCAATCGTTCAACTTCGTCATTACGATTACTTCCACCAGTATACTTTCTAATATCAATTCTAGTTTCACTATAATACGCCAATTCTTTTGCAAACTCATGTATCTGAGATGCCAACTCTCTTGTAGGAGCACAGATGACAACTTGAACATCCTTATTTTCAAGATCTAACTTCTCAAAAATAGGTATTAAAAAGGCATGAGTTTTCCCACTACCTGTCTGTGAACATCCAATTATGTCATTCCCTTTTCTAGCTTTAGGAATCACTTTTTCTTGTATCTCAGTGTATTGAGTAAACCCTAGTTTCTTTACTGCTTTTTCAATGTATTTTTTATGTATATCCATTCTATCTCTCCTCTACCTAATTATACTATATTAACGAATCATTTCAAAATTATATGGCTATGCGTTATAATGATTCTAGGTGATTATATGAAAACAATTAAAATTACACCCCGTGGCTACTGTCATGGTGTTGTAGGTGCAATCAATACTATAACAAATCTAGACCTTTTGTCAATACCAAATCCTGTTTATATTCTAGGGATGCTTGTTCACAACAAGGACATTGTATCATCCCTCAATTTATTAAACATTAAAACGCTCCACGATCCATCCAAAACAAGGCTTGAGTTATTGGATGAGATTGAATCAGGAACTGTTATTTTTACGGCCCACGGAATTAGTCCCAACGTTTACAAAAAAGCAGCTGATAAAGGTTTATACATCATTGATACCTCGTGTAAAGATGTTTTAAAATCACAGACAGTTATCAAAGACTTTTTAGACTTAGGCTATGACATCCTTTATATCGGCAAAAAGGGGCATCCTGAAAGTGAAGCAGCATATGATATATCAGACAAGGTGCACCTAGTTGAAACCACAGCTGATATTGATTCATTATCTCACTTAAAGAAAGTGGCTATGACAAATCAAACGACAATGTCCTTATTTGATGTATATGAAATCAGTGAGTATGCCAAAACAGTATTTGATTCTGTAACTTTCGTTGATGAAATCTGTAATGCAACAAGAATCAGACAAGAAGCAATCATCAAACAAGAACGAGTTGATCACTGCTTCATAGTAGGAGACAAATTATCAAACAATTCAAAGAAGCTTGTACAAGTATCAAAAGATCAAGCAGGAATCAATGCTTCCTTAGTTGAAAATGTTGAAGATTTAAACATTGATTTTTTAAAAACAATTGACAGTTGTAGTGTATCTAGTGGTGCCTCAACTCCAACTCAAGTCACATCTGAAGTAATTAACTTCTTACGTCAATTTGATAAAAACAATCCCGCTACTCATACCCCTATTAAAAGAGTGGATAGGAACTATCTATTTATGAAAAAAAGCACTTCTTGAGAAGTGCTTTTTTGTTTGAAAATTGTTTATGGTAATGCTACGAATGTACGAGCAGAGATAGCATATCCTACTTGATCTCCAAGTCCATCGTTAAAGTTACATGTTCCTTCAATCACGATCATGTATGATGTTCCTGCATCAACAGAACCAAGTGTGAATAGTAGGTTGTTGATACCATCACTTAATGTAATGCTTGATTCAAATGTTACAACACCACCAACGATTGAGTATAGTGATGCAACAACAGGTGTACCATCGTCAATTACGAGATTGTCAGTATCAGGAAGAGTGATTGTTACATCTGTTGCAATTGTAGTTGCAGTTGCAACAATATCAGTCCATAGTACAGTTTGTAATGTACGAGCAGGTACAGCAAGTTCTTGAACAGATACAAGAATTGGTGATGCCTCACCAGTTATATTCGCATAAATATCTACGCGATACAATTCATCATTTAAATAATTACTGAATTGAATTGTACTTGTTCCTACTGTGTAATGTGATTCAATTAATGTATTTGTTTCATCATAGATTTCTAACAACATTATTTGATTCGCCATAATTCCGAATCCATCATCAACTGTAACCTTGAAGTTCACTTCAAATATTTCAGCTACAACATCAGCTAATTCTACTAGTGGAACTGTATTTATCAATTCATAATAAATTAGATAATCTGGAACATCTATTGATTCGTAGTTATCGTTATAGTCTCCCATAACTCTAATTTCATATTCAATACCGTAATCCAGTCCAGTGAATTCTACTCCTATGTTATCTCCAGGAACCAAACTTACAAATTGTCCAGTACTTACTTCATCTAAATATACTTCAGCACGTAGATTATCTACGATTGTTTCTGTATCATCCCACACGTTAATATCAAGTGTAATCGTACTATTTGTTAATACGTAATTACTAAATGTTGCAAGTGGAACAAATGTTTCGGTCGTTAATGCTGCTTCAGCATCTAACTGAGATTCAGTTCGGATTGGGCTACCATCTTTCCAATCAATATCTGCAATTACGACAATTTGATACGTTCTAATACTGTATAATGTATCAAATGTTATTCCCGTAGTTGAACCAGTTGTTAGAGCAAATTCTTGTCCAGTAGCTACCCCACCAGAAACTAAGATTACTTTTAAGTTGTCGTCAATTATGCCATCAACATCAGTAACAGTAACATTAAATGTTACACTGTTATGATCTGTAACAATTCCAGCAATGTCAGCTGTTGCAGCTTCATTTGCGAATGTTGTTGCATCAGCGCTTGTAATAGTTTTATTCAAATATACTGGGTATCCGTTGGTTAAGTCATAATCAACAATAACATCAAATCGGAAATCAGAATCACTGTCAACTGTATTAAATACCAATGTATCAGTTAATAAAGCAGTCGATACGGTATCACCTGTATATACACCATTTTTGAATAATTTTACTTCTATGTTTCCAACCAATACAGAATCTATGTCAGTCACATCTAAATCAAATGTAATACTATCT
Organism: uncultured Candidatus Izemoplasmatales bacterium; assembly: GCA_964435595.1. Lineage (GTDB taxonomy): Bacteria > Bacillota_I > Bacilli_A > Izemoplasmatales > Izemoplasmataceae > Izemoplasma. The sequence continues at coordinate 34,081 of CAYSZV010000014.1, read as the reverse complement.
TTGTCAGTAATAACATTAGATATTTCTGCAGTAGGTAAAACTTTTGCTTGGGTTGTGAATGCGACTGTTCCAATCAATTCTCCTGTCAGAACAGTAACACCATCACCAAGATCATAATCTGCAAAAATTCTTGCTTCATAGTTTGTATCACTTAATAATCCTGTAAGTGCAACATCATCGTTGAATCCATCAATTAATGAAATAGGGGCTAATCCTGCATCTACTCCACCAATGTAAATGATTGCTTGACGATTGGCATTAATTACACCATCACCATCAACAACAGTAATATCAAGTACTGCTGAGTCTACACCCGTAGACTCAACAATTCCTGAAGCTACAGGAACTTGTTTTGCAACGGAATGATAGATTTCATCTGCTACTATGTAATCAGTAATTGTCAAATTTCCATCAAGATTATCATAGTCTAAGGTGATAACCAACTGATAATCTGCATCAGATGTTGGTACTGCGAAGGTAACATCATCATTTAACCCGATAATCAATCCGACTGGCAACCCTACTTGTACACCATCTTTGTAAAGTGTCGCTTCAGCTCCACCGATATATGCTGTGTGATTATCATATAGCATTACATCAAATTGAATTGAGTTTGTATCTAATAATACATTATAAATATGTGCTTGAGGGATGATTTTATATACAGCGATAATTGGTGCATCACCAATTATTTGATCTACTTGTAATAATTCACCATCTCTTAAATTGTAATCAGCAACCACGAGCAAATTGTGTAACAATCCTTCGGTTAATGTCACTCCAGGAACTGTTACATATCCGTCATAGTAATTTCCAAGTTCTTCAGAATATGATAACGGAACCGTTACTGTACCAACAAAAACATCTAGTGAATCATATATGTCTACCGTTAAATCTCCAATCACAACAGAATCTATATCTGAAACATTCAAGTAGAATGTGACATCTGTTTGATTGATTTTTGTTTGACTAATAATAACTGTTGGAATTTGATTTATATATGTAGTTAAATCTAATGATAATATTACTCCATCATCTTCGAACCATGGTCCAGTAGATAAGTCATAATCACCTGTAATCCTTACAGTAAAATTATAATTGGAAGGCATATAAGATAAATCGAAATATACTTCTGCATTAGATACATTAGTACTATCAATTAAGTTTAAATCTTCATCATATAGCCAAGCTATAAATGTATCATCAATTAATGTATTGTCAGAATCGACATAATCAAATCGGAAATACACTTGGTTTTCAGTTATAGATAGGTCGGTTGCAGATCCAATTGGAACTCGTTTCGCAGTAGTAAATAAATTTCTAGATGCGACAAGTTCTGTATGTTCTCCCTCTCCATCACGCAAATCATAAACTGCTTCAATTTTTATTTCATATTCAACACCACTATATAGTGTGTCAAATGATTGTAATTGGTTTAATCCTTCTGTAATAATAATTTCTTGAGCAGTTCGCAAGCCTTGATAATAAAGGATTGCTTTATAATCTCCAGTTGAAGTGTTAGATGTATCTAAAACAGTTACATCAAAGACAACTGAATCATAATCAACTGTTACACTTGTTATCGTTGCACTAGGTGCAGTATAGGCACTTGTTTCAGATGAGAATGTTGCAAGAGTTGTAGACTGAGCTCCATCCATATCTCCTAAATCAAAGTTTGTTCTAATTTCAATTGTGTAGAGACTGTCAGAATTTAAGTTAATAAATGTTTGTCCAACATTGTTTCCAACGATCAAATCAATGAACTCACCAGTTTCTAATCCATCTTCTATCAAGTATGCTCTTAAGTCAGTAGTAACTACACCACTGTCATCAATAACTTGAGCACTGAATGTAATCGATTCAATTGCTACATTAATCTCATAAAATTCTGCTGTCACCATTTGGTTTGGTAGAGTTTCAGCAAAACTATAAGCAATTTGATCTCCTGTCAATATATTAATATTGTCATTCAAATCATAATCTGCAACGATTAAAATAATATATGGTTGATTTGAATATACACCAGTAAATTCAACATCTGAATTGATTCCTTCATCCAAAGTAATAGATTGTCCTGTATATGTTTCGCCAATATACAATTCAGCTCTAGCTTGACTTGTTAATACTGAGTCCACATCTGATAAAATTACATCAAATGTAATGCTATCAGTAGACGGAATTATGTTTTCAATTACTGCTGCAGGTAATTCTTTTGCTTCTGTATTATAGGTAAATTCTAACATTGGGTAAGCTGATACAATGTTTTCACCATTATCCAAATCATAATCTACAATAATTTTTATTGTGTATGGTGTATCACTATTGATACCTGTAAATGATACCGCTGCGTTTTCACCAATAACAAGAGGTTGTCTTAATCCTGTAGATGTATTGTTATAATATAATTCAGCAAAAATCGTTCCTGTTTCCACTACATCATCAATGTCAACTACAGCTACATCAAATGTAATTGATTCAGTTGTACTATCTCTTGTACCAATACTAGCAGTCGGTAGCTGTTTCGCTGTTGTCATAAGTGATTGTTGTAACAACTCTTGATTTTCTTGAAGGCCACTTCCATCCAAGATATCAAAATCTGCTTCTATCACAAAATCATATGTGTAATCACTATTTAATCCTGTATAAGAAATGGTATTCATTCCTACTACTAAAGCTCTTGTTAATGATTCTTGTACTACTCCATCTTTATACACGTAAATAAATAAGCTATTGTCCTCAACCGTATCATCCGCATCCATTACGATAACATTAAATCCAAGACCATTATTTGTAATGATTGGATCATGAATTTCCGCAGCTGGTGCTTTCGGTTGTATGTTTGTTATTTCTTGTGTAAATAATACTTGGTTATTTCGATTTCCTTCACCATCTAATAAGTTGTAATCAGCAAGAATTTTAATACGATAATTCACTGCTGCTTCAACAAGATGTGCAAATGTAGTTTCTGTTTCTTCAAGTGATAAGAATTGTGTATCAATATATGTTTCAATTTCAACTCCATCAACTTCTTCAACACTATACAATATAGCTCTTACACTACTTAGTAATGTATTAGAAACATCACTTATTGTTAAATCAATGTTAATATATCCTTGTGTAACTTCAACATTTTTTATGTTAACACTTGGAGGAGAATTCAATAATGATACTCTTTCAAAGACCCCAATTACTTGATCATCTTGAGCACCATTTCCATCATTCAAATCATATGTTGCAAGAAATTCTATACGAACATCTTTACCTGAAAGCACATCATTGATTTGAATCTCAACAGAACTTCCGCTAATTTGCAATGTGTCTTCTAACACATCATCTACATAAACATTAGCGTATAATGTTGTAATATCAATAATCGGATCCAGCGGATCATCATCAATAAATACATCAAATAAAATCCTATTTTCCTCTACTCTAATATTTTCAATTCGAGGTTCTGGAACTTGTCTTGCAGACGTTTCAAATGAAGATGAACTTAAGACATATTCAGTATGAGTTCCGTCTCCATTTCTTAAATCATAATTTGAGATTACACGAATACTGTACTCTTTAGAGTTCAATAAATCATCAAAACTAACACCTTCAACAGATCCGTTTAATCCTACAGATGCTACTTCAGTATCACCATCAAATATTGCAACACGAGATCCACCGGGTACAGTAACACTGTCCGCATCATCATATATTACATCAAATTCAACCGAATTACTTGATACTGCTACATTTTCAATTGTAGCATTTGGAAGCAGTGTTGGCAGTGTAGTGAAATTACCACTAAATAACACTTCATCCTCATGAACTCCTGTTGTATCATCTCTATCATAATCAGCAAAGATTTTGATTTCATAATTCGTATCTGACATAATATTCGTATCGAATTTTACCGAATTATATCCAGCATTCAATTCTTTTTGCAACTCCTCAACTTCAACTGTTCCCAAATATACTTTGGCAACTAAGGTACCAGGTAAGATTACATTATCATCATCTGTTACATCAAAGTCTACTGAGATACTATCTTGTTTAATATTATAATTTTCCCTAACTACACTAGGTATACCTCTATAAACATAGAAGTGGAACTCATTGTTTGCTTCAACCAAGACATCTAAAGTGTCTGATCCATTGAAGTATTCAATATCATCTACCGTGTATTCTGTTAGTTCTAAGGTATCTCCTGCACTCATACAGAAAAATACATTTTTATTGGTTGAAACAATAGAACCGTCAGTACAACCTTCTACTACTTCCCCACCATTTAGAAAATTATTCGATCTAAAACTGTAACTATTGACAACGATTGCTCTAATGTCAAGGTTATCTGGATTATTTAATACGACTTCAATAAGGGTATTTTCATTCTTTTCTTTGTAGTACCTTACATACTCAGTCCCATTGTATGGATTTGTGCCATCGACAGAGACCCCGACAAAACTTGGTGGAGTAACCGTAGTTTCTCCGCCTGGTGTACAACCTGCTAACACAGTTAGCAACAAGAATATCCCTAAAATTGTATATAGTTTGTTCATCTTTTTCCTCCATTCTACTTCCCGAATATTTAAGTCATTTTTATTTTTTTTTATCTAATTAATTATTATAACATAATAAAAGCGATTATTCAAACCATAATCGGTTCTCAAATCGCTCTTTTTAGCCCTTTTTCTTTACCCCTTTATGAATCAACTCAGTATTGTAGTTCTTATTGATACTTTCCAATAACTTCTGAACACCAATTTCTTTTGATAGCGCTTTTGTTGAAGTAAAGATATTTAGCTGTCTAAAGTTCTTTTCACTATCAATTAAATTCGACACAGATACTCCTAGCAAACGGATTGGTTGATCTGATTGATTATCGTCAAATAATCGTTCACAAACCTCAAATATATCATAAAAATTATCGGTATGATGTTGTAACGTAAATGATCTAGAAATTTGAGAAAAATCAGGATATCTTATTTGAATATTTATTGTTTTTGCGACACTATTATCTGCTTTTAATCGATCTACAACTTTTTGCGTTAACTTTTTCAATTTTTCGATTGCTTCTGCATAGTCATAAACATCTGTTTCATATGTACTACTATTCCCAATACTTTTCATTTCTACATGTCGATGTGGTTCAACTGGATTGTTGTCTTCTCCTCTAGCTTTATTGATAAACTCCTCTGTTCTATTACCTAAAATTAATTTTAATTTAGGATTGTCTTCATGTTTAATCAAATCACCGATCGTATGTATTCCAATCAGTTTTAAATTGGGATAGGTTTTTTTACCAATACCAAACATAGATTCAATGCTGCATGGCCATAGTTTTTCTTCTACATCTCGTTTCCGCAGTATCGTAATCCCCATTGGCTTCTTCATATTACTTGCCATTTTAGCTAAAAACATATTTGGTGCAATCCCAATACTGGTTGGTAAATTGTATTCTTCAACAAGTCTTATTTGAATTTCTTCAGCAATTTCAACAGGATGTCTATCCCCCACTGCATAGGTCATATCCAAATATCCTTCATCGATACTTCCTTTTTCAATCACATCACAGTACTCATTCAATAGTTCAAAGAAATACTGACTATACTTGTTATATAGATCAAAATTCACCGGTAATAGTACAATTTTAGGACATAGCCTTTTAGCCTCTATGACATTCATACCACTCGTTACACCGAATTTTCTAGCAACATAATTCGCTGTAGTTAACACTCCTCTATCAGTACTTCCACCAATTCCCAAAGGAATATCTTTTAATGATGAATCTTGAGCCATTTCACAACTTGCAAAAAAAGCGTTCAAATCAATGTGAAATATAATTCTATATTTTTTTTCCATAAACATCTTCCTTTTTTTAACGTTATATTATATAATGTGATAGAAATTGTATAAAACAAGAATGTTAGAGGTGACAATATGCCAACGAGTAAAAAACGTGTGAAAAAGCCAAAACAAGAAGTTGAAGTTGCAGTTAAAAACCCATTACATACAAAAACCGGGAAAATTGTAGTTGTTGTTTTAGCGATTGGATTCGTGTTAACTGTGCTTGTAAGTTTAGTACTTGCATTCAACGGTTATTTAGCAAGATAAATATGAAAGCATCCAAACGGATGCTTTTTTTATTGCAATAATTCTTTTGCACTTAATATTGCAGCATCTGTTACATGATCTCCAGAAATCATTGTTGCAATTTCATAAACCCTGTCTTCTCCATGTAAATGTTTGATTTGCGCACTCGTTCTTCCCCCAGATACACTTTTAGATATAAATAAATGATTATCACTTAGTGCAGCCACTTGTGGAATATGAGTGATACAAATTACTTGTGTTAAAGAGCTAATTGATTTCATTTTTTTAGCTACTTGACTGGCAACAAAGCCACTAACACCGGTATCAATTTCATCAAAAATAATCAAACTTAACTGTAAACTTTGAACAAGTAGATTTTTTAGTCCTAACATAATACGACTCATTTCTCCTCCACTTGCACTCTTACTCAAGCTTTTTAAAGGCTCCCCAACATTTGTAGTTATCAAAAAGTCTACTTCATCTATTCCATCTTCAAAAAACTGAGATGGTTGTCTGAAGTCGTTCACAAATTCTTTGATATAAACAATACTAAATTGAGCTTTTTTCAACTCTAAATCATCCAAAATATTTAGTAACTCTTGTTCTATAAATGAACTTGTTTGTTTTCTTCTTGCAGTAATCAAATCAGCTTTTTCTTTGACGATTGCAAACAAACTTTTACATAATTCAATTTGTTCTTCTATCAATTCATCTGAATGATCGATATTTTCAATATCTTCTGAAATTTGAGCCAAATACTCAATTAATTCAGAAGTTGATTTACGGTATTTTCTTTGTAGTGAGGAGAGCGAATTTAATCTTGTTTCAAACTCTTCCAGTAAATTCGGATTAAAATCTAAGTCATTGATTTCAGACTTTAATTCATCATAAGCATCATTTAATTCGAAATACCCACTTTCAAAACGACTCATAAGTTCTTCATAGTTTTTATTATAAGTTGATATACTTTCTAATTGTTTGCTTACATCATACAACCTGTCAATTGCAAAAGAACTTTCTAGTAAAACTTTCGATTCGCTTAGCGATTGATAAATACGATCAAAATTTCTCATTTTATCAATTTGTTCCTTTATGTCTTCTTCCTCTTCAACACTAAGGTTATAGGACTCTAATTCTTCTTTTTGAAATTTCATCAAATCCAAACGTTCTAACAAATCATTGCTCGAAGTTTCTAATCTTTTGAGTTTTTTTAATGACTCTTTATATTCTGTTAGCGCACTCTTATAAGTTGCAATCAGCTGTTCCGTTTGTTCCTGATGAAACCCATCTATGATTCCCAAATATGTCTCAGCATTGATCAAACGATGGGTATCATATTGTGTATGGATATCTGCAAGTAATCCAGTAATTTCTTTCAATTGTGTGAGCGAAATAGTTCGTCCATTCACTTTAATTATATTGTTGTTAGATGGAGTAATTTGTCTTCTAATAACAAGTTCATGATTATCAGTATCCAAATCAAATTCCTCTAACAAAGTAATCACTCGTGGATTCTTTATTTCGAAGATTCCTTCTACAACTGCTTTGTCTTCTCCTGTTCTTACGACATTCGAAGTAGCACGATCTCCTAGTAAAAGTCCGATCGCGTCAATTAGTAAACTTTTTCCTGCTCCCGTTTCACCGGTCAACGCAGTCATCCCAGCACTAAATTCAACTTCAATGTTTTCAATTATCGCAAAATTCTTAACAGAAATATACCTTAGCATAGAATCCTCCTAAAGAACACTTTTCACTTTTCTAATTACACTTTCTGGATCTAACTCTAGAGACTGTAATAATTCTTCTTTTGTACCTTGTGGTACAAAAGCATCTTTGATACCCATCAATGTCACATTCGTTTGGATACCATGCATCGCATAAAATTCTAATATACTACTTCCAAATCCACCAAGCAAAGCTGATTCTTCATAAACAATAATCGGTGTGTTTTTCTTAGCAATAGAAAGTAGTTTCACTTCATCTAAAGGCTTTATTGATATTGCATTCACAACTTCTACGCCCATTTTTTCTAAGTCTTTTTTAACGTTATTTAGGATACTACCAAAAGAAATAAAAGTTGCCTTTTCTCCTTTGTTTAGTGATTTCCATTCAAGTGTTGCAATCTCATTAGTAATTCCATCTTCAAAATCATATTCAACTGTCCCACGTTCATAACGAATCACAATTGGTCCATCATTCTCTTTGAAAGCATAATTTAATAATTCAAACGCTTCTTTTGGTGTAGAAGGATGAACAATTTTCAAATTAGGTAAATGTCGTAATAATGGAATATCAAATACACCTTGATGAGTCTCTCCATCCGCTCCTACAATTCCAGCGCGGTCAATACCAAAAATAACTTTTAAATTTTGTCTACATACATCGTGATTCACTTGATCATATGCACGTTGTATAAAAGTTGAATAGATTGGTGTAAACACATCTACTTTTTCCAAAGCAAATCCACTACTCATTGTTACTGCCATTTGTTCCGCAATTCCAACATCAGTAATTTGGCTTGGAAATTGTTCTCTAAATTTAATAAATCCGCTTCCCGCAATCATTGCTGGTATAACAACGTTAAACTTTTGATTCTTCGATGCATATTCACACATGTATTCACTAATAATAGTACTCCAAGAATGCTCGTTTTTCTTTTTTTCGATTAACGATTTTCCAGTTTCGATATTAAATGGTCCTACACCATGCCAAACCCCTAATTTATCATTTTCACTAAAAGAATATCCTTTTCCTTTTTGTGTAATCACATGTACTACACAAGGTTTTTTTTGCTTCTTGGCGATAGTTAGGTACTTCAATAACTCTTTGTAATCATGTCCATTAATTGGACCATAATAACTAAAACCTAGATCATCAAAAATAGTATTATTACTTATGAATCCTTTGATTCCACGTTCCACTTTTGATGATAATTTCACCAAAAAGCGAGGTAAAATACGATATGTTTTAGATCGAACTTTGCGGACAAAAGACTTCCCTTTGATTTCATTTAAAATATTCGCCAAATATCCAATGTTCTGACTGATACTCATTTCATTGTCATTCAAGATAATAATTGGATTATGGTCTGTTTTTCCACCTAAGAAATTCAAAGCTTCAAAAGCCATACCTGATGTTAACGCACCATCACCAACAATCGGAATGACACGATATTCTTCTTTGGTGAATTTCTTAGAAAACTCGATACCTGATGCGGCAGCGATTGATGTACTAGAATGACCGGCTTCATAAATATCGTGAACACTTTCTTCTCGTTTCAAAAAGCCAGATAGCCCTTCAAATTGACGCAACTTGTCAAAATCTTTCGCTCTACCTGTTAATATTTTGTGTACATATCCTTGATGTCCAACATCAAATATAAATTTATCTTTTGGACTATCAAAAACTTTGTGTAATGCCACAGTTAGTTCAACGATACCCAAATTGGAAGACAAATGTCCTCCTGTTTTACTGATTTTCTCAATCAGGAATGTTCTGATTTCACTACTCAATTCAATAAGTTCTTTTCGGTCTAGATCTTTCAAGAAATCAGGGTCTTTTATGCTCAGCAAATCAATCATACAATCACCTTATTCGTTAAAGTCTACTTCCTCGTCTTCTTTCATCATTTTTACTATGACACCTTCGGCATCCTTTAATAAATCATGACAATGTTTACTTAGTTTCATACCTTCATTATATTTTTTTACTGCTTCGTTTAATTCAATGTCTCCGTTTTCTAATTCTCTTACTAACGTTTCAAGCTCATTTAATGCTTGTTCAAATGTTTTATCAGCCATTCTAATTATCCTTTCTAACTTCATTCACGGTAGCAATCACGCTACCATCATTGAATAAAATATCCAATTGATCTTGTTTTTTTATTTCACTAACACTTTTGAGAATTTTTCCATCTTTTTTTGTAACCGAGTATCCTTTTTTCATAATACTCAATGGATTTAGTAATTCTAACTTATTCAATAAAATGACATAATCATTTTGTTGTTTTGTCAAATATCTATCATAATAATTTTGCACCTTCATCGTTAAATGATTCACTTTATCATATGATTGTATAATTCGATTTACAGGACTTAGTAATTCCAGTTTTTCCCGAAGATGATCATATCTTCTACTCTTACTTTCTGTTAGTCTCATTGGGTCTTTAAATACATAAGACATCTTCAGTCTTTCTAAACGTTCTTTTTTTGATTTAAGAAGTCTAACGAGACTCGTTTTACTTGCTGCTTCCAATTGTGCAATATAGTTTAATAACTCATTTTGATCAGGTACTGCTAATTCAGCTCCTCCCGAAGGAGTTGGAGCTCTTAAATCAGCAACAAAATCAGAAATTGTAAAATCAGTTTCATGACCAACACTACTTATAATTGGTATCTTTGATTTAAAGATTTCATATGCAACAATCTCTTCATTGAACGGCCAAAGATCTTCAATTGATCCTCCACCACGTCCTAAAATGATTACATCGGCATCGCCACGTTCATTTACTTGTTTTAGATTTTTTACAATCGCGTCTTTAGCAAATTCTCCTTGTACGAGTGTTGGATATACAACAATTTTAGCCAAAGGATAACGTCGATTTACAATGTTAATGATATCGCGCACAGCTGCCCCAGTTGGACTTGTTAAAACTGCAATTGTCGAAGGAAATTTCGGAATAGGCTTCTTATGTACTACATCAAACAAACCTTCATCTGATAATTTTTTCTTTAATTGCTCATATGCTACATGAAGACTTCCAACTCCATCTTCATCCATTTTATTTACATAGATTTGATATTGGCCAGTTGATTCATAGACCGTTAAATATCCCTCTACTAAAACACTCATCCCTGATTCAGGTTTAAAAAGAACATTTTTACTGCTACTAGCAAACATAATTGCACTAATCTGTGCTTTATCATCTTTTAAAGTAAAGTAAAAATGCCCACGAGAATGATGTTTGAAGTTAGAAATTTCACCTTTTAACAACACATTCTTCAAATGAACATCATTATCAAATTTGTATTTTATGTACTTTGTAAGTGCGGTAACACTCAAATATTGTTTTTCATCCATATTAATCCCTACTTTTTAAGATACACTTTGATATTATCAAGAACCTTATTGGTAAACTTAACAGTTTTATTATCGCCTTCATCTGAATACTTACGTGTAATATTTAACGCTTCATTGATTACGATTTCCGAAGCAAGTGGTGTGAAATACATTTCATATACTGCACATCGCATAATAGCTCGATCGATATATGTTAAACGATTCAATTTCCATTTTATTAAATTATCTGCAATCGCATCATCAATAAAATCCATATTTTCACTAACGCCCTCAAGCATATCAGTAATATACTTATAATTGCTTTCTGTATCTGAAAAATCAGATGTCATATCCATCTGATAAAGTCTCTTTACTACTTCTTCACGCTGTTCTCTTCTACTTAGTTTATTGTTTTCCATTGTGTACCCTCTTATATGTATATTATATATATAAAATATATCATATAATGGGTAAAATAAAAAGCCATATATTTCACAAAAAAATACTATTTTTTAAATCTTCATTTATGGTATAATTTGACAGAAGGAGGAATTCTTATGATTGATACAATTTTCACTGTAATTGAAGACATATATTTTCAAGTAATCGACAACTCAACTCCCGAGGGTACAAACACTTCAAATAGGATAAGTATTACTGATGCAACCTTGAGTCCATTGATTGAAGAACTACGACTAAAAACTCGAAACACTCCATATAAGGGAGTTTCAGGTAACCAATTTAAGTTATTAAAAGTTGCTGGATATATACTAAATTATACAATGTACGGTGACGATGGAATAATTTCTTCTGATGAAAGAATATTTATTGATAAATTCATCAAATCTAGATTCAGTAAATTGTCTGAAAATGAAAAAGTCGAATTAAACGAAGTATTTGATTCTCGAGCAACATTACAGATAATAGAAGTGTACACAAAAGAAAACGCACTCCCCTTGAGAAGTCTTGATATGATTTTAGAAACATTGATTGACCAGATAAAAGATGAGTATCGTTATTTCCTACCTCTAGAAGCAATTTATAATATGCTATTAGTGAAATTTTAACAAACAAAAAGACAGTATTCAAACTGTCTTTTTTTATTACTAATTATTTTTTGCTACTTGTAAAATTTGATTCAAACGGTCATATCTATCATCACTAATAAATTCAAATATAACTCTTTGTTCTCCCTCAGGAGCTGGATCATAATTATCATAATCATATCCATACTCATCACTTAGAAGAATATCATATACTTCAGTAAGAACTGGACAATATCCTACCCAGTCAGCATTTTGTACTGCCACATCTTCAGTTAAGAAGAAGTTAATAAATTCATATGCCATATCTGTGTTTTCACTCGTTGTTGGAATAACAAATGCATCCACCCAAATATTTGTAATTTCAGGAACATAGTATCCAAATGTTACTTCGATTTCCTCTTCTTCAGCATAATATAATTCATCAAAATAATCTCCTGAATATACCAATGCTAAGTCAAGTACTCCATCAATTACAAGTCCTTTTAAATTATCTTCACCAAAGATATAATAATCTCCATCAACCAATAATTGTTCTGCAGCATCCAATTCTGAATCAACATTACTATTAACATCATATCCTAGCGCTAATAATGCAGCACCAACACTATCTCTTGCACTTTCATACATTCCGATTTCATAAGGTGTTTCAGGATCAAATAAAATATCCCAACTACCATCTAAATCCATTTCATCAACAGATTCTAAATCATACATGATACCAAATGTACCCCAGAAATAAGGAACCAAGTAATCTTCATATCCTTTTCCTTCATATAAAGCAGTTACATCTGCTTGGAAACTTACTTCATCTAAAGCAGTTAATCTTGTATAATCAATTACTTGTAATAATCCCTGTTGTCTTAATTTATCAACCATATAATCACTTGGAATTGCAATATCATATGGAGCAGCTTCAGTAGAAATCTTATTTTCCATCGTTTCATTGCTACCAACTTCTTGATATACAACATTTACATTAAACTCATCTTCAAATTGTTGAACCAGTTCAGGATCCATATATTCCCCCCAGTTTAACACATACAACTTTTCACGTGAATCTGTACTACATCCAGCTAACACTACTGTTAATGCTACAACACTAATTACGACTAAAATTCTTTTCATTTATTTTTCTCCTTTTACTTATCAATTTTAAATTATATATGAACAATCCAGCAATCGTCACAAACACTATAATCGTGTTGTACGCATACACTGCGGGACTAAATGTTCTTCGTCCTATTTTACTATAAATCCATAAACTAACATTTTGAAACTCTACTCCAGCTGTGAAGTATGTGATAACAAAATCATCAATACTCATTGTAAATGCAATCAACGCTCCTGCAATAATACTAGATGTAATCGAAGGTAAAATTACTTTGAATATTGCTTGGAATTTCGAGCATCCCAAATCCAGAGCTGCATCAAATAAGTTAACATCTAACTTTTTCAATTTTGGCAATACTGATAACACAACAAAGGGAATACTGAAGAACACATGAGCCAATAACATAGTCGGCATCCCAAAACTAATTGGGAGTAAACTAAATACAAGCCATAAACTTACTCCAGTTACGATATCAGGATTGATAACAGGTACATTATTTAGAATCATCATTCTAACACGATTGTTCTTACTTAACGCATGGATTCCAATCGCTGCAAATGTTCCAATCAAAGTCGCAATAATTGTGCTCAACACAGCAACTTGCAATGTATTTGTTATAGCTTCTAACAATCCAATGCTTTGATTAAAAATTTCCTTATACCAGACAAAGCCAAAGCCAAGGTTATAATGTATTCTTTCACTTTTGTTGAAAGAGAAATATACAATCATAATCAAGGGTAAATAAACAACTAAATATCCAAATATGGTCAATGCTAATAATATCCATTTACTTTTTTTCATCACATCAATGTTTCTCCTTCCTTATCAAACTTAAGAAGGCCAACAAACATCATAATAATTACTACCATTAATGCAATACTTAAGAAACTACCAACATTCAAATTACCAGTACTTTCCATAAAGTAATGTTCTATCATATTTCCCAATAAATTTATTTTCCCTCCACCCAATCTTTGGGGTAAAGCGAAAGCTGTCATAGCGGGTAACAATGTCATAATCACACCACTGACCACACCACTTAGACTTAAAGGAAAAATTACTTTATAAAAGGTAACAAACGAATTTGCTCCTAAGTCATGAGAAGCTTCAACCAGTGACTTATCCATCTTATCTAGAATGGTATATATTGGTAATATCATAAAAGGTAAATACATACTTACCATACCGATTAATATTCCTGTATCGGTTCCAATAATACTAATATCTGTACCTAAATTAGTTGATAAATAATCACCCAAACTAAATAGCACCTTTTCCCAAGCCATAATACGAAGCAACATATTACTCCATATTGGTAGAATAATTAACACAACGATAAAATTTTTCCATTCTGATTCTAAATTTGCTAAGAAATATGCAATTGGATACCCAATCAACAAACAAAGCAATGTAGCAACAAAACTTAATCTAATACTGTTCCATGTTGCTTGTAAAATAATTTCCCTTACAGTTTCATTTTCAGTAATATATGTTATTGAATCAAAATTCAATGAGAATGATCCTAAATTAAATATATTTAAATCACTAAATGCTACTAAGAAAACTAAAATTGATGGTAGAACAACTAAAATTAACATCCATACAAAGTATGGGATACTTAAAAATTTTAGCTTTTTCATGATTTACTCATAACATGAATTGAATCAATTCCAAAATGCATCGAGACCGTTGTTCCAATTTCTTGTTTTTCAGTTGAATGAATAACATATTCTTTCTTATCTACCATAACAATTATCTCATAATGAACTCCCTTAAAAGTAATATCATCAACTACTCCTATAATATTACCTTCTTGTACTTTTTTAAGTTCAATATCCTCTGGCCTAATCACAACATCTACCATTTCATTTTTCTCAAATCCAGCATCCAAACACTTATATTTGAATCCTTCAAATTGCACCAAATAATCGTCCAACATAACTGCGTCAATAATATTACTTTCACCAATAAATTGGGCTGTAAATTTATTTTCAGGCTCATTATATATATCCTCTGGAGTACCAATTTGTTGAATAATACCTTCATTCATAACAACTACAATATCACTCATTGTCAGAGCTTCTTCTTGATCATGCGTTACAAAGACAAAACTGATTCCTAATGCTCTTTGCATTTCTTTTAATTCATATTGCATATCTTGTCTTAATTTCAAATCCAATGCACCAAGTGGTTCATCGAGCAATAATAATCTAGGTTTATTTACAATTGCTCTGGCAATCGCAACACGTTGTTGTTGTCCACCAGATAATTGATTAATCTTTCGATTATCATACCCTATCAGTTTCACCATTTTCAAAGCATCTTGAACAGCTATTTCAATCTCCTCTTTTGGAATTCTCTTAATTTTTAATCCAAATGCGATATTATCATACACATTTAAATGAGGAAACAATGCGTAATTTTGAAAAACAGTATTAATTTCACGTTGATGTGGTGGCAAATCCTTTAATTGCTTATCATCAAAAGTAATTGTTCCACTATCTTGCGTTTCAAATCCTCCAATTAATCTAAGTAACGTTGTCTTACCACATCCAGAAGGACCAAGTAATGTTACAAATTCATTTTCTTTGATAAATAGATTTATATTTTTTAGTACAACCAAATCATCAAATGATTTTACTAAATTATTAATTTCAACTAATTTCTTCATATTAACAACCACCTAACATAATGTTTAATAATCATAAACAAACACATCATAAGAAAAGAGGTTTGCCCTCTCAAAATTTAGTATTTGTATACATGATGTCAAATAGTATTAAACTATTTGTAACTATATTATAATGGAATTTTTTTATATGTCAAACACTTTATATATTAATTATTTACATATTAAAAACAGCCATAAATGGCTGTTTAATCATTAAATAAAAATGAGACGATATCAGCAAATCTTACACGCCATGCTTCCTCGTTATGAATTGCTCCTTCAGCTAAAACAAAGCGCAATTTCTTTTGTTCCATTTTTTGTAAGAAAATGTTAAATACTGCTTGGTTGCTATCAATATAGTTTTGAGATTCAATTGCATTGGAAGATTCCTTTGTTCCAACATCCATATAAAATTTCTTTATATGAGAAACAGAACTATTTCTAGCTAAATCCTCTATATCTTTTTGCACAACATAATGTGCATTTGATACACATCCGAAACGACTAAAATACTCCCCATATTCTAGCGCTGCATACATGGAACACACACCTCCAAAACTACTACCCATAATCGCCGTATTTTTCGCTGACTTATATGTTCTATAATGTTTATCTATATATGGTTTTACTTGATTAATAATAAAACACAAATAATCATCTGTTTTTCCACCATAGTCTTGATCACCATATGCATCAAATCCTAATTCTGCAGGCAATTCCGGATGTTCCTCGTATGTATCTAATATTCCCCATGTTTGATTCTTATATCCTGTTAATGGATCAAATAGATTTTGTCCGTCATGCATATACAAAACAGGATATTTCTTTTGACTTTTATCATATCTTGAAGGAAGCATAAGAAATACTCTAACTTCTCGATTTAGTTCCTTCGAATCAAATAATAATACACTATACTTTTTCATACTATCACCTACTTGTTTTTCTTATACACTATTACCTCAAATGGTTTTAAAACCATCGTATTCTTGACATTTCGTTTATCATAATTGCCTCTGAAAAATTCAAAACCTTTTAAATCAATATCCAATGAAACAGATATTTCTTTTGCTTTAAAATTACCAACAACGAGCAAATCAAGATGTTTCAATTCATTGATATACATATAAGAATCTTGATTCTCAATATCAATAAATGTCATCTCACCATCTGCAACCCCAAGTTCTTTACGAAGATGAAAGACATCTTTGTATGTTTGATAAATAGATGAATCTTCTGTTAATTGTTTCTTTAAATTGATAGTCCCTTTGTTTCTTACAACATTCATCCAAGGAGTAACACTACTAAATCCAGCAAATTCAGTATCATCCCATTGATATGGTGATCTCGCATTGTCTCTTGAACGATCTCTTAGCGCTTGCATTGCAACTTCGTGCGTCGCACCAAAGCTCATAAAATTATCGTATTCTGTATACACTTCTACGTCTCTAAAGTCGTTTAAATTATCGTAATCCACATTTGTCATCCCGATTTCTTCACCTTGATAACAGATTGGTGTTCCAGGCATAAAATATAATAAATAACACAACATTTTTCCTGATAGTTCATGGAATTCTTGATCATTCCCATAATGACTAATTACTCTAGGATGATCATGATTATGCCAATAAATTAAATTCCAACCTAATCCAAACAACATTTTATGCCAACGATTAAAACTGTTTTTTACATTGGCTAAATTGATTGTCCCTTTGGCCCACTTTCCAGGTGTGATGTGATTATTATCATCACAATCAGCCCAAACGTGTCCAAAATGAATCAACATATCAAATTCGTCATTTTCATAGCCACAGTATTTAAGCGCTTCTTCTTTGGATGCCCCACCAGCTTCTCCCATTGCCATAATATCATCTGGACCAAATATTTCCTGTCCAAATTCAGTCAAGTACTCATGGTGTTTTGGTAATGAGCTAAAATGCTCATAGCCAGGATGAGCATCGGGAAAGTCCCAATTCTTTTCTAGATGATTAGATGCATCAACCCGAAAGCCATCTACACCCAAATCTATCCACCATTTAGCGATTGCTTTTAAATCTTTTTTCATTTCGTTATTACGCCAATTTAAATCTGGCATCTTTTTGCTGAAGATATGTAAATAGTATTCGTTTGTTGCCTCATTGAATTCCCATACAGGACCACCAAACCAACTACGCCAGTTTGTTGGCATTTTACGATTTCCTTGCTCATCATATTTTGGTGGTTGCCAAATATAATAATCGTGATATTTATTATGGTCTATATGATTCGGATCTTTTGCTGCTTTAAACCATTCATGTTCATCACTTGTATGATTTAAGACAAGATCAAATATCACTTTGATATCGAACGAATGTGCTTTATTAATAAAGTGTTTCACATCTTCCAACGTTCCATAATCTTCACTTACTTTAAAGTAGTCTCTTACATCGTATCCGTTGTCATCCATTGGGCTATCATAATGTGGGCTTACCCATACCGCATTAATCCCCAAATCATTTAAATAATCCAATTTTTCTGTTAGTCCATTGAAGTCTCCGATACCATCATGATTGGAATCTTTAAAACTTCTTAAATATACTTGATAGATGATTGCATCTTGCCACCATTTTCGTTCCATAAGTTCACCCCTAAAAAAAATACTTTAATCCGCTAAAAATAAATATAATTCTTCATTTTAATTATACCTTAATAAAAATGTAAAGTCTTTTATTTTTCAAAAAATGAAACCGCTACCACAAAGGTATTTACTTAATAATATGATATACTATAATTAAGTATTTTATATATAGGAGGAAGTTATGAAAAAATTTAGAATTTTATTCATTTTTACACTTGCAGTATTGTTAACATTTACTGCAGCTACAGTAGAAACAAAAGCTGATACAGCTACAAAGTTAGTTGTACATTATCATAGATTTGATCCAAATTATGGTGGATGGAAATTATGGCTCTGGCCATATGCACCAACTCCAGGTAGTGGAGCTGATTACAGTTTCAATGGAACAGATGACTTTGGTGTGTATTATGAGACCGATTTAACTGGAAGTCCTTTTGAAGGTTCTACCGAAATTGGAGTAATCGTTAAAGATGGTAGTTGGAACAAGGATGTTGCATTGGATCGTTTTATCGATCTCACAGATCCTAACGTGGATGGTGAAGTTCATGCATACTTGGTAAGTGGAGATCCAACTATTTACTATTCAGATGCTGGAATTGATATTTCAAACAGAGCATTATCTGTAAACTTCGATACAATCAATAGTGTTGAGTTTACAGCAAGCAAAAACGTAACTGCTTCAGATATTCAATTATTCGCTGATGGAAGCCCTGTTACAATTGAAAACTTTGTTATGTTAGGTGGAGAAGCATCATTCGATTTAACAAATGATGCAGATCTAGGAAAACAATATACATTGATTATTGACTTTAATGATGCTGGTGTGGATCCAAAAGAATACACTGTTGGATTTGCAGGACTATATGCATCAGACGCATTCAATGATCAGTATGCTTATGATGGTGAACTGGGAGCAATCTATTCTCCAGCTTCAACAACATTTAAGTTATGGGCTCCGCTAAGTTCAGATGTTACTTTAAACCTTTACGATGTCGGTCACAGAAGCTCTGAAACAGATTATGAAGGAACATCAGGTACAGATACTCCTTATGAAACATATGTTATGACTAAAATGGACAAAGGTGTTTGGGAAGTAACTGTAACTGGAGATTTACATGGTGTATATTATACATTTGATGTAACAAATGGTTCAGTAACAAATGAAGCAAGTGATCCATACGCATTCAGTAGTGGTGTCAATGGACGCCGTAGTATGGTTGTTGATTTTGATAGACTTGACCCTAGTGATTGGCAAGAAGGATATCGTCCAAACACAATCGAATCGTATAATGATTCTGTGATTACAGAAATTCATGTAAGAGATTATACAACTCATTCCAGCTGGAATGGGACTGAAGAATTAAGAGGGAAATTTTTAGGTCTTGTTGAATCTGGTACTACATATAATGGCGTAACAACTGGATTTGATCACATCAAAGAATTAGGTGTGACTCATGTACAACTTCTACCATCATTTGATTTTGGTGCAGCAGTTGATGAAACAAGAATTTTAGATCAAGACTATAGCGGTGTAAAAGACACAGTATTCAATTGGGGATATATGCCTGAAAACTTTAACACTGTTGAAGGTAGTTACTCTACAAATCCATATGATGGAAGTGTTAGAGTTTCAGAATTTAAACAAATGGTACAAGCATTTCATGATGAAGATATCCGTGTTGTAATGGATGTTGTATATAACCATCATGGTAAATCAGCAGATAGCAATTTTGACTTAATTGTTCCTGGATATTATTTCCGTTTGAATGACAATGGTGGATTCAGTAATGGTTCAGGTACAGGAAACGAAACAGCTTCTGAACACTATATGATGAGTAAGTTCATGGTTGATAGTGTTACATTCTGGGCGGAAGAATATAATATTTCAGGATTCCGTTTTGACCTTATGAAGTTACATGATGTAGCGACAATGAATGCTATTGTAGATTCAGTACATGCGATTGATCCGACAATCTTAATTTATGGAGAACCATGGGATGCTGGTGGAAGTGCATTGGATGAAGATATCGCTGCATACAATTCAAACTTAGACCAAATGCCTGGTGTTGCCGTATTTAATGATGATACACGTGATGGTATTAAAGGTAGTGTATTTAATGAAGCCGATGCAGGATTTGTACAAGGAAACTCATCATCAGATTTAGATGAAAGAGTAAAATTAGGTATTGTTGGTGCTGTTCCTCATTACTCAATATCAGTACCTAGTTTACCAAAAGGAGCATGGGCGATTAATCCAAATCAAACAGTAAACTACACAACAGCACATGATAATAATGTTTTATATGATAAGTTACTACTTTCAACTGAAGGTGTAACTTATGAAGAACTTCAAGATATGCAAAAACAAGCAAATGCAATTATTCTGACAAGTGCTGGAATTCCATTCTTACACGGTGGCGTTGAAATTATGCGATCAAAACCTTGTACTGTAATTGAAGGAGAAGCACAAGGAGAATGTGATGCGTCATTATCATATGATCACAACAGTTATCGTTCTCCTGATCAAACAAACCAAATTGATTGGCAATGGAAAGTAGATAATATTGAAGTATTCAATTATTATAAAGGACTCATTGAAATTAGAAAGAATATCGGTGTGTTTAGTTATGATTCTGAAACAGAATTGGAACAACACTTATTCTTCTTACCAAGCGATACTGGAATGGTTTCATATATGATTTATGATGAAAACAGTCCATGGCAATACACATTGGTATCATATAACAACTCAGTAACTGCAAGACCATTAGATTTACAAGGGAACACTTGGAATCTAATTGTAAACAAAGACCTTGCCGGATTGGATACCATTGAAGTCGTATCTGGAACATATAATATGCAACCAAATGAAACAGTTGTGATGTATGTGGCAAATCCAAATGTTGTATTCTTACCAGACATTGTAGACCCTATTCTTGATCCATTAGCTGATTCTGAATATGATAAAAACAATATGTTTGATGGTGATGCATTAGCACAACAAATTGAAGACTTATTACCTAATGGATACAGTGTGGAAGTAACTCATACAATAAACTATGACCTTCCTGGACAATATAACGTGACAGTTGCAATCACTGATGCAAACGACAATGTTACAAATGAATATCTCTTAATCACAGTATTAGATACACCAAGTTCTGCTCCTATCGGAATGATGATCGGAGGAATCATTGGTGGTGTCGTATTAGTTGGAGGAGCAATTGCATTCTTCATTATTAGAAAAAGAACACAAGTGATATAATACTAATAGGTAGTGAATGGCCAACCATGGAACCTTAAATCCTAAACCAGGACCAGAGTAGAGTTATCTAGACACTGGCTGGCTAGATAGAAATTAAAACAAAAGCCAGACAATTTGTCTGGCTTTAGTATTTTAGGAGGATAATATGATTAACTATACAATCTACCACGAAGCAAAAAGCAAATTTGCATATGTTTATGACAAAGACACCTTACATTTACGTTTGATTGCTAGCAAAGGAAAAACTAGTAAAGTCGAAGTGATCTATGGTGATCCTTTCTTTTGGGGTCCTGCAGAAAAAGACCCAGATAAATGGGAATGGAAAATTGCTACAAGTGAAAATACAGTAATGAATAAGGAATTTGAAACAGAATTATTCGATCATTTCTTTGTTGCAATTAAACCTGAATTCAAACGAGCAAAATATGCATTTATTATTGATAACAAATACCTTTATGGAGCCAATGGAATCGTTGATTTGGATATGGATCCTGATGAAAAAACTAATTTATTTGGCTATTTTAATTTCCCGTTTCTGAATGAAGAAGATATTTTTGATGCACCAAAATGGATTGAAGACCAAGTATGGTATTCTATTTTTCCAGAACGCTTCAATAATGGTGATTCTTCCATTAGTCCAGATGCAGTTTTACCATGGGGGGAAACTGATAAATATTCCAATGCCCAACGATTTGGTGGAGACCTACAAGGTATCATAGATAAGATTCCTTATTTAAAACAATTGGGTATTACTGGGATTTATATGACACCAATCTTTCTAAGCAATTCATCTCACAAATACGATGTCATTGATTACAAAAAAATCGATCCCGCATTTGGAACAAACGAAAAGTTAGGAGAACTGGTAAAGGTTGCTCACAAAAACAATATTAAAGTTACCCTAGATGCAGTATTCAATCATTGTTCTATCAATCATCCATGGTTCCAAGATGTCTTAAGAAAAGGAAAAGATTCAAAGTATTTTGATTGTTTCTATGTGATTGATAAAAACAAAGCTGTTTTTGATGAAGACTATCAAATTGGAGAGCAAATTCCTAGTGAAATGAGCAAGAAATATCATAGCAATCCTAGATTTCTGAATTATAGAACATTTGCATTCACACCATATATGCCAAAGCTAAATACATCGCATCCACTTATGAAAGAACATCTAATAGAAGCAGCACTCTACTGGATCAAGGAATACGATATTGATGGATGGAGACTAGATGTTTCAAATGAAGTAAGCCATGGTTTTTGGAGAGAATTTAGACATCGTGTAAAAGCCGAAAAAAAAGACTGTTATATCATAGGTGAAAATTGGGATAATTCAAATCCTTGGCTAATGGGAGACCAATATGATGCTGTTATGAATTATGGAATTTTATTTCCTATATGGAATTATTTTGGGACAAACATAGACCATAGGCAATATACTTCAACTGAATTCAAATATCGAATCAATAAAGTACTTACAGATTATCCTAAAAATGTTTTACGAGCGCAGTATAATTTAGTCGATTCACATGATACAACTCGCATCCTCGAAATCTGTAATAATGATACTACACTCGTTAAATTACCATATATATTTCTTTTCTCATTTCCAGGTGCTCCATCTCTCTACTATGGAGGGGAAGTTGGGCTAAGTGGAAAACATGATCCTGATAATCGTCGATGTATGATATGGGATAAAGACAAACAAGACAAAGATTTATTCCAACACATTAAAACACTAATAAAATTAAGAAATAAATATACCGGATTCAAATCTACAGAAATTGAATGGATTGAATCAAATGATTCTCAAGAATACATCATCTATAAAAAAGAAGATATTTACTTTATTATAAGCAAACGATACAAAGAGAATGTAATAGAATTACCAAGTGAATTACATAACTGCTCGGTAAAAGATATATATAATAATACAAGTATGAAGCTTGCATCGGAATTACATATACCTAGTTATGGATTCTATATTCTACAAAAATAGCACTGGAAATCCAGTGCTATTTTTTTACTATTTTTGTTTTCTAAAACACATGAACCAATCTAAGCAATAATCTACATCGTCGCTTCCTTTTACTCGATCTTCTGCCGTTCCACAGCTTCCTGCTGGAGGAACAATTACGTCATCACCAGGTCTCCAATCAGCTGGTGTTGCTACACCCTCTGCATCAGTTTTTTGTAATGCTTGAATGATACGTTTCAATTCATCAAAATTACGTCCTGTTGATAATGGGTAATACAAAATTGTTCTAATTTTTGATTCTGGATCAATCACGAACACTGCTCTTACAGCTTGTGTATTAGATTGATTTGGTTGAATCATACCGAATTTGTTTGCTACATTCATACTAATGTCTTCAATTAGTGGGAATGTAACTTCCATGTTTTTCATCCCTTTGAATTCAATTTTTTCTTTGATAGTACGCAGCCATGCAATATGCGCATATAAACTATCTACAGAAAGTCCAATTAATTCAACATTTAAATCTGTAAACTCTTGGTGCATTCTAGCAAATGTCATAAACTCTGTTGTACAAACAGGTGTGAAATCTGCTGGATGTGAAAATAGAATTACCCATTTTCCTTTATAATCTGCTGGGAAATTTATCGGTCCCTGCGTAGTCGTAGCTGTGAATGCTGGTGCGTCATCACCAATTAGTGGCATACGGTAATACTCTTTTACTTCTTCCATACTTTTCCTATCTCCTTTTATTTTTTATTTGATAGCAAAATATTATAAGCAATTTGGACAAATACCTGTTAAATTCACTTCGTTCTCTTTCACTTCAAACCCCTTTAATTCAGAAATCCTATAATCAGCCTTAATTTTCGGTATATCATAAATAGTTCCACACTCATCACATTTAAAATGCGAGTGCTCTTCATGATATATTTCATACCTAGATTCTGCTCCATTCATATTAACAAGTTTTACGATTCCTTTTTCGATAAATAAATTTAGTACATTGTACACAGTTGTTTTACTAAGCGTAGGTAACTCTTCTTTTAACTCTTTATAAATCATATCAACTGTAGGATGTTCATTGCTTGTTTCCAAAAAAGCATAAATTCTCGTTCTATTATAGGATGGGCTTATTTGGTTCTCTTGAAAAATTTCTTTAAACGTTTTTAACATATGCATCAGTCCTTTTCACTACTATTTTACTATTTATTCACCTTTTTTTAAAGTAGAATAGATAAACCATAATTCTTTTTCATAAATAGTAATATGATCTTCCATCAATGATACTGTGATAAAGTCATCATTCGAGTCAGCTTCAACACGAACTTGTTTCGCCAGTGCAATTAAGTTTTCATACTCATTATAAGCTATTGATAAACTTTCTTTCACATTGTAGAACTTGCTTTCTAATTCTTCTACATCAGATGTATTCAAGTACTCTTTCAAACTTGCTAATGGGAAATGTCGAACCATTTTTATACGTTCTGCTGCTTCATCAAACTTAATAAACAAATCATCATATAATCGTTCTAAGAATACATGCACTTGCTCAAAATTTTCACCAGTTACATTCCAGTGCAGATTGTGTAATTTCACATTCAATACGGCTAGATTTGCTACATACTTATTCATTAATTTAATTTGTTGTTCCATTTTTATATCTCCTCCATTGTTTTTATTTCATTATTGTATTGATTACAATTTTATTATAATACCAATTAGTTCGTTTGTAAACAAATATGCATCTAACAAAAAAAGCACCGAATTTCGGTGCTTTTCACTATTATCCTTTGTTTGCTCCTGCTGTAATTCCCTCGATTAAATAACGTTGGAATACAACATACAATACAGTAATTGGTACTGCTACAATCAATGCCGCAGCTGCAAATGCTGGATAGTTCGTTGATGATGGTTCGCTAATAAATGCGAAGATACCAACTGCCAATGTCCATTTTTCTTCATCGATAATCAAGAAACTAGGTAGGATATAATCCATCCAAGGACTCATAAATGACGTAACTGCAACGAAACTGATAATTGGCACTGATAAAGGCAAGATAATCTTAAAGAATATTTGCAATTTATTGGCACCATCAATCTTCGCTGACTCATCCAATTCTTTTGGTACGTTGGCCAAGTATCCTTTGATCAGCCAAACATTAAATGGAATACTACCAGATACATAGATGATTACTAAAGCATATGGATTATTTGTTAATCCAAAACTTTGGAACAATGTGAATATTGCAATCAATGATAAGAAAGATGGGAACATTTGAAGAACTAATATTGTAAGTAATCCCGCTTTTTTACCTTTGAATTTATAACGAGCAAATACATATGCTGTACCTGTTACAAACAATACAGCTCCAACCATCGTTAAGATCGCTACTACCAATGTGTTGGCATACCATTGTGTGAAGTATGTAGTTTCTTCGATTCCACCAATGATTCTACTTCCTTCAAACAAGAATTTATAATTTACCAAACTCGGTTCTTTTGGCCATATTGTATTTAAGATACCCGCATTCGGACTTAAACTTGTACCAATTGCATAAATAATTGGTACCAATACAATCGCTGCTAACATTGTTAATTCTAGATAAATTACCATAATTCCCAATATGTTTTTCGGATTTAAGATTGCAGGCATTGCTGACGGACTTAATTCTCTAGAAGGTTTTACAGTGATATAGTGATACATCCCATAAACTGGAATCAATCCAACGAATCCAGCTACAACTTCGTTTTGTCCTTTTTTCTTGGCAATCGCTACACATAAACTTTGATGTGTAAATAATAATACAAGTACAACAACAATAACAAATGCTCTAAATAATGTAACATTAAAACTACCAAATACTATTAGACCTAACATAATGATATAAATTGGAATAGATGCCCATAATCCATGGACAATAGATGAGATTGTTTTTGGCAATTTTTCCTTCCACATTTTATACAAAATAAACCCAACAATTGGAAGTAATGCACTCAATATTCCATATATTAATACGTTACTTTCTAAAATTTTTACTTCTCCACAGTTCGGACAATAATCATTCGTTTCAGGAATTTCTTGTCCACATTTATTACATTTCATATTCATGATTAATCATCCTCCTTAAACGCTCTCGTTCGCGTGAAGTTCCATGCGCTCACTGATCCAATAATCAAGAAGATTAAAAGGCTGAATACACTTGCCATATTATACCATCTAATATTCGCATCCGTTGTAAGTTTATAAATCCAGGATATCAAAATATCGGTCTGGCCGGCATATGCAGTTGAAAAGTTTGCTTCACCAGGTCCACCACCAGTAATGAAGTAGATAACACCAAAGTTATTAAAGTTTCCACTAAATGTCATAACCAGTAATGGTGACGTTGCAAGTAATACAAGTGGCATTGTAATAAATCTAAATTTTTGATATCCAGTCGCACCATCAATTGAAGCTGCTTCATATAACGATTTATCAATAGATGTCATTACACCAGACATTAATGCCATAAAGAATGGGAATCCAAGCCATATATTCAATACAATTAAGAAAATACGAACAAACCATGGATTGGCATCATTACTTAGCCACTGGAATGTATCGGTACCCATATGGAAGAATCGTTCAAATGCGTTAGAATTGATCGCTTCATCATATGTTTTTCCTAAGAATCCTAAATTATGGAATAATTCGGTAATTCCTACTCTTGAAAGAGTTTGATTTACAAATCCTGTATCTTGGAACATTACACGGAAAATCATTTGAGAAATCAAAGCCGGTACTGCCCAAGGTAAGATTAAAACACTACGCCATGCTTTTCTAAATACAACACGGTCGTTTGAAATGATAACTGCTTGAATAAATCCACCGAAGAAACAAGTAAACGTTGCTCCTACAGCCCAAATTAACGTCCAAGCGAATACTTTCCAGAACTGTCCACCAAAGTCAATTGCAGATCCACTACCAAAGTTGAATACTTCTAAAAAGTTCGAAAATCCAACCCATTCAATCATTTGTCCTGGAGGAATATGTTCAATATTATAATTTGTAAAAGCAACTAAGATACCAAAAATAATTGGCATAACAGAAATAAAGGAAATGACAATAACTGCCGGAGACAATACAATGTATTCAAAGAATTTATCATACAATTCTTTGAAATATTGACGCTCACTAATTCGATTTTTGTTATTTTCTTTTGCATTTGAATTTTTCATAGAAGTATTGTACGCATCACGAATATTCCAAACCCATACAATTGATAGGAAGAATATTGCAATTGCGGCAATGATACCATTCAATAATAATCTCGTTGAATGATGTCCTTCAATTACGATTTCTTGATAATCTAATGAATCACTAGATGTTGAAGGCAAGAAAAATGATAGTGTTTTGTGATTATATATTGATGTTTGTGGTACATCACCCATTGTGATAAGTCCCCAAATACCTTTGATAAAGAATCCAGAACGTTCATAATAGTGATTATCAATTCTTTCATATAATGTTTCATATTCTTCTGGGTTTACAGAAAAATACAAACGAGCTAACATTTTATTTGCATCATCTTGATCCATTCCTAAATTATTTGATGAGAATTTTTCTTGTACATATCCAATAAAGGCAGAAATCCCTTCATTTTCCATTGCAAACTCACCATACAATTCAGTGTAAAAACTATTTCTAATTCTAGTAAAATCAGTTTTGTACTGTTTACTATATTCTGTATCATATCTCTCTTGTGTAAACGAGTCATCATATTCATTTTGGGCAATCACTTCATCAGCAGAAACAATCAATACTCCTTCATTCAAAGCAATATAATTTTCTAATGTTGTTTCCCAATTTGGATCTGTTACATTATTTCCTAGTGCTTCTAATTCTGCAGTCGCAACTAGTTCAATCGTCGTATCTAGTAATTCATCATAATTTGCTTTTGCTCTTGCATCACGTAAGGCATTTTCAAGTAATGCAAAAATAGTTTTTTCTTCAATTCTTGTAACTGCATACTCTTCAGCAATGGTTTGAATATCTCCAACACCACCTAATGCAGCGTCTTCTTCTACGATAATTAATTGTTGAGATATAAAATCATACAATTGTGTCGCACTTAACCTAATCGTACCGAATGCGCTCTCTGGTATAACACTTCCAGAAATATTTCTAAAAACAGGTTGATTAATACTAAAATCACCATTTTTTATCTGATCTATTCCATCATTTGTAAATGATATATTATCAAATGTTAATGTTGCTTCAGGTGCATATCTCCATGTATCATCAACAGTTCCATCAAAATCAAATGATAATACTGCATTATGTTTATATCCATCTGGAGTAAACGTTACTGTATGTGTCGTCATTGTAGAATTTACTGCAATTGTTTCAGACAACACTGTATCCTCATTAATAACAAGTTTCACTTCCATGTCCCCTTCTACATCAGAAGAAACATCAAATGTCACTTGATACTCTTTTTCATTTTCAATAAAAATTTGTCCGTGTGAAAGTTGTGCATTCCAACTTACATCATCGTTGTTTTCAACCATAATCATGACAACCGATTCTGTAAACAGGTCTTCAATATTCGCACTACCACGATCATTATATGTTACATACCATGGATTCGAATCTATTGTTAAACTATTTTGGTCTGCCACATACTCCAAAAATGTATAATCAGTATATTGCGCACCAAAATCTTTATTTACATGATATAGGTTATAATAATAATCTTGAATTAGCCCGTTTGAGATTTCTTGACTCATCTCACTTCCAGCTATTTTCTCGTCGTATAGATCGAGTTCTGTTCCATAATTTCCTGTTTGTACCTCTACAAACACAATCAATGCAAGAACACCAAAAAACATCGCAGCTTTTAAAAACTGTCGATTTAATACTTGTCCAAGTCCCCAAACTATCGATGATAGAAAGGCTTTAATCAATGCAATAATCTTTTTTGTCTCCATATTCATCACCTCAATGTAATTACTAAAATATAGAAAAGGCCATGGGTTAGCATGGCCTTTTAACTATATAATAATTAGTCAGCTATACCAGCTTGTGCATCAAATCCATCTTGTGCAGTTTGAGCTGCAACTTCAGGAGTCGCAGTTCCATTCCAAGCGCTTGAGTACATGCTACCAGCATTACTCCAGAAGTATCCCATTTCAGGAATAATTGGCATTGGATGTGAATACGCTAATTGTGCAGAAATTCCGCTTAGATATTCATCAGCCGCAACACCTTCAACAACTGAAACGTCTTTCAACGCAGGTAATTTACCAGTTTCAGCATACATAATAGCTAATCCTTCTTCACTAGTCATGAATTCAACAAATTTGAATGCAGCAGTAGGTTCAGAAGTTCCTTTGTAAACAGCAGCAATTTGAACACCAGAGAATGTTACTGGTTGAACTCCACCGATTGTAGGGATTTTTGCAACTCCCCATTCAAAGATTGTAGTATCATCAGTTTCATCATCAGGAGTACCATTGTTATCTGTTGATGCTTCAGTATATCTTTGGATAGACCAAGGACCATCGATAATATATGGTAAGTCACCATTTTCAAATTGTACACGGTTACTTTCACCATCTAATGTAGATGAGTTGTAATTGTTTAATGCAGGACGCAATGTTCCGTTTAGCCATGTTAATGCATCAATCATTTCTTGACTTCCCAAGTTAGCAGAAGTTTTGTCTAAGTGATCAGCACCGAATAAATCAAATCCAAATGCAGTTGCAGTAAAATGCATATCATATGCATTACCAACATCTAATCTAAAGTATGAACGAGCTTCGTTTACTTCAGTAGTTGCAGGATCATCAACCATATTATAAGCTAATGCGCTAGCGATAATTTCTTCCCAAGTTGCTTCTGGGTAAGTTTTAGTATCATCGATAGTTTCTAACAATGTTTTGTTATAGAATAATGCAACAGATTCACCACTTAATGGAGCTCCGAATAATTCTGAATCGAATGTTCCATCGCATTCAACAGCTGTATTGTTTGCGCTGTCGTAGCAAGAAGTTGCAGTAGAGATTGCACTTGATACCATTCTAGTTTCTAAATCAGTACGTTGTGATTCAGGGAATGGATATAACAAGTTAGAGTTTAAAGCAGCACCAATGTGGTCATGTGGGAATACTACAACGTCAGCAGCGAACTCAGATCCTGAATAAGTTTCAAGTCTTTGGCGAGTATCAACAGCACCAACATTATCCCATTCTACTTTAATATCTTCGTATTCAGCTTCAAATGCAGCGATTAATGCAGTAGCATACGCTTCATCGTCTAGCCAAACTTTAATTTCAGTAATTTCAGTTTGATTTTTATCAAATTCGTATAATGTACCTTCAGAAGCTCTATTAGTACAAACTGGATCTGGATCTGGTTCGTCAGTTCCGCCACCACATGCAGATAAAGTAAGTCCTAAAGCTAAGATAGATACTAATAATAATAATTTTTTCATCTTATAGGCCTCCTTAGTATTTTCTACCCAGTGTAATGATTGCACCAAACGCGATAGGTAATCCTACTAACAATGAGATTAATCCAACATTGCTATTTGCATTCAAGTGAGCAGTTTCATCACATGGATCAGTAACAGTTACAGTAATTGTAGATTCAGCAACATTTCCAAATCTGTCACTAGCTTCAATTACGACTTCGTAAATACCAGCGTTTCTAGTATCTACAGTACCATGACCATCTTTAACACGTACGTTATAGATATCAACACTTTCTTCTCCTACTGTATCAGTAGCGAAGTAGTTAGGTAATGAGTAAGTATCTCCAAGTTCTAATGTAGTTGCAGTAGGTCCTAAAATTGTAATTGTAGGAGCATCACTATCAACTTCAAATTCTTTTGTAAATTCTACCATATCTGCATTTGTATACGTCACAGTATATGGAGAAGCACTTCCCATTAATGCAGTTTCAGTAATCAAAGTAAACGTATCATTTACATCTGAAGTTGAGTTGAA
Source organism: uncultured Candidatus Izemoplasmatales bacterium (assembly GCA_964435595.1). Lineage (GTDB taxonomy): Bacteria > Bacillota_I > Bacilli_A > Izemoplasmatales > Izemoplasmataceae > Izemoplasma. The sequence goes on along the minus strand of CAYSZV010000014.1, from coordinate 2,271 downwards.
ACTTACACTAGAAACAACAACAGCGTTGTCATCTTTATCTGTTAAAGTAAAGCTTGCATCATCAAATGTAACAACATCGTCTTCTGCTGTAATAACATCTTTATTAAATACAACTTCGATAGAGTTTGGATCTAAAGCTGTTGCACTGTCAATTTCAAAGAAGTTAATTACGTCATCAAAATCTTGATAAGTTGTATAGAATTGATCAGATCCACCAATATAGAATGTAAATTGTGTTCCTGAACCTTTGATTGCAGATACATCGATGAATAAATCATCTGCCCATTGTTTTTCCCAAGAATCAGTTCTAACAATGAATCCCATTGTATCATCTGCATCAGCAGCTACATTAAATACACCAACTTTGTATTTCCCAGCTTCATCAGTTTGATCTACACCTAAATCATATTGGAACGGAACAGCACCATCAGTATCATTTGCTGCAGTACCATCAGTACCTAATCCCCAGTTCCACATGTTCCATCCTTCATAACTTTCAGTTGCTTCGTAATAAACAACAACTAATGTTCCAAATCCATCTTTTTGGAAATAAGGTAACGTAGGATCTACTTCGTATACAGTTGCACTACCTTGTAGTACATATACATGTTTTTCTCCAGTTACTGCGTCAAATCCAGAAAATGCACTTGTATTATCAGTTACATCTTCACGTAAAGGGATAAATTTGTCATCAGTACCATCACCATTAGTGTCGATACCATCTTTATATGACCAGTCGTTCAATCTAGGAATTAACCCAGCTTGTCCATCTGCATCATCTCCAACGCATAAATATGCAACTGCACCAAAATCGTCGTTACCAACGATTTGAGGATTTCCGCCTAAGTTGTTTCCGGCACCATCAGTACCATTACCCCAAGCCCAGAAGTCCATATCTGTATAATCGTCATCCCAACGCTTATAGTGGATTACGACTACTTTATCAGTTGTACATTCTGTTGCAGGAACGTCTGCAGCTACTTTAGCTTGCCCTAAGGCAAAGAATGTAACAACTAATGTCAGAGTTAATAATAAACTCAAAATTCTTTTCATTGTCTTTCCTCCTATTTTGAAAATTAAATTTTTGATAACTTTTTTTGCTATCTTAAATATACCACAGTGAAAACGCTTTATCAATAAAGTAACGTTGTAAAAAGTGCGTAACGCGTTTCATATTTTCACAATGATTATATAAAAAAAAGAAAACACTTTCATATCGTGTAATCTTTTTCATAAAGTTTTCTTACAATTGTTCTAATACTATTGTTCTTTTTCGCTGTGATGCTCGATACATAAACAAGGCAATCACTGGAGTAATAAAATTATAGGAAAGAGAAGTGAATGCACTCAGACCTAAAAATCCTAGTAAAACGTTTAGAATAGCGGGAATCGTACTTGCTAACATAAACAATTTAATCATGTTTTTATAACTCGGAAAGTTATTTTGATTGATTTTAAACAGCATTGAAATTGCTGCTAAAAGAGTGATTAATATCAAGTTCATTATGAACAATGCACCAATAGCAACAATCATTAATGGAAGAACAATCACAGGCTTCACAGATTGGAAGAACTGTTCAAACAGAACAGTTGCTGCTGCTTCTGGTGTCATATCGTGAAAATCCTCAAAATTTGTCCCATTGAATCCAGAATATGTAAGCCTTATCACATTTCCTCTTACCTTCAAATCAATCCAGTTATGATAAAACACAATTGTGTTATCCTCGGTTACCTCTTGATCATTTGGTACGTTAAATAAAATGGTATATTCATTTCCTCTATTTTCTAAAGGAAATTCATAGATAATATCGGTTTGACAATCTAACTCGTTGAAATTGACATAACAGCTTGTTGGAATTTCATCTGGAATCCAATCAGGAATTTCAGTTGTGGTAAAATTCATTCCAAATCGTTCATAATCAAAATCGCTCATATTCATAATTGTAATACTAACTGGTAGTAACAAATAGAAAGGTTTATAAAGGCAATTAAGTTAATTCTGGCAAATATTTTAATATCATTATCAATTAATCTTGATACAAAAGAGGTTGAAGAACAAATCATAAAAAATGAAGACATTCCTTCATTGATTAAAGACGCCATTAATCAAGGCAATTATAGACTAGCGATTCGATATTATTATTTGCTATCTTTAAAATATCTTGAGGAAAATGACAGCATCTCATGGCAGCCACAAAAGACCAATGAAGATTACATAAATGAAATTAATAACGAACTTTTAAAAGTAGACTTCAGAAAAATAACCAGAAT
>CAYSZV010000013.1:1106-58207 GCA_964435595.1 uncultured Candidatus Izemoplasmatales bacterium | reverse complement strand
ATAGGACTCCAACACCGTTGGTACGGGTTCAAATCCTGTCACCCCTGCCACTATATAAACTAAAGAAGCCGAATATGGCTTCTTTTTAGATATTCACTAAAACATTTTATTCGAGATAAATGTATTCTTTTTTAATGATGATATATGTAAACATATTATATGGTAGAATTAAGTAAGGAGAAATATTTCTACCGTATGCAAAATCAATTTTCTCCTCACTGGAATATATGATATTCATTTTTGTGAAAGGAATATAGTTATGAAAAAACAATATGTTGGTCTTGATGTCTTAAGAGGTTTGGGTATTTTTAGTGTTTTAATTTTACATACTTCATTTTATTACTTTGATGGAATTTATGATTTGGATCTAAGTGATCCGCCATTGATCATAACATTAATTGGCTTTGTTTTAATGTTTGCTGGTCTATTCGCAATGATTAGTGGATTTGTTCATACGCTACAGTCTTACCGAAAATTCAAGGAAAAAGGAATGGATTTGAAACACATTCTGAAGTATTCGTTCATGGCAGGATTGTATGTTTTAATTATCGCATATTTGTATTTCTTATTTACTGGTCCTGGGCTTATTATGTTTGATACAAGAAGTATGGATCAAAGCTTATTAGTTGAACTGATCAAAAGTGGAAATCTAGTATTTCCTAGTTTAGAACGTCTACTATATGTCGATAGCTTAGTAATGATTGGAAGTAATGTTATTTTGTTGGGAATTATTACATTCGTTGGATTTAAGTATATTAAGAGTGATACAAAACGAAGTTATTATTATTACATACTAGGTATTGTGATTATGCTTTTAACCATATTTAGAATCCCGCTATATAATATCTACTTAAATGCTAGAGATGATGGGAATTATTTTATCGTTTTACTTTTAAATTTTATTGCAAATAAAAACAATCCAATATTACCATTTCTTGCTTTTGCCTTATTTGGTGGATGGCTCTCTACGTTGATAATGATTGGTAATCGTAAAATGACAAGAAGACTTGTATTAATTAGTTCTATCCTATTTATTGTGGTAGGACTGACAATTTACCTTACAGCAGAAGAAACGATGTTGGACCGAAGAATTGATTATACTTGGTATGGTATCATGGTGTTTCAAGTCGGATTATTCAAATTATTGATTCTTGGCTTCTTACGAATATATGACTATAGCAAGAAAGAAACGAAATTAAATATTGTATCAAGATTCCTATACCGTTTTGGTGTGGCAGGGTTGACGATATTCTTTATAGAACAATTGTTCTCATCAATGTTGAAGGAAATCTTATTGATGTTTAATAAAGACCTATACTTAGATTTAAACATCTCGATATTCTTAGGGATTGGAGTTGCCATAATCTGGGGACTGATTCTAATTGTTTGGAATAAGTATGATTACAAATATGGAATCGAATACTTCTATACAAAATTCATGAAAAAATTTGGTGGAAGTGAAAAAGAAAATAAATTAATAGAGTAGGGATACTATGATTTTGACGGGACTTATTGATTATTTCAGATTGGTTGTGCATCGCACATTCTATTCCGAAAAAAGGAATCGAGCGTATCAAGAAAAACAATTGAGAAAACTATATCAATACGCTATTAAAAATAGTCCTTTTTATCAGGAATTATACAAAGATAATCCATTTGAAACTATGGAAGATTTCTATCAATTGCCGACCGTAAACAAAACGATTATGATGGATCATTTTAGCACTCTCAATACGTGTGGAATTGAGAAAGATGATGTAATGAAGTATGCTGTTCAAATGGAAAAGGATAAAACTTTTTTAGGGTACTATCAAGACAAATATGTTGTTGGTCTTTCTAGTGGTACCAGTGGGAACAAAGGAATCTATATTACACCAAAAGAAATTACCAAAAGGCTGCCGGCAGTATTTTTGGCAAGGGGAGGATTCCCTTTACGGCTCTTACCCTACAGGATTCTCTTTATGTTGAGAGTGTTTTCTCAAGGCTTTGAAGACATCAACTCTAAGATAGTATCTTTAAATTACTTATCTACAATGGAAGACATTCAGATTGTAATCAAGCGAATCAATAACTTGAAAATCAACATCTTGATGGCACCACCAAGTTTTATTAGAGAATTGCTCCCTTATAAGGATCAAATCAATGTTCCAATAAAACGGATTATGACATATGCTGAAGTCTTAGAAGAAGAGGACAAGGCTAGATTTGAAAAAGACTTCAACACGAGAGTGATTGAAATCTATCAAGCAAGTGAAGGTCAAATTGCCAGTGCCTGTAAAGAAGGACATCTACATATCAATGAGGATTTAGTCTTTGTTGAATTGTATGATGAAGAAGATAACTTTATTGTGGAACCAAACGTTGTTGGGCATAAAATGATTTTGACAAATTTAGTAAATACAGCTCAGCCACTCATAAGATATGAAATGAATGATATGATCATATTAGATGAGCCATGTGAATGTGGATCGAAGTTTAGAAGAATCAAGAAGATTTTAGGAAGACATGATGACTTGCTTTATTTTTATAATAAAGATAAAGAAAGGAAATACATTTTCCCGGATCTATTTGTAAGATGGATTATTGTTGTGAGTGATAATATAAGAGAATTTCAGGTCTTCCAAAAAGAGATTAATAAAATTAGGATCGTGATTGATTTCATTCATGACAACAATTCTGGTATAGAAAAAGAACTACATGATAAAATTACAGATGAATTAAAGTGTTTTGGAATCCATAGCCCAATTATTGAAATTGAGCACGGTAAAATAGAGTTACCAAAAGATAAGAACAAATTCAAACGCTTTATCAGTGAAGTAAAGGCAGATATTTCGTAAATAAAAACATCACTAATATGTGATGTTTTTAAGTGTTTTATTCTGAGTCTGTGTTAACAGGTTCTTCTAAATTGCAATCTCCATCTTGGTCTCCAAGTTGGCTTTGTGTTCTAACTGCATTTGCTCCACCTTTACCCTTGCGAGTTTGCGTTCTTGTTTGTGTTTGAACCATTGGTCCATCAATTCCAAGTTCCTCGTATAAAGCGTGTAATTCAGCTTTCACTTCTTGTAATGCAAGAGTGATTTCTTCATCTGTCATATTTTGCCAATCATACGTTGCGTTGATTACATCAATTGCTGATACGATTGCAAATGATTGTTCCTCTGTCAATGTAGCTAAGTATTCTTCGCTTGGATAAGCGAACCCATTTTCTCTTACTTGGTCTACTGATCCAGATTTAAATCTGTTTTGGATCATTGTTCTAACTTGTGATGCTGTTTCAGTAACTGTTTCAGCTACTTGTTCGTTTTGCATTGCTAATCCAGCAGTTCCTGTTAGTAACGCTGAACCTACTAAAAATAAATTCATCTTTTTTCCTCCTTGTATTTGCTTTCACATATATAACAGTTGAGGATTGATTATTGTTGGAAAGAATATAATTTATTTTTCGAACCATTGAGATTTATTCACTATTAGATAGTAGATAAAAAGAAGAAGTGGATACAAACGTTGATTATCATATAGATTGTGATATGATTATTCTATATAATAAATGATTTTAAACGTCATAATAAAAAGAGGATAATATGGGAAAAAAATATATTGAAGAGAATATAGAAAAATTAAGAAAACAAAGAGATGATAAAGTAAAAGGTGGATACCGTGAATATGTAGTTAAGGTATATGTCTATCTAAGAAAAGGAATCAAAATGTCTAATACAGATTACTGTAATCCCAAGTATTCTGATATGAGCAAAGCAATTTATGGTAATAGAAATGAAGAAAGTAAAATCAGGTCTTTTATCAAAGATTTAAAGAAATCGGGATACATCACTGTCTATGGTGTGGGAAGTGAAAAAGAAATAAAAATTATAAAAGAGTTAGATTTCTAAATCCTTATTAGCTTTTCAAGTGGCAAATGAAAGAGGTTGTTTTTGACTTCTTTTTTCATTGTCTGTGATAATATAGTATTAAGGAGTTGATAGTATGACTGCATATAATAAGCATTACCAACAAGAAAATTATTTTGGAAAAACATATCCAGAGTTGATTCGTTATTTTGAACCTTTAAAGAGAACTCTATCTGTGTTGGATTTAGGATGTGGACAAGGTAGAGATGTTCTGACATTTGGTAGGATGGGATTCAAAGTGACAGGGATAGACCTATCTTCTGTAGGGATAGAACAATTGAACACCATCGCACAAAAAGAAGACTTAGATGTGATCGGGGCTGTTGGAGACTTGAAATCGGTAGATAACATTGGAGAATATGATATTGTTCTTATGAATTCAATGTTTCATTTCTACAAGAGTGATATTGAAGACGAGACTAAGACTCTAAATGATATTCTAAATCAAATTAAAGTTGGTGGCAGACTGATAACTATTGTCCAGGAAAGCAAAAAAAGAGTAAGATATTTAAAGGAAGTAATTGAACAATCTGAAATCACTTATGAGATAGAACACGAAGAAAGCTTTATCTACAAAGAATTTAATGGTAGGTTTTATATGGTTGCGAGTAAAAGAGTGAAATAAAAGAAGTCTTTTGAGACTTCTTTTTTTATAGTATAATATAAATAAGAGTAAATTTAAGGGGGATTTTTTTAATGAAGACAAGAAAATTATTATTACTATTATTATTTGTACTATTTTTATCAAGCTGTGGCGCGGCTGACATGTCTGAACCAGCAGGAGATTATGGAGATGACTATAATGATGTTGATACTGATCCAGAGCCACCTGCTCCTGTTATTGATGATGCAGATTTAGATGGGGGAGATGTCGTTCATTCATCTGAAGTACCGGCATTAGAAGATCGTAAGATTATTTATACTGCAGATCTAACTATGAATGCACCAGAGCCAGAAGAAGTGTATAATGATGTGTTAGATATTTTGGATACATATAGTGCGTATGTAGAATCTGCAAATATCAACTCGAATAGATATACAATAAAATTAAGAGTACTTACAGAAAACTTCACGGATTTTATTGAAGAGATTAAAACAAGTGGGGATATGGTATCTTTTTCAAAAACGTCAGAGGATGTTACCAATGCATATTCTACATTTGAAATAAGATATGCAGCGTTACAAGCAAGACATGATCGCATTTTAACGCTAATTGAGGGTGCGACAAGTTTACAAACAATTTTGGATTTAGAAGAAGAACGTTACGAGATTGAAGTTGAATTGAATCAAATTGGTGAAGCATTAGGAAGTATCGATTCTTTAATTGATTTTTCAACAGTAAACTTAGTAATCAATAGAACGGTAGATGCTGAAGTGATCCTTCCTAAAACAGATACTCCATATGTAAGTGTTTCTGAAATAACCAAGCATACTACAAGGGTTGAAGTATCTAATAATAATGATCAATCTGTAAATATCTACCTTGATTTATTGGTGAATGGAGAGTTTGTTCGTCAATATGAAGGTGAAGCATTTGAAGATGGAACTGCAGTATTTGAACTTGGTGAATTGAAATCAAATACAGAATATCAATTACGTATTTCTACAATTGCCGCGGAACATAGAGAATCAAATGTTGTGAGAAAAGAATTTACTACCGAAAGTACATTCTTTAATAAAGTTGGAAATGTATTTGTTGGCTCATTTGATGTATTAATGTTGATATTAGAATATACAGGATTAGCTGTAGTAGCAGTTGCACCATTTGCCATTGCGGGGGCAATTGTATTTGTGCCTTCGAGAATTGTATATACCAAATACTTGCAAACTCCTCTTTCGACTAGAAAAGTACGAAAGCAAAAAGAAAGAGAAGATCGTTTGGCAAGAATGGAAGCACGACGTCAAGAATATATGAGAAGACAACAAAGACCACAACAAAGACCACCGCAGCAAAAACCAACAAAAGGTCCGGAAACAAGGGAAGAAAAGAAATAAAACAATGTAAAGGTAAGCCATAAGGTTTACCTTTTTTTCGTGGTATAATTAAAATATAGAGTAGAAGGTGAATATATGAAAAAAATACTATTCTTACTTGCGATTATATTAGTTCTTACATTTTCAGGATGTAAGCAAAAGCCAATCAATGAAGAGCCAATCGATCAGGGTCCTGTTTTTGATAGCAGTGTTGATTTACATACAATGAAGGTTACGATTGATGAGAAAGAGCAATATAGCATTATTGGTGAAATTAAATATCATGCAAATGATAATTTGGATGAGCTTTATCTTATGATGTATCCAAATACTTATTCAGGTGAGAATCCTAGGGTTTCTATTAACACTTTATCTATTGACAATGTCGATGTGACATCTAGCTTTACAGGAGAAGATAATAGTGCGATTCTCATAACATTGAATACACCGATTTCTAATGGAGACCTTGTAACAATTCAATATGATATGGATGTTATATATCCAGATACATTTAGATTGGCACATTATAGTGGAAGCCTGTATCATATGTATTTTTATCCATTTGTTGCAATGTATGATGGTGAGTTTGATATCTATCCATATTCGACAAGGGGTGAAACGTATTATAATGTGTTGAATAATTATGATGTAACGATTTCACTAGATAGTAGTTTTATTGTTTCAGCCCCTGGTGAGCTTTATAGTAGTATCGACGCTGGGGATATGACTGAACAAAGATATATATTACGAAATGCTAGAGATTTTAGTTTTTCAGCAGCTACATATTATGAAACATACCAATGGACAGCAGATGGAATTGATTTTGAGATTTATTCGATTAGAGAATTGGATGCAATCGAATTGGAAGATATTAAAGAATATGTACGAAAATCATTTGAAGTGTATGAATCATATATTGGGGAATATTATTATGATAGATTTGTATTAGAACTCGGATATATATATGGAATGGAAAGTAGTGGAATTGTATATTGTTCTGAAGAGATTAGCGAGGGTACTATTGTTCATGAGATTATACATCAGTGGTTTTTCTTTATGATTGGAAATGATTCGTATAATGAATCATTCCTTGATGAATCGTTAACAACTTATATATCAGCTTTGTACTTTTATGATTTATATGGAATGGATGGATATAATGGATATTTGGACTATCGTGATAGTTCAAAAGAAAGTTTAGAAGAACATTGGCAATTATATGAAGGTTCTAGCTTGCTAGATACACCTGATCAAATGGATGAAGGCTACGGATTTATTATTTATTACCATGGACCATCTTTGTTTAGACAGTATGTGCTACAGTTTCTTGATAACGATATAGAGGAGTTTGCTAGAATATTGAGCGTATATTACAATGAGTATGAAGGAGAAGTGGCAACGATTGAAGAGTTCCTTACTCTACTAGAAGAGGAATCGAGTATGGATGGAACGAAAGAATGGTTTTATTTTCATTTGAATAGTTTACAAGATGTTGCAAACACGCCTTAGAAGAAATAAAAAAAGAAGCCAGTGGCTTCTTTTTATTCGAAATTTTTAATTAATTCATCGATTGAATTGATTGTAGTAGACTCATCAATGTTTCCTTGATCATCTATATTTTGCCAAGGTTGAACAATTCCAACATATCCTTTAAATTCCATATCGAAACGTTCAAGCAATGTTCTTAAATGATCGCAAGCCCACTTTCCACCTCTTCCACCGATACCGACTAGAGCGAACGGTTTGTTTTCCCATTCGTGATATAGGAAGTCGACTGCATCTTTTACAATACCCGGGAAGAAACCGTTATATTCAGGGATGACAAAAATGAACCCATCATACTGTTTGATTGTTTGACTCCATTTTTTGGTTTCAGGATGCTTGTATTCTGTTGCCTTGCTTGGACTAACTGGTTCGTTATAATGAGAAAGGTTAAAATCCTTTAGATCAATCAATTCAAACGAGTTTTTCTCATCAAGAGTTTTGTTTAAAATATACTTTGATGCTTTTAAAGTATTGCTAGTTGGTCTAATTGTTCCACTTATTATTGCTATTTTTTTCATATATATCACCTTTAATATTCTATTGATAAATCCATTATCTCTTAAAGTATACGAAATGTCATTTAAATTACCTTTATTCTTAAAGAAAATTGAGACCTTTGTTTTTATTATCTTCGGGTATATAATGTAATTGTATTAAGGAGGTGACATTATGAAACGTAATTATGTTGTTTCAGCAATACAAATGAAAGAGTTAGATTATACAACAATAGAGAAAAAAGGAATTACTTCCTTTCGTTTGATGAAACACGCTGGAACCTGTTTAACAGAATATATATTGAAGGAAAATATGATACAAAAAGACAATCAAATTTTGATTGTTGCTGGAACAGGTAATAATGGTGGAGATGCTTTAGTGATTTCATCTGTTTTAAATCACAAAGGATACAACATTGAAGTTGTTTTGGTGGGTAGTGAGGAAATTCAAAGTGAAGAATCTAAAGTGATTTGGGACGAGATAAAGAACACTGATATCAAGTATGGTAATGTTACAGATATCGATAGTTTGGATTCAGTGATACATCATTTTGTCGAGGCTGATATCATAATTGATGGATTGTTTGGCATTGGAATAACGAGACCGATAGAAGGGTATCGCCAGGGTATCATAAGTATGATAAATCAAAGCAAAGCATCAGTAATTAGTATCGACTTACCTTCTGGATTAAATGCTGATAACGGACTGGTATATGGATCGGCTGTCAAAGCAGCTCATACGCTAATCGTGCAACACTATAAGCAAGGTAATATCTTAGGTGATGCAAGAGATTATTCTGGAACAATGCACCTAGTTGATGTGGGAATTGTAAGTCCGACTTCTAATCTTAAGTATTTATTGTCAAAGAACACAATCAGTGGTGCAATATCTACCAGAAAACACAATACTCATAAATATGATTATGGATGTGTCTTAACTGTAGGTGGCTCAAAAGGGATGATGGGTGCACCGATCCTATCTGCAATCTCAGCTTTGAAAACAGGTAGTGGTCTCTCTCGAGTGCTCTACCATGATAAATATTCACAGTATATCCAAAATCCGTACCCAACATTAATGGTTGATACATATGAAGATATAATGGAATATAACATGGCAAAAGTTACAGCTATTGTGTTTGGACCTGGTCTTGGTAGAAATGATACTTATAATGTAGAATTATTAGAACAACTACTAGAAACAAATATACCAGTAGTGATTGATGCAGACGGTATTTACTATTATAAACAAATTGCAAAAAATATTTTGCAAAACTATGAAACAATTATTACACCTCACTATGGTGAGATGGGGATGTTGCTTAATCTACCTTCAAAAACGATAGCTAGTGACCCAGTAAAGTATGCAAAAGAAGTCGCAAAAGAATTTGGCGTTACTGTCCTACTGAAGGGAACAGCGACGATTATTACAAATGGTGAAGAACTGTGTTTTAGTAATTATGGTAATCCAGGAATGGCAACTGCAGGAAGTGGAGATGTCCTATCTGGTGTGATTGGAAGTTTGCTAGGTAGAGGACATGATTCTCTCGCATCTTGTAAAGTAGGTGTTTTGATACATTGTGAAGCAGCGGAAATTGCAAAAGAAGAAGTTGGTGAAGAATCACTTATCGCAACAGATATCATTGAGTGTATCCATAAGGTTTTGCAAGACTAAAAAGCCGATTCAGGAATTTTATGAAACAAAACTATGTGATTCATCTCGTATTATGTTAAAATAGTAATAGAATATCTGGAGGTGGACTTTATGAGTAGATTAAATTCGATGGTGTTAGTAATAGTAACTTACCTTATTACTCTTGTGATAGGTGGTGTTTCTTATTTTATATTTAGGAATGCTGGAATAGACGCTTTGCTATCGATGTTGTTAGCTGATGTAATTATGACAGTTCTTGTTTTTATAGTGAGTGCAGTTATTAATAACTCAAGTGTATATGACCCTTTTTGGAGTATTATACCAGTCTTTATAGTATTGGTTTGGGTATATGATACGAACTTTGTGAATTTGTTTTCATTGGTTGTTTCGGCTGGGGTAATAATTTGGGCGGTAAGACTTACAAGGAATTGGGTACTTGATTTCAAAGGTTTCTCTCATGAAGATTTTAGATATGTTGATTTTAGAAGACAATTTAAGAAACTCTACTGGATTATAAGCTTTTTGGGAATTCACTTATTTCCAACAATAATTGTATTTATCAGTATTGCACCACTTCTATATGTGTTTAATAATGGTGTAAATCACGAAGCGTTTATCTATTTTGGATTTATTATAATGGTAGTAGGTGCATTGATTAGTTTTATCGCAGATGCACAATTAAGAGCACATAAGAAAAAAGGAATCAAAAAGTCTATTATGACAGGACTATGGAATCATTCAAGACATCCTAATTATTTTGGAGAAGTATTTTTCTGGATGGGTGTGTTTGTCACTTCGCTAGCTACGGAATTTGTTGTTCTTAACGGATTAGGATTTGTCGGTATGTTGCTTTTGTTTAATTTGTATAGTGTTCCAAAGATGGAGTCAAAATTATTAAAGAATAAAGATGACTATCAATTGGTGATTGACAGTGTTCCGAGGTTCTTTCTGTTTCCAAATGCAAAAATAGAATCAGACCAAAAAGAAAAAGAGGCCTAATTTGGCCTCTTTCTTATTCACCTATTATTTTAACAAGCAATCTTTTTCGTCTTTTTCCATCGAATTCTCCATAAAAGATTTGTTCCCATGGTCCAAAGTCTAGTTCTCCTTTGGTGATTGCAACCACAACTTCTCGACCCATAATTGTTCTTTTTAGATGGGCATCCGCATTGTCTTCATAGCCATTATGATCGTATTGGCTGTATGGTTTTTCTGGAGCAAGTTTCTCTAGGAAACGCTCAAAATCTCTATGCAATCCTGATTCGTCATCATTGATGAAGACACTCGCAGTGATATGCATAGCATTAACTAGCACGAACCCTTCTTGGATTCCACTTTCATTCAAACAGTTTCTTACTTCTCTTGTGATATTAATCAGTTCTCTTCTTTGGGATGTGTTAAACCATAGTTCTTTACGATAAGATTTCATTTTGTTCACCATCCTTTTTAATAAACTCAATGATTTGAGAATGTGCCAATTCTTTCTCTTCGTCGGAAAAGGCATTATGGAACGATTTCTCTAATTCTAATAATCTAAATTCACAGCAGTCTATTTTTTCTTCTACAAGCTTACCAGTAGAAAATCTTACTAATTCATCACTCTTTGAAACAATAACTAATGTAGGGATTTGGATATCTTTTAGTTTCTTCTTGGCAGTCATTACATTATATAAAAGATGTAATGTGGGCTTAATTAAATATACTCTATCAACAAGACCCTTTGGTGATACAGATCCTTTTGTTCGGCAGAATTCCAGATAGTCATTATTATGCGGCTTATCCAAATTGATTAGTCCAATTCGGATAGATTTGAACGTTATTTTCGGCTTTAAAGCAGGTGCCCAAAGAACCAATTTTTTAACCTGATTAATGTTTTTATATTCAATAGATAGTAGTCCACCTAAAGAGTGAGAAATAATATATACATTCTCATACTTATCTAATAGTAAATTTAAGGTCATGTTTACTTGTTTTATCCACGACTCTTTATTTAGTTTAAGATATTCTTTTGGGCTTGGCGATTGTGGGTATAATGAAATAGCATAAACCGAATAATTTAATTCTACTATTTTTTCAATTAAGTCTTTGTATTGTAATGGGGATGCAAAAATTCCGTGGATAAAAACAACTACATCTTTTTCTGAATTCCTAATGTGTAAGTCTTCATTCTTTTTAATCTCCATACATGAACCTCCTTAACAAATAACAATCTAATTTCATTATAGCACAACTATAATAAGGTGTGATACTATATAAGGTGTATGAATTAATTGCGTGGAGGTGTGTGTATGATTTATATATTAACCGGTGTAGCAAAAGCTGGGAAAACTTTGGTTTCAAATGAAATATTGAAAAGACACAATATTTCGGTCTTTTCCACAGACTATATTATGATGATGCTGGCGAAGGGGAATAAGGACTTAAATATCGATACATATGCAAGTGACAGTACAGTTGCGAGAATGATAGAACCGTACGTATATGGAATGATTGAAACAATGGTCGAAAGTAACGCAATCCATGTAATCGAAGGAGTGCACTTTAACACAGATTTTAGTAGAAGAATGATAGATGAGTTTGGGGACAAAGTAAAAATATTATATCTTGGATACAAGGATGTTACAGCAAAATATAAAATCGATGAATTGTACAAATATAGAGATGAAATGAACAATCCTTGGATATTTAATCATCCTGGAGAAAGTGTTGAAGATATTGTGAAATATTTAATTAATGAAAGCAAAAGAATACACAATGAGTGTCTATCTTTAGGCCTAACTTACATAGAAGTGTATAATATAAATATACAATTGGATGGTATTATTCAAACATTTTTAAATTATTATAAATAAAATTAGATAGTGTTTTGGTGGAGGATTATATATGAGTGAAAACAAGTTAGTAGAAAAAACGAAAGAAGTATTTAATAAACAAAAAGAGTTAACTGAATTAATTGATGATTTAAAAGAGGAAGTAAAAGGTGTGTATTATCAAAACCGTAGACTTTCTGATGAAAACAAATCGTTAAAGGAACAACTGAGTCTATTTCAATCTAAACAAGGGGAAGTTAAAGAACCGATTGGTGTTGCGTCTCCTTTTCCTTTACCTAAAAAAGAGGAAGTTGAAGTGGTTGAAGTTAAACCAACTATGGAACAAACTAAGGAGCATCCTGAACAAATTGAAGAGAAGGATTACAATAACTATGAAATCGAACGAAATATACGTAAGAATGCAATTTCTGAGTTCTTCTTAGGGAAAAATGTTATTGCTAAGATCGCTGCGATATTAATCTTTTTAGGGGTTTTAACGTTCGGTCAAATGGCCTATGTTGATTTCTTGAATGATGTGGGAAGAGCATTGTTGATTTTATTTACAGGTTTGGTTTTTTGTGGGGTAGCTTTTTTAACAGAGAAAAGAAATTATACTGTTTTTAGTAATGTATTTTATGGAGTAGGTTTGTTTGTAATCTTTTATTCTATTTTATTAGCAGGGTTTCAATTTGCCTTATTCAATTCAGTATGGATTTCAATATTATTATTAGCTCTATTACTTGCAACGATGGTTTACTTTAAAGATAAGAGAAATGATTTTTTAGATTTGATTCTGTTCACTTTCTCTAATGTAATTGGGTTTGCATTCTTATTCTGTCTGAGTGACTTATCAATTGCGATTTCAGTTGTATTCTCAATTCTATTTGTTGGAACGATAGGATTTATTGCGTATATGTATTTTATGAAATATTACAGGTATAACTCACTGGTAAAATCGATTTTTCAAATGATTCAATTTGGGGGTTCTATTTACTATCTACTCTTTATTTTATTTAATGATGAGTTGCTTGAGAGTAGTCCTATCGCGTTAATTGCCTTTTCATTATTACAAGTTGGAATTTTAGTCTTCACTAATTTTAGTTTTGAACTTGATGATAAAAGTAGATTTCCTTATATTTCACCGGTAATCCTGTTGATTACATTGTATGTTACAGCAAATCTTCTCAATATTACAATATTGCAAGATAGATATATTTCCTTTACACTGTCATTTTTAACGTTCTCTATACTGCTGATACCTTTGCTAGTAATGGTATCTAAGAAATTTGATAAGCAATTAATAAATATCTCTAGAATTTATACATATACATTGGGTGCGAGCTACTTGATATATGCGGTTACTGCAAGTTCTATTTTTGATCAAGTACTATATCCTATGGGTACTAGATTCTTGCTGCTTGGAATAGGTCTTATAAGTTCATATGTAGTTCTAACATTGAGACAAGATGAGAAATTAAAGTTCTTATATTGGGGATATTCAATTATGTTTGTATTGCTTGTTATAACTGAATTCTATATACTTGACAAATTAAGAGGGCATTACTTGAATGATGCAATTATTCTTGGGTTAGTTTCTTTGACTCTCATTGGAGTTAATATAGGTCTCAAATATTGGAAACAATTAGAATGTCTTGTAGAGAAAGAAATGATGAAAGCATTTATGGTATTTGCATTTTTACCATTTATTATTATATTAATGAAAGAACATATAAGTAGCGATTCTGCATATATCATGGCAGTGATTATGTTATGGTTGGTTAGTAATAGATGGCTTAGTGAATTGAAGCCCCTTAAGACCGTATATAACAATTATTACACTCTTATATTGAATGTAGTAATCGTGATATTAACATTTACACTTAATCAAGTATATTTTGATCACGATTTTAGTCAATTCTCTGATGTCTTTAAACTAATGTTTATGTTTGGTGTAAATGTTTATATCATTTATTCGCTAAAAGAAATTTATGTAGATCATTTGAGAAAGCACCACCCAGAAACTATGTTTATAATCGTATATTTACTTGGTGTGTTGGTGCATAGCTATTATATCCACAATTATATCAATATAGAATTCGATAAAGTTATCCTTTCTAGTTATTTCTTGATTGCTTCTGCGGTTGGAGTGCTAATTGGATTTAGGCAAAACTGGAGTAATTCAAGACGTTTGGGATTGTTTGCTATTTACTTTAGTTTACTCAAGTTTTTTATATATGATTTTTACACCCAAGATTTTTCGAGTTTTGTAAGAATGATGACATATTTCATTTTAGGATTTGTTTTACTTGGAATTTCAATACTGTATGCGTATCTAGAAAGAACATATTCAAAACATTAAAAAAAGGACTGAGAAGTCCTTTTTATTTCTTTTTGAATGCTTTACTAATTCCTACCTCGTAGCCGTAATAGATTCTTGCGAAATTAGGCAAATGCAAATAAATTGAAATAATCATAAACAATGAAAGTAGTCCAATGGAAATCATGTCATAGCCATAAAAGAACATAGTGATTGGTGTAAGAAATATAACGATTAATGTTGAAATTGCCATATAGTCCCACAGCCTTAAGCCAAAGAAATATACGAAAGCCATAATGGTACCGTATAGTGGCATTGCTGCAAGAAGAAATCCTCCAAATGGAGCAGTTCCTTTCCCGCCTTTGAACTTCATAACGGCAGGGAAAATATGCCCAATCATTACCATGAATCCACCGAGCACATGCATCAAATCTTGTTCAGGATACAGTACTCGTAAAACGACAACAGGCATTGCACCTTTTAATATATCGATTATTCCAACGAAGATTCCATATCTAAGTCCGAAAGTCATAGCAGCATTGGAAGTTCCTGGGTTCCTACTTCCTGTTTTTCTTACATTTACATTTTTAAAGAATCCAATTAGTAGTGTAGGATTAATCATTCCTATCACATAACAAACTAATATAATTAACAAATATTCCATAATCATTCACCTCATACTAATATACTAGATGTATATTATATAATAGTTTGTGTGCAAACAATTAGACTTTTTTCAAAAAATATCATATTATACTAACGAAAGGTAGTGATAATATGAAAATAGAACTATGGAGTGACTTTGCTTGCCCGTTTTGTTATATTGGTAAAACAAAGTTCGAGAATGCATTAAACAGATTTCCTCATAAAGAAGAAGTGGAAATTGTATATAAGGCATATCAATTGAATCCAAATGCACCAAAAGAAATGAAAACAGATCCGGTGACTGCTTTTGCAAAAGGACACAGAATGACAAACGAAAAAGCAAAAGAAAGATTCAAAATGTTTGTTGAAGCTGCAGAACAAGTGGGTTTACATTATGATTATGAAAACATTCAAATGACGAACAGTTATGATGCGCATAGAATTGCAAAATGGGCTCGTAAATTTAATAAGGAACCTGAAGTGACAGCACGCTTTATGAAAGCATATTTTGAGCAAGGTAAAAACATTGCAGATCATGATACATTACTCGAACTAATTGGGGAAATTGGTCTTGATATTTCGGAAGCAAAAAATGTATTAAATAGCAAACAATTTGAAGATGTTGTAGATGGTGAAATTGAAGAGGGAAGACAAGTGGGTGTAAGGGGAGTTCCGTTCTTTGTATTGAATAGAAAGTATGGAGTTTCGGGTGCACAAGCAGAAGAATATTTTTATGAGGTGTTAGAACAATTATGGAATGAAGAACACCCTGAAATAGAGATCAAAGATTTCGCAAAAGGCGCAACATGCGACGATGAAGGTTGTTCAATATAAAACACTGTATTTTCAGTGTTTTTTTTGTTATACTTATCTGTGTTACAGGAGGTGTAATATATGTTTAAAACGAATCGACTTAGTGTAGTAGAATGGATTGTATTACTGATAATACTATCAATACCAATTTTAAACGTGATTTTTGCAATTTACATGTTTGTTAAGAAGAAAGCATCAGAAACTGTTAAAAACTTTTTTATCGCTTATTTAGTGCTATATTTCCTTGCTTGGCTTGGATTGTTGGGTGGAGTTTTTAATAATTTAAGTGGTTTATTTAACTAGTCTTTGTTTCACGTGAAACATTGAAAAAGGAGAATTATAATGGAAGTATTAATGAAAGAATTCACAAAATATTCTAAGCCTATGTTTTTTAATTTTGCTAGGATATTGATTTATATTATTGGTTTGATTATATTGCTTGGAGTGTATTCTAGAATTGATGATTCTAAGTTTATATTCTATAATTTCTTTATACTGATATTTATCTCTTTGGTATTTGTGATTTTGGATGTTTTGGTTGCACGAAAAAAGATGAAAACTTATAAGTCTCATAAAGTCCAATTCTTTAATGACTATATTTTGTTTGTAGACCACAGAGGATCTTTTCAACTACCATATAAAGAAATGGATTCATATCAAATTACTAGTAATCAGATATTGATTAGAATTCAAAAAAATAGGTTCCTAATTAGTAGCAAACAACACGGTATCAATTTTGAGGAATTGAGATTGATGGCTGACTTCCTTGTCGGTAAAAATGTAGAGAGTAAAATTGGTCGTGGCTTCATCTATTTTGTCATAGTATTTTTGGTGATAAATTATGGACTTGATTATCTGTTTATCCAAGTATTCAAACTGTCATCAGATGCATCACTTTTTGGAACATTGTATTTTTGCCTTGTGATTGGAATGGTGTATTATATATGGGAGCAGATCAATGTCAAAAAGTTAATTTACGAAGAGAGGTAACTTATGTATAAGAGAAAATTACATTTACGATATGCCGATACAGATCAAATGGGTGTAATCTATCATCCTAACTATTTAACGTTTTATGAACTTGGTCGAACAGGTTTGTTGAAAGAAGTAGGGTATGATTATCTTGAATTTGAAAAACAAGGTATCATATATCCAGTTAGAGAGGTATCCTCTACATATTTAAAAAGTATACGCCTAGGAGAAACTTGTTATGTATATACAAAGTTAATAAAAGTTTCGCGTGTAAAATTGACATTTTATCACGAAATCAAGAATGATGATGGTGAATTAAAAAGTATTGGACAAACCTCGATTGTCAGTGTTGATGCGAAAACGTTTCTACCTATAAGAATGCCAGAAGATATGACGGAAGAATTTAAGAAATATAAAGATGAAGAGTAATCTTCGTCTTTTCATTTGAAGTACAAACACTGAATGATTTGCCAATGTATAAGGGCGAAACCCCTTTATCGCTTTAATACAGTAAAGCGCTATTCAAAGCCGTTTTCAGATTGTTTTATATATTTAATTATGTATAATTAATATATAGACACAATAGGAGTGATAATAATGATTATATTAGATGGAAACAGCTTATCTCTTGAATCCTTTATTCAAGTAGCTAGATTTAAAGAAGAAGTTAAGATTGCAGAAAGTAGTATGAAACTTGTAAGAAAATCTAGAGAATTCGTAGAGCACGTTGTCGAACAAGAGAATCCAGTATATGGAATTAACACAGGGTTTGGTAAATTAAGTGATACCTCTGTTAGTAAGGAAGATGTTTCCAAACTACAGGAGAATCTGTTGATGAGTCACGCATGTGGAGTTGGAAGTCCGTTTTCTGATGAAATTGTTAGAGGAATGATGGTGTTAAGAATTAACGCTCTAATAAAAGGTTATAGTGGTATTAGACCTGTCACATTAGAAAAATTGGTTGAGTTACTAAATAAAGATGTATGTCCTGTAGTATTCGAAAAAGGATCATTAGGAGCAAGTGGAGATTTGGCTCCATTATCTCATATGAGTTTGCCTTTGATTGGTAAAGGAGAAGTATATTACCAAGGAAAAAGAATGGACACAATGGATGCCTTCATTAAAGCTGAAATTTTACCATTAGAGGGCTTGAAAGCGAAGGAAGGTTTAAGTCTTATAAATGGAACACAAGCGATGAATAGTGTTGGGGCAATTTGTTTGTATGATTCAATGCACTTATTGGACTTATCAAATATCGCTTTGGGCCTTACTATGGAGTCTTTAAAAGGAATAATTGATGCCTTTGATGATAGAATTCACCAAACAAGAGGTCAAATTGGACAAATAGAGGTAGCCAAAAGAGTTAGGGAAATACTATCTGAAAGTAAAAACATAACTCATCAAGGAGATGTAAGGGTTCAAGATGCTTATTCTATCCGCTGTGCACCACAGGTACACGGGGCATCTCTTGACGCGTTTGAGTATGTTAAGACGAAAGTCGAGATTGAAATGAATGCAGTTACAGACAATCCAATCATATTCACAGAAGATGGTATGGCAATCAGTGCAGGTAATTTTCATGGACAACCCCTTGCATTGGTATTTGATTATTTAGGGATTGCAATCGCAGAATTAGCTAATATTTCTGAACGTCGTTTGGAAAGAATGGTGAATCCACAATTAAGCAGTGGACTTCCTGCCTTTCTTGTACAAAATCCAGGTATCAATTCAGGATTTATGATCGTACAATATAGTGCCGCTTCTTTAGTAAGTGAGAATAAAGTCTTAGCTCATCCTGCAAGTGTAGACAGCATCCCAAGTAGTGCCAACCAAGAAGATCATGTATCGATGGGTACGATAGGAGCAAGAAAAGCAACAGAGATACTAAAGAACGCTAGGCAAGTAATTGCAATGGAAATCTTTGCTGCATGTCAGGCAATTGATCTACGTGGTGATAATGGGCTTGGTCTTAAAACAAAAAGAGCTTATAATAAAGTTAGAGAATACATACAATTTATTGAAAACGATGAAATCATGTATCATTCAATTCATACGATAAAAGACTTGATTGAAAGTGATGAACTGTATGAATACATCTTTAAGGAGGACAAGTAATGAGTGAACAATTGAAAATTGATTTGGGAGACATCTTTACTGAACTCCCAAATTATCCAAGTTTTCAAAAAGGAATTAGACGAGCTCCAAAAAGAGAGTTTACTTTAACAGAAGAAGAAACGGAACTAGCATTAAAAAATGCATTACGATATGTTCCAAAACAATGGCATAAAACAATGGCTCCTGAATTCTTGAATGAACTGTTAACAATGGGAAGAATTTATGGATATCGATTTAGACCTGTAGGAAAGCTAACCGGACTTCCTATTGATCAATATGAAGGAAACATAATTGAAGGAAAAGCATTTCAGGTGATGATCGATAATAATCTTGATTTTGAAATCGCACTATACCCTTACGAACTGATTACCTACGGAGAAACCGGTAGTGTATTACAAAACTGGATGCAATACCATTTGGTGAAAGAATATTTAAAACGATTAAATGATACACAGACACTTGTCTTATTAAGCGGCCATCCTCTTGGGTTGTTTGCATCATCAAAAGAAGCACCAAGAGTAATGTTAACAAATGGACTTATGATTGGGCAGTTTAATGATTTGCACAATTGGAATAGAGCGGCAGCATTGGGAGTTGCGTCTTATGGACAAATGACTGCTGGTGGTTGGATGTATATCGGTCCTCAAGGAATTGTTCATGGGACATATTCCACATTGTTAAATGCTGGGAGAAGCAAGTTAGGAATCGATGCCGATAAGAACCTCAACGGTAAACTATTCGTATCATCTGGTCTTGGTGGAATGAGTGGGGCACAAGGAAAAGCTGCTGTAATCAGCGGAGCTGCTTCGATTATTGCTGAAGTAGATTATTCAAGAATTCAAACTAGATACTCACAAGGGTGGGTAACGAATATTGCTGAAACTGAGAAGGAAGCATTTGATTTGGCTCAAAATGCAATGGATAATAATGAGCCTATTGCAATCGCATATTTTGGAAATATCGTTTCATTATTAGAGTATGCTGTTAAAGAAACAATCAATATAGATTTATTAAGTGATCAAACAAGTTGTCATGCAGTTTACGAAGGAGGCTATTGTCCTGTAGGTATTACCTTCGAACAACGCACAGAATTATTACAGACTGATAAAGAAAGATTTATTGACTTAGTAAACGAAGGTCTTGTTAGGCACTACAATGCTATCAAAAACATCACAAAGCTCGGAACTTATTTCTTTGATTATGGAAATAGCTTTATGAAAGCAATTTACGATGCAGGTGTAACAGAAATTTGTAAAAACGGACGTAATGATTTAGATGGATTCATTTGGCCAAGTTACGTTGAAGATATCATGGGACCTCTATTGTTTGATTATGGATATGGACCGTTCAGATGGGTTTGCTTATCAAGAAAAGATGAAGATTTACAAAAAACAGATCAAGCTGCGATGGATATGATCGATACAAATCGTCGATTCCAAGATCTAGATAACTACAATTGGATCAAAGATGCCGAGAAAAACAAACTAGTAGTGGGTACCAAAGCGAGAATTTTATATCAAGATGCATACGGAAGGCTCAAAATTGCGTTGAAATTTAACGATATGGTAAGAAATAAAGAAGTAGGACCAATCATGCTAGGAAGAGACCATCATGATACTGGTGGAACTGATTCTCCATTTAGAGAAACATCGAACATCAAAGATGGATCAAATGTTATGAGTGAAATGGCAACACATGTTGCTCTTGGAAATGCAGCAAGAGGAATGAGTTTGGTTGCACTTCATAATGGTGGTGGTGTAGGTATTAGCAAAGCAATCAATGGTGGATACGGTATGGTTTTAGATGGTAGCAAACGAGTAGATGATATTTTAAATACTGCCATGTTATTTGATGTAATGGGTGGTGTATCTCGTCGTGCATGGGCTCGAAACGAACATGCTATTTCTACGAGTGAAGAATATAACCATATGGATAATAACTCTCATATAACAATTCCTCATCTTTCTGATGAAGATTATGTAAAAGAGTTGGTAAAGAAACATTACAAAAAAGGTGGATTATAATGAGTAAAATTGTACAATGTGTACCGAACTTTAGTGAAGGAAGAGATCTTGCTAAAATAGAACAAATCGTAAGTGTACTAAAAAACAAAGATGGGTTTAAGTTAGTAAGTTATGAACCAGATGGTGACTATAATAGAACAGTGGTAACTCTATTGGGAAATCCTTTCAACATCATTGATGCTCTGATAGAATTTACAGGACAAGTTTTAGATCTTGTAGATATGAATATTCAATCAGGTGAACACCCAAGAATGGGTGCAGTAGACGTTATTCCATTCATTCCTATACAGGATGTGACGATGGAAGAATGTGTAGAATATGCAAACACAGTTGCGAAAAAAATTAATGAGAATTATGATATACCAATATTCATGTATGCTGAAGCCGCAAATGAAAGTAAAAGAATAAAACTACCTAATATTCGCAAAGGTGAATTTGAAGGAATGAAAGAAAAAATTAAATTACCAGAATGGGCACCAGATTATGGGAAAGCAGAGATTCATCCTACTTTTGGAGTGATTGGTGTTGGTGCACGAATTCCATTGATTGCCTATAATATTGATTTGGATAGTGAGGATACAAAAATAGCTGGTAATATTGCTCGTTGGATTCGCTTTTCAAGCGGTGGATTTAGACATGTTCAAGCAGGACCTGTGTTTCTTGATACAAGAGGACACGTCCAAGTGACAATGAATATATTAGACTATAAGAAAAATCCTATCTACAGAATACTAGAGCATGTTAAAATGGAAGCGAAACGATATCATATTAATGTTCCTTCTTGTGAACTGGTTGGATTAATCCCAAAAGCTGCAATTGTTAGTTCTTTAAAATATTATTATGCAGTCGAAGGTAAATCATGGGATGAGACGATTACTTTAGATCAATTAACAGAAGAAGCAATCAAATATATGGGATTTAGAGATTTTGATAAATATAAAATTATTGAAGCAAATATTTAATTAGGAGGTGCGTTTATGTACGCAGATAAAGTGATTGTAAATATTTCGAAATTATACACTCCTAAAGGTCCGTTTGTAAGAGGATCTAAGATGAATGATATTACAAAATATGATGAAGCATTCATCGCAATTAAAGATGGTCTTATTTTAGATGTAGGAGATCATGACTACAGTATTTATGTAGGAGAGCACACAGATATTATAGATGGAAGAAGATTGGTTGCTCTTCCAGGATTTGTTGATTCGCATACCCATCTTGTATATGGTGGCTCTCGTGAACATGAATTCTCAAAAAAACTTCAAGGAGTACCATATTTGGACATCCTAAAAGCAGGTGGTGGTATTTTGAGCACTGTAGAAGCAACAAGAGAAATAGACTACAATGCCTTGTTACGAAAGAGTGCAGGGAGTCTTTATGAACTGGGAAGTTATGGTGTTACAACGGTTGAGGTAAAGTCTGGATATGGTCTAAATAGAGAAACCGAAGAAAAACAACTTAGAATCATTCAAGAACTAAATAAGAAAACACCGTTTGATGTAGTTGGAACATATTTGGGTGCACATGCATTTCCGAAAAAATACAAAAACAATAAAGATGGTTATATAGAGGAACTGTTACAAGATATTGAATATATAAAAGAAAACAACTTGGCTACATTTATTGATGTATTTTGTGAAGATAGCGTCTTTAATTATAATCAATCAAAACGTATTTTAGAAAAAGGGAAAGAAGTTGGGTTGAAGATAAAAATTCATGCAGATGAAATTGTGTCTTTGGGTGGTGCAGGACTGGCTGTAGAACTTGGGGCAAATAGTGCTGATCATTTAATGGCTATTAGTGATAAAGATATTGAATCTTTGGCAAAATCAAATACAGTAGCAAACTTGTTGCCGAGCACTTCCTTTTATCTAGGAAAGGATTACGCACCTGCAAGAAAACTAATAGAGAAAGATGCAATAGTATCAATTAGTAGTGATATGAATCCAGGGAGTAGTCCAAATGAAAACTTTCAATTTGTCCAACAACTTGGTTGTTTAAGATTAAAGATGACTCCAGAGGAAGTGCTTACTGCTACAACAATTAACAGTGCATTCAATCTTGGACTTCAAGATCAAGTGGGAAGTTTAGAAATTGGTAAAAAGGCAGATATCTTATTGATGGATGCACCAAATTTAGAGTATATTTTTTATCATTTTGGAATTAACCATGTAAAAGATATTCTAAAAAATGGAAAAGTGATTTTCCATAACAGAAGATACGTTTAAGGAGAACATTATGTTAAAAGACTTACAAGTTGTTGAGTTTATCAACGAAGTAGATAAAAAGAGTGCTACTCCAGGTGGAGGTAGCGTCAGTGCACTTGCCTCAAGTTTAGGAATTGCATTAACAAAAATGGTAGGACATCTTACTATAGGTAAGAAGAAATTTAGAGCACTCGAAGAAGATGTGCAAGATGAATTTAATGATATACTAAATACGTTTCAGCTATATAAAGAAGAATTGATAGAGTTGATTGATAAGGATACCGAAGCATATAATCTAGTAATGGCAGCTTTTAGATTACCAAAAGAAACAGAAGAACAAATTGAACTAAGATCACTAGAAATAGAAAAAGCAACAATGGTTGCGATAGAGACACCGTATAGAATTGCTGTGTTAAGTTTAGAAGCAATGAAAGAGTTGCATATTATATTTGAGCATTGCAACAAAAATGCTGCTAGTGATTTGGGTGTAAGTGCATTGTTATTATATGCAGGATTAGAAGGTTCATTATTAAATGTCGAAATCAATATACCAGGTCTTTCTGATCAAGAAGTAATCGACGAGTATACGATGAAAGTAAAAGGAATGTTAATGGAAGCGGAAGAACTTAAAAGAGAGATTTTAGCTAGCGTCCGAAACAGTTTATAATTCACAAAAAAAAGGATAACTCGATAATAAAGTTATCCTTTTTGTTACTCATACATCCAAGAAATTCCAAACCCCTTGTTTCCAACATGGACAGTCATCACTGGTCCTAATAAATCAGTATATTTAATCTTTGCATTTGGAAAGGTGCTTTTAATGAATTCTAATAATTGTTCACCACTTTTTTCACTATATGTATGTGTGATATAAAAACTAAGATTATTATATCCTTTACTTGTTTCCAATATCTTTTGCTCGATTAAAGAAAATATTTTTTTATAAGTTCTTTCACTCTTAAATAGAACTAGTTTCCCATCAATCATTTCAATAATAGGTTTCACTCTTAGAACCGTTCCAATCATAGCTTTTGCATTGCTTAGTCTTCCACCTGCAACCAAGCTAAATAAGTTTTCACAAGTGAACATTAATTTGGATTGTTTTATTAGTTTGTTCATTCTATTTATTATATATTCACTATCATTTTTACTATCGATCATTTCGATTAGTTCAAATACTAGCATTTCATTACCATATGCAGATTGATTGGTATCGAAGATTGTAACCTTATTTGGATTATCTAACATATTTCTTCCAACGACACTACTTTGGTAAGTACCACTGAGGTTTTTAGAAAGACCTATCACGAACACATGATCGTTTTTTGATAACAAGTCTTGGTATGCTGTTAAAAACTCACCAGGAGCAGGAGCACTTGTTTTAAATGATTTTCCTGAATTCCTTTTTTCAATAATAAATTCTCTTGTAATATCTTTTTCTTTATATGTGCCTTCCCCAACTACTTCAACATAAAGAGAAACCACCTCGATATTTTTATCTTCTATTAATTTCTTTGGTAGATATACTGTACTATCTATTATAATTCCATAACTCATAGTATGCACCCCTTTTACAATGAATAGTATACATCAAATTATTTAAATTGATTAATAATTTTCTTAAAAAGTTATAGGTTTTATAAATGAAATGTAAATTTTAGCATCTTGTTTTGTTTTGATAGCTTAAACGAAGTATAATAGATATGAGGTGATTAAATGAATTATGTAAAGATGTATATTATAGCGTTTATAATATTTTTAGCAATTGATGCAATTTGGCTTGGACTTGTAGCTCCTAAATTTTATAAATCTCAGATTGGACATTTGATGAGTGAAAAACCGAATTTAATTGCAGCCTTGGTTTTCTATTTATTATTTATTATTGGGGTTGTATATTTTGTTGTTGCACCTGGAATCGAATCACAAAGCATTACCAAAGTATTAGTCGCAGGTGCTTTATTCGGATTTATGACATATGCAACGTATGATTTAACAAATTTAGCTACTTTGAAAGATTGGCCAATTACGGTTACGATTGTAGATTTAATTTGGGGAACATCGTTGAGTACACTTATTGGCGTCGGAACGTTTTATATTTATAATTGGATTTTTTAAAAAGAGCACTCGATTGAGTGCTCTATTTTTTCTTTAATTCATCAGCGATTACATCTTCAACAAAAGGTTGGCACAGTCCACATCCGCTACCAGCTTCAGTAGCCTGTTTTACAGATACAAATCTTCTACGGCCATTACGAACTTCTTTTCTTATTTTTCGTTCTGTAACTTGTTTGCAGTAGCAAAGAACTCCATCTCTTTCAGCGAGTTCTTTTTTTAATTCTATATATGCTTTACGCTTATCCATAAATATCACCTTTTCTTTTGTTCTATTGTATAATAATATATAATTAGTAAAAAGTAAAATATAAGGATTGATAATATGAGCAAAAATGCCTATGTAACATTTATTATCAGAAATGATTCTTTTTTATCAGGTGCTTTGGTTTTTGGCTATGCATTAAGATTGCAAGAAACAAAAAACGATTTGGTTTGTATCACATCTGAAAATGTGAGTGATTTTGCAAGACAATCGCTTTCTTTGATATATGATCATGTTCTGACAATCCCAGAAGTGTATGTTCCACATGAACGAAGACATGAGAGACAAGATAGACCATTTCTATTTTCTAGGTTTAACGCGTTTCGACTAGGGCTTGATGGAGATTTGGGAAAAGGCTATGATAAAATAATATTGGCAGATTGTGATATCCTTCCTCTTCATAATTATGATAGTCTATTTGAACTGGATGCACCTGCTGGAATAATCAATGAAAAGAAAGAACATTGTATGGAGTATGTTGATGGGAAATATGTTACTCCAGATAGTGTATATATTGATGGAACATGGAGTTGGCATGATATATATAAAGACATACCGCATGGAACTAAGATACCGAAAGAGATTACGGATCGTATCCAAATAGATAAAACAAACTTAGGAGTACATTCATCTCTTTGTTTATATACACCGACAATGGATTTTTATAATTCAATTATGGATGATTTGGAGGATAAGAGCATACAAGACGAAATCTCTACATATAATTGGCCGGAAATGCAATATATGTCGAACAAATTAAGTGGCAAATGGTACAATATAGATTTGAGATATTCTTCTTTCAACGGATATCCTGAAATTGATGTATTATATGGAACTCATTTTGCTGGGTTGAAGCCTTGGAGTATTAAAAACAAAAGTATAAAATCATTTGGCAAATTTGATGATTATAAACTTTGGTATCATACATTTGTAAAAATGTGTGACGAAGTAGAAAACATGCTAGACAATAAAAGACTTTTAAAATTGTACCGATTTATTGTTGAGATGAGAAAAGATGAGAAGTACAAGTTTTATAAAACATATATTCCTCATTTGAGACATTTCTTTGAATAATAGCCTATATATATAGGCTTTTTATTTTTATCTTGCAATTACCTTGACAGATAGAGTAATTTTTGATAGATTATTATGTGTGATAGAGTAATTACGAAATGAAGGTGCTAGACATGAAAAAAACATCACTTGGAGAATTGATAGCAAACGCCGTAAGTCATGGTGTTGGGGCATTGTTATCGATAGCCGGATTGGTTATATTGCTTGTTATTGCTGATACGAATTATGAACTAATCGCTGCTTTGATATATGGTCTCTCATTAATGATTCTATATTTTTCAAGCACATTGCTACATTCTTTTCCTGAAAAAATGACACGTGTTTTCACTGTCTTTCAAAGGTTGGATCACAGCAGTATTTTTATATTAATTAGTGGTACATATACACCATTCCTGATTGTTTTATTAAGAACAAAAGAAGCGTACATAATGTTTGGAATATTATGGGGACTAACTATTTTAGGAATTGTATTAAAATCAATATGGATATCGAAATTTCAAATGGTACATTTAGCAATATATTTAATTATGGGATGGAGTATTCTGTTTATTTATAAACAAGCTGTTCCGTTACTTGGAAGTATACTAATTTATGTTATTGTTGGAGGATTGTTTTACACGATTGGTGTTGCATTCTACAAATCCAAATTTAAATATCAACACTTTGTATGGCACCTATTTGTGCTAGCAGGTAGTATGTTCCATTTTATTAGTATTATAATGATTTATTAAAGGAGAGAAAAATGAAGAAATTCGCAATTGTAACAGATAGTACAACATATTTTACAGAAGAGGAATTTGCGAAGTATGGAATAAAAAGAGCAAGTTTGAATATTCTTTCGGGAGATCAAACATTTAGAGAGTTAGATATGGTGAATGATGATGTTTACAAACAATTTGAATTAGGAAAAAAATTGACTACATCTCAACCTGCACCAGGAGAATATTTAAAAATTTACGAAGACTTATTCCAAGAGGGATACGAGTATATTTTTGTTTTGGTTATCGCTGAGCCATTAAGTGGGACTTACCAAAGTGCGAAGTTAGCAATTAACATGTTAGATCATCCAGATAAAGTACATCTTTTTGAATCGAATATGGCTGCCTTTGGAAATGAACATTTACTTCTCAGAATGATGGATTATATTAATGAAGATTTACCTAAAGATGAAATCATATCTAAAATGGAACATAACATTTCAACTGCAAAATTGGTTATGACATCATTGGATTTAGTAAGTCTAATTAAATCAGGGCGCTTATCAAAAACAAAAGGTATAATTGGTTCGTTATTACGTGTAAAACCAGTTATTAAGATGGAAGCAGGTAAATTAGATTTATTCCATGTTGCGAGAACAACAAAAAAAGCAGTAGTATTACAATTAGAATATATGAAAGAAGAGCTTAAGAGTGGATATGACAAACTGTTTGTGAGAATTTGTAATCATAATTCATTAGAACTTGCAAACAAGATGAGAGAAGAAGTACAACTATATTTCAAAGATGCTATCGTAACGTTTGGTGAATATGTTGGACCGGTTTTCAATGTACATATAGGACCAAAAGGATTTGGCTTGGCTTGGCATACTGAATAGGAGAACGCTATGGGAAAATATAAGATAATAATTGATAGTACAGTTTATTTAGATGTAGCGACAATTAAAGAAAACGATATTGATATCGCTTCTTTAAATGTGATTGAGGGAGATAACTCATATCGAGAAGTCGAAGTAAGTGTTCAATTTATTTTTGACGAGCAAGATAAGGGGAAATCTTGGACAACATCACAGCCATCACCTGGAGAATTTTTAGACTTATATGAAAAAGCGTTTAAAGAAGGATACGAAAAAATATTTGTAAGTGGTCTTTCAAAGGATATTTCCGGAACATATCAGAGCGCATCTTTGGCAAAAAATATGCTTGATAATCCTGAAAAAGTATATATTTTTGATACACAATTATGTGCTTATGGTACAGAGATGATAGCTCTAGAATTGATCCGATTAAGAAACAACGGAGTAGGATTTGAATCAATCATTAAGCAAATGAATAATTTAATCAAACATAGTGGACAAATGTTTACTGTTGAGAATTTATTTTCACTTGTTAAAGGTGGACGGTTGTCTGCTGCAAAAGCAGCAATTGGCACTGTCTTAAGAGTAAAACCTGTTATCAAAGTTGTTGATGGTAAATTAAAGCTTGTCCATTCTGAAAGAACCTATAAAAAACTACATAAATATATTGTCGATGAGATGAAAAGAAATAGCGAAGGATACAAAAGAATCCATATTTATATAACAAATCAGTTTAGTCCTGAAAGTGGAGAAGTGATGAAATCGGTAATTATGGAACATTTCCCAGATGCCGAAATAACATATACTGCTTATTTGGGACCTGTATTTAGTATTCATGTTGGTAGAAAAGGTTACGGGATTAGTTGGTGTTGGGAATAAATAAAATAAAATAAAAAAAAGCGCTTTGCGCTTTTTATTTTATTAAACCAAGCTTTGTAAGTATTTTTCCTAACATAGGAGTTTCAACTTCGATAGCTTCATGAGGACACATTTCCTGACAACAATAACATCGAATACACTTTGTATAGTCATAGATTGGAGGAATCGATTTATCTCCTTCATTCCAGTCTATTGCTTTGCCTTCAACAGGACACACTTCGACACATACACCACACTTTTTACATGAGTCTTCTTCAATGTATGGTCTTCGAACTGCGTGTTTGAGAATACTAAATTTATTTTTATCTTCAATTTTCAGTTTTGACTTGGGGATATTGAAGTTCTTATTTATTAAGGGCTCTAAGTCGTCCCCAATGATTTCGACATCATGGTAATTTCCTACTCCATATTTTTCACCAAAAGTGATTGTTGGAATGATTTCTGGATTTAAATCAACCAGCTTACAAAATACACTATCAAGAGCAACAGGATCTGTAGAAACTAAAATGACATTCATTTTAATTGGATCACCATTTCTTGGTCCGTTTCGCTCCATTGCTAAGATTCCATCCATAATATGTAAGTCGACCTTTAGGTATTTATTTAAATCCATTAACATTTCTGAAAAGATGAAGGCATTTGTATATCTAGAATGCATCGTTGCTTTATTGTAACCAAGAACCATTCCAAATGGATTTTTTAGAGCTCCCGTAATACGTTGAAGAGCATGGGTTTTCATTTTAGGTAAGTTAATAATTGCATCTGCTTCAAAATGTGCATTTACAATATCAAACTGTTTACAAACTTTGCTTTCAGGAATACTAATTTTTTTTCCGTTTGCAAAATCACCAAATTTCATACCATATTTTTCGGCAACTTCTACTAATCCGGACTTTTTTGCTACATTATATGGATTACCTAATCCAGGGGAATCACCATAAATGATGTTATATTGTTTCTCATGCAATATCTTTCCTATCGCTTCAAAGACTACAGGATGAGTGGTAACAGCTTTTTCAGGTAATGCGGATACAACAAGGTTTGGTTTTAACAATACAGTCTTATCGACAGAGATGATTGTCTCAATGCCACCAATTTGTTCGAGAGCCCACTTTAACTTAGGATAAATGATATCTAAATCGTATTCTTGACAATGTAATACAACAACTTTACTCATAACGTTCACCTCTTAAATATGATTATAACAAATTTGATAATCAATAGGCATATTTTTCTAAATATGGTAAAATAATAAAAGGTGATTTAATGAAAATGTTATTTGAAGCGATAAATAGAATCTCACAAGAAAAAGATAGGATTGTAATCTCAATAGACGGAAGATGTGCTAGTGGTAAAACGACTTTATCGGAAATGCTGCAAAAAGAATTGAATGCGACAGTGTTTCATATGGATGATTTTTTTCTTCCTGAATCATTGAAAACGAAAGAGAGGTTATCCTCTCCAGGTGGAAATGTTCACTACGAAAGAGTGATTGAGGAATTACTTGAACATATAAATGATGATGTAATTTCATTTCAAAAGTTTGATTGTACATCTCAAAAATTAGCGTCACCAGAAAAAGCAAAATTATCTGATATTGTGATTATTGAGGGTGTATATTCTCAACAAAATCTTTTGAGAAATTATTATGATATAAATGTATTTGTAACAATAGATTCTGATTTACAAAAAGATAGACTTAAAAAACGAAGTCTAAAAATGTATAATAGATTTATCAAGGAATGGATTCCGTTAGAAGAAATATATTTTTTACAACAGAATATAGAAAGACGTGCGGATGTTATTATTTCTGTATAGCGTAACGAGGTGACATAATGCTTTACTTTGATTTTGTTAACCCATATTTAATGTATATGATAACGGTGGGAGTTACAATTTTTTTAATTAGATCGATTTTCTATAAAAGAGAATTCATCACAAAACACAAAAAAGCAATTTTGCTAATTGTTACTATATTATTATTATGGACACAGTTTGCACGGTATGCTGGTATATTTTTTGCTGGTGGAAAAGAATGGAGCATTTGGATTTTCAATTATAAAATTCATGGATTCAACTTTCGCTCACACCTTCCATTTTATATGTGCAGAATTAGTGTGGTTGTATTGTTGTATTATCTTATTACAAAAGATAAGAGAGTAGAATCATTTCTATTCTATTGGGGAGCATTGGGTCTTGCAGGTGTACTATATCCAAATGGAGATTTCACAAATAGTGTTAATTTGACGGAAACATTTTACATTGATCATATTATATTAACAGTTACACCCTTCTTCTTAGTCATGTATCAAAAATACATTCCAACATTTAAGGATGTAATTATTATTTCTGTATTAATGTTTGCTATACTAGTATCATTTATATATTTTAATCAAATACTAGAGACGGATTATTTTTACTTAGAAGACCAATCAATTTTTGCTGTAATTTTTGGTAAACAGCCAAAAGTTGTGTTTGCATTTGTACATTCAATTGTTGCAATGGGATTCTTCACTGGATATTATATGGTGTTTAAAAACAAGGAGTTTGAAGTATTATGAAAATAGGTTTATTCACAGATGCATATTTTCCGATAATAAGTGGCGTTAGCGTATCGGTAAATATCTTGAAACAAGAATTAACAAAATTAGGACATGAAGTAGTTGTAGTCACATTGAATCATCCAAATGCTGAACAGGAACAAGGAGTATACCGTTTCAAAGGTAAGTTTTTACCGATGAAGGGAATGAATGAATACTCGATAGCAAAGGTAACGAAAAAGAAAGTACAAAAGATGATTGAAATGAACTTTGATGTGATTCATTGTCACACTGAATTTACTATGGGTAGACTTGGTCGTAAAGTCGCTAGAAAGAATAATATTCCGATTATACATACATATCATACAATGTATGATGACTATCTTCATTTCATATCGAAAGCTTTAATTAGGCCTCTTAGATGGGCTTCCAAATATTATTTTAGATCCTTTGCAAACAGCGCTAGTGAAGTTGTTTTTCCAACTATAAAAGTGAAAAAAACATTCGATAAATATGGCTATAACAAGCCGTTTCACATTATTCCTACTGGAATTTATTTGGATCAATTTAGAAAAATCAATTATAAAGAAAAAGAAAACAACCGCTTAAAAAAAACATTAGGAATTGATGATGATGAAATGGTTTTGCTATTTTTAGGTAGGTTGTCAGTTGAAAAAAGTATCGAGACATTAATTATTAATTATTCCAAACTAATAAAAAAACACACCAAAACGAAACTTCTTGTAGCTGGTGGAGGACCAGATGCGGAGAAATTCAAGAAAGTAGTAGTACAATTGGGAATTGAAGACAAGGTTGTCTTTACCGGAATGATTCCACCCAAAGAAGTAGGTTATTATTATCAAATTGGCGATTTGTTTGTTAACTTTTCGGTCACTGAAACACAAGGGTTAACATATATCGAAGCGCTTGCTTCAGGGCTTCCTTTGCTAGTGAAGTGGGATGATAATTTAGAAGATGTATTGGAAGAAGATATCAACGGTGTTTCATTCAAAGATGATGTTGATTTTATTGACGCATTCGAAAGACTGACTGGTAATCAAGTAAAATTCCAAAAGATTAAAAACAACTCAACAAAATCAATTGATAGGTTTAGTGCAAAAAATTATGCATTAAGTATTGAAAAAGTATATAAAAAAGTAATAAAAAAAGCTTAAATTCTGAAGAATTTAAGCTTTTTCATTAGTCGTTTGGTTCCTCGTCTTCTTTAAAGTAATCATACTGTAATAGTAGAAGATTATATCTATAATCATTTAATAGTTGGTAGTTAATTTCCAAGAGATATTCAGGAACAACTGCTTCGTTATATATTTCAAATTGTTCTGATAAACTTTCATATTTAAAATCTTTTGAGACAAAACTCATGTCTGCGAAACGCACAATGTGTTCTTGTGCACTAAAGACATCTGTACCAAAGACTTTCTGATAATCTAAATTAAGATCGAATAGATTTGCTACTGTTGGGATAACGTCGATACTCGACATATATGTCTCAATAGGTTCGTCAAGTAAATAATGATCTGACACCAATATCAAAGGTACATTATGTAAGTCCATTTCGTCGCCGTCTTCCTTGATATCATCGTATTCCCATATTGCATCTTCATCCACACCGTATGCATAATGATCACCGAAGATCATTATTACTGTATCATCCATCTTGTTATGTGAAACCAGTTCGTCTAACAAGTGTCCTATTGCAAGATCTAATTCAATGTTTGCTGCTAAATACCAAAAAATCTCATTATCTAATTCAATTCCATGATCTGCTTCATAATCTAAAATTTCTTGTTCATGAAGTTTGGCGATTTCATGATCACCTGAATAGCGAAAATGTCCAGATACAGTTAACATATTTACAAAGAATTTATTTTCATCAATAAAGTATGGTACTGCTTTCTCCATTAAGGTTAAATCACTTTGCCATGGATGATTATTGATAATTGCGCCTTCTGGTGGATTAGCCAACATACCAAGTTCTTCACTACCATAATAAGCATCATATCCTAAGGTTTCTTCATGGAATCTGGTTCTCGGATAGAAGTAATCAGTATAATTGTGAAAAGAAAATGTTGAATAACCTTGTTGCTTGAACATTCTTGGGAGAGTGTAAGGGAAAGTGTTATCTATATATTCATCCATTGACAATGTTACATTCTTGTCGGGATAAATAGAAGTTTGTACCATAAACTCAGTATCAGCAGTACTTCTATAATGAAGTGGAGAATAGTAATTATCAAAGTAGGCATAATTGTTTTTTAGATGCCATAAATTAGGCGTAAGTTCTTCGTTGATTGCATATGTATCTAAGCTTTCTGCCATGATCAAAATGAAATTCTTATCCTCAAGCAAACCTTTGTATGTATTATTCTCATGAAATGGTCTATGAGCAAGATAATCTTCTAATAATATTTCATATTCGTTTTCATTTAACGGATCAGTTATAAATAGACTCATAATATCTCGATACGTATATGTTAATATTCCGAACTTCTTAACAGCGGCTTGATTACTATATATATGAACATATAAATCACGATCTGTATAGGCAACATCTGAATTAATCTCGGCTTCTACATTTTGTGAAATGGTACTCACTGAAATTGCGAACAATGAAGAAAACAATGCAATCAAAAACAAGGGTTGTTTTAGTCCGTTATATTCTACTTCAAAAGACAACCATTTCAATTTATGTGCCGTAATAATTAATCCAAGAGGTATGAAATAAAATATTTGCCCGATACGAAATGATTCGAAGTAATCACCAATAAATGCTAGTCCTTCTTTTCCTGCGCCCATTGCGGTAACAGAAAAGAATCCACCGAACCAACTCTCATATATTTCTTGATTGAAATATATAAATAAAACCAATCCGAATATCGTATAGAAAAGATATGTTACAGTTTTGGCTTTAAAGAATTTTACTAAAAACAAAATGATTACACTATATGCTAATGCGAATAAGATTGCACGAAAAAGTGACGAATCATAATTCAACACCAAAACCCTAACACGAAATATAATTTCATAATAAATAAATGTAAAGCTAATAATCCCATAAAGGATCAATGAATTCTTCATATTATTACTCATTTTTAAATCAACACCTTTGCAATAAGATATTATACTCTAAAAGAAACTATTTTTAAAGTTTCATTTACTTTTTATAAACAAAATTCTAAAATAAGGGTACAGTCCTCTGTATAGAAAGAATATGTATTATTTTCTTGACAAAATTATAGGTAAAGAATAAAATGTATATAGTCTCTTTTGAAGAAGACAGTTTTATGGCGATTGTGGTGAAGTGGTTAACACACCGGCTTGTGGCGCCGGCATGCGTGGGTTCGATCCCCATCAGTCGCCCCATGATTGGGCTATGGCCAAGTGGTTAAGGCACCGGACTTTGACTCCGAGATCGAAGGTTCGAATCCTTCTAGCCCAGCCATTATGCGGATGTGGCGGAACTGGCAGACGCGCTAGATTTAGGCTCTAGTTCTTAGGAGTGCAGGTTCAATTCCTGTCATCCGCACCATTTAAATATTAAAGCACTTTTAGTGCTTTTTTAATTACAAATTACTATTTATTATGCTAGTATATATATAAGGATATTTAACATACAAGGAGGCTATAAATATGTTCGGTTGGTTTAAAAAGAATAAAAACAAAAAAGAAGTTGTAGAACAAGCACCGAAACCAGTGAAGGAAACAGTTAAAGAAGAACCAAAAAAAGAGATGAAAGAACCACTAGAACCTGGATCGAAAGAAGAAGCGAACGCGCCTAAAAAACGCAAAGCTGCTATGCATATAACGAAGCATAAAGATGGTGGTTGGCAAGTGAAAAAAGGTGGAGCGCAAAGAGCTCTGAGAAAATTTAATACACAAAAAGAAGCGATTGAATTTGCAAAGAAAATTGAGCAAGAAAAAGGAACAGGATATATCATTCATAAAGCAAATGGCTCAACAAGAAAGAAAACATATTAGTTCGAAATAGAAATTGCATTGCATACAAATTATTGATATAATTAGCCTTGTTTTATTAAAAACATGGCTAATTTTTTTATATATTATACGAAAGAGGTGTAAAAATGATTGCAGAAACAACTTTAGAACGTATTGCGTTTATGGATGAATTAACAGGAACTATGAACAAGAATGCATTAATAAGTGATTTCGATCAACGATCATTAGATAACATTCATTTTATTTATGTGGATATTGATGACTTCAAAACAATGAATACTGTATTTGGTATTGATGCTGTAGATCGCATCTTGATTTACGTGGCTCAAACATTACAGGATTATTGTGGTAAATCAGATGTTTATAGAGTAGGTGGCGGACAGTTTGTTCTAGTAACAGAAAGTAATTTTATTTGCGAGGCTACCGAGTTACAAAAACTTCTAATACAACCTGTATTACTAGATAAACTTCAAGTTGTAGTCAATGCAAGTATATGTGTATTTGACCATAATAAATACCCACAAACAACTGTTTCAGAGTTAATGAAATTAATGCAATTAACTTTAGAAGTTGAGAAGAAAAACGGGAAAAATAGACTGATTTATTTTGGCGAAGCAAAAAGAAGTCAATATTTACAAAAGGAAGAAATTGCTTTAAATCTATATGAAGCAGTAAAAAATCATGAATTTTATCCCAAGTTTAGACCATTTGTAGATACATTTACTAACGAGATTATTGGAATGCAAACAGTTTCGAGATGGGATTTGAATGGTAAAAGATTACGACCACATCTATTCTTGGAGGCTGCAGAATGGACGGGACTTATTTATGATATCGAAAAGGATATGTTTAAAGAGGCAGTTCAATTCTTTAGAGAACTAAAGGATATGAAAGAACTAAAACTATCAAAACGATTCAAAGCAGCAGTTCATTTTTCAAGATATACTTTGAAAAGAATTGAAATTCCTGTTTTATTCGAAATCTTAGATAAGTATAAGATACTACCACAAGACATAATTATTGAGACAAAAGAAGAATATATAACAGATCCAGAAGCATATAGCAAGTTGAAAGTATTTAGAGATAATAATTTTATGGTAACATTAGATGAGTACAGCAATAATACCACTTCGTTATCTCATTTAGCTGATTTGCATGTTGATGCAATCACATTAAGTAAAGAATTATTGGATAACATAGATAACGATGAAGAATACCAAAAAAGAATGAATATTTATAAGTTTAAAGTAGAAATAAGTAAGAAATTTAATTTCACTGTTATCGCAGATGGAGTTGACTCTGAAAAAAATGCGAAATTGATCAAGAACTTAGATGTGCATATTGGATTAGGAAGACTGTATTCTAGGGCAATCCTAAAAGAGAATTTTATTGAATATGTAAAAAATAACAAGAAGAAAAGGTAGAGAAAAATGCGTTTAATATTATTTGCTGCAGTGGGCACTACAGAACATTTATCGTTATTTGAAGCTCTCCACATAAACCCCATATTCAATATAGGGTTTATGCTATTACTCGCCATCATTGGTGGTAAGTTGATAGAACGACTCAACTTTCCAAAGGTTACAGGATATATTATTGTTGGTATTTTTGTAGGACCTAGTTTCGGTCATGTAATGAATGAACTTTTTGAATCATTTATTCATACCGGGTTTATGACAAACATTTTTCCATCTTTAGAAAGTGCACATATTGGATACAGCGGGTTAATCAGTGAAAATATGGTGCATACGTTTCAAATCATAAGACAAGTTGCAATTGGAATGATTGGTTATACAATTGGACTTGAATTGAAATTTAGTA
Organism: uncultured Candidatus Izemoplasmatales bacterium; assembly: GCA_964435595.1. Taxonomy (GTDB): domain Bacteria; phylum Bacillota_I; class Bacilli_A; order Izemoplasmatales; family Izemoplasmataceae; genus Izemoplasma. The sequence goes on along the minus strand of CAYSZV010000013.1, from coordinate 20,490 downwards.
AGTTGAAAAGAACTGGAAAACAAGTTACTGTTATAACATTATCACAAGCATTTACAACTGCTTTCTTTGTTGCGATTGCTATATTAGGTTATTTCTTTATTTTGGGTAAAATTAACCCGAATGCTGATACATCAAACATGGTAACATTCGCTTTGATTTTAGGTGCAATTGCAACTGCAACTGCCCCAGCGCCAATTGTTGCAGTAGTTAAGAACTATCGTACAAAAGGTCCTGTTACTGATGTTTTACTACCTTTGGTAGCATTAGATGATGCAATTGGAATTATGTTGTTTGCTACAATGTTATCTGTTGGTGTTACATTACTCCCAATTGGGGGAGAAGGGCTAACAGTTTGGCATATAATTTATGAACCTGTTAAAGAAATTGTATTATCAATTGGACTTGGAGCAATTTTAGGATTTATACTTACCTTTATTGTTAAGAAGTTTAATCGAGATGATGATTCAATGTTGATGATGTTTATATTGATAGCCGTCTTCCTAGGTATTGGTATTGGACAAGTAGTACATGCCTCAGCAATTTTATTGCCTATGACTATTGGGGTTGTATTAACAAATAACGTCAAAGAATCATTTGAACATAGATTGACACGTACAACGGATTTGTTCGCTGCACCTATCATGGTTTCATTTTTCATTATAGCAGGACTTGAACTGGATGTAAGAACATTACCAGTTGTAGGTGTATTAGGGGTTATTTACATCTTAGTACGTGTACTAGGAAAAGTGCTTGGTTCAAACATCAGTGCAAAAGCAATCAATGCTCCCCCTACAGTACAAAAATACTTAGGTTGGACATTAATCCCACAAGCTGGGGTAGCTATTGATATGGCTATAACAGCAAACCAACGATTCTCAACTATCGAAGGGTTCGAATTTATTGGATCTCAAATCATGACAATCGTATTGGCTGCAACAGTAGTTTATGAGGTTCTAGGACTCATAATTGTTAAAACTGCTCTTAATAAAGCCGGTGAAATTGATGCTGCTGACGTAGGTTGGGATGCAGGACATTAGGTTTACATTTAAAACACTTTCACACGAAAGTGTTTTTTATATATTAATATATAAATATTTTGTGTATATGGTAAGTCTCTTATTAAATTATGGTATAATGTCTTTAGTTAAGTGAGATATAAGGAGTATGAATTATGATTGGTGTTTTATTATTACTTATTGCAATTCTGGTTTTCGATGTATTGCCTAAGGCATTTACTATTTTAGTGATAAGTGGACTTTTTACAGTTCTTATTTATAAGTATGATATATTATTTAAAAAAAGCTATATACTGTATATAATATCGCTTGTTTTGTCGGTCTTAAGTGTGGTATTTTACAAAGAGATACACTTTAAATATATTATTCAAGGGCTCTTTGGCTACGGTGCTTTTCTTGTTGTTATGATGGTAGGCGTTTTACCAAACAGGTGGACACTATCAAGAAAGATTAAGAAGTACCGTGGAGAATTATCTATTACTGGATTTATATTGATTGCACCACATGCAATGTTAAGGATTTTTGGTATTATAAGCTATGTTGATTTATTTGGAGTAGCTGCATTTGTTGTGATGATACCATTAACGTTTTTATCGTTTAAAACGATTAAAAGACAAGTTAATCCAAAAGACTGGATTCGTATATTGAAGGGTGCATATATTGTATATTTTGCCTTGTTTGTTCATTTGCTTGTTGTATCAGCATGGGAAAACAAAATCGTCTATGCTGTACTTCTAACGTTGTATTTGAATAACAAATTATTGAAGGAGTTTAAGAAATGAAGTTATTAGAGAAGCTGTTATATTCTTTAATATTATTTGTGTTTACATATGTAGTAATTTCTATGGGATTGCGTATGTTTGATATTACAGAAATATATGAATCACATATGATCGGTGGAATCGCAGCGACCATTTTGAGCATGTTATTATTTATGTTTTTGTTAATTAGAAAAAAAGAGAACGAAACTTTTTAAGGAGGATATATAGATGGTAGAAGCATTAAGTAGAATTCAATTTGCATTTACAATCGCATTTCATTTCATCTTTGTTCCACTGACTGTGGGATTAATATTGATGATCTTAATCTTTGAGATAAGATATTTTTTCAAAGGTGATGAAAATTATAGGAAAATATCAAACTATTTTAGTGATATATTTCTGATTAACTATGCATTTGGGATTGTGACTGGAATCGCTATGACGGTTCAATTTGGGACAAATTGGTCTCAATATACAATCGCAATGGGAGATGTGTTTGGGTCTCCACTAATTTTAGAAGCAGTAGTTGCCTTCTTTTTAGAAAGTACGTTTAATGGTATTTGGCTATTTAGAAGAAATAGATTATCTAGAGGGCTAAGGTTATTTACGGTATCAATGATTGCACTTGGTACAACCTTATCTGCGGTCTGGATTATTACAGCCAACGGCTTTATGCAAAATCCTGTTGGAGCATCATGGGATCCTGTAAGAGGTGTCATGGTCCTAGAAGATTTCGCAGCGCTTGTGTTTAATCCTTATACTTGGTATATGATGGTTCACAACCACTTAAGTGCGATTATCTTATCTGGATTTGTTGTGTTAGCAATTAGTAGTTGGCAATTATTAAAAGGAAAAGAAAAAGACAAAGAACTATTTATGATTAGTGCAAAGTATGCAGCTTGGGTACTTCTTGTTTCGAGTATATTAATCCCAATAACTGGTAACGCATATATTGCATTCTTAAATGATATTCAACCAACAAAAATTGATATGATTTTAGGGCTATCTACCGGAGGCATTGAAACAGTTGTTCGAATTGCATTTGGTATTATGGTTACCTTAGGAACAGTATTTGTGGGAATTGCATTATATACAATAATCTTCTTTAAAAAATATCTAAAATCACCAACCTTACATAAAATATATATTTGGCTAGTTCCATTGCCATATATCGCTATCTTGACTGGTTGGATGGTAACTGAAATGGGAAGACAACCTTGGATTATATATAACATTATGACAGTTTCTGATGGAATCAGTGATGTACCTGTTTCACAAATTTGGTTCTCAGTGATTTCTATAACAATCTTCTATGCGATTTTATTTGTAATGGACTATATCCTAACGATTAATAGAATTAAAAAAGGAATCATAGAAGAAGTGAAGGAAGTGACTATTAATGAGTAATCTTGCTTTAGGGAATATAGTATTCTTTATAATCATGTTTACATGGGTAGTCTATTTGGTACAAGATTTGTTTATTACGGGATCAAGCGCATTAAACCGCATCGTAAGTACCAATGAAGAAGAACGAAAACAAGTTCAAGTAACAACAGGATTGCATTTTGATGGAATTGAAGTATGGCTTATTGTGGCATTAACAATGACGTTGGCGGCGTTTCCGCTTGTATTCTCTGTTACATTCTCGCATTTGTATATACCGATTTTCTTGTTATTATATGCATTGATTGCACGTGGTGTATCAATAGAAGTTATCTATAAAATAGATAGTGCAAAATGGGTTAAATCAATGGTTATGGCATGGACAGTATCTAGTATATTGATTATGTTTGTACTTGGTGTTTATATCTCTAATATGTTCTTAGGGTATCCATATGTAGCTGGAGAAATGACAAAATCATTTGCATCAATATTTAATGTAACGGGAATTAGTGGTGGATTATTCTTTGTTGTGTTAAGTCTTACTGCAGGAGCAGGGTGGCTGACACTTACAACAGAAGGTGAACTTCACTCTAGAGCCCTCAAATTTGTTAAGAAAGTTGGAATCATTTATATGGTACCAATCTTGCTTTTATTGGTCTTGATGGGTCTAAATAACGAAACTTCATCAATATTCAATGGAGAATTATACATCGATCATCCAATATTATTTGCATTGCCAGGTCTCCTTGTGCTGTCTGCAATTGGGGTATTGTTTCACGGATACAAAGAAGATGGTGTAAAGATATTTGTTACCTCGTTGTCTACAATGTTATTCTTTGTAGTAACTGGTTTTGTGGGGATGTTCCCTCATGTATTGCTTTCTAGAGGAGCAATAGAGGAAAGTATCGCAATTAGTGACGCAATGGCCTTAAGTGGACCACTTAAGATTATAATAATTGCTATATCGATATTCTTTCCAATTATTATTGGCTATCAAACATGGAAGTATATTAAATTTGCACAAAAAATTAAATTAAATGACGAATAGGAGGTGCCATTATGGCGGCAAAACTCATGATTTTCCCTTCTGCTAGATCACGTTATCTTTCAGATAAGGGAATGAATTTGATTTACAAAACATTACTTGTGCTTGCAGCACTAATGGTCCTACAAAATTGGTATTTATACTCGTTTATGCATGGGTTCAAATTGGTGCTAATGGTTTTACTTAGTATTATTGCTACAAGAGAGACAGAAATATTATTCTATTCACATGATAAAGATATAGATAGAGCACAATCAAAGGAATTGATTGTAAAATCATATCCAGAAGTTACAGGACTATTGTTTGCTTTGTTAATTCCAGTTGGGACACCATTGTGGCTTACTGTAGTTGGTGCAATTCTAGCTACGATAATTGGAAAGCTAATCTTTGGTGGGTTTCATCATATGGTATTCCACACATCATTGGTTGGATTCTTGTTTGTAACATTAGGATGGGACGGATTAAGCATCAATGCAGAGTTTGCAAATAGTTTTGATAATTATGTATTAAAGTTATTATTTGATAATAATTTCTTTAATAACACATTAAGCATTGGTAGTGTATTCGGACCGGATGCAGCACTCGCTTTATCGAGTGGTAGCAACTATGCACTTGTTGATTATCTGTTTGGGATGGCACCAGGAATATTAGGAATTGGAATCGTTATGATTGGAATGTTTGGATTCTTGGTTTATAAGAAAGCGATAAATTGGATTACTACTACATCGCTTCTTGGAGCAATGTTTGTGATTTCATTTATTATTGCTTTGGTTAACGATTATAACGTTTTGGTGTATCCACTAGAACAGATATTTGGTGGAATGTTCTTGTTTGTGGCAATCTTCTTGGTATCAGATCCAATTACTACACCAATCCCTACGATTGGAAAAGTGATTTATGGTATCAGTGTAGCGGGGCTTACTGTGTTCATCCGTCAAGGTGATAATTTTATGAATGGAACTTACATTCAAGGAATTGTATTTGCTACATTGTTTATGAGTATGTTAACACCTATGTTAAATGTTGAATTCGGTAAGAAAAAGAAAAAAACAGTAAAAAAAGTACCTACAGAAAAGGTAGGTGCGTAAGATGAAAGATAAGTTAAAAAAATTGTGGAAGGTTTCAAAACAGCCATTATATTTTGCAGGATATCTTGCAGTATTGGGTATGTTGGTAACTGGAGTTGCAATTTTTGGATACAATACTGCAGCACCAGTAATTGAAGAAAATAGACAAGATAAAATTAAAACAAATGTCGCACTTCTTTTCTCGGCAGAAGATGGATATGTTACCAACTTAGATTTACCGACTAACTCATATCAACAACTCAATTATGACCTTGTTGATGAGGTTTATGAGGTGTCGAAAGATGGAAAACTTTATGCAATAATATATGATATGCAAACTGCTGGTAGAAACGGTACTATCAATGCTTTGGTAGCAGTTGATCCGTATACAGATACTATTATTGGAGCGGTATATTACAACCATTCAGAAACACCTGGTAAGGGCTCTGTGTATGCTGACGAGCCAGAATTGAGTAAGATAATTGGAGATTCCGTTACACAAGTAGAATTTGATTCTTATGCATCGGTATCTACTACATACAAGGCACTTCGTGTTATGTATGATGCGATTACAGAGCATTATATAAATGAGGAGGTGCATATCGATGGCTAACAAGAAAAAAACATTATCGCCGAAACAAAATTTGATTAAAGGAATTATAAAAGAGAATCCAACATTTGTATTGGTGCTTGGTATGTGTCCTACATTAGGAACAACAACCAGCTTGGCAAATGGACTTGGTATGGGTCTGTCTGTATTGTTTGTATTAATAATAACGAATGCAGCAATCTCACTGATTAGAAAAATCGTACCACCTGAAATAAGAATTCCTGTATACATTACTGTAATTGCTTTGGTTGTTACATTAATTGAATGGACTGTTGAAGCATTGTCACCATCATTATATTCATCACTTGGTATTTATTTACCATTGATTGTTGTAAACTGCATTATTTTAGGTAGAGCTGAAGCATATGCATCAGATAACACAGTAAAAGACAGTATTTTTGATGGTATGGGAATGGGTCTAGGATTTACATTAGGACTATCTACACTAGGATTCTTTAGAGAATTATTAGGTACAGGTGGTGTTGAATTATTAGGATTTACATTGTTTGATCGTTCAATCGCTGCATCATTCTTTGTAGATGCACCAGGGGCATTCTTAATGCTTGGATTAATCATTGGTGTAATTAATACTATTAGAGTAAAAAAAGAAAGAGAAAAGAAAGCGATTATGGATGCTAAGATTGCAGCTGCATTAGCGAAAAAAGCGGCAAAGCAAAAAGCATTAGAAGAGCAAAAAGCAAAAGAAGCTGTAGTATCGGATACACCGGCACAAAAAAAGCCGGAATTAAAGGAGGCGGTATAGTATGAAAGATTTAATCGTATTAGCATTTTCAGCATTTCTAGTACAGAATATTATATTGAGCCAATTCCTTGGAATCTGTAGTTTCTTGGGTGTATCAAATAAACGTTCAAGTGCAATTGGAATGGGACTAGCTGTTTTCTTTGTTATCACTTTAAGTGGTGGAGTTACATGGCTTGTTTATTATAAATTATTAGTACCATTTGAAATTACATTTATGAGAACGATTATCTTTATTTTAGTTGTAGCAGCAATGGTTCAAATTATAGAAATGGTAATCAAAAAAATATTGCCACCATTATATGAATCACTGGGTGTGTATTTACCATTGATTACTACGAACTGTGCTGTATTAGGGGTATCATTATTAAATATTCAAAATGATTTCTCATTGGTGGAAGCAATTGTGTTTAGTGCAGCTACATCAATCGGATATACTGCTGTAATCGTAACGTTCAGTTATATTCGTGAACAAATCTATAAGGCACCAATTCCTGAAGGGTTCAAAGGAGTTCCAGCTGGATTGGTTGCTGCCTCAATCATGGCTATGATCTTCAAAGGATTTATAGGGGTGATTTAATGATATTACAAGCGATTATATGGGTTGGAATTATTGGACTCGTTTTAGGACTAGCAATTGGTGTTTTTAATATAATATTTGAGGTTAAAGAAGATCCATTAGTAGTAGCGGTATATGATTTATTACCACATTTTAACTGTGGTGCATGTGGTACACCTGGATGTTTAGCAAATGCAAAAGAGATTGTAAATAATAATCAACCTCTTACAAGCTGTAAGCCAGGAGATGCTCCGATGCGTAAAAGTATTCAGAAATTACTGGATGATTATAAATCCGGAGCTCTAACATTTGATGACAAATAAAAACAGTAATCCAATTGGATTACTGTTTTTTCTATTCTTTTTCCAGTTCGAATCCGGTAAAGAAATATCCGAATGTTGAAGAATCTTTTATTACTACAACTTTGACTGTCACGGTATCACCCATAGATAGGTCCGTTACCATAAGTGGATTAAGAAAAACTTGAATACCTTGTTTTAACTGAACTCCACTTTGAAGATATATACTTGTTGGATCTGAATTGTTGACTAATAATACTGTCCCTGTGATTTCAATTACTTCATTGTCATAGTCGTCTAGGTTAATAGATAATATGTCTACACTTGTTGTAACTAGTTCAGGCTCATCGATAAGAGAAGTAATATTACAATCAGAAATCGTTATATAGCCATCACTAATTGTTGTCTCTGTAACTGTTCCTGTGAATGAAACCTTGGAAAAGACATTGATATCAATAGGTTGTTCATCAACATTATTTATTGTACACTTAACGTTTCCATTGAATATAAGATTTGCAATATTTGAATTTTCTTGTACTTCAACGATGACTCCGGTTAATTCTACTTTTTGATTCTTATATTTTTCGTTTCCAGCTTCGAGGTCATAAAATATTTGTGCAGACAAATCTTCAGTTTTAAGTGAAAAGACTTGGACTTCATTTTCGCAAGCCGAAAGAAGAAGTATGATTGTAATTGCGATAATAATTTTTTTCATTTTGTTTCCCCCTTTGCTATTACTACTTTTAATATTATAGCATAATTATAGAGAATAAGAATACCTTAAAAATATATCATTTTTAAAAGAATAAAATAAAAAAGAGACTATTGTCTCTTGTTTATAATTCTTTTAGCAAACTTTCAGCATGCCCGTTTGCTTTGACATTGCGATACTCATTTACTATATTTCCTTCTTCATCTAAAATGAATGTGCTTCTTACAACTCCCATATACTTTTTACCATACATACTTTTCTCTTTTAAAACATCAAACGATTTAATCAGTTCTTGTTCGACATCAGCAAGAAGAAGTAAATCTAGTTCTTGTTTCAAAATGAAATTTTTATGAGATTTAACCGAATCTTTAGAAACACCAATGACTTTGTAACCTTTTTCTGCGTATTGGTCTTTTAAACATGTGAAGTCTTTTGATTCAAGTGTGCATCCGCTTGTATTGTCTTTTGGATAAAAATATAATACAATCTTTTGTCCTTTGAATTCTCGTAGGGTATACTCTTTGTCATCAGACCCTTGAAGTGTAATATCTAAATAGTTAGTGTTCATGGATATGTTCCTCCTTTTTTTCTTTTCTTGTTTTTGGCACCGGGTCGAACCCACCTTTGGATAGTGGATTACAACGGATAATTCGCCACACACTTATGAAGAATGCATAAAAGAAATTGTGTTTCTCAAAGGCTTGTCTACTATATGTAGAACAGGTTGGTGTATATCTGCATGTTGGGTTACTATTTGAAAAAGCACGTTTGTACCAATCAATGACTTTTATCGCTATTTTTCTCATTGTTCCACCTCCTACTTAACAAATTTTATCACTATAACGTTTACAACTCAAGAAATGTGATTTTTTGTAGACATTTATACCTTATAGCGTTATACTACTTTTGTGGTGATTTTATGGATAAGAAAAACATTGAATTCTTTTATGACTATTTTGATTTTGTTTGTAATCATTTATATCACAGCTATCAAAAAACATACCTCGAAGGTATGAATGAAGCCTTTTCTCTTCTTCTCGATGACGAAATCGAAGGAGATTATAGAGAAGAGGATATTCTTTTGCTTAGAGAAGAAAAAGATAAGATAACTGAGATTGAATTTTTACCAGAAGAAGTTCGTAAAAGTGTACAACTAGGACTTTTAAAAGGGTACAAACACGCATATCAATCGAATGCACTAATTACCCCAGACACAATTGGGCTTTTTATTGGGTACCTAATTAAAAAACTATATATAAATATAGAAATTACTAGTATATTAGATCCTCTTGTAGGAACTGGTAATCTAGGATATTCAATCATAAATTATCTCGAAAGAGATATTAAACTGTTTGGAGTAGATGATGATTATTTGAAGTGCAGCCTAGCACGTAATATTGGTGATTTACTTCATATTGAAAACGAGATTTTTTATCAAGATACTGTATCATATTTCGATCAAGGGTTCGACTGTATTGTTACAGATATGCCGCTATTAACAGAACATGATGATTACCTTCCATATAAGGTGATTAACCACCATTTGGATGGTCTGAAAGATGGGGGATACTTCTTCAGTATTATTGACAATGATTTCTTTGAGAAATCAGGTAGTGATGTATTTAAAAAAGAAATTGATCATAAAGGGTATATATTTGGCTTAATTAAATTGAGTGAATCATTGTTTAAAGGTACTCCGAAAAGTATACTAATTATACGAAAAAAAGGAGAACATGTTAAACAACTGAAAGATTTTTTATTGGTAGATTTGCCAAGTTTTAATGATGTACAAAACTTTAATGTTATTCTCAATCATATTGAGGATTGGATCGATAAAAGAGAGGATGAATTAAAATGAAAGTAATGGCAGTTAACGCAGGGAGTTCTTCTTTAAAATTCCAGTTACTAGATATGCCAAGTGAGCATGTATTGGTAAGTGGTGTAGTTGAAAGAATCGGAATGAATGATTCGATTTTTACAATTAAATTTGGAAGCAAAAAAAATAAGGAGATCACATCAATTCCAACACATACAGTTGCAGTGAATATGTTGTTGAGCAAGTTGTTAGACTTAAACATTTTAAAATCTCTTGATGAAATTCAAGGTGTTGGGCATCGTGTTGTACATGGTGGAGAATATTTTAGCGATAGTGTAGTGATTACTGATGAAGTGAAAAAGGCAATCGATACAGTATCTGAGTTGGCACCTTTACATAACCCAGCAAACTTAATTGGAATTAATGCCTTTCAAGAAGCACTACCTAATGTTGGAGAAGTAGCAGTGTTTGATACTGCATTCCATCAAACAATGGATCAAGTAACATATATGTATAGTGTTCCTTATGAATGGTATACAAAATATGGAGTGCGAAAATATGGATTTCATGGTACCTCTCATAAATATGTAAGTTTTCGCGCAGCAGAAATGCTTGGGAAGAAAATTGAAGACACAAAAATAATTGTCTGCCACATTGGTAATGGAGTAAGTTTGTGTGCAGTTGATGGTGGAAAAAGCATTGATACTTCAATGGGATTTACGCCACTAGCTGGTATTCCGATGGGTACTCGTAGTGGAGATATCGATCCCGCAATTGTTCAATATATTTCTCAAAAAGAGAATAAAACATTAGATGAAGTAATCAACGAACTAAATAAAAAATCTGGATATCTAGGTCTTTCTGAACTATCTAGTGATAGCAGAGATTTGTGGCAAGCAGTAGGTCGTGGAGATAAAAAATCTATTTTAGCGGTTGAAAAACAAGGTAAAATAATCGCAGATTATATTGGAGCATATTTTATCGCTCTAGGTGGATGTGATGCAATTTGCTTCACCGCAGGTATTGGAGAAAACGCAGTAGAAACTCGTAAGTTAGTAACAGATCGTCTAGGAGCACTAGGAGTGAAACTTGACTTTAATAAAAACCTTACACGAGGAGAAGAAGCTGTCATTTCAACAGATGATTCAAAAATCAAATTATTATTGATTCCAACTAATGAAGAAGTAATGATAGCAAGAGATACTGTAAGATTAATTCAATAATGTAAAAAGAAAAAGATAATTGTGATTCGTATTATTTATTCGAAAAGGAGTGAATGATATGAAAAAAATTATCTTTTTATTTTGTCTGTTTTTATTTGCAATACCGATGAAAGTTTCTGCTTCAGATATGTTAGAATGCGACGGATACACCTTTGAAATTTTCAAAGATGGAGCAAGCGCAGTTATCACAAAAAGAGGGGAAAATCCCTTTATGAAGGTCTATACATACGAAGGGCATTCCGTCGGAATCGCAGGCGTTACTTGTTATAATGATACCTATACGTTTTATGGATATGCTACTACAGGAGATTCGATTAATTTTTATGATGGAATTGTTTTTGTGTTGAGTCAAGATGGGGAAGTCTTGTTTGAAAAAACGGAAGATTATGGCGGAAATGAGGAAATCACTGGTGCAGTATGGATTGATCAAGTTTTATTTACAATAATGAGGGCTGATACACTGGGGGATAGGTGGAATGATATTGATCCTGAATTTGATTTCTTTGTGGTAAGTACCTATGATTCAAATTATGATTCAATCAATCATTACCAAACTGATAATTTTGTGAAGAAATATGATAGTACTGATGAACTCTTGTTATTATACTATACACATTTAGGTCCTGTGGATATTGGACTAGATACGCAATTAAGAGAGTATCGTGATGGTGATATTTTCGAGGTTGAAACAATCTATTACGGAGACTATAAATTGCCTTTTATAAACGAAGGGGAATTGAATGGGCAAGTTGTGGAAAACGGCTTATATATTGACTATCCGGGTAACTATGTATTTGAATACTTTGAACAAAAATATAAGTTTGTTGTTCATCCTTTGGTTGAAGGTGTGGGACATATGGAAACGTACAATCATGAAGTAATTCCAACAATTTCAAGTGGAAATGCAACACTGAATGGAGAACTTTACATCTCAGGTACACCGTTATCCATTCCTGGTAATTATTCACTGATTGTTGATGGTGTGAATGGATATGAGCAAACAATTCAATTTACAATAATTCCAACAGTCGAAGGAGTAATCAATGGGCATGCATATCAAGAGCCGTTTGTAATTACATTTCAAGGAGAAGGATATTTAAACAACGCACTCGTAACATCTCCAGTACAAATTAAAGAAGATGGAGACTATATATTGAGGGTGAATGGAGTGGGTGGACTGAGTGATGTTTATGAGTTTACGTTTCTACAACCTAACACTGGATTATCAGTTCAAGATGTGATTCAAAAGATAGATGTTTTTATACTTGTTATCGCAATAATTGTTGGTGTCGTTTTGATTAAGAAAAAGTAATATATTATTACTTTTCTTTTTCTATTGGGATACGAAAGTGTGCTATAATGAATAAGAGGTGACTTACATGAATTTAACGCATCTTTTTATGGAATCTCATTATTCGATGAGTGGTAGTAATATATCATTTCCATCATTAATTAGAAAAGCAAAAGAACTTGGCTTTTCTTCTTTGGCGTTAACCGATCAAAAGATGCATGGAGTGATTGATTTTTATAAAGCGTGTTTAGAAGAAAAAATCAATCCCATAATTGGTCTGCAAGTCCCTGTTGAAGGGGTAAACAAGGATTCGAAGAATCTTTGTTTATTATATGCAAAAGACAAGAATGGATACCATAATTTATTAAAGTTATCAAGTTTGGAAAGTTACAATAGTGTTGTAACGCTTTCTGATTTGAAGAAATATAAAAAAGGTATTATCGCAATTTATATGAGTGATAATTCCGAGTTATATGAGTATTTTACTGGTGGAAAAAGAAATGAATTTTTAGAAGTGATTACTTCGCTCAATTCTATTTTTGATGAGTACATGATAAGTGTATCGAAAGACCATAATTTCAATCAATTTTTTGAAGATAAGAAAATTCTTGTGGATGTATCCAAAGTGATGTATTTAAATGAGACTGATATTGTGGCATATAATACACTAAAATCTATTTTCAATAAATCAACAGATACAATATTTCAAGAAGACATCAAAATGCATTTTAGAACAGTTGAAAAAAACATTGATTATCCAAATGCATCTAACAATATTGAACATATAACAAATACGTGTAGAGTAGAAATTGATTTTAATCAAACATTTTTACCGCATTATCCAGTGAAAAACAACAGAACACCAAAAGAATATCTCCGAGCACTAACGGAAAAAGGCTTAGATAAGAGGTTAAAGGGTCGCAATGTAAACCGTTCAGAATATGTAGATCGAATCAATTATGAACTAAAAGTAATTGATACAATGGGATATAATGACTACTTCTTAATCGTGTGGGATTTTGTCAAATATGCAAAATCTAAACACTACTTGGTAGGTCCTGGTAGAGGGAGTGCTGCTGCTAGTCTTGTTTCGTATTGTTTGGGTATTACTAGTATTGATTCAATCCAATATGACTTGGTCTTTGAACGTTTCTTAAACCCTGCGCGAATCAGCTTACCAGATATTGATATAGATTTACCGGATGATAAAAGAGATGATGTTATTCAATATGTTAAGAATTTCTATGGTAAAGATAGAGTTGCTTCAATTTGTACCTTTGGTACATTCCAAGCGAAAAGTGCAATTAGGGATGTCGCAAGAATACTTGAAATTGATGGAATGTTGCTAAAACAGGTCGTTTCGCATATGGAAGACAAGACTTCGATTCAGTCTGTGTTAGAGAAAAACAAAGAACTAAAAAACTTAGTAGAAAAAGATGCAAGAGCAAAAGACTTGGTTGAAACCGCAATGTTGATTGAAGGATTAAATAGAAATATATCTACCCATGCAGCTGGTATTATAGTTGGTGCGGATCCGATTGTTTCACATACTGCGATTCGTCCAGGATTAAATGATATGTATCAAACACAATATGAAATGGGAGTATTGGAAAGTTTAGGTCTTTTGAAGATTGATTTTTTAGGTCTGAGAAATTTATCTTCTATTGATTCAATTGTTCGTTTGATTGAACAAAATGAAGGTAAAAAAATTGATATTTATTCCGTGCCTATGGATGACAAAAAAACATTTGAATTATTACGTAAAGTAGAAACAGTTGGTGTCTTTCAATTAGAGTCTCAAGGAATGAAAAGTTTGATTGGACAAATGGAAATGAGGGAGTTTGAAGATATTGTGGCTGTCTTGGCATTGTTTAGACCAGGTCCAATGGAAAACATCCCAGCTTATATTAGAAGAAGACATGGGAAAGAAAAAGTAACCTATCCACATCCTGTTTTAGAAGAAGTGTTAAAAAGCACAAATGGTATCATAGTTTATCAAGAACAAATTCTTAAAATTGCTTCCTTGTTTGCTGGCTACTCCTATGGAGAAGCTGATGTATTAAGAAGAGCGGTATCTAAGAAACAACTTGATGTATTAGAAAACGAACGTGAACATTTTGTTTCTGCCTCTTTGAAAAATGGTCATAACAAAAATGTTAGTAATGAAATATATGATTATATTGTGAAGTTCAGTAATTATGGGTTCAATCGGGCTCACAGTGTAGCTTATGGAGTTGTTGCATATTGGATGGCGTATTTAAAAGCAAACTATCCTACATATTTTATCTCTGTACTTACATCAAGTGTGATAGGTAGCGAAGCAAATACACGTAATTATATTTATGAAGCATATAAATTAAATGTACGTATTATTCCAGCTAGTGTAAACATCTCATCTGAAATATATGAGCCAAAAGAAGATGCTTTGGTTTTCCCTTTATTAGGAATAAAAAATGTAGGGAGAAAAAATGTAGCGAATTTGATTGAAGAACGAGAAAAAGGGAAATTCACTTCTTTTGTTGATTTTGTTTCACGTACTAATATGTTCTTAAACAAGAGAGTCTTAGAATCTTTGATTAAGGCAAGTGCATTGGATGAGTTTGGTCTTTCGAAAAGAACAATGATTGAACGACTAGAAGATGTCGTTAACTTCTCAAATCTTGGTGAATTTATCAAGTCGGATGAATTTGTCTTAGATCAAGAAAAAGAGTATCCCTTTGCGACATTGGAAGCATTTGAAAAAGAAGTGTTGGGATTTAATTTACAGTATAGTCCATTATCAAAACACCTAGAATATATTGAGAAACACAAATTGCTTGTACCGAGTACGATTTCTACGGATTACTTAGGAAAAGAAGTAAGGGTGATGGCTGTTTTAAGCTTTGTTCGTAAAATAAAAACAAAGAACAATAATGAGATGGCATTCATAACCTTACAAGATTCTTATAGTAAAATAGATGGTGTCTTGTTTGCAAGTACCTACGCAGTCTATAAAGACGAACTGGCTAGAAATGATGTGTATTTATTTAAAGGAAGAATAGATGAAAGAAATGGCACAATCCAACTTGTAATTGATAAAGTACACCGAATGGAAGATTAAAACCTTTACATTCTTGAAAGTGTTTGCTTATTATAAGATTATGATATAATAATGATGGAGTTGATATTATGAGAAAAATTGCAGTTATGACTTCTGGGGGAGATGCCCCAGGGATGAATGCAGCGGTTCGTGCTGTTGTTCGTAGTGGTCTACATTATGGCTTCAAAGTATACGGAGTGTATGATGGATATGAAGGATTAACAAGTGGTAAAATTAAAGAATTAAAAAGAGGGGATGTAGGTGGAATCATTAATACCGGTGGTACGGTATTGGGTAGTGCTAGATTCCCTGAATTTAAAGATATTGAAGTACGTAAAATTGCAGTGAAACAACTTAAAGACAAGGGAATTGAAGGACTAGTTGTAATTGGTGGTGACGGTACATACAGAGGAGCACAAGCCTTAACCCAAATGGGTATCAATTGTGTTGGGCTACCCGGTACGATTGACAACGATATTTCTTCAACTGACTATACAATTGGTTTTTTTACAGCATTACAAACAATTGTTGAGTCGATTGATAGATTACGCGATACTTCCTTATCACACCAACGTTGTAGTGTGGTAGAGGTTATGGGAAGACATTGTGGGGATTTGGCTTTGTATGCAGGTATTAGTGCGGGGAGTGAGTTCATTATTACACCTGAAACAAAATACAATAGAGACTTAACTATGGCAGCGATAAAAAAATCACATGATAGTGGGAGAAGACATGCTTTGGTTGTAGTAACGGAGCACATGTTAAATGTGGTTGATTTAGCAAAGGATATAGAAAAAACAACAGGGTATGAAACAAGAACAACTGTTTTAGGACATGTACAACGTGGTGGAAATCCAGTAGGATTCGATCGCGTTCTCGCGACAGAAATGGGAGAATATGCTGTTGAGTTATTAAAGGATTTTAAAGGTGGTCGTGCCGTTGGACTAAAAGGTATGGACTTGGTCGACTATGATATTAATTATGCATTAAATAAAAAACGAGAGATTCCAAACAAACGTTATGGGCTTGTTGGAAGATTGAGTTAGGAGGAAACAATATGACAACATACAATCAAACAAAAATCATTTGCACATTGGGTCCAGCTTCGGACACATATGAGATGATGAAAGCATTGGCGCAAGCGGGTATGGATGTAATGCGAATGAATTTTTCGCATGGAACCCACGAAGACCATCTTAGTAAAATGAATATTTTAGAGAAGGTGAATGCCGATTTATCAACACATGTTGCATCACTATTGGATACAAAAGGTCCCGAAATAAGAACTCATTTTTTCAAAAATGGAAGTGCAGAAATAGTAGAAGGCTCAACCGTAACGATTCATATGAGTGAAATTGAAGGAAACGAAAAAGAATTCAGTATTACATATGAAAAGTTGTATTTGGATATGGTTCCAGGTGAAAGAATTCTTGTAGACGATGGATATTTATCTTTAAAAGTGAAAAAGATTGATCGTGATAAGAAAACAATTACTACTATTGCGGAAAACACACATACTTTGAAAAATAGAAAAGGAATTAATGTTCCTGGAGTAAAGTTAAATCTTGATTTTATTTCTTCTAAGGACTATGAAGATATTGTATGGGGATGTAAAAACAAGGTTGATTTCTTAGCAGCTTCATTTGTCAGAAGAGCTAGTGATGTGCAAGAAATCAGAAATATTATGAAATATTCTGGAAATAAAGACATTCAAATTATTGCAAAAATTGAAAACATTGAAGGTGTAAAAAACATCGATGAAATCATTGATATTGCAGACGGAATTATGATTGCACGTGGTGATTTGGGAGTAGAAGTTCCAGCTGAAGAAGTGCCAGTTATTCAAAAAGAGATTATCAATAAATGTCTTGCTGCTGGTAAAATTTCAGTAACTGCAACACAAATGTTAGAGTCTATGATAGATCATCCACGTCCAACACGTGCAGAAGTATCAGATGTGGCAAATGCTATATATGACGGTACTGATGCGATTATGTTAAGTGGAGAATCAGCAATTGGTAAATACCCTTGTGAAGCTGTTGAGACGATGGCTAGAATCGCTACTCGTATCGAAGAGCTAGTCGATAGAAAAGATATCGTAAAAAGAGCAAACAAAGCATTGGGATCACGAGCAATTGAAACTAGCATTGCAATTAGTGTTGCCTATACGGTAATTCAATCAGAAGTAAAATTAATTATTGTTCCAACTCAATCAGGGAGAACCGCTAAGTATTTATCGAAATACAGACCAAATGCAAAAATATTAGCCCTAACTACAGATGGAAAATTTGCGCGAGGACTTCAGTTACATAGTGGTGTAGAAGCGCAAGTAATTGAGATGGCAACTGATACAGAAACTGTTATTAAAAAGGCAATTAAGATCGCAAAAGAGAAGTATGGAATCAAAAAAGGTGACCGTATTATTATAACGGGAGGATTCCCGATCGGGAAACCAACAAACGGAATGCGTATTGTAGATGTAGTTTAAGCCATCCATAGGATGGCTTTTTTTATTCACAAAATTTTCACAATTTTTTTCTTGCGCTACTCGATACTGTATGCTATTATACATTGTGTAGTAGCACACATTGTATAGGAGGTGTCATATGAGCACACAATTAAAGAAGGGTGTTCTAGAAATGGTTGTATTGTCAAAAATAGCAGAAAGAGATAGCTATGGATATGATATATATCAAGAAGTAAATCGTTATTTGAGTATTAGTGAAAGTACTATTTATCCTATATTAAGGAAACTTACCAAAGAAGGATATTGTGGTACTTACCTAAGAGAAAGTAATGAAGGACCACCAAGAAAGTATTTCCAAATAACAAGAGTGGGTATTGAAAGATTAAAAGAATTACAGTATGACTGGAAAAAATTTGAAAAAGTTGTAAACACAATGATAAGGAGTGATCGTTATGAATAAATATGATTTCTTACGTAAACTTGATAGAGAGCTAAGTCCTTTAGATCAAGAGGAAAGAAGAGAATTATTAGCGTTTTATGAAGAGCGTTTCTATAATGGAACAATCTATGAAAACAAAACAGAGGAACAAGTAATTGCTGAATTGGAAAGTCCAGAGCAAATTGCTAGAAATATCTTAATTGAATATGGTATATCACCAAGGGCTGCAAGAAACAGACAACAATTTATAGATAAAGAAAAAATTGGTGCAACAGTAAATAATGCTGCTTCAAAAGTATCTAATAAATTTGCTGAATCAAATTATGATGCAGGTGCAATCATTGTTTTGATCATTGTCGATTTATTCATCTTATCTTGGTTGATACCATCATTGTTTAGTGTAGTTGTATCCTTGGGTGGAGCTTTGTTTAGTTATGTTGGTGTATTAGGATTGGTTGTTGGAACATATTCATCATATGAATTTATGACATTCTTATTCCTGACAGGAGTATATTATTTATTATTCTTATTAACGTTAGCATTCTTAGATTTATTTATTTGGGTAGTAAAAAAATCTGTTTTGTATCATTTAAGAGTCTTTCAATATAAGAAATATCATGATGTAAATAAAACTGTTAGTAAATATAGTGTGGAAGCATGGTTTAAGAAACATCGATTTGTACGCTTCATTAAAAACACTGCTGGAGTTGCAGCGGTTGTATTGGTAGCATTTGGCGGAATCTACTTATATAGTAATTATGATGATATTTATAACACATATGTAGCTGATAAAATTATTAATCAAGAACATTCATTTGATACATCAGTAGAATCATTTACTGAATGGAATATTGATT
>CAYSZV010000013.1:514-1096 GCA_964435595.1 uncultured Candidatus Izemoplasmatales bacterium | reverse complement strand
TATATCGCCGGTGGTGCAAGGCACCTGATCTCGGAAGCCGTACGGGGTGAAGGGGCTCATCTGTTGGATAAAAATGGCGAACATATTTCAGGTATGATCGCGCTTGAAGTTCCCCATGAAGAACTTAAAAAACGCCTGCATGCCCGCGGGAAAATTTCCGGCCGGGTTGATGACCAGAACGAAGAAAAGATCAATAATTATGATGATATCTATAATACATATATTTCAGACAAAATCGTTTACCAAGAACATACATTTGATTCTACATCTACTACATTTTCGGAATGGGATATTGATGTGACTGCTGAAAATGTATCTGTGAAATTGATTGAAACTTCTGGTAGTGACTTTATTATAAGTAGAAACTATGTTGAAAAAGAAGGCGAAACATACGAAGTAACGCTTGAAGGAAACGACATTACTGTCTTACATGATGCACCGCTTCAAATCAATTTCTGGTTTAACATTGATGATTTAGCTGACTTGTTTGTTAAAGATGAAATTATTATCGAATTACCTCAAGGTGTCTTGGTGGAAGATGTGAAAATTAGAACAACGAATGCTAGAGTTGAAATCAATTCT
>CAYSZV010000013.1:0-502 GCA_964435595.1 uncultured Candidatus Izemoplasmatales bacterium | reverse complement strand
ACGTCAAATGCACAAATTGATGTAAGTGGTACAGTTTTAGATGAGATGTCTTTAGACTCATCGAATGGATCGATTACAATCCAAGATGTGATTGTAAGTGATAGTGCAATCATTGACACATCAAACGCACAAGTGAAAGTAAAATATTCTGAGATTGAACACATAGAAGTTGATACCTCAAATGGAAAGATAATACTTACCAATGTACTATCAGATTATATGAACTTAGATACATCTAACGCTAATGTTAGTATAGAAGGTGTTACGACGACAAGCAGTGATGCGACACTTATTATTGATACCTCGAATGGAAGTGTTGATTTAGAGGATGTCTATATTCATACAGTAACAATTGAAACAACCAATGGAAGTATAGATTTCTATAACGATGACACCTCATTTGATATTGATGTAACACACTCTACCAGCAATGGTAGTTATGAAGGAAATGTGAATTAATTGTAAAATAGAATTAGCCTATTGACAAAGCAATTTATATAAT
>CAYSZV010000012.1:39226-58977 GCA_964435595.1 uncultured Candidatus Izemoplasmatales bacterium | reverse complement strand
TTAGAACACTCATTTGAGTGTTCTTTTTTCTTGTATTATAATGAAGTATAAGGTACAATTATTGAGAACTAAAGGAGTTGATATAGTGGGACTAACAGCAGGAATAGTAGGACTACCAAATGTTGGTAAATCGACATTATTTAACGCAATAACAAAATCAGGTGCACTCGCTGCAAATTATCCGTTTGCGACGATTGATCCAAATGTTGGAGTAGTAGAAGTACCGGATGATAGATTAGATACATTAACTGAACTTGTCAATCCAGCTAAAACGATAGCAACGATATTTGAATTTACAGATATCGCAGGAATTGTAAAGGGTGCAAGTAAAGGTGAAGGACTTGGAAATAAATTTTTAAGTCATATACGAGAAGTAGATGCAATTGTACAAGTTGTACGTGCATTTGATGATGAAAATGTGACGCATGTTGATGGTGAAGTGGATCCGATTAGAGATATTGAAGTAATCAACTTGGAGTTAATTTTCGCTGATTTAGAAGTGGTTGAGAAAAGATTACCAAAGATCGAGAAAAAAGCGCAATTGAAAGTAGATAAAGATGCGGTGATTGAATATCGTATTTTGAAGGAAGTTCATGAACATTTAATGGACAATAAACCAATCAGAACATTAAAATTAGTAGCAAATGAATTGGAACTAATTAAAGGATTTAATTTTTTAACATTAAAACCTATGATCTATGTAGCAAATATTATTGAAGATGAAATTGCTGACTATTCTGAAAATCCTTATGTGCAATCAATCAAAGAGTTTGCCCACTATGAAGGAACTGAAGTGGTTGTAATTAGCGCTAAAATTGAAGCTGAATTAAGCGAACTAGAAGAAGATGAAAAAGAAGTCTTTCTAGATGAACTAGGTGTAAGCGAATCAGGTCTAGATAAATTAATTAAAAGAAGTTATAATTTACTAGGTCTTGAAACATTCTTTACAGCTGGTCCAAAAGAAGTGAGAGCTTGGACATATAAAAAAGGATCGAAAGCACCAAAATGTGCTGGAGTTATTCATACAGACTTTGAAAAAGGCTTTATCAAAGCACAAACAATTTCATTTGAGGATTACGCTAAATATGGTGGAGAACAAGGTGCCAAAGAGCGTGGTAGAGCAAGAATGGAAGGAAAAGAATACATCGTTCAAGATGGAGATGTAATGTTATTTAGATTCAATGTATAAGAAGAGACGTTTGTCTCTTTTTTATTGGGAATAATTCGTGATATAATGAAGTAGACTGAAATCACGAATAAGTACACATTATTTACATATAGATATGTTAAAATAGATATAGATTACAAGATTGAGAGGGACTTACTATGAATGTAGATGTATTAAAATACACAGCTTTCCCAAATGGAAAAAATGGTGGCAATAAAGCAGGTGTTGTATTGAATGCTGGGGGACTTACTGATGGTGATATGCAAAAAGTAGCTGCTGAAGTTGGATTCAGCGAAACTGCATTTGTTTTTGATTCAACAAGAGCAGATTTTAGATTGCGTTATTTTACACCAACAAATGAAGTGGATTTATGTGGTCATGCAACAATTGCTACATTTCATGCGCTAAGAGATAAAAAGGTGATAAAAAAGGGGAAATATACTGCTGAAACAAGAGTTGGAATTCTTGATATTGAAGTATCAAAGATGGAAGTTTATATGGAGCAATTGAATCCTCTTTATCTAGAAACTGTTGAGGAGTTTGAAATCCTAGATTGTTTTTACGAAGAACGATTTATTAATAAGGATATTCCGATTATTGTCGCATCTACAGGAATGAAAGAGATTTTTGTTCCCGTTAAAAGTGTTGATATATTACACAAACTTCATCCGAAAATGAAAAATATTACTTATCTCTCAGAAAAATACGGGACGATAGGTATGCATGTGTATGCCTTGGATGATAAAGTTGATGCATATGGAAGAAACTTTGCTCCTATGGTTGGAATTGAAGAAGAAAGTGCGACAGGAACATCAAATGGTGCTTTAGCATGTATTTTGAATAAATACAATTCTCCAAACAAGAAAGAATATATATTGAGACAAGGATATTCTATGAATATGCCAAGTGAAATTAAAGTCAAATTGAAAAAACACATGACGGATATTATAGGTGTATCGGTTGGGGGTAATGCAAAACCTATTAGATAAGGTGATGTTATGAAAACAGCAATTATTACAGTTGGAAAAGAAGTCTTAACAGGAAAAACGATCAACACCAATTTATCAACAATCTCTGCAAAATTAAATGAGATTGGAATTGATGTCAATCGTTCTTTTGTCATTGATGACCAAAAAGAAGAGTATATAAAAATACTTGATTTTATTGATGAAGAATTAATCTTTTTTACTGGTGGACTTGGACCAACAATTGATGATATTACAAGGGAAACTGTATTAGAGTATTTTGGTGTTGAAACGTATTTAGATATGGACATATTGAAAACGATAAAGGGGTACTTTGATCGTATGGATCTCAGTATGAAAGATACCAACAACAAACAAGCTCTTATGCCCAAAGAAGGAGTACTTCTTAAAAATAATAGAGGGACTGCACCTGGATTATACTTTAAAGCCAATGGTAAGAGAATTGTTTTATTACCTGGGCCACCAATTGAATTAAAACCAATGCTAGAAGAAGTGATTGGGTACTTGAAGGATGAAATTGGTGTATTTTTATATTCCAAAGGTTTCAAACTAGTTGGGACTGGGGAATCGTATATGGAAAAGAAACTGAACGGCTTTTATGAGAAACACCCTACAGTTAATGTTGCACCTTATGCTGGATTAGGCGAGATCAAGTATGTGTTTACCTCGGCGAACCTTGCTGATTTGAATCAATGTATGGATGAATTTTTTTGTCAGTTTGAACAATTTATATATGGAGACTTGAATGATACATTAGAAGGTGTCATTGTAGCGTTGTTAAAAGAAAAAAACCAGACGATTTCATTTGCAGAAAGTTGTACGGGAGGAATGATTGCCAGTGCGATTGTGAATGTTAGTGGAAGTAGTATTGTTTTTAAAGAATCTTTCGTTACCTATGCAAATGAAGCAAAGATAAAGTATTTGAATGTATCTTCTAAAGTCTTAGAAGAATTTGGAGCAGTATCAAATGAGTGTGCACATGAAATGGTAGATGGTCTTCGAAAACAAACAGGAGCAAATATTTGTTTGAGTGTAACAGGAATTGCTGGACCTACTGGTGGTACAGAAGAAAAACCTGTAGGACTTGTATATTTTGGACTATATCATAATAATAAAATAAAAACATTTAGAAGAGTATTTAATGGAACAAGAACAATGATTCGTACTAGAGCGATGATTTATGGATTAAATGCAATCAGGTCTGAACTACTAAATGAAAAAGTTGATAAGTGAGATAAAAAGAACGAATTAAGTATCAAACACTATTCATTTAAATGGAGAAAATGAGGCAATTGTTCTAGTGGATGATTCAATTCGTTTTTTTCGTGAATTTGGTGATTTTAATGATAAGATACCTGTATATGACGAAGTTCATGAAGTGGGCAGAAATATGCAGAAAGAGATGTGTGATTTTAAATCAAACGAAAAGGCCATGCTATAGGGTGGCATGACCTTTTCTTCTGTGTGGATGAGGTTTCTACAAAAAATAATTGACTAGAAGGATGCAAATTTCGAATAGAACCAATGCTAAAATTGTTTTCTTCATTTGTCATCACCTCACCTATATTGTAGTAGATATAAAAACAAATTTCCATAGGATAAAACTATGTTACAGGTATTAGAATGTATGTTGCAAAGGAGACCATTATGAACTTACAAAAATTGTTTGAAGAACCGATCACGTCAATTAAAAAAATTGAAGAAGGTTTTAGTGTCGATGAGAAGTTTCTAGTGAATGGAAAGTTCATTGTAAGAATTCTCTCATTAGATCGTGCAAAACGATTTGAAAAAGTATACGATTTTCAAAAGAAATTTTATGAAGTAGCACGTTGCCAAAAACCGATAAATTTGATTGTAGATCAAGAATTTGGATACTATATAACTGAATATCTACCAGGTAAAAATGGATTGGAAGTAATATCTTCATTTAGTGAGAAAAAGCAGTATAAACTAGGTAAAATTACTGGATATGAGTTATCAAAGATTCATAAGAAATATGTTATGAAAGAGTTTGATGTAAAATCGTATTTGAATGATTACATAGAGAGTAAAACACAGGTTGCAATAGAGGAGAGTTTAGAAAAAGATTTACCTGAAATCTTAGAAGTGATTGAAGTGGTAAAAAAGAACATTCATCACCTATACCATTTGAAGGGAATATTAACACATTCTGACTATCATTTATTCAATATGATTTTCGATGATGGAGAGTATAAAGGAGTAATTGATTTTGAACGTTGTCGTACAGGCATTTTCTTGACAGATTTCAGAAATAATACTCCTCATAATAGTGATGTGAGTCCCGCATTTGCATCTGGATTTATTGATGGCTATTTGGATGAAATTCCTGTAGAAAACTTCTTCTTAATGTATAACATCCATGATCTTTTAATTACCATTGCGGCTTTATCTTGGGTAAAACAATTTAACCCAGAGAATGTAGAAGTAGATATTATGAAAATTCAAAAAATATTTAAACAAAGAGACAAACTAGATATGCCACCACCCTGGTATATAGGTAAATATTAGGTGTATATATTTATATATACAATTATTCGATAAATTATTTGCAACACATATTAGATTGTGCTATAATAATTCAGCGTGTTAAGCGCAAATCCTTGCTGTAATACAGCCAAAAGACCAAAAGGAGGTAAATTATGACTAAATACGAAATTATGTATATCATTCGTCCTACTGTTTTAGAAGATGATAGAAAAGCTTTAATCGAGCAATTCAATACAATTTTCACATCACGCGGAAGTGAAGTGAAAAATGTGAATGAGTGGGGAATGAGAGACTTAGCTTACGAAATTCAAAAACACAGAAAAGGCTACTATGTAGTATTAGATGTTGTTGCGAATGACGAAGCTAGAAATGAGTTTGATCGTGTTGTACGCATCAATGAAGATGTTATTCGTTATTTAATTTTAAAAGATGTAAGATAAGGGAGTGAAACTATGATAAACCGTACTATATTAGTAGGTAGATTAACAAAAGACCCGGAGCTTAGATACACATCAGGAAATATTGCTTTTGCAAGATTTACTTTAGCTGTGAATCGTACTTTCACTGGACCAAGTGGAGATCGTGAAGCAGATTTCATTCAATGTATCGTGTGGAGAAAACAAGCTGAAAATTTAGCTCGTTTTGTAAAAAAAGGTAGCTTAATTGGAGTTGAAGGTCGTATTCAAACTGGATCTTATGACGACAAAGACGGTATCAGAAAATTCACTACTGATGTTGTTTGCGATAGTGTTCAATTCTTAGAACCAAAAGGTTCTGAAGGTGGACAACAAGATAATGATTATAATGACGATTACAAACAACCTTACTATGATGAAAAACCACAACAGAAAAAACAACAGTCATCAATTCCAAGTATCGATGTTACTGAAGATGACTTACCATTTTAATTAAACCATAAAGGAGGATATACATATGCCAAAACCAGGTGGATTCCGTAAAAGACGTAAAAAGAGATGTTATTTTTCTGATAACAAAATCACATATATCGATTATAAAGATGTAGATATGTTAAGAAGATTTATTAGTGATAGAGGAAAAATCTTACCAAAACGTGTGACTGGAACAAAATCAAGATATCAAGCAGAATTAGCTGTTGCTATCAAAAGAGCACGTCACATGTCTTTACTACCATTTATTAAAGAATAAGACTCAATTCGAGTCTTTTTTTTACCAATAAAATATATATTAATATATTTTAAATTTTGATAAAGTGATTGCAATATGATATAATATATTGACAAAATGAGGTGTTGATATGAAGAAATTTCTAATCAGAATTATCGTGCCACTTGTGATTGCAGCGATTGCTGCAGTATACTTTTTTATCAGAGATAATGAAACATTGGTTCTTATATATTTCGGAATCATTATTTTGATATTGTTGAATAGCATCATTCAAGTGTATGTATATCGTGGGAAGAATCAACGCTATAAATGGCTTAGCGGAAAATTGAAAGAAACCCAAGAAACTGTTAAACAAAAAAATCAAGCTGAAAAACTTGTTGTAGATGAGATGTTGGTCGGGATTGTTCTATATGATGACAATCATATGATCAAGTGGGCAAACAAATATGCCAAAGGATTTATTTTCCAAAATATTTTAGAAGGAAGACATATTGAAACGATATCTCCTAAAATATTAAGCAATTTACAATGGAAAAATGAAAAGTTCTTAATAAAAATATACGCTTACTTATATGAAGTTGAAGTAGATTATCTTCACAAGATTATTTTTCTTTCAGAAGTAACAGAACGGGAAGAAACGAAACATAAATATGATTCAAGCATTGACGTTATTGCGATGTTGAACTTAGATAACTTAGGAGATTCAGTATCTGCTTTAGATGTATCAGAGCGCAGTTATATTCAAGGAAAATTCTTGGAATCTTTAGAAGAGTGGGCTGATGAATTTAATTTCTACTTAGTTCCTGTTTCTACCTCTAAATTAGTAGCATTCATGAACAAAGAAAATTTACAAAAACTTGTTGCTAACGAATTTAAAATACTCGAGAGCATTGCTGCGATATCAAAAGAAAATGATATCTTGGTTACATTATCAAGTGGAATTGCTTGTGCGAGTATTGATTTAAATAAATTAGGAGACATCGCAGAAGATGCATTGAACCTGGCATTATCTCGTGGTGGAGATCAAATCGTTGTCAATATCGAAGGTAATGATATGATGTACTTCGGTGCGAATACCAATACCGCTGAAAAAAGAACAAGAATTACAACTCGTACGAATATGAACAGATTAGAAAAATTGTTCACAGAAACAAATAGAATTTTTATTTCTCCACATAAACATCCTGATACTGATGCATTTGGCGCTGCGATGGGTGTGTTGAAAATGGCGCATGCTTTTAATAAAGAAGCATATATTATTATTGATATGAATGCTCTTGATAAAACAGTGAAGAAAATAATACAGTTGATTAAGTATGAATATGTAACATTCCTAGATTATTTTATTTCTCCAGGCCATGCTTTAGATATGCTTGATAGAAATGATTTACTTGTTATGGTGGATCACCATTCCTTTGGACAAACAATGGATGAACGTCTTCCAATGAGAACTCGTAATGTTGCAATTATAGATCATCATAGAAAATTGTCGGATTCTGTGGAATTTGCTGTTATGAATCATATAGAACCGTATGCATCGAGTTCAGTTGAACTTGTCACTGAAATGCTCGATTTATCAAGTAAGAAAGTTATGTTGAATGCATTTGAAGCTACGGTAATGCTATCTGGTATCATGGTTGATACAAATAATTTTATGTATCGTACTGGTAGTAGAACATTTGAAGCGTGTGCAATTTTAAGAAATTATGGAGCAGACACCTTCAAAGTGAAAAATATTTTACGCGAGGGTCTTGCTGAAATCCAGCAACGATCTCATTTACTTAGTCTCGCTGAACTTGTGTATAATAAATTTAGTGTTGTGGAAATACCGGAAACAATTAAAGCGGATAGAATATTACTTGCTAAGACAGCAGATATGCTCTTGGATATTGATGATACAATCGCAGCGTTTGCAATCGGTGCACTATCAAATGGAGATATTGGAATTAGTGCTAGAAGTTTAGAAGGATTTAATGTTCAAGTTGTAATGGAAAAATTTGATGGTGGTGGACATTTAAATAATGCTGGTGCACAAATTGCATCAACAACAAAAGAAAAAGTGAAAAATCAACTATTAGAATACTTAAGTGAAGCAGTACAGGAGGAAAAACCAATGAAAGTTATATTAATCAAGGATTTAAGAGGTAAAGGGAAAAAAGGGGAAGTAATTGATGTAGCTGCTGGATATGGTAATTTCTTATTATCAAACAAAACAGCGATTGAAGCAACGTCAGAAAATTTATCATCTATTGAAGCGGATAGATTGAAAAAAGAAGATGAAGAAAGAAAAACATTAGAAGAGATGAAAATTTTACAAGGTATGGTAGAAAAATTACCTGTCAAAGTGTTTGTTAAAATTGGTGAGAATGGGAAATTATTTGGAAAAATTAATTCAAAGCAAATCTCAGATCAGTTTAAGAAACAACACAATGTTGCAATTGATAAACGTAAGATTCAAGTAACTAATGACATTAACTCATTAGGAAGTCACACCGTAAATGTAAAATTACATAAAAATGTAGTTGCCAACTTAGAAGTAATAGTAGTAGAAGAATAAAAGGAGGAGATTTTGTGGAAAAACAGACTCCGTACAGTCGCGATGCAGAAATGAGCGTACTTGGTAGTGTCTTTGTAGACCAGGGAGCAATGAAATCGATTATTGATAAACTAGATACAGATGATTTCTTTATCCTAAAACACAAAGTAATCTACAACGCAATGGTGGATTTGTTTCAGGCGGATATAGAAATTGATTATACAACACTGTCTGATATTTTACAGTCAAAAGATTTATTGGTTGAAGCTGGTGGAATTGATTATGTTTTAGGCTTGATTGAATCTGTACCATCGATAGCCAATTTAACAAATTATATTAACATTGTAAAAGATAAATCAATGATTCGAAAAATGCAAGATGCCGCAAGACAAATCTTAGATGATGGATACAAAACACAAGATGCCAATGCCTTCGTAGATAATTCTGAAAGCATGGTATTCAATATTGCCAAAGAACGTAGAACAAGTGATTTTATCCGCATTTCAGAAGTTACAGAACAAGTAATTTTAAAAACAGAGGCAGCAAAAGACAATCAAGGATCATTAACTGGTCTTGATACTGGGTTTACTATGTTGAATCGGTATACATTAGGACTACAGCCTTCGGAATTATTAATTCTAGCTGCACGTCCTTCTATGGGAAAATCTGCCTTCGCCTTAAATATTGCTAGGAATGTTGCGAAGATGAATAATTTACCAACGGTAGCATTTTTCAGTCTTGAAATGGGTAGTGATCAGCTTGTGTCTAGGATATTAAGTAGTGAATCACGTATCCAATCTACTAAAATTCGTACAGGTAATTTAACGAATATTGAATGGCAACAAATCAATGTTGCTCAAGAAAATTTATCTAAATTGAATATTGTGTTTGATGATAGTGGTACTGTTAAAGTGACAGACTTACGTCAAAAATGTAGAAAGCTGAAACAAGATAAAGATTTGGATCTTGTAATTATTGATTACCTACAATTGTTATCAGGAAGTCATCCAGGAGTGAATCGTGTGAACGAGGTATCAGAGATTTCACGTGTATTGAAAGAAATGGCAAGAGAACTTAAGATTCCTGTTATTGCCTTATCACAACTTTCCCGTGCTGTAGAAAAACGTGATGATAAAAAACCAGTTATGGCTGACCTTCGTGAGTCGGGATCAATTGAGCAAGATGCAGACATCATCGTATTCT
Source organism: uncultured Candidatus Izemoplasmatales bacterium (assembly GCA_964435595.1). Classification (GTDB taxonomy): domain Bacteria; phylum Bacillota_I; class Bacilli_A; order Izemoplasmatales; family Izemoplasmataceae; genus Izemoplasma. The sequence goes on along the minus strand of CAYSZV010000012.1, from coordinate 49,430 downwards.
TATATCGTGAAGATTATTATAATAAAGATACACAAAATCAAAACCAAGTAGATCTAATGATTTCAAAGAACCGTCAAGGTGCAACAACGTCGCGTCCAATCAAATTATCATTTAACAAAGAATGTTCTTATTTTGAGAATATGGTTGTTGATTTTGATGAAGAAGATTCTGGATTAGAAGATCTAAATTAAGATATAAATCAAATTAAAATTTGTCAATTAAAAAAAGAGGACTTTGTAACTTATGTTACAAAGTTCTTTTCTTATGATGTGGTATAGTAAGGAGCGAGGAGTGAGATATATGAATTATATTTTTCCTAAATTGAAAAAGAATTCATCTAATACCGTGGAGATTCGAGAAAAACTTTATGGCTTAATAGATGAATTGTATAAACGAGAACAATTACAAAGAGAAGACTATTTATATGTTTTAAACAATATGACAGAAGAGGAGTCGTCATATTTGTTTTCGCGTGCGTTTGAAAAGAAAGAATTATACTATGGGAATAAAGTTTATTTACGAGGTCTGATAGAAATTTCTAACTATTGTAAGATGGGCTGTAAATATTGTGGAATAAATTATAAGGTCGATACAGTAGAGAGGTATCGACTTACTAAAGAAGAAATCATATTGTGCTGTGAAGAAGGCTATGATCTAGGATATCGAACGTTTGTTCTTCAAGGTGGAGAAGATTCATTTTATACAGATGACTATCTGGTTGAAATGCTCCATTCATTAAAGTTGAAACTCAATGATATAAGAATAACTTTGAGTTTAGGAGAACGTTCGAAAGAATCATATCAAAAACTATACGATGCTGGAGCAGATCGATATTTACTCAGGCATGAGACAGCTTCTAGAAGATTGTATAATCATTTACATCCAAGTTTTATGAGTTTTGATAATAGAAGAGAGTGCTTGAATAATCTTAAAGAAATTGGATATCAAGTTGGTGGAGGAATGATGATTGGTAGTCCGACACAAACGAACGAGGATTTGGTAGAAGATTTGCTATATTTGAAAGAATTGAATCCTCATATGGTTGGAATTGGACCGTATTTATGCCATTCTGACACGGAATTAAGAGGAAATGATTCCGGAACATTATTAGAATCACTGGTAATGGTAGCTTTGGTTCGATTGATTTTGCCAAAAGCGTTATTACCAAGTACAACAGCGTTAGGAACATTGAGTCCGATTGGAAGAGAGAAAGCATTGAAGGCAGGGGCGAATGTGATGATGCCGAATATCAGCCCAAGTGAAAATAGAATAAAATATGAAATCTATCAAAATAAAATTTGTACTACAGATACATCTGGGCAGTGTCGCAATTGTATTGAAGGAAGAATTGTTGCCTTTGATCATGAAATAGATCTAGGTGTAGGGGACTATGTAGGCTTTGAAAGGAAAAACAGACATGATTGATAAACAATACATAACTAAAATATTAAAAGCTGGAAAACATCCTTCTCATGATGAGATTGAGAGGATATTAAAAAAAGCAAAAGGGAGAAGCAGGTTAAATCTATTAGAAATTTCAATGCTCTTGAATGCACATGAGGAAGAACAAATCAAACATATTTCACGAATTGCTGGTGAATTAAAAGATGAGATATATGGAAACAGAGTTGTCATTTTTGCTCCTCTTTATATTTCTAACTATTGTGTCAACAATTGTAAGTATTGTGGATATCGAAGAGATAATAAATTTCCACGTAAGAAATTGACACAAGAACAAATCAAAGAACAGGCAATTAACTTGGAACATTTGGGACATAAACGATTGGCGTTAGAAGTTGGAGAGGCTCCTGTTGAGACACCAATAGACTATGTTGTAGAAAGTATTCAAACAATCTATGATAATAGTAGTATTCGCAGAATCAATGTTAATATCGCTGCTACGAGTGTTGAAGAATATAAGAAACTTCATGAAGTTGGAATTGGAACGTATATTTTATTCCAAGAAACATATGATCGTGAAGCTTTCGCTGAACAACATCCTAAGAGTTTAAAAGGAGATTATGATTATCATTTACATGCATTTGATCGTGCGTTTGAAGCTGGAATTGATGATGTTGGTGCAGGTGTTTTATTTGGATTGGCTAATTATAAATTTGAAGTATTAAGTTTAATCATCCATAATCGATATTTAGAAGAAAAATATGGGGTTGGATTCCATACAATTAGTGTTCCTCGATTGAAGAAAGCGGAAGGAATGTCTTTAGATGATTATCCTCATATGATATCAGATGAGCAATTCAAACGATTGGTTACAATATTGCGCTTGGCCGTACCTTATGTAGGACTTATCTTATCTACTAGAGAATCAAAAGAAATGCGTGAGGAACTGATTTCTGCGGGTGTATCTCAAATTAGTGCAGGTAGTAAAACTGATGTTGGAGGATACCACGAAGAACATGAAGAAAAAGATCATGATCAATTTGAACTTTCAGATGAGCGTTCAGTGAGAGATGTTAATAAGGATTTGATAAATCGAGGGTATATTCCATCATACTGCACTGCTTGTTATCGTAAAAATAGAACAGGGGATCGATTCATGGAACTCGCAAAAAATGGTACGATAGGCTTAATATGTGAACCGAATGCTCTGATGACATTATGTGAGTATATTATGGACTATGGAGATCAAGATTTAATTGAAAGTGGATTAAAGTATATTTTAGAACATGCCGGAACAATCAAGAATCAAACAATCAAAGAAAAACTAAAAAACAATATATTTAGGATAATTAAAGGAGAACGCGATTTATTCTTCTAAAGGAGAACCACTATGAGGATTGAAAAAGATTATTTGGGTGAAATACAAATAGAAGATCATCTGTATTATGGGATTTCAACATATAGAGCACTTGATAACTTCGACGTTTCATCTCAAACAGTAAATAAGAAAATCATAAATGAACTTGTTAATGTGAAAAAGCAAGCCGCTTTCGTGAATTTGAAATTAAAATATTTAGAGAAAGAAATTGGACAAGCAATCATCAACGCTTGTGATAAAATTATTTGTGGTGAATTTGATGATCAATTCGTTGTAAATCGGTTTCAAGGTGGAGCTGGAACTTCGACAAATATGAATGTCAACGAAGTGATAGCTAATGTTGCACTTGAGTGCTTGGGAATGGAAAAAGGTAATTATGAAAAGATCCATCCAATCAACCATGTGAATTTGCACCAATCAACAAATGATGTGTTTCCAACAGCGATAAAAATAGCCTGTATAAAAGAGATCAGAGAATTGGCTGACCAGTATGCTGAATTACAAAAAACATTTCAAAAAAAAGAAACGGAATATGGAAGTGTAATCAAGTTAGGTAGAACACAATATATGGATGCTGTTCCTGTACTTGCAGGACAGATGTTTGGAGCATACGCAGAAACGTTCGCAAGAGATCGTTGGAGAATATATAAAGTGGAAGAACGATTGCGAACAATCAATATTGGTGGAACTGCAATTGGTACTGGAATAAATGCACCTATTAAGTATACTTTTATGATGACGAGTAGACTACAAGAATCAACAAATATTGGTGTTTCAAGAGCTGAAAATTTAATTGATAATACACAGAATTTAGATTCATTTGTAGAAGTATCATCTTTGTTAAAAGTAGCAGCTACCTCGATTGTAAAAATCGGTAATGATTTACGTTTCTTAGCTTCGGGTCCTCATGGAGGAATAGGTGAAATTACGTTACCTGACAATCAAGTTGGCAGTTCGATTATGCCTGGAAAAGTAAATCCAGTTATTATTGAGATGGCAATTATGAATGCACATAAAGTAATAAGTAATGATTTTTTAATTGGTAATTTAGTAGCAAGTGGTAATCTTGAATTGAATGCTTTTGTACCAATGATTGGAGAAACGTTATTAGAGAGTTTAGAACTCTTAAAAAATTCAATTGACAAATTTAATAATAAATGTGCAAAACACATTGTTGTGAATCAACAAAAATGTTTGGAGAATTTAGAAAAATCACATTCATTAATCACACCATTAATTTCTTTAATTGGATATGATAAAGCATCAAAATTAGTCAAAGAAGCAAATCAAAGAAATCTTAGAATTAAAGGTGTCATTATTGAAAATGGATTGTTTACACAAGAAGAACTTGATGACTTGTTAAATCCTTTAAATATAACCTCTCCAGGCATCTTGAGGAGTGAAAAAGATGAATAACACACCACGAGCAAATCGTGTCCATATTGGACTGTTTGGTAGAAGAAATGCTGGAAAAAGTAGTGTCATAAATGCAATCACAAGGCAAGATATATCTTTGGTATCTGATATTGCCGGGACAACAACCGATCCTGTATTCAAATCAATGGAAATACTTCCTTTGGGTCCAGTCGTCTTAATCGATACTGCTGGGATAGATGATGTTGGAGAACTGGGAGAATTGCGTGTTAAAAAAACGTATGATGTGATTAATAAAACAGATATTGGCTTGATTGTTTTTGATAACCTTCAGGAAGAATTTGATGAGGAAATCAAATTAATCAAAGAGTTTAAAAAAAGAAAGAAACCATATTTGTTAGTTGGTAACAAATCTGATTTACTCATACAAACAATTGATTTGAGTAATGTGTTTCATAAAGATAAAGTATATATTGTAAGTGCAAGACGAAAAGAGGGTATTGAGGAGTTAAAAAATGCTATTAGTGTGTCTTTAAAAATTGAAGAGGAAAAGTTTAGAGTAGTTGGTGATTTGATTGAGCCTGGTGATTTGATAGTGCTTGTTACCCCAATTGATAAAGCAGCACCAAAAGGTCGGTTGATTTTGCCTCAACAACAAACCATTAGAGATATCTTGGAATCTGATGCGATTGCACTTGTAACCAAAGAACATGAGCTGCGTGAAACATTGGACAAATTAAGTGTGAAGCCGAAAATGGTAATCACTGATTCCCAAGTCTTTTTGAAAGTTTCTGCAGACACTCCGAAAGATATTTTACTCACCTCTTTTAGTATTTTGTTTGCTAGAAATAAAGGTGATTTAGAAGAATTGGTTCGTGGTGCAAAAGCGATTGACCGCTTAAAACAAGGAGATACAATATTAGTCAGCGAAGGTTGTACACATCATCGCCAATCTGATGACATTGGGACAGTGAAGATTCCAAGATGGCTTAGACAGTATACTGGGAAAGATTTTAACTTTATTTATAGTAGTGGATATGGATTTCCAAAAGACATGGATGATGTAAAATTAGTGATACACTGTGGAGCTTGTATGTTGAATAAAGCAGAAATGATGTATCGCATTGAACAAGTGAAAGAGAAAAATATTCCGATTGTGAATTATGGTGTATTGATTTCATACGTTCAAGGGATCTTTGATCGTGCTTTAGACCCCTTCCCATTGGTGAAAATGATATATGAAGAAAAATAAGCTGAGTGGCTTATTTTTTTTGAAACATTTTCATAGTATTTGAAAAGTGTAAATGATATAATACATTTTGCGAATAGGTGATGACAATGAAAAAAAAGAGAGATTTAACATCAGGAAGTATATTTAAGAATTTACTTTGGGTAGCAATACCCACTCTTTTGTCAAGCCTTGTACAGATGGCTTATAATTTAACAGATATGTTTTGGGTATCCCAAGTAACAAGAATGGGACTAGATCAAAGTGATGCGGTAACTGCCGTTGGTACTGGTGGATTTTATATGTGGCTTGGATTTGGATTTATAATGCTTGTGAAAATTGGTACAAGTGTAAATATTTCTCAGTCTGCTGGTAGAAATGATACGGAAGCAGTTGCAAAGTATGGAAACAACGGATTTATTTTAATGGTAATTGTTGCTTTGTTTTATTCAATTGCAGGATTTATCTTTAAGGAAGAATTTGTTGGACTTTATGGCTATTCAAAAGAAATTGTAATCAGTGATTCGATTGATTATTTAAGTGTTGTTTCAACTTTTATAATTTTTATGTTTCTAGTGAATTTATTTAGTGGTATATATGACGGACTTGGTCTAACGATTATGACTTTTGTCATTGGCGCAACTGGACTTGTATTGAATATGATTTTGGATCCGTTCTTTATTTTGGATCAAGTAACTGTGTTTGGAAATACCTTTAATGGTCTTGGCCTGACTGTCAAAGGAGCTGCGATAGCGACAGTGATTTCACAAGGGTTCGTTTTACTAATATATATCCTTATATATATAAGTAAGGTGAGACCGTTTGATTTGCATTTAAAAAAATATTTTAGTACGGATCATATGAAACGTATTGTAAAGATAGGATATCCTGTTGGAGTTCAGAGTATATTGTTTACAATCATTGCAGTTATTATTACAATTATGCAAGCAGGATATGGAGAAGAAGTTGTTGCAACTCAACGTGTGGGGTCTCAAATTGAAGCTCTTGCATGGATGATTGCTTCGGGGTTCCAAGTGGCACTTGCAAGTTTTGTTGGACAAAATTATGGAGCTGGCAGATTGGATCGTGTGAAGCAGGGGTATATTACTTCAATGAAGATTTTGGTTCCTTATGGAATCGCTGTAAATCTATTATTGTTCTTCTTCAGTAAACAATTATTTGGAATATTTATTCAAGAAGCGGATACGTTACCTCTAGGTATTACGTATTTAAGAGTTTTGAGTATTTCGCAATTATTTATGATAATAGAACTTGCTACTGCAGGTGCGTTTAATGGTCTCGGAAGAACCAAATATCCAAGTGGAGTAAGTATTATTGGGAACTTCTTAAGAATCCCAATGGCTTATGTTTTAGCCTTATCGTTAGGTTATGTTGGAATTTGGTGGGCAATATCAATGTCTTCGATATTAAAAGGTGTTGTAATAGTTATCATGTTTGTCTATTTCTTAAGAAAACTGTGTTTGACTGATATGTCGGAATTAGAAGTTACTGAACTTGAAATTGTGTAGGCATTACTATATAATGTTTTTGGAGTGATAATATGAGAGATCGATTGGATAGTATCAAAGAAAGATACAATGAAATAAATCAATTATTAATGGATCCTGAAGTGGTAACGGATGTTAAGAGGTTAACAACGTTGTCAAAGGAACAAAAAGATTTGTCGCAAATAGTGGAAGTGTATGATAAGTACGTTGAAGCATTGAACACTGTTTCGGATTTAAAAGAAATGACAAAAGAAGATGATCCTGAAATTGTTGAAATGGCGAGAATGGAATTAGATGAAATTAAGCCATTGATTCCTCAATATGAAGAGGAGTTAAAAATATTACTAGTACCGAAAGATCCTGACGATGAGAAAAATATAATCGTTGAAATTAGAGGAGCTGCCGGAGGTAGTGAAGCAAATATATTTGCTGGAGATCTTTTTAGAATGTATGTGAAGTATGCAGAATTGAAGAACTGGAAAATTGAAATTTCTAATGCTGAACAAAATGATGCTGGTGGATTCTCACAAGTCGAATTTTCAATGTCAGGTGAAAAAGTATATGGATATATGAAGTATGAATCAGGTGCTCATAGGGTGCAACGTGTTCCACAAACGGAATCACAAGGACGAGTTCATACGTCAACAGCAACTGTCTTGGTTTTACCTGAAGCAGAAGATGTAGAAGTGGAATTAAACATGGGTGATGTTCGTGTTGATACATACCGTTCAAGTGGTGCTGGTGGACAATCAGTAAATACAACAGATAGTGCTGTTCGTGTAACTCATGAACCAACTGGTCTGATTGTTACATGTCAAGATGGAAAATCTCAACATGAAAACAAGGCATCTGCATTACGTATCTTGAAAGCAAGATTATATGATTTGATTCAACAAGAGCGCGCTGATAAAGAAGGCGAAGAACGTCGTAGTAAAATCGGGAGTGGAGATCGTTCAGAGAAAATTAGAACATACAATTATCCACAAAACCGTGTTACTGATCATAGAATCGGATATAGCATTTTACAATTAGACCGCGTCATGGAAGGAAAATTAGAACCTATTATTGATGCGTTGATCAATGAAGAATTAAAACGAAAACTAGAAGGAAAAGAATAGACAATAGAAGAGCCGATGCTCTTCTTTGTATGTCTAAAGAGGTGAATGATATGCCTACATATAGAGAAGTGTTAGCAATCAATGAACAATATGCACTAGATAACTATAAAGAAGATAGCGGAGTAAAACTTTTACTCTTACATTTTTCAAAGCTTTCTAATGCAGACTTGTTGTTAGCGATGGATGAACAAATACCACAAGAAATTTATGATAATTTTCTATTTGGTGTCGATAAGTATGTTACACAAAATATCCCAGTACAACATATTATTGGGTTCGAATATTTCTATGGACATAAATTTGCTGTATCAAAAGATGTATTGATACCAAGATACGAAACCGAAGAATTGGTTGCAAATGTATTAATGATGTATGATGAGATATTTGGTGGAAAAGATGTAGATGTATTGGATTTAGGAACAGGTAGTGGTTGCTTAGGTGTTACATTGGATTTAGAAGAAAAACATATGAATGTGACAGCGACTGACATTTCAGATAAAGCATTACATACTGCTAAATTAAATAATGATAATTTACATGCGAAGGTGACGTTTTATCAAGGCGACTGGTATGAACCGGTTCAAGGTAAGAAGTACGATATCATCGTTAGTAACCCACCATACATTCCAAATAGCGAATACGTTGAAGACTTGGTTGTTGATAATGAGCCAGACATTGCTTTGTTTGGTGGAGAAGATGGACTCGATTTTTATCGTGTCATAATTTCACAAGCAAAAGAGTATGTAAAAGATACCTATATGATTGCATTTGAACATGCATACAATAAGGCAGAAGAATTAAAAGAAATTATTTTAGAACATCTATCAGGTGTTGAAATCATACAGAAAAAAGATATGCAAGGAAAAGACCGCATGACATTTATTATAAAAAAATAAAGTAAAAAAAGTTATATATATATAATATATATAGTGAAACATAGCCCTTGACAGGGCTTTTAATAAGAGTTATATATATATAGAAAGATTGGAGGCGAGGTCATGAAAAGCAAGCTTGTAATAGTAGAGTCACCAAGCAAAAGCAAGACCATCGAACAATATTTAGGGCCTGATTATCAGGTGTTATCATCTAAAGGCCATATCCGTGATTTAGCAATAAGTGGTGTAGGAGGGCTTGGACTAGATGTCGAAGAAAACTTTACTCCAAGATATGATGTTATCAAAGAAAAAAAGAAAGTAGTTAGTGAATTAGTGAATGCTGCAAAAAAATCAAAAGAGATTTATCTTGCAACTGACCCTGATAGAGAAGGAGAAGCGATTTCTTGGCATTTGAGTGAAGTATTAGATACAAAAAACAAGCCAATGAAGCGTGTTATCTTTAATGAAATAACGAAAACTGCTGTACTAGAAGCTTTCGAACATCCCAGAGATATCGATTTGGATTTGGTATCAAGTCAAGAAACAAGAAGAATCTTAGATAGAATCATAGGATTCAAATTGTCAAAATTATTGCAAAATAAGATTAAATCAAAATCAGCAGGACGAGTTCAAAGTGCTACCCTAAAGATTTTGGTAGATAAAGAAAAAGAAATAGATGCGTTTGTTCCAGAAGAATACTGGAAGGTAAAAGCTGTGTTCAAGCAGTTTGATGCAGATTTAGTAAAATTCAACGGTAAAAACATCGATCTTAGAAATGAGCAAGAAACTCTAGCATTATTAGAGACCTTAACTGATAAATTTGATGTTGTAAATGTTGAAGTGAAAGATAGAAACAGAGAAACAAAATTACCTTTCACAACATCATCATTACAACAAGAAGCATCAAATAAAATAAATTTTAGTTCTCAAAAAACAATGTTAATAGCTCAAAGACTTTATGAAGGAATTGACTTTGGTACCGAAACAAAAGGTTTGATTACTTACATGCGTACCGATTCAACAAGATTATCTAGTTCATTTAGTTTTCCAGCTTTAAATTATGTAAAAGAAACATATGGTGAAGAGTATGCGGGCAGAGTAATTAACACAAAGAAAAAAGCTAATGTACAAGATGCCCATGAAACAATTCGTCCAACAAGTGTTTATCATACACCAAATAGTGTTAAAAAATTCTTGTCAAAAGATGAGTTTGCTCTATATAAAATGATTTATTCAAGAACAGTAGCTTCGTTAATGAAACCTGCAATAATCCAAACAACAACAATAGAATTGAAAAATAACAAAGCCTCATTTAAAGCATC
>CAYSZV010000012.1:0-39216 GCA_964435595.1 uncultured Candidatus Izemoplasmatales bacterium | reverse complement strand
ATCCCGTCGTTATATTACGAGGGGACCACGTCCCGCTCGCGGAAGTCGTTGAAATTTGAATCGATTGTGCACTAAGTCCAAGTGCAAAAAATAACAAAGCCTCATTTAAAGCATCTGCACAAGAGGTAAAGTTTGATGGATATTTAAAAGTGTATGGTGATTATGAAAAGTTACAAACAACTACATTACCTGATTTAGAAGTCGGAACTTCTTTAACAGCGTTAGAAGTTGAAAAATCACAAAATTTTACGAATCCACCTTTAAGATTTACAGAAGCGCGTTTGATTAAAGAGATGGAAGATTTAGGGATTGGGAGACCATCTACATATTCTCAAACCATTTCAACATTAAAAAAACGTAAATATGTTTCCATTAAAGAAAAGAAATTCATCCCAACAGATCAAGGGAAGTTAACGATAGAGAAACTAGATGAATTCTTTGCTCAAATCGTTAGTGCTGATTATACAGCAAGAATGGAACGAGTATTAGATGATATTTCTTTGGGAAATGAGCAACAGACAGCAATCGTTTCACAGTTTTATACATCGTTCATTCCGATGGTAGATAATGCCAATAAAAATATGGAAAAAGTAGCACCAAAGTTTACTGGAGAAAAATGCCCAAAATGTGGAAGTGATATGGTGTTTAGAACATCAAGATTTGGTACCTTCGAGGCATGCGGTAATTATCCAGCTTGTAAACATATAAAACAAAACGAGAATGAAAAGAAAGAAGTTGTCTCTACAGGAATCAAGTGTCCTAAATGTGGGAAAGGCGAAATTGTAGAACGTCATGCAAAGAGTGGAAAAAACAGAGGAAAAACATTCTATGCTTGTGATAACTTTCCGAAATGTAAAAATATGATTTTCGGAGTTCCAACCGGTGAAATATGTCCAAAGTGTGGCCAATTATTAATGGAAGACACAGATGGGAATATTGTATGTCAAGATACGAAGAATTGTGGATATAAAGAAGAAAAATAGATATAGAAAAAGTCGATATAATAGACCTATTGATACACACTGGTCAATATCGACTTTTGTACTTTAAGAACGCTCTGTAAAGCCGTTTTCTTATAGTTCTATCCATATTAATTATATATAAGGATTGTTTAAAAATAATTGTTGGTTTTTGTTGACATTTTGTAGACTATTATGTTATATTAAAGATGCGACATAGTCGCAACTTATCCCTTACATAGCATGGTGAATAATTATATTATTCACACATCCCCTTCCTTAATCCGCCGAGAGGCGGATTTTCCCTTTTTATAGGGCTTTTTTTAAATTTTGAATATCTTTTTTCAATATGTTTTCATATATATCATATATGTGTTATAATATTTTTGATTTAATATAGGATGTGATTTTATGGGTTTTTTCGGTAATATATTCAAGTCTAAAGAAAAAAGAATACATGCCCAAAAGTATAAAGTGGGGATGAAAAAAACAAGAGAATCGGTTTTTAATAATTTAAAAGATTTACTCGATTCTTCTGCATTAATTTCTGATGATCTGTTTGATGAATTAGAAGAGATTTTTATTATGGCAGATATTGGGGTAGATACGGTCGTAAAGTTTGTTAATCAATTACGAAAAACTGTTGATATGAAGGATGTAAATACTCCAGAAAAATTGTATGATTTGATTGTTGAAGAAATGTATAAACTATATGTACAAGATGATATTATGATTTCTAATTTGGATATTCAACCTAATCGTATCAATGTCGTTCTTTTTGTAGGTGTAAATGGAGTTGGAAAGACTACAACAATAGGTAAGGTTGCAAATGAATACATAAAAAAAGGTAAAAAAGTTATGTTGGTTGCAGGAGATACATTTCGAGCTGGTGCAATCAATCAATTAAAGATATGGGCAGAACGTGTACATGCTGATTTTTACGCAAAAGAAGAAGGAAGTGATCCTTCTAGTGTAATGTTTGATGCCATTAAGAAAGCAGATGAATTAGGAATTGATTTGATTCTGTGTGACACTGCTGGAAGATTGCAAAATAAGAAGAATTTAATGAGCGAATTGGATAAGATAAATAGAGTGATTGACCGAGAAATTTCAGGGGCACCACATGAAACATTATTGGTGGTGGATGCTACTACAGGTCAAAATGGTCTTTCACAAGCAAAAATATTTAATGAAGTTACAAACATTAGTGGGATTGTTCTAACAAAATTAGATGGTACAGCCAAAGGTGGAATCGTCTTGGCAATCAAAGAAGAATTAGGAATTCCGATTAAGTATGTTGGTCTTGGAGAACAATTAGATGACTTAGAACACTTTGACATTGAAGAATACTTATTTGGTATGTTTGGAGATGTAGAAAATGAATAAAGTAGATGAAAAAATTGTGTTAATTGAACTATATGATTTATATCAGGATTTATTAACTGATAAGCAAAAAGGCTACTTTGAGGCTGCTTATTTTGATGATTCAAGTATCACAGAAATGGCAAATGAATTCGAGGTATCAAGAAATGCAATTCATGATCAATTGAAGAAAACAATTAACAAACTGTATGATATTGAAGTAGCAGTGAACTTAAGAAAAACCAATAAGAAACAAGAAGAATTGTTTGCTTCTATAAGAAAACAAGAAACAAAAGAACAAATAGTAGCATTGATTGAAGAGTACGAGAAAGTAGAGTGATACTATGGCATTTGATAATTTATCAGATCGCTTGCAGATGTCTTTGAGGAGACTCAGCGGAAAAGGAAGATTAACTGAAAAAGACATTGAAGAAATGATGAGAGAAGTCCGCTTATCTTTATTAGAAGCCGATGTAAACTTTAAAGTTGTGAAATCTTTCACCAAATCAGTTAAAGAGCAAGCGATGGGAGAAACGATCTTAAAAGGTCTGAATCCTGGACAACAAGTAATTAAAATAGTTCGAGATGAACTACAAAAAATAATGGGTAGTGAAACGGAAAATCTAACGATTAATCCGGTAGGAATTACCAAATATATGATGGTTGGTCTGCAAGGGGCAGGGAAAACAACAACAGCTGGGAAACTAGCTATGTTCATGAGAAAGAAACATAATTTGAAACCATTGCTGGTTGCATTAGATGTGTATCGTCCTGCAGCTGTTGAACAGTTGAAAACGGTAGCTGGACAAGTTGGTGCAGACATCTTTGAAATGGGTATTACTGAAAAACCAATTACCATTATGAAAAAGGCAATGGATTTTGCTGTTTCAAATGGAAATAATCTAGTAATTGTCGATACAGCTGGACGTCTTCAAATAGACGAAAATATGATGAATGAACTTGTTGAAATCAAAGAGTTCTTAAAGCCGGAAGAGGTATTATTAACAGTTGATGCAATGACGGGGCAAGACGCTGTCAATGTAGCACAGGGATTCAATGATACACTAAATGTTTCAGGAGCAATCCTTACAAAACTTGATGGAGATACACGTGGTGGAGCTGCCTTATCTTTACGTCAGGTAACGAATATTCCAATCAAATTAATGGGGATGGGTGAAAAACTAGACCAATTAGAAGTATTCCATCCAGAACGTATGGCACAAAGAATTCTCGGTATGGGAGATGTCTTAACATTAGTTGATAAAGTCACAGAAAACATCGATGAAGATGATATGATGGGACTAATGGAAAAAATGATGAGTGGAAAGTTTAACTATGACGACTACTTAAAACAAATGAAAATGATTAAAAGAATGGGATCTTTAGGTGGAATTATGAAATTGATCCCAGGTATGAATAAGATGATGAAGGGTGTCGATGTTGATGATAAACAATTGGTTTTTGTTGAAGCAATCATCGGCTCAATGACAAAAGCAGAACGAAAACATCCAAATCTAATTGCCCGTTCTTCCTCTCGTAGAAGAAGAATTGCTGATGGATCTGGACGCAAAGTAAGTGAAGTAAACAAATTAATTACGACACTTGATCAAACTGCCAGTGCAATGAAGAGAATGCAAGGAATGGATCCATCAAAAATTGATCCAAATAATCCAATGCAAGCAATGCAGATGATGCAACAACCTGGCAAAACTAAAAAGGGACCAAAAAAGAAACGTTGGAGATATTAAAAAACGAACAATTTTGTTCGTTTTTTTGTTATAATGAGTATAGAAAGCACTTGGAAGGTGTGGTGAAAATGAAGCGTGTTGTTCTTGTTATTATTATTTTGGCAATGTTGACAGGTTGTAGATATCAAGATTTTGATTATGGAAGCACAGTAGTGGAAAGACCAGAAAAGTATGTGGAAATATTAGATATGATCATGGACGAAGGAAACTATCCAAGTGATGTGAAAGGACCTTATAGCAGAGTTAAAGTTTTTGTCAATTATATCAATGGAGTCGAAACTATTGAGGCAATAAACATCTCAAGATACAGAGACTATAGTTCTAAAAATGATGAAACTACGTATGATACGACTGATTGTTTTAATGTAGATGGAGAATTGAAATGTAGGGAACATAAATCAGTCTTTGAAGGAGAAAGAATCTTGCCTGAGATTGAGTTTAGGTATGCCTTTGATCAATTTATAGATATTGATATTCCTTCGATGATAAGTGAAATGAAATCACACTATGAGATTGGATATACCAAAAGCGTTATGATTGGATATAGTTTTATTCAACATGACGATATTGCTGGTGAAATTGAAAAGGCAGAAGATGTGGCTTATTTCTATGATGGAGAATACCAATATGATGCTGAATATACTGGTACAGACATGATGCTTCAAATAAATATCTATTTATTTTTTGAAGAGGGTGGAGCACGATATACAATTTTTAAAGAGTTAGATGAATAAAGCAAACTCAAATTTGAGTTTGCTTTTTATTATTCGATAATTTTCTTTAAGTGCTTTATTAAGCCATCCTCTTCGTTTGTAAATTCTGTTATTTCATCTGCAACATTAAGAAGTGATTCGTGTCCATTTTTCATACCGATACCACGACTTGCATATTGTAACATTTCAATATCATTATGAGCATCTCCAAAGGCAATAACTTGTTCTCTTTCAAATCCTAAATATTCACTAACATATTGTAATGCATTTCCTTTATTTGTATCAGGACTGAACAATTCAATAATAAAATTATAATGATTTCCCCAGTTTCTACATAAGACTTTGTTTTTGTATTTCGCTCTAACATATTCTTCAATCACATGACCTTGTCCATCTTTTGCGATAATGATAAATCCATTGGTAGGCTCAGGCAACATTTCTTCAAAATCACCAACGAACAATCTAGCTCCATTGAAGTTGTGCAAGAGAGGTTGAATTTCTTTTGTGTCTTTCCATAAATAGATATCATCTTTGATCTCTCCGAATGCATTTTCAATCACATGTTTCGTATTATGAAAGATATCGATAATTGCATCATAATCTACTGTTAGACTATATCCCTGGAAGTTTTTATCATGTTTTGAGGTAACCAATCCACCGTTGTAATTGATAAGAGGTGTTGTTAATCCAAGTTTGTCATAAAACTCTTCAGCTGAACGAAATGGTCTTCCGGTAGCTAATACAATTTTGTGTCCCATTTCTTGGACTTTTTTTAAGTAGTCTATTGTTTCTTTAGAGACTGTTTGCCAGTCTTTTAACAAAGTACCATCTAAATCAATGGCTATTAAATATTTCTCCATACTATCACCTCATTGTATTATCTCATAATGTAAAAATTCACGCAAGAAAAAATCTTATTATGTTATAATAAGATGTAATAGAGGTGAAACTATGGAACAATTACTTATATTAGCAGCAGATGTTGAGCAAGAAATTATCGATTATCTTTTTGGGTTTGGCCCAAAATTTTTAGCGTTCTTCTTTGGGATGGTAGCTGGAATGGTGCTCTTTTCAGCCATTTATGTCTTTTATTTTGTTCGAGGTAGAAGTATTGATATTGAAGCAATAAAAAGACCTAAGATAGACGTCGATCAACAATACCTTTTGGATAAAATCAAAGGGAAACAAAAAGAATTCAAACGAAACATGAAACTTGGAAATGAAGGGGTTGCGAAGAAAACCTTCGATTTGAGTTATGAATTAGTAGAGGAAATCAGTGAGTTCTTTTTTCCTGAAAGTAAGTATCCGATGCTTGAATTGAGTGTAAATGAGATACTGAATCTTGTTCATTATATTACCAATCGGGTTGATGAACTACTAGATAGACCAGTGATTAAAAACACAAAAAATATGCAAGTAATCAAATTTATGCAAATGTATGATAAGAAAAAACAAGTTGAGGAATCAAAATTATATAGAGCAGCACAAAAAGCTCAAGTTGGTAAGATTATGAAATATGGCGGTAAAATCGTTGGAGCAATCAATCCTGTGACCTGGTTCCGCAAAGCTGTTATCAATACATCTGTTAACGCAATGACAAAGAAAATATGTATCGTGGTGATTGGTATTGTTGGTGAAGAAACTGTAAAAGTATATTCAAAAGCATTGTTTGATGAAGAAACCACGTTGAATGTAGTTGAAAAAGATGTGCAAAACTTGATTGATGGTGGTGACATAGTAGATGATTAAATTGAAATCAACACAAGAATTTTATGAAGCAGTTGAAAATAACAAATTGAGCATAGTATATTTTTATACCAAATGGTGTCCAGACTGTTTTGTAATTAAACCTGCATTGCCGAGATTAGAAAAAGACTATTCAAGTATTACATTTTATTCCTTTGATAGAGACAAAGATATTAACCTAGCTAGACATTTAGAAATTTTTGGGATTCCAAGTTTTCTAATGTTTAAAGATGGGGATGAAATCGGAAGATACGTTGACAAGAGAAGAAAATCATATATTGAAGTAAAAGCATTCATAGACGACATACTTGCTAAGGAGTGATTCGATGTTTTTTAATAAAAAGAAAAAGAAACTAAAAGATGATCGAGTAAGATTAACTGTATCAGAAAGAACAATAGATTCGAAGGAATTTATTATTCCCCAAATTGCCAATCAAGAAGAAGGTAAAAGTACTTACACTAAATCACGTTTTATTTCCCCAATTTTTGGTAGTAAGGCAAAAGATGAAATCGTAGTTCCTGATATGCCAAGACAAACCGGTGATCATGATTTAAAATATGATCGATTTCGAACTACACCCAAACTAACAAAAGAAGATATGATAGAGCGCTTTGGAAGTGAGTATCATGAATTTGATATGGTTAGTGGTTCCAATTTAAGTGAAGCCTTAGATCGTCAAAACAAACTTACCAAACATCATTTAGACAAAGAAGATCCTGAAGTATACATTCCTTCTAAAAAGGAAATTGAGGAAGCAAGTACGGAACATGAGGTTCCAGATTTCTTAATGCCTGATACTGATGCGGACTTTGTTGATAAAACCAGAGAAAAAACATCGATTAATGACTTTTTTGAGGACGATAAAGAAGAGGATATGGATGAATATGAGTTTGATGAGAAAGACGACGATGAACTAGAAGAAGAAAACGAAGAAGAGGAAAACGAAGAAGAGGAAAAACAAATCAAAGTGCAACGAAAACAAATCAATGATGGTTATGTTTTACCGCCATTCTCGTTATTAACTACTCCACCTCAAAAAGAAGCAGATAGTGGAGATTGGATTCAAAAGCAAATACAAGTATTGAATCGTACATTTGAAGAATTCGGAGTTGGAGCTGCAGTATATCGTTATACTAAGGGTCCAACAGTTACTAGATATGAAATCGCCTTAGACCGTGGTGTTAATGTTAAGAAAATCACCAGTATTTCTGATAATCTTAAAATGGCATTAGCCGCAAAGGAAATTCGTATTGAAGCACCAATTCCTGGAAAAACTACAGTTGGGATAGAAGTACCTAACTTAAAACCTGAAATGGTCTACTTCTTAAGTATTGTTGATACAGATGAATTTAAAAATCACAAAGACCCACTCGCAGTAGGACTGGGATTAGATATTGATGGTAAAGCAGTTTATACATCAATTCGCTCTATGCCTCACGGTCTTGTTGCTGGAGCAACAGGAAGTGGGAAAAGTGTATGTATTAATACAATTTTGATCAGTTTACTATTTAAATATAAGCCTGAAGAATTAAAACTAATGTTGATAGATCCTAAAATGGTAGAATTATCAGCATACAATGATTTGCCACATCTACTTACACCTGTTATTACTGATGTAAAAGTTGCAACAGCAGCTTTGAAATGGGCAGTGGAAGAAATGGAACGTCGCTTCCTAGTTTTTAAAGATGAGCGAGTAAGAGATATCAAATCGTACAATCAAAAAATGATTGGCGAAGGTAATTTAGATATTATGCCATTTGTTGTGATTGTAATTGATGAACTTGCAGATTTAATGACTGTTGCTTCAAGTAGTGTAGAAGAAGCGATCATGAGATTAACACAAAAAGCACGCGCATGTGGAATGCACATGATCATTGCAACACAAAGACCAAGTACTGATGTTATCAAAGGTACAATAAAGTCAAATATTCCGACTCGTGTTGCGTTTATGGTAAGTAGCTATATAGATTCAATGACGATCATTGATAGTGCAGGAGCAGATAAATTACTAGGTAAAGGAGATATGCTGTTTGCTGAATCTGGTAAGCCGAATTTCCGCTTACAAGGTGCATACATTTCTGATAAAGAAATCTATGCAGTCACAGACTTCATCCGTAATCAAAGAGAAAGTGATTATTTGTTTACTCAAGAGCGTTTGATTCAAAAAGCGACGATTTCAGTTGATGGAGATGAGTTAACTGAAGAAGTGGCAAGATATGTTGTATTGATGGAAGAATGTTCTATCAACAAAATATCCAAAGAATTTAAAATAGGCTTTAATAGAGCTCAAAAAATAGTTGAATTACTTTCAGGAATGGGAGTTGTTTCTGATAACTTAGGTAGTAAAGCTAGAACTGTATTAGTAGATAGTGATGGACTTGCAAAAATACTGGAATAGGTGATATGTATGGAAGAACAAAACATCATAGAAGAACAACAAGAAAAAGAAAAATATGTTCTTAATGTTGCAAAATTAAGAAGACGGTTGATAATTACAAGTGCTTCAATTATCCTTGCCTTATCGACAATGATGTTGAAACAATATCACGATTTCGATGTTATCTTTAAAGGCTTATATAATCTTCGATATGAAGAATATATCTTATCTAGCAACATTGGAAGTATTGGATTTATCATAGCGTTTCTTATTGCCATGTTATTTACTATCTTCTTATGGATATATTTGTATGGTAAAGGAACATGGCAAGAAAAATTAAATGCAAAATTATTATATGATTCATTTGATATCATTTCAATTATTCCGTTTTTTATCGCTTTTGTAACATTATTGAATGCATTCGTTATTTCTCCAGCATCTGTTACAAGAACATCAATGGAACCAAATTATTATGAAGGGGATAATGTCTTTATCCTTCATACAAATAACTATGATCGATTTGATGTAGTAATTGTTTTAGCAGAAGTAGGTGAGTTGAATCCGGAAACTGGACTATATTCAAAGAACGAACATTATATAAAACGAATCATTGGTCTGCCTGGAGAAACAATCACATTAAGCGGTGGAGAAATCTATATTGATGGCGAGTTATTAGATGATCCAACTGTGTTGAAGACTGGAGCGGGAACCTATTGTAATGTAGGAATATTGCAAAATGAGTTAGAGGTTTGTACATTCACTGTTCCTGAAGGAGAGTATTTTCTGATTGGTGACAATCGTGAGGCAAGCTATGATTCAAGGAGATTAGGTTCATTTAAAATAGAAGATTTGTTTGGAGTAGTTATTCTTAAGATTAAATAAGAAGAGGTAAATCCTATGAGTAGAATGCTTGAATTTTTGGCAGTAATTGTTCGTAAAATAGAAACAGTACTTCTCTATTTTATAGAGCGTTTTTACGCGAATTTTCAAGAGTTTGGACAAGGCATGAAAACAATGGTTGTATTATTTATACTTGTTTCATTCTTGTTTGCTTGCTATGTGGTTGTTCTCATTTTACGATTGGACTTCAAAAGAAGATTACGTCGTTTGCGTAATGTCCGCACGATGTTCTATTTGGATTTATTAAGAGAAAAAGATAAATTAGTAACTTTTGTTCATGAAATCCTATTTTTTCAAAAAGTAGTTATTATTGATGAAAAAGTTGTGCTCCGTGTACCATTTGAAGTTGATGTGAAACAACCGAAAATGAAAAGACTAAAGACACTTAAGCCGAAAAGAAAGAAAGATCTAGTGAAAGAACAATCAATACCTCTCTTAGATCCAGCTGATGATGTATATGTACTTGATTTCTTAAAGTTAAATCGAAGAATGGTTGTATCTACTTTGTTCATTGTTTTAACTATTTTGACACTTATACTAAGTAAATATCATGATTTCGACGTTATATTTAGAGGGATTTACATGTTGAAATATGATGATTATAATATGATTGACAATTTTGGTAGTTGGCTTTTTATATTGGGGTATTTTATTTCTATTGCGATGACATTGTTTATTTGGATTTATTTTTATACAAGAGGAAAATGGCAAGATAAACTGAATATGAGAAGAATATATGATACATTTGATATTGTATCGATTATTCCTACTTTTATTGCGGTTCTTACTATATTAAATGCATTTTTGATATCTCCGGCGACTGTCACTCGCACATCGATGGAGCCAACTTATTTTGAAGGAGATAATATCTTCATCACGCATGTAGCGAAATATGATCGATTTGATGTTGTGATTGTCTTAGCGACTGAAAGTGAATACAATCCTTCTACCGATTCTTATACAATGAATGAATTTTATATTAAGAGGATTATCGGACTACCTGGTGATACCATAACGATTCAAAACGGGTTTGTCTATGTAAACGGAAATGAGATTGACGATAGCGTATATTTAAAACCTAACACTATGACATATTGTGAAACAGGAATTGATCCAGATGTGGATGAAACCTGTACATTCACGATTCCTGAAGGGGAATATTTCCTATTAGGGGATAACAGAACAGCAAGTTATGATTCGCGACAAATTGGCACATTCAAAGAAGAGAAACTATATGGAGTAGTTCTCTTTAAAGTAGGATAGAGGACTGATTAGATGAAACAAATCCAATGGTATCCTGGTCATATGGCCAAGACCAAGAGACAAGTTAAAGAAAAAGTTAAGTACATTGATATTGTACTGGAATTGTTAGATGCACGTGTTCCATTGTCATCTCAAAATCCAATGATTGATGAGTTGATAGGTAATACGCCAAAAGTCATCCTTTTAAACAAAGCTGATTTGGCAGATCCAGTAGAGTTAGAGAAGTGGATATCATATTTTTCCAATAAAGGAATCAAAGCCTTGAAGATTAGTGCTCAAAGTGGGAAAGGTGTCAATCGTATTTTGCCTTTACTGAAAGAAATCTCACAAGCTAGAACGGAAAAAGAAATCAGTCGAGGAAGAATCGAAAGACCGATTAGAACGATGATTTTAGGAATCCCAAATGTTGGGAAATCAACCTTGATTAATACCTTGGCAAAAAAGAAAAAATTAGTCGCAGAAGATCGCCCTGGAGTAACAAAACAAACTCAATATATTCGTGTTGGACAAGAACTTGAATTACTCGATACACCAGGTATCTTATGGCCGAAGTTTGATGATGAAGAAGTTGCCTTTCGATTGGCTCTGATTGGTTCAATTAAGGATGATATTCTACCAATAGATGATGTTTGTATCTATGGATTTAGAGTTCTTGATAAGTACTACAAAAAAGCATTTGAAGATAGATTTGATATTCAAGTAGATATTGATAACATCGTAAAAATTTATGATGATATTGGAATGAGAAGAGGCTTCCTCTTAAAGAAAAAAGAAGTTGATTACGACAAAGTTTCTGTAACATTTCTCCACGAATTTAGAGGTGGGAAATGTGGTCCAGTTATTCTTGATCGTGTCAGTGAATTAGAAGACATTGGAGAAGATGATGTATCAGTACGAAACTGAACTTCTGTTGAAAGGTTATAGAAAGATTGCTGGTACTGATGAAGTTGGAAGAGGACCACTTGCAGGACCTCTTGTATGCGCTGCTGTCATTTTAAACCCAAATATCATAATAGATGGACTGAATGATTCAAAGAAGTTATCTGAGAAAAAAAGGGAATTTCTATCTGATGAGATTATGGAAAAATCATTGGCATACAGCATTGTTTACATTGATGAAGAGACAATTGACGACATCAACATTTATCAAGCAAGCAAAAAAGGGATGTTAGAAGCAATTAATCAATTACCGATTAAAGCTGATTATGTCTTAAGTGACGCCATGCCTTTGGGAGATATTCCACACCTTTCAATTATCAAAGGTGATAGCAAAAGTGCAAGCATCGCAGCAGCTTCTATTATTGCCAAAGTGGAACGTGATAGATTTATGGTAAAACTAGCTGAACAATATCCAGAATACGGCTTTGAGAAACATAAAGGTTATCCAACAAAACAGCATATTGCAGCTTTGCAAAAATATGGTGTACTAGATATTCATAGAAAATCGTATAAGCCTGTTTTTGATAAATTGAATGAACAAATTAAATTAGATATATAAAATTAGGGATCTACGGATTCCTTTTTAAATGTTGGTTTTTGATAATATGGATTTTGTGTTTGTAATATTTCTTTTGCAAATATTGCAAGGAAGAAAGAAATGTATTATATAATATTGATGAAGAGGTGATAATATGAATAAAATGTTTCAAGAATACATGCTAAGAAAAGATGTAATTTTAAAAAATAGATTGGTCCTTGCACCGATGACTACATATGCATCAAATGAAGATTTGACAGTCTCGGATGAGGAACTTATATATTATAATTCAAGAGCAAAGCAATTTGGTATGGTAGTCACAGCCGCTTGTGCAGTGTCAAAAAATGCACAGGCATTTGAACGACAAATTTCTGTAAGGGATAGAAGATATGAAGATTCAATGAAAAAATTGGCATCTTCTATTACCAAAGAAGGATCTGTTGCTGTGTTACAACTTCATCATGGAGGAAGAATGAACCAACCAAATTTATATCATAATCAGGAAATTGTTGCTCCAAGTGCAGTGAAAGCGAATAGAGACTACACAGTGACACCAAGAGAATTGAAAACGAGTGAAATATATGATATTATGGATTCCTTTGTTCAAGCAGCGGAAATCGCTTTAGAAGCTGGATTTAATGGTGTAGAATTACATGGAGCAAATACATATTTGTTGCAACAGTTTTATAGTCCACATTCTAATCTTAGAGATGATGAGTTCGGTGGAGATAGGAACAAAAGAATGACCTTTATGGTAAAGTTGATTGATCGGATAGTAAACTTGAGGGACAAGCATAAAAAGCCTGAATTTATTATAGGATATCGTTTGAGTCCTGAAGAAATTGAAACGCCAGGTATCACAATCGAGGATACTCTTTTCTTGATTGAGCAACTTTCGCGAAAAGATATTGATTATATTCATTTATCAACAGGGCACTATAAGCAAACATCTATTCGAAATAAAGAAGAGACTGTTCCGTTGATTTACAAGGTGATGGAACAAGTACAAGATAGAATGCCGATTATTGGAGTTGGACAAATTGAGACACTTAAGGATATTGAAAATGTTTCGTTCTTAGGATATTCTATGGCTGCAATCGGACTTGCAGCTCTTGCTGACAAAGAGTTTGTCGATCATGTAAGAGATGGAATCCCTCTAAATAAAGAGTTTAACAAGGATTGTCTGTTGCCAACGAAATTGTTTGATAGACTATCTTCATGGATGAAAAATGGTGGTCGAGGATATACAGTAAAATGATATTAAAAAGGAAGAAAATTTCTTCCTTTTTTCAAATCTGAGATATATCTCGTTTTTCGTTTCCATAAAAACTGATTTTTGATATAATTAGCAATATGAAGAGATGGTGATATTATGAATGTAAAACTAAAAATTCTTGGTACAAGTGATTTACATGGATACCTTTATCCACATAAGTATTCTGATAATAGTAACGATACAATTGGGATTGTTAATCTGCTGCCAACAATCAATCAAGCTAGAGCTAAATATGAGAATGTTCTCTTACTTGATAATGGAGATACAATTCAAGGAAGTCCTTTGACATATTATCATAATAAATATCGTAATGATTCCATTCATTTTATGAGTGATATCATGAATCAAATCGGATATGATGTAGTGAATATTGGAAATCATGAGTTTAATTATGGATTAGAGTATTTATTGAGCTACACAAACAATCTGAATTGTCCCGTAGTTTGTGCAAACATCTTAAGAGAGGGAAAACCCGCTTTTAAAGATTATGTAATCAAAGAGTATAGTAATGGATTAAGAGTAGCTATCACGGGTGTGATTACTCACTATGTTCCACATTGGGAACAACCTGTCAACATACAATCTCTTCAATTTATGGATGCATTTGATGTATTAAAAGACAAAGTAGCATATATTAGAGATCATGAAAGAGTTGATTTTCTGATTGCGCTGTATCACGGAGGATTCGAAAAAGACATTGATTCAGGAGTGGATACAGAGGTAAATACAGGGGAAAACCAGGGATACAAGATGCTTTCTGAAATAGATGGAATCGACCTGTTAATGACGGGACATCAACATCGTACGATTGCTTATAATGATATGGATGGCACTTCAATCCTTCAACCAACCTGTAATGGGGCAGAAATCGGCTCACTTGAAGTAGAATTTAAAAAGACAGTAAATGGCTTTGTTGTGAGAAATAAAGTCGCAGAGATTGTTTCACCAATGGATGTAAATAATGACATAATGCTTCTAAACAAAGTAAATTCATTAGAAGCTGATTTACAAGATTGGCTTGATATCCCAATTGGTAAACTTGAAGAGGGTGATTTATTGATTGAAGACCTTCACGAAGCGAGAATCCACAAACATGATATTGTCCAATTTATCAACGATGTCCAGCTTGATATCAGTGGAGCAGACATATCTTTGAATGCACTTGCTAACCAAGTTACTGGCTTTAACAATGAAATCACCTATCGCGATATCATATCCACATACATATATCCCAACACTTTATCAGTTTTGAGAATTGATGGGAAGACATTGAAAATGGCTTTGCATAAGAATGTCCAGTATTTTGATCTAGAAGATGGAAACATTATTGTCCGTAAGAAATACAATTATCCTAAGCCACAACATTATAATTATGATATGTATGATGGTATATCATATGACATTATTGTAGATTCCAAGGAATGTAGTGTTGAAAATATTAGATTTCATAATAAATTGATTGAAGATACGGATTCTTTCACCCTTGTTATGAACAACTATAGAGCTGCTGGAGGTGGCGAGTTTACTATGTTTGTAGGGCTTGAAGTGACTACTGAAATCCAGAAAGATATGGTAGAAATTATTGCTGATTACATTATGAAAAAGAAAGTGATTAATGTCGTGAATGCAAATAATATTAGGGTGATAAAAAAATAAAAGGGTCTATATGGACCTTTTTTATTTAGAAAAGATAGATTCGTGATAAAATACAGATATGGAGGTGACAACATGAAAAAAATATTGGTATTATTAGCGAATGGCTTTGAAGATATAGAAATGGTTGCATCTGTTGATTTATGGAGAAGAGGAAAAATCCAAGTAGATTTGGTTTCGATTGGTGATTTAAAGGTTAAAACTGGTACAGGGAGTACGATCCTTGCAGATGTAAAAATAGATGATGTGAATGAAACGGATTATGATCTGTTGTTTTTGCCAGGTGGTGGCGGAGTAAAGGCGTTGGATGAATCAAAACAAGTAAGAAAATTGATTTCCGAGTTTATGAAGAAAGAAAAATATGTTAGTGCGATTTGTGCTGCTCCACTTATTTTAGGTAAAATGGGTATATTAGATAATCGCGTCTTTACATGTTATCCGTCTTTTGAAAAATTTGCACCAGAAGGTGTTTATAAAACAATTGGGGTAATTCAAGATGGTAATGTGATAACAGGAAGAGGAGTGGGATACGTTTTCGATTTTGCTCTTTATGTTTTAGAGTTGTTACAAGGAAAAGACATTCGTTATCAAGTTGAAGAAGGAACGCTAATAGTAGAATCAAAAAAAGGACTGGAATAGTCCTTTTTATTATATTTGTAAGCTCGCATTGTATAGTTGTGCGTAATATCCTCCACTTTGAATCAATTCTTTGTGGGTACCACGTTCGGTAATACCTTTTTCTGTAAGCACTAGAATTTCATCAGAGTTTGATATTGTAGATAGTCTATGGGCAATTACTAAAGTTGTTCTACCTTCAGACAACTCATCCAATGCTTTTTGGATCATTTTTTCTGTGACATTATCCAAAGAAGAAGTTGCTTCATCTAAAATCAGAACTGGTGGGTTTTTTAAGAACACTCTAGCAATACTAACACGTTGTTTTTGTCCACCTGATAGTTTCACTCCACGTTCTCCAACCATTGTTTCATATCCGTTTTCCAAACTCAATATGAATTCGTGGATGTTCGCTTTTTTTGCAGCATCTATTACATCATCTAGACTGGCTTCAGGTTTACCATATAAGATGTTATCCTTGATTGTACCATAGAAGATATAGACATCTTGTTGGACATGACCAATGTTAGAACGAAGAGAATAAATGTCATAGTCTTTTACGTTTCTATTATCTATTAATATTTCTCCATCGTTAGCATCGTAGAAACGAGGAATTAATTTTGATATTGTAGATTTTCCTACTCCTGTTTCACCAACAAGGGCAACTTTTTGTCCTTTTCTAATCTTGACACTAAAATCACTTAACACATTCGATCTTGAAGTTTCATATTGGAAAAATACTTTATTAAATTCGATTGTTTCAGGTGATCCATCAATATAGATTGGGTTTTCTGGACTTTGAATTTTCGGGTTAATCATCATAATGGTATAAAACTTTTCGTATCCAGACCAGCCTTTTTGGATTTGTTCGAATGTTCCAATTAAGGTTCTGATTGGTGCGATTAAGAATCCAACATATAAGAAGATTGCAGTATATTCTCCAAATGTCATTTCTCCTTGGTAAACAAAGTACCCACCAAATGTTAAGACTGCTAAATATAATAAATCGATAAAGAAATTTGTTCCGGAAGAGAAAATTCCCATTTGTTTGTAAAAATCTCCAAAGCTTTCTTGGTATTGTTGGGTTACTCTAGTAAATTTCTTGATTTCAAATTCTTCGTTGGTAAATGCTTTGGTTAGACGAATTCCACCAATTGAGTTCTCCACTTCACTATTGATTTCTTCATGAGTCTTTCTTGTTTTTCTTGATGCTTTCATCATCGCTCTTCTTCTAGTAGCACTAAAAATGATTAACAGGACAATAAAGACACTGATAATTGCTGTAAATAGTGGATGGATACCAAATAATATAAAATAGAAAACAATGATATATATTGTTGATACAAGTATGTTTTCAGGTACATGGTGAGACATTTCAGATATATCTCTTAGGTGTCCTACGATGTGTGACATAATACTTCCAGTTTTATGATCATCGAAATAATCACTATCTAAGGTTTGGATTTTTTTGAATAAGTCAACACGCATATCTCTTTCGATTCTGGTTCCCATTACATGGCCGTAATAGTTCACGATATAGTTGAGTCCAAGTCTAACTACATATAGTCCAAATAGGATACCAGCAAAAATGAAAATAGCTGATAAATTTCTATTAGGTATGAAGTCATCTATGAACCTTCCTGTGATGTTTGGGAATAATAGGTTGATTAAACTCATTCCGATTGCTGCGAAGCTATCTAGAATAAATAAAAACATATGATTCTTATAGTATTTAATGAATTTCTTAAGCATTTTCATCACCTCATTTAAAATTGTAACATTTTTTTGTTATAGTAGTAACTTATTTTGCTTTTTGTTATAATAAATATGGTGATTCAAATGGAAATTAATATAAAAGATTTATTGGATGTAAAAATTCAGGATGAAGTTGTTGTTTTTCAGACCGATACAGTGTACGGTATTGGAGCACTTTTATCAAGTGAAAAGGGTGTAAAAAAAATCTATCAGGTTAAGTCTCGGGAAGCCCAAAAACCATTGGCTGTTTTATGCGCTAATATTGGCCAAGTAAAGACCTTGGTAAAAGACTTTAAGACAGTCGAAAAACACGCAATAAAACATTGGCCAGGTGCTCTTACTTTGGTCCTTAAAAAAACGGATTTGGTTGGTGATTATATTACCTCTGGATTTGATACTGTTGGAGTGCGTATTCCTAAGGATGAAATTGCATTGCAAATTCTGGAAAAATTTGGTCCAATGGCAGTAACAAGTTTAAATATTAGCAGTGAACCTGCTATTTTGAAATACAGTGATGCCTTACGATTTAACAATGAGGTAGATTATATTGTCAAAGGAAAAGATTTGAATAGTATTAGTAGCACGGTCTATGATTGTGTGAATAAGCGTGTTTTAAGACAAGGAGATATCTCTCTGTAATGGAGAGGTATTTTTCATAGGAATGGTTTCGTCGAAAAAAGGTATGTTTTTTAATTATTAAGTATATTATATTTATATATATAAATCATAATTTATTAAGGCTAAAAGTATTGCGTTATCAATTTTCTTTGATATAATTGATATAGTAAATATACAAAGTATTAATTGTAAACGCTTATTTAAGGAGTGTTGGATATATGAAAATAGCTATTGGAGCAGATCATGGTGGACGTAGCCATAAAGATGCAATTAAATCATTTTTAGAAGCACAACACATTGAAGTTGTAGATTTTGGAACATTTAGCGATGATTCAGTAGATTATAACGATTATGCATTAAAGGTTGCACATGCTGTTGTGAATAAAGAAGTAGATAAGGGTATTCTGATTTGCGGTACTGGAATTGGGATGAGCGTGATGGCGAACAAAGTGAAAGGTATTCGTGCTGCACTTGTTCATGATTTATTTACAGCAAAAGCAACAAGAGAACACAATGATACAAACATACTAGCCATGGGTGGAAGAGTAATCTCGATCGAATTGGCTTTGCAGATAGTAGATATTTGGGTACATACAGAATTTTCAAATGATGAAAGACAATTGGTGGGCTTATTATTTTTGGGTATATCTTGGATCAATGGTTAAACACAGGAGCATTGTTTACAATCATCGGTGGCGTCTTAGGTGTATTTGCAGGAATCTATAATTTCATCAGACAGGTCCTGAAATTGGAGGAAAAAGATGAGAAATAGTAACGATGCATTTTTACTGGCATTTCCAATCACATTTGGAATTACTATTTTAGTAGTTGCAATATTGGTGATTGTCAATATTGATATAAAAATACCTTTATCAATTGGATTGGGAAGTGTAACCACTTTGATGATGATGAGTATGTTGCAAAGAAGTACAAACAAAGTGTTATTAATGGAAGATAAAACAAAAGCACAAAAGCAAACGATATTGAATTATGTATTTCGTTATTTCTTTTATGCTCTGATTTTAGTTATAGCAGCAATTCATCCAAGTTTTCGTGTTGAGTTTGTTGCAGCAGGTTTGATTATATTTAAACTAGTATTATATGTATTATTATTTATGAACAGAAAGGATGGAGAACAACATGATTGAGTTTTATGTTGGTTTGTCTTCTGGGCTAAAATCTTCTCTATGGATTACAATGGCATTGATTGTTACCTTTGTAATTGTTGGGAGAAAAGTGTCGAAACTTAGTGTGAGCGATGCACCTGGAGGAGTTACCCTTGTATTTATTAAGTTGGTTGAATTTGTCAATGACAACCAACGTGAATACTTTAGTAAACATTGGAAAACATTTACTCCTTTACTGTTTACGATTTTAATGTTTTTGGCATTTGCCAATACCGCAGCGTTATGGGGACTGAGTGCTCCGTTATCAAATTTGAATGTTGCTTTAAGTTTTAGTTTATTTGCATTCGCAACAATTCAGTTAAGTGCACTTGTAATCAAAAGACCATTTGGTAGGTTGAAAGATTTAATGGATCCCAATCCTGCATTCTTACCATTGAATGTCATTGGGGAAATGTCGACACCTCTTGCAATGGGACTTCGTTTATTTGGTAACTTGGTATCAGGTAGTATTATTGCTGTACTAGTATATTCTGTACTAGGATGGCTTGGGGTCTTTGTTGGACCTTTCCTACATGCAATATTCGATATATTCTTTGGGGTAATCCAAGCGTATGTATATTACATGTTATTAACAATATTCTTAAGTATGGCCGTGGAAGACTAGGCCAAATAAAATAAAAATAAGAAAAGACAAATTAGGAGGAATTACAAATGGAATACAATGAGTTTTTTTCAATTGGAATGGCATTTTTAGGAGCTGGATTAGCAGTGTTAACTGGGATTGGGCCAGGGATTGGACAAGGATACGCAGCTGGTAAAGCCGTAGAAGCAATTGGACGCCAACCTGAAGCAGCAGGAACAATCAGAACAACTATGATCATCGGTCAAGCATTGGCTGAAACAACTGGTCTTTACGGACTATTAGTAGCAATCTTCTTAATCTTCGCAAACGGATTAGTATAACAACAAAATCATAAACTAAGTGAGGAGGAGAAACTATGGGAGAAGCCATCTCGAGTTTTGTCCAAGATGCTTTAGGTATTACAAATGGAGCCTTTGGAGTAAATGCAACAGAAATGTTGATCCAAATCTCAGCTACTTTAATTTTGTTTTTGGTGATTCGTTTCTTCTTTTGGAATAAGGTAACAGATTACCTTGAAGGAAGAAAAGAAGCGATGGTTCAAGAGTACAATGATGCAAAAAATGCAAATGATGAAGCGAAAAATAAGCGTAAAGAAGCAGCGGATGAATTGACTTTGATCAAACAACGTTCAAAATCAATGATGGATGATGCGAAAGTACGTGGAGAAGAAGAACGTAAAGTGATTCTTGTCAAAGCCAAATCAGAAGCAGACAAAATGGTTGTTGATGCTCAAAAAGAGATTGAAAGTAATATCGAAAAAGCAAGAAACAACATTAATACTGAAATTGTGAGTGTTGCGACACTTATGGCAGAAAAGATTATTGGGAAAGAAATAGATGAAAAGAAATATAAAGACATAATTAAAGATGCTACCAAAGAGGTTGCAAATTAATGGGTTATGTCGCTTTTCAGTATGCAGAAGCATTGTTTACCCTTTCTGCAGAAGAAAATCAAATTGACAGTGTTTATAATGCCTATAATGCATTTATAAATTCACTGGATGAAGACATCTATTCATTTCTGTATCATCCGAAAGTATCAAAGAACGATAAAAAAGAAGTCTTATCAAAAGTGATTGATAATACATTGGTTATGAATTTTATGAATGTCTTAATTGACAATTCTCGTATTGAGTTGTTAGAAGACTCTTTTAATGAGTTCAAAGCAATTTATGACAATCAAAATAAAATGATGAGTGCATTTGTATATTCTGGTGTAGCACTAGATGACAAACAAATGAAACAATTACAAGAAAATTTATCAAAAAAACATAACAGAAACGTTACTCTTGAAAATGTTGTAGATCCATCTATTTTAGGTGGAATCAAGATTGAATATGAAGGAAATGTATTAGACCAGACAATCAATCATTATCTGCACTCATTAAAAAGTAGTTTAACGAAATAAAGAGGTGACTTTATGAGTAAAATCAACCCTGTTGAAATTAGTTCTTTAATCAAAGAGCAAATCAAGAAATACGAGAAAGATATTAAGACAGAAAATGTCGGTACAGTTATCAGTGTTGGTGACGGTATCGCTTTGGTCCATGGGCTTGATAATGCAATGAGTGGAGAACTACTTGTGTTCCCTGGTGATGTGTATGGACAAGTATTAAACTTGGAAAGAGATCACGTAGGAGCCATTCTTTTAGATGAAACAACTTCAATAAAAGAAGGAGACCAAGTAAAAACGACAGGTCGTATTTTAGAGGTTCCTGTTGGGGAAGCTTTAATTGGACGTGTTGTAAACGCTCTAGGGCAACCAATAGATGGACAAGGAAAAATTGAAACGTCACAAACAAGACCAATTGAACGTAAGGCAACTGGTGTAATGAGTCGTAAATCAGTAAACCAACCTCTTCAAACAGGTATTAAAGTATTGGATGCATTGGTACCAATTGGTAGAGGACAACGCGAGTTAATCATTGGCGATAGACAAACTGGTAAAACTGCCATTACAATCGATACAATCATCAACCAAAAAGGGAAAGATGTTATTTGTATTTATGTTGCAATCGGACAAAAAGAATCAACGGTTGCAAATGTATATAAAACATTAAAAGAAAAAGGTGCAATGGAATATTCTATTATTGTTAGTGCATCCGCTTCTGAACCTTCACCATTATTATATTTGGCTCCTTATGCTGGTGTTACAATGGCTGAAGAATTTATGTTTGCTGGAAAAGATGTTTTAATTATTTATGATGATTTAACAAAACATGCGATTGCTTATCGTGAGTTAAGTTTATTGTTAAGAAGACCTCCAGGACGTGAAGCGTATCCAGGAGATGTGTTCTATCTTCATTCAAGATTATTAGAACGTGCTGCGAAATTAAATGATAAGTTAGGTGGAGGAAGTGTAACTGCCTTGCCAATCATTGAAACGCAAGCAGGTGATATTAGTGCATATATTCCTACAAATGTAATTAGTATTACAGATGGACAAATCTTCTTACAAAGTGATTTGTTCCATAGTGGTGTACGTCCTGCAATCAATGCCGGATTATCTGTATCACGTGTTGGGGGTAGTGCACAAATCAAAGCAATTAAAAAAGTGTCAGGGACATTGCGTTTAGACTTAGCAGCTTATCGTGAATTAGAAGCATTTACTCAATTTGGTAGTGATTTAGATGACGCGACAAAAGCACGCTTAGAACGAGGTAAAAGAACTGTAGAAATATTAAAACAAGGTCTACATGCAACAATGGATGTAGAGTTGCAAGTTATTAGTATTTTCAGCCTAACAAACGGTCATCTTGATACTGTGAAGCTAGAAGATATCATAAGATTTGAAGCGGAACTTCATTCGTTCTTTAAATCAGATGAACTAGGAAGTAAATTATTAGAAGAAATTATAACAACAAAAGGGTTGCCAGATCCTGAAAAAATCAACGATTGTATTAATCGATTCAAAGAAATCTTTGTGTAAGAAGGTGACATTATGGCATCAATGCGAGAAATAAAATCCCGTATTACTGCTACTAAGAAGACATCTCAAATTACGAAAGCGATGCATATGGTTTCTGCTTCTAAATTAAAAAAAGCAGAGCGAGCAATCAAAGGGTTTAGACCATTGATGAAACAACTTCGTAATATGATTGATAATATCCTTGAAACAGATGATTTATCTCATCCAATGATGGAGACAAGAGAAATCAAACAAACAGTATTCATATTAGTTTCAAGTGATCGTGGTCTCGCTGGACCATACAATTCAAGTGTTTTTAGAGCTTTCAGTACGTATATAGAAGAACATCATCCAACGGGTGATTTTAAGGTTGCAGCAATTGGATATAAAGCATTTAGTTTTTGTAAAAGAAACCAATTTCCAATGTTAAATAACGAACCTATTCATGTAAGAGATGATGTACTATTTATTGATTTTAAAGAAGTTACTGAAACGTTTATCAAAGACTATTTAAAAGATAAGATAGACAAGATTATTGTATTTTATAACCATTTCATAAATACAATCTCACAACAAGTAGAACACTTGCAACTGCTTCCAGTTGTAAATGGACACATAGAAGAAGAATCAGAATCAATTGAAGAAGAAAGTGGAGTGAAACTCATTTATAATTATGAGCCAAATCCACAAGCAATCATTGATCATTTATTACCAATGTATGTAGAAAATACATTATATGGAATCATCTTAGATGCCAAAGCAAGTGAGCATGCATCTAGAATGACAGCGATGAAGAGTGCGACAGATAATGCTGAAGACATCATTAAAACACTTCAATTACATTATAATCGTGCACGTCAAGCTGCAATCACAATTGAGTTAACTGATATTATTGGTGGAGCCAACGCAGTTAACTAGAGGAGGAAATTATGAACAAAGGAAAAATCGTTCAGGTTATGGGACCGGTAATTGATGTTATATTTGATACAGAACTTCCTGAAATCAATCATGCTTTAAAAATTGATGTTCCTGCAAAGAAGAATAATGGTGTTGCGGTAAAGTTAACGTTAGAAGTTTCTTTGCATCTAGGTAACAATGTTGTTCGTACAATTGCTATGGACTCAACAGATGGTGTTGTAAGAGGAATGGAAGTATTGGATACGAAAGCACCAATTAGCGTACCAGTTGGAGAAGCTACATTAGGAAGAATTTTCAATGTGTTGGGTGAAGAAATTGATGGGAAAGATCCTGTAGCTGAAGGAACAGAACGATTCCCAATCCATAGACCTGCACCGAAATTAGATGAAATTAGTAGTGAAATTGAAATATTAGAAACCGGGATTAAAGTAGTAGACTTGTTAGCTCCTTATATTAAAGGTGGAAAAATCGGTCTATTTGGTGGAGCCGGAGTAGGGAAAACCGTGTTAATCCAAGAGTTAATTAATAATATCGCACAAGAACATGGGGGAATCTCTGTATTTGCCGGTGTTGGAGAACGTACACGTGAAGGAAATGACCTATATCATGAAATGACAGATTCAGGAGTAATCAAGAAAACTGCAATGGTATTTGGACAAATGAACGAACCTCCTGGAGCACGTATGCGTGTTGGACTAACAGGTCTAGCAATGGCAGAATATTTCCGTGATAGAGAACACCAAGATGTATTATTCTTTATTGATAATATATTCCGATTTACGCAAGCTGGTAGTGAGGTATCAGCCTTACTTGGACGTATGCCAAGTGCGGTAGGATATCAACCAACTTTAGCAACTGAAATGGGTAAATTACAAGAGAGAATCACTTCGACAAAAGAAGGATCTATCACATCGATTCAAGCAGTATATGTACCTGCGGATGACTATACCGATCCTGCACCAGCAACGACATTTACTCACTTAGATGCAACAACAAACCTTTCACGTAAAATATCTGAAGAAGGAATTTATCCAGCGGTAGATCCACTTGCTTCTACTTCAAGAGCATTGGCTCCTGAAATTGTTGGGCAAGAACACTATGATATTGCACGTGAAGTGCAAAGAACAATTCAAAGATACAATGAATTGTTAGATATTATAGCTATCTTAGGAATGGATGAACTAAGTGAAGACGATAAATTAGTTGTTCACAGAGCACGTAGAATTCGTTTATTCTTATCTCAAAACTTCCATGTTGCTGAACAATTCACTGGACAAAAAGGGACATATGTTCCTGTTGAAAAAACAGTGCAAGGATTCAAAGAAATTCTGTTAGGGAAATATGATCACTTACCAGAAGAAGCATTTAGATTAGTTGGAAGTATTGAAGATGTTATTAAAAAAGCAGAGTCAATGAAGTAGGTGATGACTTGAAAATTACAGTTGTTACTCCGGAAGGAGAACTATACAACGAGTCTGTCGACTACGTTGTTGTACATTCTTTGATGAACGGTGAGTTTGCAATTTTGAAAGGACACATTCCAATTATCTCTACAATTGATGTAGGATATGTAAAAATGGTCCGTGAAGAAAAAAAACTATTTACGGTAATTATTAATGGTGTAGTTGAACATCAAAATGATGTTATTAATGTGATTGCACAAGAGGCACATGTTGGATTATCTGAAGACAGCGCCATGGATCATTTGAACACAGTTCGTAAAGAACGTTTAGATGAAAACAAGCGAAGAAGTGTTGATTTTGTTCAAGCAGAGCGTGAATTGAAAAAGAATATAAAGCAAGCAAAAGGCGGTAATTTATAGTAAAAAGAGTCATTTTTGACTCTTTTTTTGTTATTATTTAAATAATTTTTGACCAAACTTGTTTCTTTAGAGAAATTATGATATACTACATTTACCTATTTAAAAAGGGCAAACCACTACGAAAGTTTTGGGACGCAAAATCATAGGGCTTAACTGCTTGCTGTGATTGCACGATGTTATAATATCGTATAGGGTCATAACTATACATTTGATTTGTATGGTTATTTTTTTTGTTTTAGGGCGAATTTGGAGGAGTGATTGATATGTTACGGATCAATCGTGGTTTCATCATAGGGTATTCTTTGTTCATTGTTTTGCTTCTTGGACTATCTCGCACTTCATTTGAGATATTTCATTTGGTAGCATCAATGGGTACGATATTTTTCGGATTTCTGATTTACATATTGGTTGTGAACAGTACAATATCAACAAGAAATACACTATTGCTTACCATTGGTACAGTCTATTTGTTTGTAGGATTTTTAGACTTTACACATGCGATTAGCTTTGATGGACTGAATTATATATTTAATACAGCAAATGAAAGTGCACAAGTTTGGGTTGCCTCTAGGTTTTTAGAAGCTACTGGATTTTTAATTGCATTGACTATGTGTAGAGATAGTGAACGTTGTTTTTCTAGTTTTGTGAAGGTACTATTTGCTTTAATTGCAATAGGTAGTATTGCTTCAATTGTTTATCTTGATTTACCATTGTTTATAGATTTGAATGGTCCAACTGTTTATATGATAGTTGCAGAATCATTCATTATATTTATGTTTTTGATTTCCGTTATTAGGTTATTTATGATAGATGGACATTTAACTGGATTTGGCTCAACAATGATGTTGGTTTTATTACTAAAGATTGCTGTTGAAGTTATCACGGGATATTATTACAATTCATTAGAGATGTTAAATGTGTTGCGATATATTTTGCGTGTGTTGTCGTACGGTGCATTATATATGTTAGTGGTGAAAGAGGTATTACAGAATCCTCAACAAAGTATTTATAATAAATTTGCCAAACAACATAATGAATTATTACGACTCAGTCAAATAGATCAATTGACAAAAATATACAATCATCAAACATCGTTTTTGAAAATTGATGAGTTTCTTGAAAAACATCGCAAAGATAAATTAGTATATTTGGCAATGATTGACATCGATGACTTCAAAGAGGTAAATGATACATATGGACATCAATATGGAGATAAAATACTCGCTAGATTATCAAGAATTTTATATCACATTGATTTAGGAAATAATGAAAGAATTGTTGGTAGATATGGTGGAGACGAGTTTATCGTAGCTGGTACGGTGGATAGTAAAAGTCAAATTCCTGCTGGGTTTAAGAAGTTTTCTGACCGAATCAAGGAAGAATTCAAAGATTCTGATATTCCAATAACCTGTAGTGTGGGATTGACATTTAGCAATCCAACTGACACAGTTAAAGATTTAGTTTACAAAGCGGATATTAAGATGTATGAGTCGAAACAAAAGGGTAAAAATCAAATCACATATGAGGATGAGCGTAACTAGCTCATCTTTTTTTTAAATTTTTTTAAATGGCTTACATAGTTAATGAAAACAGTTGTATGAATGCCGATTCATTTGACATTCAAAATAAATTGGGATACTATACAACAAAATAGGTGTGAGAAAATGAAAAAAACAAAAAATATAATCATTTTAGAAGAAGTTACATCAACCAACGAATATCTTAAACAATATTACAAACAGTTGCCCGATCAAACCGTGGTCATCGCAAAAAAACAACTACAGGGAAAAGGTAGGTTGTCTAGAACATGGAAAAGTGATCCTGGTAATTTGTATATGAGTATATTGAAAAAGGGTATATCGAGGGATTCGGTCTTTATGGAATTAATGAATGTTTCTGTATCAGTTGTGGATTTGTTAAAACAATGTGGGATAGACGCATATATTAAATACCCAAATGACATTATTGTTGGACGAAAGAAAATATGTGGAATCTTAATTGAAACCATGGGATTTCAAATTCTTGATTACTTGGTGATAGGAATTGGAATTAATATTAACCAAGAACACTTCCAAGAATTATCTCATAAAGCGACATCTATTATGATTGAAACTCAAAAACTGTTAAATATTGAAACAGTTGGTGACAATTTGCTTCAAATTTTACATAAGGAAAAAGATGTGTATAAAGAGTATATTATTCATTCATATGTCATTGGGAAACAAATTATGTATCAGGGTATGCCATATATTGTTACTGGTGTAAACCTTGATGGAAGTATGAGATTGAGTGGGTTCAAAGAAATTAATCTTACTTTGAATGAAATCTCATTAGAGGAGTTGTATGAATGAACTTGACAACAAGAGATATGACAGAGATTGCAGTGTTAACTGCGCTGATTTCTGTAACATCTTGGATTAGTATCCCGATTGGTGATATACCAATCACAATACAAACACTTGTCGTAATGTTAATTGGATTATTCTTAAGTCCGAAAAATAGTTTCATATCAATCTTAGCTTATATCATTATCGGAGCGATGGGATTGCCAGTGTTTGCAGGTGGGAAAGGTGGATTTGGAATTATTTTAGGTCCTTCAGGCGGATTCCTGATATCCTTCATTTTTGCGGTAATTTTGATTTCAAAAATGAAAAACATAAAAATTATAAATAACGAAATAGTGAGAATTGTGGTTGTTTTGGTTTTCGCAAATATCATTATATATATGATTGGGTGGACATATTTCGCTGTTTATAACGGACTGGGTATTGCTACTATGTTAGCCATTATATGGCCTTTCGCAATTGGGGATATGTTTAAAATTGTAGTCGTAACATATGTATACTTGAACATGCGTTCACACGTAACATATGAGCGTCTACAAATATGAAAATGAAAAAATTCTTTTGAACTTCAAAATAATTTGACAAGACAGTTCGATAAGAGTAAAATTACAAATATGTTTATAAATAAAAAGGAGATATAAATTATGATATTTGATAAAGTAAAAGAAATAATTGTAGATGAATTAGGAGTAGAAGCTAGTGAAGTAACATTAGAAGCAGATTTAAATGATGATTTAGGTGCAGATAGTTTAGATGCAGTTGAATTAATTATGGCATTGGAAGATGAGTTTGATATCAAAGTTTCAGATGAAGCAGCTCAAGGATTTAAAACAGTTCAACAAATCGTTGAATATATTGAA
The DNA here is from genome assembly GCA_964435595.1 of uncultured Candidatus Izemoplasmatales bacterium. Taxonomy (GTDB): domain Bacteria; phylum Bacillota_I; class Bacilli_A; order Izemoplasmatales; family Izemoplasmataceae; genus Izemoplasma. The sequence goes on along the minus strand of CAYSZV010000012.1, from coordinate 10,131 downwards.
CAACTAAAATAAAGATTTTCTCTGAAAGTCTTTCTTTTTTAGGAGTTTATAAGTTTGAACATCAAAGTATTGGAGGGTAATTATGGATTTAAGACAGATTAAAAACCTTATGAAGGAATTTGAAGATAGTACAATTCATAAGTTAGAAATTAATGATAAAGATTTTAGTATAAAATTAGAAAAAGAACAACCCGTTTTTTCTTCTTCCCCTATTTTAGACACGGTACAAACACCGCTTCGTGTTCAAGAAGCGGTTGTGCCTGTCAAAGAAGAGAAAATCGTTAATGATAATAAAGAAGTGAAAGCACCTCTTGTCGGAACGTTCTATTCATCACCATCACCAGATAGTGAATCATTTGTTCAAGTTGGGAAACAAGTTAAACAAGGAGATGTTTTGTTTATAATCGAAGCAATGAAGGTTATGAATGAAATTACTTCACCAGTCAGTGGAACAATTGAGAAAATCAATACTCAAGATGGAGATATGGTTGAATTTGGTGAAGTTATTATGGAGATCAAACAATAGTGTTTCAAAAAGTGTTGATTGCAAACCGAGGTGAAATTGCGGTACGTATTATACGAGCATGCAAACAGATGGGAATAGAAACAGTAGCTGTTTATAGTGAAGCAGATAAAGACAGTCTACATGTTCAAATCGCAGATGAAAGTGTATGTGTTGGTGGACCTAGAAGTATAGATTCTTATCTTGTACAAGAAAACATCGTAACCGCAGCAATTTCTAAAGGTGCTGAAGCAATACATCCAGGATTTGGATTCCTAAGTGAAAATTCACAGTTTAGTGAACTATGTGCTAGTTGTGGTATTACATTTATAGGTCCATCTGGAAAAGTGATTGATCAAATGGGGAACAAAAGTAGAGCAAGAGAAATAATGATACAGGCGGGTGTACCTGTTGTTCCTGGTAGTGATGGTGCAGTAGAAAGTATTGAAGAAGCAAGAAAAGTAGCTAGTGATATTGGATATCCAGTTTTAATTAAAGCAAGTGCTGGAGGTGGAGGTAGAGGTATGCGTGTTGCATATGAACCTCAATCTTTTGACGTTGCCTATCAAACTGCGAGAAGTGAAGCACAAAATGCTTTTGGTGATGACACAATGTATTTAGAAAAGTTTGTGTTAAATCCAAAACATATCGAGTTTCAGATTCTAGCAGATAAATATGGTAATGTCGTTCATCTTGGTGAACGGGACTGTTCGATTCAAAGAAGAAATCAAAAAGTAATTGAAGAAGCACCTAGTTTGATTTCAAATGATTTACGTTTGAGAATGGGTGAAGCAGCAATCAAGGCTGCAAAAACTGTGAATTATGAAAATGCAGGAACATTAGAATTTTTAGTATCTGGAGATGATTTTTACTTTATTGAGATGAACACTCGTATACAAGTAGAACATCCTGTCACAGAAATGGTGACTGGAATTGATATCATCAAAGAACAAATCAAAATTGCTGCAGGTGAAAAACTTTCATTTGGGCAAGATGATGTTCAATTAAGAGGACACAGTATTGAAATAAGAATCAATGCAGAAGATCCGAAATTTGACTTTAGACCAAGTCCAGGCAAAATTGAATTATTGCATGTGCCAAGTGGACATGGTATTCGCTTTGACAGTTTTATCTATGCAGGATATCAGATTCCTCCTTATTACGACTCGATGATGGGGAAATTAATTGTACATGCTGAAAATAGAAAAGAAGCAATCAAAAAAATGAGAGCGACTCTAGATGAATTAGTCATCAAGGGTGTAAAAAGTAATCAAGAATTCTGTTATATGATTTTAGAAAATCAAGATTATATGGATGGGAATTTTAACACTGGATACATTCCAAAAAGAATAGATCAGCTTTTGGAGTATGATGACTGTGAATGATTTAGTACAAACACTCAATAGACGCAAAGAGTCGAAACAACGTTTTAAGAAAACACACAAACAAAATTATGTGAATGCCAAATTGGATGTACCCAAAGGCTTATATGAAAAATGCCCTAAATGTAAAGAAGCAGTACATACCAAACAAACATATGAAAACATGTTTATTTGTAAGCATTGTGGGGAACACTTTAGGATGCGAGCAATTGATCGTATAAACTTCACAATTGATCCTGGCACTTTTGTTGAAAAAGGACTTGGATATATTACATTGAATCCTTTATTTCAAGATGGCTATGAAGAAAAAATAAATGAGTATAAAAACAAAACAAACATCGATGAAGCATATATGTATGGCTATGGAGAAATCAATGGTGTACCATGTGTGATTGGTGTCATGGATTCCTATTTCTTGATGGGTAGTATGGGAAGTGTTGTAGGTGAAAAAGTTACTAGAAGTTTTGAATATGCAATGTATAAAAAACTCCCTATGGTAATTTTTACAGCCTCTGGTGGAGCTCGTATGCAAGAAGGTATTTATAGTTTGATGCAAATGGCCAAAACAAGTGCCGCAGTATTGAGACATGGTGAAATGGGGCTGTTATATATTACTGTTCTTACTCATCCAACAACTGGTGGAGTAACCGCTAGTTTTGCTTCATTAGGAGATATCATATTGGCTGAGCCAAATAGTTTGATTGGATTTGCTGGACCAAGAGTGATAGAACAAACAATTGGACAAACATTACCAGAAGGATTCCAAAAAAGTGAATTTCTTCAAGAAAAAGGATTTGTTGATAAAGTAGTACATCGAAATGATATGAAAGATACATTATACAAACTCTTGTATATGCATAGGAGATATTAATATGGATATATTACAAAAAGAACGAAAAATAAGAGAATTAGAAGCGAAAATCGATGAACTAGACAATGAAATGTTAATCAACAAATTGAAAGAAGAAATTGAGAATTACAAACACGAAGCAATGACGCATTTAACTGCTTGGGATCGTGTTCTTGTAGCACGTCACCAACACCGCCCAACTGCATTTGATTTTATAAAATACATCTTTGATGACTTTATAGAGTTACATGGGGATAGATTATATAGAGATGATCAATCTATCGTAGGTGGTCTTGCATTATTGAATGGAGTTAGTGTGACTGTAGTTGCACAACAAAAAGGGAAGACATTAGAAGATAATCTTGCACGAAACTTTGCTATGCCTCATCCTGAGGGATATCGTAAAGCTTTGCGCTTGATGAAACAAGCAGAAAAGTTTAAGCGTCCAATTATTACGTTTATAGATACACCTGGTGCCTATCCAGGCTTAGGTGCGGAAGAACGAGGACAAGGAGAAGCGATTGCAAGAAACCTATTAGAAATGAGCGCGCTGACTGTTCCAGTTATTGCGATAGTGATAGGCGAAGGTGGTAGTGGAGGTGCACTTGCACTAGGAGTAGCGAATAAAGTATTAATGCTAGAAAATGCGATTTATTCAATCTTGAGTCCGGAAGGATATGCAACGATTTTATGGAAAGATTCTAGTAAAGCAAGCGCAGCTGCAGAAGTGATGAAACTTACCAGTTTTGATTTAGAAGATTTTGGTATCATAGACAAAATTGTACCGGAGCCACTTGGTGGAGCTCACTTTGATAAAATACAAACATTTGAAAATACCAAAAAATGTATTGTTGAAAGTTTACTTGATTTATCAGGACTTTCTCCAATCGAGTTACGTGAAAAACGTATCGATAAATACCGTAATTTAGGATTCTTTCAACGATTCAATTATGATAATTTAGGAGGTGTAAAACGATGATTTACACAAAAATCAAAGGAACTGGGAGTTATGTTCCTGAAAAAGTAATGACAAATGATGATTTAGCGAAATTCGTAGACACTTCTGACGAGTGGATTGCCTCAAGAACAGGAATCAGAGAACGACACATTAGTGTAGATGAATTAACAGTTGATTTAGCAGAAAAAGCAGCAGAAAAAGCAATTGAAGATGCAGGAGTATCAAGAGAAGAAATTGATTTGTTAATCGTTGCAACAGTAACACCAGATTATGCGTTTCCAGGTGTTGCACAACTATTGCAAAAAAGATTGGGCTTAAATGAAATTATGGCCTTTGATATCAATGCGGCTTGTAGTGGATTCTTATATGCACTTAATATTGCTGATAAAATGATAAAAAGTGGAGCATTTAACAATGCACTGGTAATTGGTGCTGAAACACTAACAAGGTTAACAGACTGGTCTGATAGAAACACATGTGTGTTGTTTGGAGATGCAGCTGGAGCACTGGTTTTGAGTACAAGTGAAAAAGATAAGGTAAAAGATATTATTTGTGGAAGCACAAGTGATGATGAGGGGTACTTGATTTGTAAAAACCCAGATCTAAAAGTACCTGAAGTGAACGCGATTAGTAAACAAGATCACATTCATATGAATGGTCGCGAAGTGTTTAAGTTTGCGACAAGAATTATGCCTAAAATGATTAATGACTTATTAGAAAGAAATGAGTATAATAAAGAGGATATTAATTACGTTGTTGCACATCAAGCAAACCAACGTATTATCGATAAAGCATCAAGAGATGTTGGTATTGGTATGGAAAAAATGTTTCTGAATATTCATAAATATGGAAACACAAGTGCAGCGAGTGTTCCGCTAGCTTTGGATGAAGCAATCAAAGAAGGAAAACTCAAAAAAGGTGATTTATTCATTACTGTTGCATTCGGTGGAGGATTTTCATATGGTGGAGCATTAATCGAATTATAGGAGAGATTGTTATGAAGAGAATTGAAGATTTATTAGGAATTGAGAAGCCAATTTTTCAAGGTGGTATGGCAAATATTGCTACACACCAACTAGCAAGCGCAGTAAGTAATGCTGGTGGATTGGGTACAATTGGCGCAGGTGGATGGGACGTTGAAAAAGTACGTTATGAAATCCGTGAATTAAAAAAACTGACAGATAAACCTTACGCAGTTAACATTATGTTGATGAGTCCGCATGCCGCTGACATTTCAGATATGGTAATTGAAGAAGGTGTAAAAATAGTAACAACAGGTGCTGGGAATCCTGGTATCTATATGGAAAAATGGAAAAAAGCAGGAATCAAAGTAATCCCTGTTGTACCAAGTGTTGCTTTGGCGAAAAGAATGGTTCGTAGTGGAGCAGATGCTCTAATCGTTGAAGGTACAGAAGCTGGTGGACATATTGGAGAATTAACAACATTCACACTTGTACCACAAGTGCGTGACGCTGTAGACATCCCTGTGGTAGCAGCTGGTGGTATTGCTGATTCTAGAGGGTTTGATGCTGCTATGTGTTTGGGCGCAGATGGGGTTCAAATTGGGACGGTTTTGCTTGCAAGTGAGGAATGTCCAATTCATGCTAACTACAAAAATGAAGTTGTGAAAGCCAAAGATACAAGTACAGTTGTAACGGGTAGAGGTACTGGTGCTCCCGTTCGTGTGATTAAGAATAAGATGTCGAGACAATACTTAGAAATGACAAAACATGGTGATATCTCTTTAGAAGAAATCGAAAAGCTTACTTTAGGTAGTCTTCGAAGAGCGGTCTATGATGGTGATATGGATACTGGAAGTATTATGGCAGGACAAAGTGCTGGATTGGTAAAACAAATCAAACCTGTCAAAGATATTTTAAGTGCTATCTATGATGAAAGTAGATATGCAAAAGGAGAACTAAAATGAAAACTGCACTATTGTTCTCTGGACAAGGGGCACAATATGTAGGTATGGGTAAAGAATTATACGATACATTTGATTGTGCAAAGAGAATCTTTGATAAAGCAGATCTCGTATTGGGATATTCGATTACTCAAATTATGTTTGAAGATGAAGAACAATTAAATGATACAAAATATACACAAGTAGCGATGTTTACATTATATGCAGCAATCCTTGAAGTAATGAAACTAAAAGGAATTCAGGCATATTATAGTATGGGCCTATCACTTGGTGAATACGGTGCGATGTACCATAATAATGTCTTTGATTTTGAAACTGGTGTGAAATTACTAGAACAACGTGGACGATTCATGCAGGAAGCTTGTTTGAATGTAGATGGTAAAATGTCTGCGATTCTTGGTATGGAAGACAAAGCATTAAAGGAACTATTAGAAGAAGTAAATGGATATGTAAAAATTGCCAATTATAATACATATGGACAATTGGTAATTAGTGGAGAAGAACAAGCTGTATTAAAAGTAAACGAACTTGCTCTAGCAAACGGAGCAAAAAGAGCGATTTCTTTGAATACAAGTGGACCATTCCACACTGCTTTGATGGAAGAAGCAAGTGAAAAATTAGGGGAATACATTGAAAATATCGATTTTAAGAAGCCTGAGTATATTATGTTAGTGAATACAACGGGTACTTATTTTGATGGAGATATAAAGGATGAAATGATTACACAAATTACATCAAGTGTAAAATTCTATCAAATGATTGAACGTGCATTGAAAGATGGTGTTGATACATTTATTGAAGTGGGTCCTAAGAAAACATTATTAGGGTTCGTAAAAAAAGTGAATCGAAACGTTACACTGTGTAATATCGAAGATGTAGATTCATTAGAGGCTACTCTTAAGAAATTGGAGGAATAACGATGGCTCAATTCGAAGGTACAACAGTTATTGTTACTGGAGGAAATACAGGTATTGGTAAAGAAATTTGTTTGAAATATGGTATGAAAAAAGCCAATGTAGTTGTCAACTATATTTTCAATGAAGAGGCTGCAGATGATGTCGTTTCTCATATTGAAAATTTAGGTGGTAAAGCAATCAAAGTATACGGTGATGTAACGAAGTTAGATGACTGTAACAATATAGTTAATGAAGCAGTGAAAGCATTTGGGACTGTTGATGTCTTAATCAACAACAGTGGAATAACAAGAGATAACTTAATGATGAGAATGACAGAAGAAGAATTTGATTCTGTCATAAACGTTAATTTAAAAGGTACTTGGAACATGTGTAAAAGTGTGACAAGACTTATGATGAAGAAGCGATCTGGTAGTATCATTAATATTTCAAGCGTAGTAGGTATTATGGGAAATGCTGGACAAGCAAACTATGTTGCTTCAAAAGCAGGTATTATCGGTCTTACAAAAAGTTTAGCCAAAGAGTTTGGTCCAAGAGGAGTTACAGTTAACGCAGTTGCTCCTGGATTCATTGAGACGAAAATGACGGAAGTGCTTAGCGATGAAGTAAAGAAAGCATATCTGGATCAAATTCCACTAAGAAGATTTGGATCACCAGAAGACATTGCAGATGCTTGTATCTTTTTATCTAGCCAAAGAGCAAGATATATTACTGGACAAGTATTGAGTGTTAACGGTGGAATGATTTAATGAAATTGAATCCATTAACAATAAATGGTAAGAAGGTAACATTCCCAATAATACAAGGTGGTATGGGGATTCGAATCAGCCTAAGTAAATTAGCAAATGCTTGTATGAGTAGTGGTATTGTAGCAACAATATCAGCTGCCCAAGTTGGCTTTTTGAAAAAAGGCTTTAAAAAGAATCCGTTTGAGATAAACAAAGAAGCAATCATAGAGGAAGTAAATGCAATAAGAGCAGAAAATCCAGATGGTGTATTGGGTGTCAACTTAATGCATGCAGTAAATGATTATGATCAATACGCTAGATTCCTAGCAACACAAGATATTGATTTTATCGTTAGTGGAGCAGGACTTCCACTTGATTTACCTGAATACATTAAAGATACAAATGTAAAAGGGGCATTCATTATTTCTAGTGCAAGAGCTTGTAGGTTGCTTCTGAAAAGTTGGGATCGCAGGTATCAATATATGCCTGAGTTTATTGTTTGTGAAGGACCACTAGCAGGTGGACATTTAGGATTTAGCAAAGAAGATTTTGAACAAGGTAATGTTCCAACACTAGAACAAATTATCGAAGATACAAAAGAAGTTGTGAAAGTGTATGAAGAAAAATACGGAATTCATATACCGATAATCGCCGCAGGTGGAGTACATGACGGTCATGATATGGCTAAAATGCTTTCTGTCGGTGCCGATGGAGTTCAAATTGCAACACGATTTATTGCAACACATGAATGTGATGCTAGTGATGAATACAAACAAATGATCATTGATAGTAAAGAAGAAGATATCGTTCGAGTGGAAAGTCCAGCGGGACTGCCAGGAAGGGCTGTTAGAAATCATCTTACAAAAGCATTAGAAACCAGTAGAATCAAAGTAGAGTATTGTGTGAATTGTCTCAAATCATGTAAAAAAGTTGGGATTCCATACTGTATCACAGAACAATTAGGAAATAGTTCTGCGGGAGACAAAAATGGTCTGATTTTTGCTGGAGCAAAAGCATATTTGATCAATAAATTAGATTCTGTTGAGAATGTAATAAAAGAAATTATAAATGAATGTAAAAATGATTTGCAATTGGTTGGAGGTTTAAAATGAAAAGAAGAGTTGTAGTGACTGGAATTGGTGCAATCTCACCAATCGGTAATGATGCATCTACAATGTGGGAAAATGCAAAAAAAGGTACCAATGGGATTGATTTTATCAAAGGATTTGATACTGAAGGGATTGCAGTTACAATCGGAGGAGAAGTAAAAGACTTCGACTTAGAAGAAAAATTTGGAAGAAAAGCATTGAAGCGAAATGACAAGTTTGTGTTATTTGGACTTGTTGCTACAGAAGAAGCAGTTAAAGACAGTGGACTCAATTTCAAAGAAATGGATACAGACCGTGTAGGTGTGTATTATGGAAGTGGTATTGGAGGATTGGGGACAATTGCTGATGAAGAAGACAAAGCGAAAGAAAAAGGATATGACAGAGTTAGTCCGTTCTTTATTCCTTCTGCAATTATAAATATAGCAGCTGGACAGATTGCAATTGATTATGGAATCCACGGTATGGCAACAAGTGCAGTTACAGCTTGTGCTAGTGCAACAAACAGTATGGGTGATGCATTTAGAGCGATTAGAGATGGATATTTAGATATCGTCATTACAGGTGGAGCAGAAGCGAGTTTGATTCCTCTAGGTTTAGGTGGATTCAATGTAATGCAAGCCTTGAATAAGTCAAATGATCCAACTTCTGCAAGTATCCCATTTGATCAAAACCGTAGTGGATTCGTCATGGGTGAAGGTGCAGGAACAATCATTCTAGAAGAATATGAAAGTGCCAAAGCACGTGGAGCGAAAATCTATGCAGAAATGGTTGGATACGGATCAACATGTGATGCCTATCATGTAACCGGACCAGACCCAGAAGCATTGGGTGCTAAAAAATGTATGGAAATGGCTGTTAAAGATGCTGGATTAGAACTGGAAGATGTAGATTACATCAATGCACATGGAACCAGTACTCCATTGAATGATAAAACAGAAACAATGGCTATCAAAAAAGCATTTAAAGAACATGCTTACAAATTGAATGTATCTTCTACTAAATCAATGACAGGACACTTATTAGGAGCCAGTGGTGCAATTGAAGCAATCTTTGCTTTACTAGCAACTAGAGATGACTTTGTTCCTCCTACAATTAGTACAAAGACTCTTGACCCTTTATGTGATTTGAATTATACTTTAGGCGTTGGAGTACAAAAGGAAGTGAATGTTGCGATATCAAATTCATTGGGATTTGGTGGGCATAATGCAACAGTAGCATTCAAAAAATTTAGGGGGGAATAAGATGGAATTAAATAGCAATCAAATACAAGAAATCATTCCGCATAGATATCCGTTTCTATTGATTGATAGAGTAACAGATTTAGTGCCTGGAATATCGTGTACGGCAATCAAAAATGTCAGTGCGAATGAAATGCAATTTATGGGACACTTCCCACAAGAACATGTTATGCCTGGCGTGTTAATGGTAGAAGCCTTAGCACAAACAGGAGCAGTGATTATTCTTTCTTTAGAGGAAAACAAAGGTAAAATTGCTTATTTTGCTGGAATTGATAATTGTAAATTCAAAAGAAAAGTAATACCTGGAGATACGTTAAAGTTAGAAGTAGAAATCGTCAAGCAACGTGGACCTATCGGCTATGGGAAAGCAATAGCTAGTGTAAATGGCGAAGTTGCAGTTATTGCGGAACTAAAATTTGCAGTTGGAGAATAATTAAAAAGGTGGAATTCCACCTTTTTTGTTTGTACACCGGTCTCCAACACCGTCTACTGGAGTTCGATCCAATAGGGTTCAACAATTAGATAT
>CAYSZV010000011.1:0-62098 GCA_964435595.1 uncultured Candidatus Izemoplasmatales bacterium | reverse complement strand
CAAAAGAACTAACGACAGAAGAGTGGAAAATACTATTCGAACAAGCTGTGAATCAAGGACTTATGTTTGCTTTGCTTACTGGTGGAGAAGCGATGCTTCGAAATGACTTTGTAGAACTATATGAGTATTTATTTGATTTGGGTGTCAAAATCACTGTCTTTTCAAATGGATCTATCATTAGTGAAGAAATTATCAAAGCATTTAGTAAAAGACCTCCGGAATTGGTTGCTATGACAATTTATGGTGCCACAGCAAAAACATATAAGAAGATTGCTAGAAAAACCAGTGGATTGGAACGCTTAACGGAAGGTATTGAAAAATTACAAGAACACTATATCAATATATCTCTTCGAACCTTACCATTACGAGATATTTATCTAGAATTAGATGACATCATTTCGTTTGCCAAAGAAAGAAATATTATTTTGTCATATGTGAATTACTTAGCAAATGACAACAATGAATTTATTGATCAAAATAGATTGAATCCAGACGAATTAATTGACTTTCAAAATCGAATTAAAGAGGCATTTCATCTTTCTGAAGCAGAGCAAATTGCTTGTGAAGATTGCACCTATGATTGTGCTGCATTAACAAGTGGGTACTATATCAATCATATCGGAGAAATGCAACCATGTGCCTTAGCATATACACCGAAGAAATCTGTTTTAAACGAAGACTTTTTATCTGTGTTTCATTCTTTAGGGAAAGAAATGAAACGATTGAATAACAAGAAAACTTGCAAGAAATGTAAATTACATTCAGACTGTCCGATTTGTTATGCAAAAAGATTATATGAAACGGAAAAAGGTTGTAATGCATATCTCAAAGAATATGCATTGAAGAAAAGAGAATTATCATGAAATATTATCGTGTAAATGGTGTGGAATTCAGCTTTTCATATGAATTTCCAGATTTCTTTATTGATAATATAGAACAATATGAAGTGTCTCCATGTGACGCTGATCACCACATCAAAACAGTGCTTTTAAATACCATAAAAATACCAAAAGGTAGTCCATTATATACTTTGAATAATAGATCAATTTATCAAACGGATACAAAAGAAATAATGGTTGTCTATTCTAATCAAAAGCCGGTATTAAAAATCGAGAAATCGAATGATTATAAAGAGATTACGTTATATTTAATCAATACAATAAATGGTCTAGCTGAAATTGAATATGTCTATACAGGAATAATCTTTATGGAACTATGTTTATACCATTGCATTCAATCTATTCATGGCTCTGCGATTGCATCTAATCATCAGGCTATTATTTTCTCAGGACCAAGTGGGGTTGGAAAAAGTACACTTGTATCTCATTGGAAAGAATTGGAACAATCAATTCAAATCATCAACGATGACAAACCATTACTTAGTTCTAGCGGTATTATTGAGGTGTCTGGGAGTCCTTGGTCGGGTAAAACAAAACGAAATAAAAACATTACCTTACCTCTTCATTCTATCGTGTTTTTAGAACAAGGACTATCCAATCAAGTAAGACAACTATCTAATCAAGAAAAAGTACTACACGTAATGAAAAATATCAATCGTCCGAGACAAGATGAATTGTGGAACAAAACACAAGAAGTGCTAGAAAAATTAATTTATGAGATACCAATGTATCTTGCATCTATCACAAATAGCATTGAAGCAGCAAAAATAGTCAAAGAAAAAATCGGGGTATAATCCATGAAAGTTAAAAGTGAATACATTTTAAGAGAATTAGCAGGACAAAATATTGTAGTACCAATCGGAAGTGAAGCAGTAAACTTTAATGGAGTAATTACGCTTAACAACAGTGGGAAAAGATTGTTTAAGAAATTAAAAACAGACACAACAAAAGACCAACTTGTTCAAGAACTTTTGGATGCATATGAAGTATCCATTGAACAAGCAACAAAAGATGTGGAAATGTTTCTACATAAACTAGAAAGTAACAATATTCTTGAATAAGAAAGTAGTTACCCCATTTGATAATCTCATTCCACTCATAGAAGAATCGTTTCATCATAAGCAGAGTATCACCTTTAAAGTGAAAGGAACATCGATGTCTCCTTTCTTTGTTGATAATCAGACAGAAGTAACATTGGTACCCTTCAGTGGAACACTGAGGCGTAGAACGGTGTATTTATATAACAGTAATGATACCTACTTATTACATAGATATGTGAAAACAAAAGCTGGGAAGCATTATTTTAGAGGAGATGCCTTGTATCGATATGAAATCATTTCAAAAGAGGATATCATTGGTCAAGTGACAACAATGAAAATAGGGGCAAAAGAGACACATATGAATTCAGTTGTACACCAATTCAAAGTGCGAACATTCATGTGTTTTAAAACAATGAAATCAATCGTCAGAAGGATTGTAAAAGGAAGATAACTATGGAACAATCAGTTCAAGAACTTTGTTGGCTCATTCAAGAAGCTTTGTTTGAAACCAAACATGATTTTACAATTTCAGATCCAGAAAGACTTTACCATATAGCAAAAGAAAATGGTCTGTCGGGAACTGTTTTTGAAGTGATTAAAGACCACGGTATATCACAAGAAATATATGCCAAGTTCCAAAAAGATTTTTTTAAGTTTGTTGCCCAAGATGAAGAACAACTTCGTTTGATTACCTTGATCAAAGGACTTTTGGATTCTAGAAATATCAAACATGTCTTTTTAAAAGGAAGCACTTTAAAACAGATTTATCCAAAAACATATATGAGAGCAATGGGAGATATTGACTTCTTGGTTGAAGAAAAAAATATCAAAGAAGTTCAGGAACTATTTCAAAGAGTAGAAATAAAATTAAGTTCAAGAAACTGGATTCATGATGTATATAAAACATCGTCTGGAATGAGTATCGAAGTCCATTCTAGATTGACAAAAAACAAAGATGAATATCCTGATTTAGAAGATATTCAAAAAATTGTAGCAAACAATCAATTTCATTTTGAACTAGAGATTCTATATTTGTTGTACCATATCAAAAAACATCTTTTAACAAGCGGAATTGGATTAAGAAGTATTATTGATATGGGAGTGTATTTGAACCACTTCAACAGTGAATTGAATAGCAAGAAGCTTGATCGATTATTAAAAGAAAACAAGATGGAAGTATTTTTCAAAAATGTAGTTTTATTTAACGAAAGATATCTTGATATAGTATTATCTGATACACTTCAAATTGATCATTCATTCGATCAAAATTTATTTGAGTCATTTACAAAATACATTGTCATATCAGGAATCCACGGGATTGGAATATCATTTAATAGGTTTACAGGAATAGTGTCTAACAATAGAACTGCAAAATTCAAAAGATTGAGATCATTACTGAAAATAACATTTTTGCCGTATAATGACTTAAAATATGTATATCCAAAGCTTGTCAAGAATAAAATGTTATTACCACTTGGTTGGATAGTAAGACTCTTTGATTTGTTGTTTATGAACAGGAAAAGAAGAAGATATAGATTGAAACAAATAATCAGCACAAACATGGATGAATCAAACATATCAGTTTTGTTTGATAACCTTGGAGTATAGTAACATAAGAGATGTGGGGAAAATATGAACAAACAAGAAAATAAAATGAATTATATTGCAATAATTAGTTGGATATTTGTACTCATTTGGATGGGTGTTATTTTTATGTTTTCAGAACAAAATTCAACGGAATCTTCCGAGTTAAGTAGTGGTATTTCTGACACAGTATATGTGATTGTAGATGATACCTTTCCTGATGCGGATGTTTCGCAAGAGACAATCCAAGTTACAACAAGAAATGTTGCTCATTTCTTATTGTATTTTGTATTAGGGTTTCTTGTTTTAAATGCCTTGTCAAATCATAATATATCAGAGATGAAACGCCCCTTGTTTGCGTTTGTATTGTCAGCGTTATATGCCTTGTCTGATGAATGGCACCAATATTATGTTCCAGGAAGAGCATTTGAACTAAAAGATTTATCGATTGATTTGGCTGGGGCGATCTTGGGTATATCTTTACTATTTGTAGTAGTCAGAATCAAAGACAGCAAGAATGTAGCAAGATAATTAGAGTAAAATGTAGCAAACTAAAGTAAATAGAATTAACATAAATAATATATAAAAATATATTAAAGTATGATATACTAATTAGAGTCATTAAAGAAACAAAGAAATGGGGAATCAAAATGGATCAATCAGGCAATCAAGAATACGAAATCGATTTATTACATTTAATCAAATTGGTTTTAAGAAAATGGATTTTAGTTGGAGCGATTACCATCGTTGTAGCAATCATCGCAGGGGGATATGCATATATCATGCTAGATGATACATATTCAGCTAATTCAAGTATGCTTGTGCAAGCACAAGATACTGAAACAAGTGATTACCAAAATTTATTAACAGGACAACGTCTTGTTGACACGTATAAAGAAATTGCAATATCAAATCGTGTACTAGAAGAATTGGTAACTCGAATTGATGATGAAACTATATCGGTCTCTTCGTTACGTAACATGATCACAGTTTCGTCAGTTAATGATACATTGATTGTGAAATTAAGTGTAGAAACAAAAGATCCTGAATTATCAAGAGACATCGCAAATGAAGCCGTTTCGATAATTCAAGAATTAAGCCAAGAATTTAATGGTCTTCAAGAAGTAGAAGTGTTGGATACTGCACAAACACCTTCAAATCCTTCTGGACCAAATAGATTGTTATATATCGCAGTTGGTATTTTATTAGGTGGTATGATTGGTGTTGGATTGGTGTTAGTAATTGAATTTATGGATAAACATATTCGTACTCCAAAAGATATTGAAACATATTTAGGACTGAAAGTTTTAGGTACCATTCCAGACTATGATATGGGCGAGGAGGAATTATAATGAGTTATAGAGTAATTACAAGAGAAGAACCTCGTTCATCTGTTTCAGAACAATATAGAAAAGTTAGAACATCTATTGATTTCTCATCTTTAGATGAACAAATACGTGTAATTAATATGACAAGTGCAAATCCGAGTGAAGGGAAAACAGTAACATGTATTAATGTTGCTACTGTGTATTCTCAAGCTGAGAAAAAAGTCTTGTTAATCGATATGGATCTTAGAAAGCCAAAAATCCATAGAGCCTTTGATCTTTCAAATACCGGTGGAGTAAGTGGATACATTCAAGATAAAAGTTTGAAAAACAATATTCAAGAAGTAGACACGTATTTGCATGTTATGGTATCCGGAGAAAAAATCCCATTTCCATCTGAAGCTTTGGGTAGTAATTTAATCAAAGATATGATGGAAGAAATTAGAAAAGAATATGATATCGTAATCATCGACTGTCCTCCAATGACAGCTGTAACGGATGCCTCAATCATTTCTAATTTCTGTGATGGAACTGTGTTTGTTCTTGCTTCAAGAACAACAAACAGAGATGTTGCAAGAAACAGTATTAAACTATTAGATAATCATGGAGCAAATGTTTTAGGAGCGGTATTAACAAGAGTATCAAAGCGTGATTCAGCGTACGGTATGGACTACTATTACTATTACGGAGAATAACAGTATAAATACCGTAAGATGGCTAAAATCTTACGGTATTATTTTTTTATAAAGGAGGAAAATATGATTGATATGCATTGCCATTTATTACCAAGTGTAGATGATGGCGTGAAAGATTTTGATGAAGCGATAAATCAAATTAAAGAAGGAATCAAACAAGGTGTATCAGATTTCATTATTACACCTCACTATAGACCAACAAAAGACTATGTCAAAACAACAGAAGAATTGGAAACTGAGCTGCTTGAGTTACAATCGAACATTCAACAATTAGGGATTCAAGCTAGATTATTTTTAGGTAGAGAAATTGATGAAGTCAAAGAATTAAAGAAACTCTTAGAAGATAAGACGGTTGCCTCTATGAATCATACCAAGTATTTACTTCTTGATTTCGGTGTGAACACCGCAAATATTACCGAGTATATATATGAAACAAAACTACTTGGATACAAGGTGATTGTTGCTCATGTAGAACGATATAAATATGTAGACACTTTAGAAAGTTTCGATGCTTTGAAAAAAGAAGGGGCATTGTTGCAAATCAATGCATCAAGTATTGTTTCCCCAAGAAATAAAGTAATGAAGAAAAAAGTAAGATACTTACTTAAGAATAAATTGGTAGATTTTGTAGCTACAGATGCCCATAGAAATCCAGAGTCATACAGCCAATTTAAAAAGGCATACGACTATGTTTCTAAAAAATATGGCATGGAATATGCAAAAAAGGTTTTTGAAACCAATCCTAAATTTTTAATTGAACAATAAGAAAACAAAATAGTACAATATTTACTGTTTTATATATTCCTTTGAATTAGGAATAAAGTATTATATAATTATTTTGATAAACTAGGAGGTTAATTTATGAGTACAAATGAAACAAGTAAAGTGAATGATACAACTAAAACAAGTAATAATGAGATCAGTATAAAAGAATTAGTTGAAGTGATTTGGAAACGAAAAATATTTATTGGTATTGTTATGGTAAGTGTTTTTTTAGTAACAATCATTGGGGCTTTGATTTATGATAACGCAACTACAAACATGGTTGTGTATGTTAATGTTCAGTGGGATGGTATTGAGATTGGGGAATATCCAGATGGTACCACTTTTGATTATACTCAAGCAATTTCTCCTGAAGTAATTACAAATGCAATAGATGAAGCTGGCTTTGATTTATCCTCATCAGATGTTAGAGAAGCGACAGATGTTGAACCAGTTATCCCTTCTGACACTCTAACCTTAATTCAAAATTCTCTTAATGATGGAGAACAAATGAATTATTTTGCAACGAATTATAAAATCACTATGAATTTTAAAAAATTAGGTATATCTGAAAATGAAGCTGATGATTTTTTGATTACTTTAGTAAACAAGTTCGAAGAAGATTTTGAGAAAAATTATG
The DNA here is from genome assembly GCA_964435595.1 of uncultured Candidatus Izemoplasmatales bacterium. Taxonomy (GTDB): domain Bacteria; phylum Bacillota_I; class Bacilli_A; order Izemoplasmatales; family Izemoplasmataceae; genus Izemoplasma. The sequence continues at coordinate 55,153 of CAYSZV010000011.1, read as the reverse complement.
TATTTTCTGAACAAGTAATTGACTTTACAGGTCAAGACATTGCGTCTTATGACTATATTGATTCTTATGTTATCTTGGAAAACCAATTAAAAGTAATCAATGAGTTAATGATTGAAAAAAATATTGAGAACCCTGAGTTTAATTCTATTACAGTAAATCAAGGATTTTCTGAAATCTTAGTAAGAACTTCATTGATTAATCAAGTGAAAATCCAAGAAATCAAATCTCGAGTTAACACATATTTATTGTCAAAAGATCCTGATTATTTGGTAACAAAATACTATTACTTAATTGAAGAAAACACGTTAGCATTAAATAAAGCGTTGGCAAAAGAAACAGACTTACAAGTGCTAATTGACAATTATAGTGGATCTGTTACAACGATTTTAATTCCTGGTGTTGATTCAGGAACTGTATTAGAAATCGATACGTATTATGAAGTTCTTTTAGAGAATATGATAGGGGTACAATCTACCATTGCAGAACTACAAGAAGATATCAATTATTACGAATTACTAATTGATAGAATTGAAGGTAATTCTTCAGAGTTTGTTATTACCGAGCAAAAAAGAAGTGAAGAAATCGCAACTGTTGAAGATTTAATAGATGAATCAGTTCTTGAACTTAGTGTGATTATTGCAGATGCAAATGATCTTTTAACAGATTATCAAGATTATAAAATTTCAACAATAATCAATCCATTGACAACACCGCAAGCAGTTTCAGAAGTTTCTGTTATGTTGTATGGTGCAGTAGCATTGATTGTAGGTTTAGGAATTGGAACAGTAGTGGTGTTATTCAAACACGATTGGAAGTAGAAATAAATGGTTAACTTTTGTTAACCATTTTCACGTATAGCGAGGTGACTTTATGAAATCAGAATTTAATTGGGATGGAACATTTGTAAAACTAGTTGAGATACTTGTTGATTTAGCATTATTGTTAGGTAGTTTTATGCTTGTTATGTTGTTAAGAGGAGAAATTGAATTTGCTTTAAATGAGTTAACATTCAATCAAGCAAGAGACTTGATTGTTACGAACTCATTGTTCTTTATATTGGCAATTATTTATTTCAGGGTATATAAAACTTCTGTGTTGTATAAAAGCAATGTAGCTGCAATCGTATCTGTTTTCTTTGCTTTGGTTATGACAAATTTGACACTTGCAGTTGTACTCTTTTTTATTCCTAATTTTTCATATGGTCGAATCAGTTTAATTTATACGATTTGGATTCAATTGTTTTTAATCTCTATGTGGAAGGTCATTTTGAAATTTTTCTTAACAGATAAAATAATGAAAAGAGCATTGATTTACGGACAAAAAACAGAATGTGAGATCATTGCGAAAAAGTTATTGAATAGTCATCAAGACAATGTAAAAGTGGTTTATATTCATACTGATGAACATAAAATTGATAAAGAGAGATTCAAGGAAATGTTATCTGAAGTGAATAGAGTTTATATTACGTCTTCTACCCATGAAAAAGCGAAAAACTGGATTATTAATTATTGCTTAGGGAAAAAGTTTATAGATACCGTTTTGGTTCCTAAAACTTATGAAATATCTATTTTAAACGCTAGTCCTATTCAGGTTGAGGACATCTTATCATTAAGAATATATAGTTTCCACTTATCATTTGAACAAAGAATTATTAAAAGAACATTTGATGTAATCGTATCATTGATAGCTTTGATCGTCTTGTCACCATTAATGATCACAATTGCATTGATTATAAAACTGCATGACAAAGGGCCTGTTTTGTTTGTTCAAGAAAGAGTTACTTACGAAAACAAATCCTTTAAGATATATAAGTTTAGATCAATGATTCCGAATGCCGAAAAAGATACTGGAGCTGTACAAGCATCTGAGAATGACTCTAGAATTACACCGATTGGAAAAGTGTTGCGTGCAACTAGAATTGATGAATTACCACAGTTTATTAATGTATTGAAAGGTCAGATGAGTATCGTCGGACCGAGAGCGTTAAGAATTGAAGAGGTAAATCAATTCGAAGAGCAAGATAGTCATTTTAAGTTCAGAGCGAAAGTGAAAGCGGGTATTACCGGATTGGCACAAACTTTGGGAAAATATGATACAACTTTTGATGATAAATTGAGATTGGATTTATTGTATATGAGAAATTATTCTTTTGTTAAAGATTTGGCTATCATATTTGATACAATTAAAGTTGTTTTTGATCGAGAAAGTTCCAGAGGAGTTCAAGAAGATTTTCTGTTTGAAGAATTCGTGAAATACCATGGATTTAAATTAGAGCAAGTTGCCGACGACTGTGTTAAATTAAAAAACATAGTTTGATTTTACAACCTAATTATTATAATATAAAGATAGGGACTACATCTATGGCTTGCAGCAACAATTGATTGCTATAGGTGCATATAAAAATGACAAAAAGACTATAGCAATATAGTCTTTTTTTGTGATGAGGAGGATATACAATGAGAATTTTTAAAGGGTTAGTGATCGGAATGGTATTGTTGGTAATTTCAGGATGTGGAACGGAAACTCCACCTGTAAATACAACACCTGAACTTATTATTGAACCACAAATTGAGTGCAAAACATCACTTTGCCTTGTGTCTGACTTTCAAGAATGGGCATACGGTGTAGATGTAGAGGATGGAGTTATTCCTTGTGCTTTTGATTTTGATGATGTTAATTTTGATGTAGCTGGAACCTATACAGCTACCTGTACCGTGACAGATAGTGATGGTGATAGTGCAACAGGATCGGTACCTATTGTAATAACAGCGAACACACCACCAGTCGTACAACTTGAATTTGATGATTTTTTACCCGTTAGTTTAGGAGAACCTTTCTTTTTTAATGAATGGGTATTCGGAACAGATGAAGAAGATGGAACATTACCATGTGATTGGGACTTTGAAGGTGTTGATTTAGAAACACCCGGAACTTATACAGCTACCTGTACTGTTACTGATGCAGATGGTGATACTGGTACAGCGTCAGTACCAATCAAAGTAGAGGATAAGGTTCCACCAAAAGTACAAAAATTGTCTTCTCACCAAAGTGTTTATCAAATCAATCAAACAATAGATTTTTATAGTAATATTATGATAACGGATAATTATGATGATGATTTAGACGTGATCGTTGATGATAGCTTGGTTATATACAATACTGCAGGAACATATGATGTTACTTACACAGTAACAGATGATGCAGGCAATGAAACAGTACTTGTTGTAGCTTATACACTAACAAATGTGATTTTACCTACTTTTAGTGATGAAATAACGTTTGATCAAAATCATATTTGGATTGATTACACAGTTGTTGATCCATCCAATACATTTCTTAGATTAGAGGTAGAAGTGTTGAAAGAAGATGAGCCTTTCTTTGTGGATTCTTTCTTTGATGTTGGATTTGAAATTGAAATACCTGTACCAAGTGATACACGATTTAATGTTGTTTTGACATATACTTATGAATTGGGTGATGGATCAGGTGTGATAGAACGAAAAAGAGCGCAAGAAATTATGTCTGATAGTTGGGAATTACCAGAACTTGATCTTGAATTGATAGATGTAATGAGTGAAGATGCGTTATTACAATTTACTTATACAGATCCTGATTCAAGAATACTTGATTCTTATATTTATGTTTATGATGGACAATCTGGAATCTACGATGAAGGAACAATTGTGAATGGTATGGACGCACTGTATACTGAAGTGATTACACTTAGTCAGCTATTTACAAATCATGAGTACCATATTGAATTAATCTATCACTATGATTTAGAAGATGGGGATGGAATTGTAGAGGTTGTTGTCCCTATTGATATTGTTACTGATGAAATTGTGGTGCCTATTCCAAATGTTGCCAATAATCCACATGTGTTAGGAAGAATCTTCTTTGATTTTGAAATGCAGAACAAAGAATATATTACATCTTCTCAAGTAACAGTGAGTGTGCAAGAAGAAGGCCAAGTAATCTCTGAAACACAAGTATTTAATTCGATGATGGAATCACATGTTGAATTTTTAGGTCTTTTCAACGGAGTACTATATCAAGTATTATTCACATATGAGTATGATCTTAGAGATGGTATGGGAATACAGCAGACTACATTTCATTATCAAACCTATACAAATGTATTTGAGATCATTCAAATTGTTCAAATATCCGCGGGTTCAGGTCCTGGTAGTTCTGTTACGTTTCTGATTGAGATAAACAATCCCTATGATCTAGAGATTACAAAAGCATATATTGAAGATATTGATTTGCAAATAGGATTAATATTTGTGAGCGGAGATACTTATGAAATGACAATTCCAGGTACTAATATTATTGAGGGACTAAATCAATTTGTAATAACTGATCTATACTATATAGATCCATTAGATCTAGATGAATACTCAATGGATATGGATTACAATAATATTTTTGAAGTATTTATAGTTGGAGACCCAATTTAGATAATCAAAAAGCACTGCGGATGCAGTGCTTTTTACTTTAGAGTACTGGTAATTGTATTTGTTCTGGGTATTCTCTTTCTTTCTTTTTCTTCATAGGGTAGCCCTCCTATAATTGGTCTTCTAAAATAATTATATCATATATTATTTTAAATAAAAGGCTAAAATATAATTTTGTTATGTAGTACCTAACTATATTCTTTTTTGATAAACTACCCAACATCTTGTATAATGATGAAAGGTGATAGATATGTTTAAAATAAAATCTTTTTATGATTCCCATCTCCACTTTGTTGGAATTGGGTTGAATGCATTAGAGTATGTTGATTTAAGTGACTGTGATAGTTATCAAAATATAAGAGATGTTTTATCAAAGAATCTTGATAGAAATATTATTATAGCTAGAGGTTGGCATCAGGAAAACTTCATCGAAAAAGAAACCTTTACAAAGGAACTTTTGAATACTGTTTCAAGTGACATTCCTATCGTGTGTATTCGAACGTGTGGACACGTTCTTGTTTGTAATGATGCGATGATGGACATGGCAAATATTGAATCAATCACTCCACAAGTTGAAGGTGGAACCTTTGATTGTTCGACTGGTGAATTTACTGAGAATGCATTAGAATTAATTTATAAACATCTTCCTAAGCCTACAAAAGAGAGAATAAAAGAGTATATGAAAGCGGCGAATAAAATCTTGCTTTCCAATGGTGTGACGGCATGTGGTAGTGATGATTTTTCAACACTTCCTGTCGATTATGAAATTATCATTGATGCATACAAAGAAGCTTATGAAGAGGGATTGATAGATGTTAGAATCTACCAACAAGTTAATATACCTGATTATGATACTTTGTATCAATTTATTGAGAAGGGACATCATACTCTTGTCTTTGGAAAATTTAAAATGGGACCGTTGAAATTACTTGCTGATGGTAGTCTTGGTGGAAGAACTGCATTGTTGAATGCACCTTACTCAGATGATCCGAATAATTATGGAGTAAGCACATTTACTCAAAAAGAATTAAATCAATTGGTCTTGCTCGCAGATACAAACGGAATTGATGTTGCGATTCATGCTATTGGTGATGGGTGTGTTGATATGGTACTCGATGCGATAGAAAATAGTTCTAAAGAAACGAACAATATTGGGAGACACTCGATTATCCATGCGCAGCTAGCAAATTTATCTCAAATAGAGAGAATGAAACTGTTGGGTGTAGGAGCACAAACGCAGCCGATATTCTTGAATAGTGACATACCAATTATTGAAAATAGACTTGGAAACAGAAGCAAAGAGTCGTATTTGTTCAATACCATGTTTCAAAAGGGGATTTGTACTACAATCTCAACAGATTGTCCTGTTGAGCCTTTGAATCCGTTTTATAATCTGTATTGTGCAACAACTAGAAAATCGATTAAGCATAAAACATTGCCTGCGTTTTTACCACAAGAGGCATTCACGTTAGAAAATGCATTGAAATGTTACACAGTAACCCCTTATTATTTTTCATATGAAGAAAACAATAAGTTTGAAGATTACATTGTGATTAATCATGAGTTAGAAGAAAAGACATTACTAGAAACTGTTGTTTTAGAAACGTACATGGATGGAACCCTAGTCTATAAAAAAGAAGTATTATAAGAGTTCTTGGCTGAATACGATATAGTATAGTATAATATAAATAGGTGATAGGATGAGAAAACGAATCTATACATTAAATATTTTATATGCAGTATTTCAAATTGCACTGGTACTTGTAGTGGTGGATTTTTTTGCGCCCAAAGGGTCGAAACTTGTTCTGATTGTTGCAGCCCTGATTGCAATCATGCATGTTGTTATTTTTATACAACATATTAAGAAAGATCCATTTGGTAAGACAAAAGATATTAAAGAAGTTGATTTTGATGATCGATATGTTGATATGATTAAAAAAGCGGAAGAATTAAAGGGAGCAAAAATACCTGTAAAATTCATCCAGTTTGAACGACTACAGTATCCTGCTTTTTACCACAAAGGGATTGTATATATAAACCAAAAAGATAAAACCTATCCCCAACATTATATTGAAGGTTTAATTGCCCACGAACTGGGTCATGCGATTTCTGGCTATGGCGACAAATATGTGCTTGCACAAATCAAAATGTCTAATATTGCTCGTTCTATTATCGTGAGTTTTAGACACGCTGTGATGAGAAAGAAAAATGCTGATATGAATAAGACTGTAGAAGGATTCCTATATTATTTAATGCTCTGGCTTACTTGGCTAGATGAAATTATATTATTTAAGTATTTGAGAACAGAAGAGTACTTAGCAAACAAAAATGCTTGTTTGATTTCAAATGGGGAATCATTACGTACCTACTATTATCATGTTCATCGTCGAAGAAAAAGACAAAGATACGAATTTGATTTGATCCATCCTGCACCAAAGAAAATGATTATGAGAATGGAAAAGTATATGGACTTAGACGAGTACAATAAAGACGTCTATGCTGTAGATGATAAAATATATTATGTTGTAAATAAATTGAATGTTAATGAACAAAATATTGCAAAATTTAATTATTACATTCATAAGGCAAATCAGGAGAATCCATATGTAAATAATAAAATTTTTGATTGTTATTTCAGGGGAAAAGGAACAGATAGAGATATCAACAAAGCCTTGGAATATGCTTTGAAGGCAGAAAAACAAGGTTCAAAAAGTGGCTACTACAATATTGGTCATTGTTATGAACTATTAGAAGACTATGAAAACGCACTAATATACTTTAATAAAGCATTGAATGAAGGAGTAGTTAGCGCGAGAAGGAAAATTGCAATTATTAATAATAAGTTAGAAGAAGCAGAAAAGGAAAACAATAAGGAATAAAATTTTGATTTTTTATTTATTAAGAATTGTGTTATAATATTTAAAGATATCTACAAATATAGATTAATAAGAAAAGGATGTGCGGCAAATGAAAAGACTGTTTGATTTTGTATATAGTAATTTCATGACACTGTGGAACAGGGTTGTAGCGAATTTAAGAGAACTTAGTACTCTTCAACAAGTTGCATTAGCATTGATTACTGTTGCACTTATTTTCATTGCAATTATGTTGCTAATTTACATTATTAGAATAACCAAATATCGCACAATCAATAAAATTCAAAATGTTGATGTTGTATTCTTTAATAGTGTATGGGAGTTTGCTCCATATAAAAAAGCAAAAGAAGGAAAGATGTTATTTATCTTAATCATTCCATTTACTTTTTTAATTAATCTTGTTGTAAAGACATTTATGTTTAAACAATTCTCTGCTATAAATTCAAGTGATTATATCACAAGAAGAATGTTGGAAAATATGCAATTAGAGAATATGAGACTTAAAGATAAAAACAAAGAATTATTGAAAATTATTGACGAAGCTCCAAAACATCCTAGACCAGCTCCGAAAGTGACACCTAAAAAAGTAGAGCCTAAGGTGGTAAAAGAAGAAATAGAACCTGTTAAAAAAGAAGAGCCAAAAAAAGAAGAGCCAAAAAAAGAAGAGCCGAAAAAAGAAGCGGCTCCAAAAAAAGAAACAGAAGAAACTGTAACAACTTCTACAGTTGTTGCGGATGATGATAAAGAACCTGAAGTGATTATGGCATCAGTGAAAGTGGAAGAGCCGGAAGAGCAAGAATCTGAGATTATTGATGCTGAGATTATTGATCCTGAAAACGAAAATATTGAGGAACTGATGGAAGACGTTAAAGTAAAAGAAACAAGAGGAAAAGCATAATAAATAAAAAGGACAAATCTGTCCTTTTTTTTGTATCTATATATGGTATAATGGGTATAGTGCAAAAGGTAAAAATGATTTTACGTTTTTTACAAAAAATACACATGTTTTACACATTCTTACAATAGTAACATTATATAATATAGATATGCGGGGTGGAAATAATGATCAAAAGACAACTCAAAAGAAATAATAAGACATTGATACAGTTTTGTGATGATTTTAATATCTCTAGACCAACCCTAAACACATATATAAAATATCATGAAAGCAACCGTCAATTACCGAGTGAAGTATTCCAAAGAATATTTGACTATCTTTTTGATGAAGATGTTACAGATGATCTTGAGTTTTCAGAGCGTTATCGCTACGTACAGGATTATTATTATAGAAAACATACCAATCGCTCGCAAAGCGAATTATTGGGATATGACAGACAGTCTGAAAGAAACTATAATCAATTATTAATGACAATTCAAAAAGATATGGTAGAAAAAAATATATCTGATGATAAATTTATGATAATCAATTACATATTAAAAAACGATGATGAGGACTTAGATAAGTACATCGACTTTTTGCTTAGCTATCAAGGTGGTAAGAAGTTCAATGTATCGAGATTTAAAGACAATAAATTCATCGTTTTATTATATAAGGCTATGAAGCAAAAAGATGAGCGTATGAAGAAAGACGATTTCAAAGTCTTGGACGAGTTTATTAAGTTTTCAGAAGAACAAGTTGAAAAACGATTGGCAGCACATCCAAAACACAGAAGAAAAATTGACAGAAAGCTTGCTGATTTTATTGAAAAACGTTATGGACATTTAACAGATCAAGAATTGGAACAAGTGCTTGATGAATTATCAAGAAAGTTGAATTAACGGAGGGGAATTACATGAAGAAAATTTTGCTATTAATGGTGTTGATTCTGACACTGTTCCAAGGTCCAACATCAATCAAAGGGAACGATATCCCTGGGTTGAGCGCTGGGTCTGTGGAAGGTATCTCTGATGTAGATGGGATGGAATACACAGAGGATCTTACCATAACATTTACCGAGGAATCGGCAACATTGAATGGGGAACCATTTCTAAGTGGAACAATTGTGAATGAAGTTGGGAATTATGACCTTGTATTGTTTGATGGTGGAGTAGAAGTTGATTCCATCACATTTACGATTTTACCACGATTCCTACATCCATTAGTGGATGAAATGAGTGTGTATCGTTCTTATTTTATTACCCTAGAAAATGTTGGAAGTCTGTTGATTAATGGGGAAGCAGTTGAAGAGGGAGATTGGATTGAATATGCTGGAAACCATGTTATCACTGTTGAAGGTGTCAATGGATTTGTTCAAACATACAATATCATAATCAAAGACCAATTAATGGAGTATCTAAAGGAACATCAAATATATAATGATTTTACAATTGACATTTCAAAGTATGCAGAAGTTTATTATAATGATGAATTGCTTGTAGAAGATATTACATTTACGGAAATTGGATATTATGTATTAGACCTTGTGTATCATGATAATACAGAAGAATCTGTGTTTATTACTTATGGGCATACGACAAATCGATTTGAAAATCATGGTGTTTATCCAAATTCATTGTTACTTCAGAAAGATTCTGCTTTAAAATGGTATATAGATAATACAGAACAAAAACAAGGAATTGACAGTTTGTTTATTACAAAAGTAGGAGTGCATACCATTATTTTCTTAGGAAACAATGGGTATGAGAAAATATATCAAGTTACAATTACAGAAGGGGATATTGGTATTACTGACGGACAAGTATTTGAAGATTACTTCAAATTCCAATATACCGGCTATACTGTAAGTTTAAACGGAATCAGATATAGTAGTAATAGTGAAAAAAGTGGTGCAGGGTATTACACCATGAAAATCAAAGGTGTCAATGGCTACACCAATGAGTATGAGATATTCATTAATGAAACAGTACCGTTTGAAGAAATGTCTAATTTCGAATCGCCACAAGAAATCACAGAATCTATCACTTTAGATCAAGACTTTTCTAAGATTTATGTCAATGGGAAAGAAGTAGAAAACTTTCGATTTACCAAATCTGGAGAGTACCGTGTTGTCTACCAAGGAGCTGGCGGATATTTAGATGCTTATACTGTTATATACACAAACCAACATGTGAATGTAAACAACCTTTTATTCCAAGGAGTTATGGGTCTTACTGCATTAGTAGTGATGACTTATATATTCTTAGCTTGGAGGAGATTTAAATGAGTACGGCTGTAATATATTTCTTTATATGGCTAGTAGTCATCGTAGTGTTCCTGTATTTGTTGGGAACAACAGCTCTCTACTTGGTTGGACATTCACAACGAGATAGCATACAATTTAATAACTTTAATTATAAAATCAAATTTTTTAATGTTAGAATGCATGTATTTAATGAGGGATTGTTTATTCTATATGAAGTAATGATGTCAATCTTTACACTATATATTCTTCTGACACCGAAAGCAGAAGTGCGACTGTATTGGATCAATGCATTGATTATTATTGGATTAACAATTGTGACCCATCTTGTTTGGAAAATCTTACAGGGATTGGATCAAGATATGATGAGTTTCTACAAGAATTATCAAATTGCCCAAGGGGCATTGCAAAAAAAAGTAGAAGCGCAACAATCAATTGAAAATACTAAGAAATATCGTAAGAATATTGTTTCTTTGATTGATGATTTTGAAAAAGAAATTAGTACAGTTACAAATCCTGAACCATATCATTTGAAAGATTCTGTTACCATTATTGATCAGTTTGTTTCAGAACAAACAAAAACGATGGTTCAATATGAACAAGATGTTGTATTTAGGTTTAATAAAACTCTTGCTGAATTCTATGAAAAAGGAATCAAGATTCAAATTGATCTACCGCAAACCAATATTAACTTTGAGACACAGTTTAATACTGTTAGAAGTGAAATCTATAATAAGTACCACAAAATCTTCAATGATACACTATATGATTTGATTCAAACTAGGAAATTTATTACTGCAGCTTACATCACTAAAGGATTGCAAATATTAAAAGACAATGAGTATTCACCTAGTCAAGAATTGATTGAATTAATCTTATTAAGTATAGATGACATTGAAGGCTCACCTCGTGAACTGATTGATTATATTACGAGTAAGAAGATTATTGAGTTAGACGAGTTGATTAGCTATGCCATTAATAAAAAGATTATTTGGGTATTTAAAACGAATATCTTTGAAACACAAGAACAACTTTCAACAATATCAGAAAGGTTAATCAAAGATGATGCATACAATTTAGCAATTGCATTCATAAGTAATTATTTCTCACGATTAAAAAATGTATTGGCGTTTATAGATAAGTTAACCGAAACCAACAAGACAGCAAAACTATTTAATAATTACCGTAAAGTTATGAATGTGGATCAAACATTCTATGCTGAACACAAAGTTTTGGAAAACAAAGTACATAGTTTAAATCAATTCTTTGTTGGAAAATCTGTTTCACCAAAAGTGAAACAAGATTTAAATATAATTAGTCAGTTATCAAAGGCATACGAAAACAAAGATAAAATCAATCTTATGTATGAAAAAGTACAAGAACGATTTGATGATTTGAAATCCAATGCGATACAAAGTCTATTAATGTATTCTGGAATCAGTTCAGAAAAAAGCTTATTTGAACTTCAAAAAACATCTGCAACAATCAATGATTTTTACAATCGATTGTTGATCAATGATTTGATTTTATCGTCATTACTATTGTATTCATTATTCATTCAACAAAACACGGAAGAAGAATTACATAACGATGTTATAAATATATTAAAACACGATGAGCGTTATATGAAAATTTTACAACCTGTTGATTTGGATATGGGATTCAATCATAAAGTGCAAATCGCCAATAAAATCATTAGAGATGTTTTATTAAAACATGAACGAGCAAGAATTAGTAATATTATATTAAAAATAGAAAAAGGACGCAGAACAGTTGATGTTCTTGCCCAACGTTAGGAGGCAATCATGGCAGATAATTTAACGAAAGTACTGACTGAATACACAGTGTATATAGATAGTAGTAGTCTGATGCATGGGAGTATGGAATTCTTTAAAATAAGTCTATACAATGTGTTAAGAAGTACGAAAAGAAAATTAAAAATTGTGGATTTTGTAATCAAAGATTTACAGAAGAAACAATTTTCAGACAATGAAAAATTTGCTGTTAAGGCACTGAAAGTAATCGAGTTTTATCGTAGCAAAGATCTCGTAGAAGATGTGATATCTAGAAGAAGTGAAAGAGGAAAAATATTAGATGTTATTTATAATAATCGAGATCTTGATAACAATGATATTGTTTTAATCACTGATAATAAAACACAAGCAAATGAAATTGTTACTTCGTTGTCAAATAACCAAGCTGTTGATTTCAACCATAAGATTGCCGCAGTCCGTTTGATTAGTGGACCAGCACTTTGGGATGTAAAAACAGTAAAGCCTAGAGTGATGCCAATTGGTAGACAAAAACCTTTGGATTATTCAAAAGGATTTGATTGGGATGATCAAGTGAAATCAGGGGATTTAAAAGCGGAATCAATTGATGAAGTAGAATTCAATTTAAAATCACCAACAGTTACTGGTTCAAGAAATTCTTATCAAAGACCAGTTCAAGAAGAACGTACATATGAACCACCAAAATATGAAGCACCGGAATCTAGAAATACCTATTCCCCACCTGTAGAAGAAACTCAACCAGAATCTAGAAATGAGTATAAGGCACCAGTTCAAGAACGAAGTCCTGAGCCAACAATTGTTCCAACAAGTGAACCGGTAAAAACTGATCCAAGAGAGCAGTTTGCTCCACTTCAAAATTCACGAAGCAAACGCAATAAACTGGTTGTATCAATGGTGATTGATAATAGCAGCAGTTTATCAGATGAGCGTGAAACAAAACTTCGCGAAGCATTGGTTCATTTTAATCAACGTTTACAAGGATCTGATATTGCAAGAGATTTGGACTTGGCAGTATTTGGATTTGATGGATTCAGTCCAAGAGTTATCAAAAGTTTTGATGAACAATTAGATATTTCAAAATTTGATAATGGTGGAATTCAAGTGTTAGGAAAAACCATTGATATGGCCATGGTTGACCTTGCTGATAGACAAAAACTCTATGCGTCTCACAGTATTGTTACACATAAGCCTTGGCTTATCGTGTTGGCTGATGGGGGAGCGTATGGTGACTTATCAGGTACTGCTGAAAAATTGAAAAAAGTATTGAAAGATAGAAAAGTAACATACTTCCCGTTCAGTTTAAACGCAGGACAATTAGATGAAAGTTTAGATCCTATTACACGTTTAAAAATGTTCTTAAAAGTAAAAGATGATATGTTTATCGAACTATTCGATTTCATATTCAATACCTTACAAACAAGAATCAATACTCCAAAAGATGATCTTATGAGACTAGATAAAAAAGCAATTCAAGGATTCGTTGCAAGATGATAATCAAACACTTCAAGCAATGTAGCTTGGAAGTGATCGGTACAGATCATGTTCAATCTGGACTTCCTTGCCAAGATAAAACAGCATATGCTTCTAAAAATGGAGTAAGAGCGATTGTATTATCTGATGGAGCAGGAAGTAAGAAAAACAGTGATTTAGGGGCTGACATTGCGACACAAACAATCGCAAATCTTGTTGTTGATAATTTTGATGACTATTACTTGTTATTAGAAAATGAACCGATTAAAGGGAATAAATTAGCTAAAAAGTTAACCCATCAAGTATATCAAAACCTAAACAAAGCAGCGAGTGGACAAGAAAACCTATCGATTATGGAAATGAGTTGTACCGTATTGTTTGTCGCAATCAAAGAAGACAAATATATACAAGGTCACATAGGGGATGGACTAATAGGAGAATTGGTCACAAATGAACAAGGATTGGAAGTAAGAATTAGAAGTTATCCAGAAAATAACGGGGCACCTAATATTACCTTCTTTATCACAGATAGTGATGCAGTAGATCACTTTAGAATCACATCTGGCACAATGCCAACGAATGTGAAAGGATTTGTATTAATGAGTGATGGACCAGAAGAAGTATTGTATGACCCGGTGAAAAAAACGATTAACCAATACATCCAAAATTTATTTGGGATGTACAAAGGAAATTCGTTCAATCTATACAAAAAAACATTAGAACGATTTTTATCAGAACAAGTATCAAAATATAGTTATGACGATTTGAGTATGAATTTCTTATATATAGAAAATGAATCAGTGGGGTATTACAAAGACAAAGGGAAAGACTATGTGGATCATTTGCTTTCAAAGGTGAATGAAGGAGCGAGGGTACTTCAAACAAGTGCATATAGCTTTGTGATTGACGACAGTTTTTCTGAATATGATTTTAATAAGGAAGACAAATTAAAATTGAGGAAAGTCTTCAATGAATATCGATAGTTCAAATAAACATGTGATATTGCTTGATAATAATGTGTTCTTTGATGATGGATTATTTGTTTTCTTAGAAACATTAGATTTTCAATTAAAATCATATACGATTAACCCCAATGATATAAGTATTTTAGTAGATCAATCGATTTACAAAGAGTTGCTTACAACCAAATCGAAAGATCAAGATTCATACAACCGAATACAAGGAGTATTAAGTATCTTAAAAGTATTACATCTATATGAAGATATAGATACAAAAGATTTTACTGATTTCAAACCATTTCTTGATTTGAAAGTAGCCTTACCTGATTACAAACTATCCTTTATTACAAATGATAGTCAATTGGCTTCAAAACTACATCAGTTGGATCATGATAAGGTGATTACAATTGAGAGATTTGAAGATTCAATCTTAGTACCTGTTGAACTGGATAAAATCAAAGTCGATGCACCAAAGATGAAATCTGACTTTGTTGAAGCCTTTCATACAAGCGAGAAGGATCAATTAATCTTTATAACAAAAGATGATGAGATTGCTCGTGTATACAGTGAAAAATTCGGGTATTTGGAACTCGATCAAAACAATGTAATGTTTGGTGGAGAAGGTAAAATTTATCGAACCTATGAAAATTTACTTGTAAAGATTTATAGTGAAGAGGAAAGACGTTATGAAACAGTAAAGAAAATTCAACGCTTGATTGATTTAGACCTACGCAATAAATATATTGTTTGGCCTAAGGATATTGTATATAATAATAATGAGTTCGTCGGATACATAATGGAAGAAATTAGAGATGCAAAAGGGCTTGATATGTATCGTATCTATTCATTTTTGAACATCTCTTACAAAGAACGATTTCAAATTTGTATCGACTTATTAAAAATGATTCAATATCTTCATGATAGAAATATCTTAATCGGAGATTTGAAATTTGATAATATCTTAATTACCAATAAAACAAAAGAACTATATATCATCGACAGTGGAAGTTTCCAAGTAGAAGATTATAGTTGTGGGGTATTCAATGCCGCATATACACATGGTAATTTAAAAGGGAAAAACTTACGTGAAGTGTTAAGAACGCTGGAAGAAGAGTATTTCCCAATTTATAAAATTCTGTTTGAAGTGTTAATGGGTAAAGGTCCATTTTACGACTTTGTATCAGGAGAAGTAGGTAGTGAAGTGGAACGAAATTTTCACTATCCAATGGAATATAGTAAATCAATTAAAGACAGAAACAATCCGTTGTTTTACTGGGTGAATGGTGATAAGAGGCTAAGGGATGCCTTCTATGATTATTTCGCCAATGGTGAAATATTAGAAGTGAAAGATTGGATTGTACTATTAAAAGAAATTTTAAAGGGGGCACAATAAATGGAAAGTAGTGTAAATTTATTTGGAGATTTTAAGCCAATCAATATTAACTCATCAATGAAATTCCCATTGGTATTAGTATTGGACGTATCAGGAAGTATGACTCAAAGAACACCGTATGGTAGAAATACAAAAATCGCAGAATTGAACGAAAAAGTAAAAATGTTATTGGATTATATTAAGGCAGATCCGAAAGCGTCGAAAATTACTGATTTAGCAATCGTTACATTTGGTGGAGAAGTGCAAGTGCAATCTTCATTTGACGATGTAAAAAATATTAGTTTTAAACCGTTACGTGCATATTCATCAACTCCAATGGGGTCTGCTGTTAATGTCGCATTAGACATGATTAATCACCGTAAATCTTATTACTTAGAAAATGGAATCGAATTTTATCGTCCACGTATCTTCTTAATGAGTGATGGTGCAGCAACTGATGCCTATACACAAGCTGCGAAACGTTCTACTGAAATGGTAAACAAAAGAGAAGTAAAATTATATCCAATTTGGATTGGTGAAGGAGAATATGATTATATTCTGAAAGAATTCAGTCCAGAACTAGAGCCGAAAACAATCAAATCAGATCAAATGTATTTTGAAATGTTTAGAAGCTTAAGTGGATCTACAAGTAATCCGGATGACGATCCATTCGATCGTTGGTTCAAAGACGAATTCTAAAATAATAAGGATGTGATACTATGGCCAGCAACAAGGTCGTATTTGAAGGTGGAATCAACGATGTTATTTGGAAGTCTCCAGTTACATCGTTGCTACCAGATACCAAAATATACTCAAGAAAAGATTGTATCATATTGTTTATGAGACAAGGGTCACTAATGGGGGCCTTTACTGACGAAAACGAATATAATATCGTCAACGAAGATACAGGTGGATTCAAGACGTTCTTAGGAAGCAAACGTGGTGTCGACCATTGTGCAGTTTATTTCATTAATAAGAAAAAACATGTTCAAGTGAAATGGGGAACACCACACCGTATTGATGTGCACGACAAAGGATTTGATATGTATACATCAGTTGGAGCACACGGGACATATAGTTTCACGATAGTCAACCCACTTAAATTGTTTTCAAAAATGAAAATTTTTGAAGAATCGTTAACGAAAGATATGATAAACAAGTTTTTCAGTGAAGAAATTGCCATGTATATAAGAAAAGCAATTACCCATGCCTTTAGTCAAAATGAAAAAGGACTCAGAGATATTGCTGAAATTACATCTCAAGAATCTAAAATTGCTGATAATGTAAAAGTGATTTTGGAAAAACTGTTTTATTCTTATGGTGTAAAACTAGAAAAATTTGTGATTTCAAAAATCGATTATGATAAAACTTTTATGACGAAAATCAAAGAAATTAGACAAGAAGCAGTTTACAACGATTACACTGAGGAAAATAAATTAGTTAAAAAAGAAGTTGAAAGTAAAACGAATACTTGTGAAGTATGTGGACACAAGAATCCCAAAGATGCACAGTTTTGTGGGAATTGCGGTAGCAAGATAAAGACAGAAATTATTTGTCCTACTTGTCAAAAGAAACTACCAAAAGACGCGAAATTCTGTCATCATTGTGGGACGAAAGTTGTAGGTGAATAAAATGGCTATATTTGGCGGAAAAAGTGTTGATGAAAAGAGATTGGAATACATTCAATTCATTCAAGAACTTGCAAAAACCTGTGATTTACTTGTAAAACATGCTGAGAATACAGAACATTATAAACGAATGCAATACATTCAAGACGAGGTGCGTTATATGCTTCCGATTGAAAAAGAATCGATTGTCAATATCGATCGAAAGATTAAAAACGCACTGGGAGATCTGAAACTTTACCTACGTACAAATAGAGATCCATACAGAGTGCAAAATAGGCTTGATGATTTAGAATTATTAATAAGTGATAGAAACACCAAAATTTAAAGGAGGTACTCTATGGGGCTGTTTAAAAGAAATCCTTTGAAGAATATCAACCGCGATGACGTAGTCGAAGCAATCATTGAATTGGAAACAAAGAAAGATGAGATGCAGGATGATATATTCGTCAAAGAGAAACAAATTAATCAAAAGTTACACCGAGGTAAAAAATCATCTTCATTAAGTGAAAAGAAATTATTAGCAAATGAAGTATTGATGTTACAAAGACAAGTAAAAGCATCACAAAAACGTGTTGGATTCATCGATAAAAAAATCTATGTCACAGAACAAATTAAAATGGCGATCGATGATATGGAATTCGCAGAATACAACAACAAGTCTACAGTTGGTAAATTATTCAAAAACAATCGTCAATTGGAAAAATTCTTAACAGATGTTGTAGATATGAAAACAATGGCGGATAGTGAATTATTAGAACAAATCGATATGGTAGATGGAATTATGAGTACTTACGAAATGGATGAAAATCTATATGGCGATGGAAAAGAAATCAATGACATCTTAAGCTTAATGGAAGATGACGATTATGAAATTCCAGAAGTACAAGAGCCAGAAGCAAGACCAGAACGTCGTGTACCTAGAAAACGCGAAGAACCGGAAAAAGAAGAACCATTAAAAGAAGAGGATATTGAAATTATCGATCCTTTTAAGGAGGACTAAATAATGCAAAGTAAGAGACAACGTAAAAAAGAATTACAGAAGAAAATGTTATATAACAAAACACTTTCAAATATGCGTAAATATGTAAATAATCTAGAGGGTCAAAAAGACCGCTATATTAAGCATGCCAAAGAAGCATACCTGAATGGATCAAAAGAACAATACTCTTTAGCAATTAATGGACTAAAAATGGCGTTAGCATACCAAAAGAAAGCAAAAGAAATGTTACTGAATTTTGAATTAACAATGCAGTTAAGAGACCTATCAAGTGTTACAGGAGAATTCTTAACGGGTATGGTAACATTATCAAATGATATGTCTAAAATCATCGACAAACAAGATTATGCAAAAGTGCAAGAATCATTTGAAGTTGCAATGGGGAAAGTAGAAGAGCAAAATGTTCAAATCGAAAACTTCTTAGATACAACGGGAGTATCTTTCGAGCAAATCAGTGCTGATCCATCTAATGTATCAGATAAAGAAATTTCTGAACTAATCGACTTTGAAGCCAAAGAAGAAGTAAAAGGAAAAGACGCAGAAATCGATTCTAAAATCGATGAAATCGAAAAACTACTCAATGATATGTAAATCATTGCTTTGGAGGTAAATTATGGGACTAGAACAAAATTTCTTATATGATAACTTTAAGAAATATCAAGAACACGGAGTAAAAGCCCTTAAAAAAGGTGACAATGGTGAGGCGAAAAAATACTTACTAAAAGCTGCACAAACATTATTCAAATTAGCAGCACAAAGCCAAGGTACCTTGAAAACACAATGGGAAGAAAGTGCCACAAATATCTATGAAAAAGCGTTAGCGATTAAAGTAGATGGAGAGTCAAATTCAACATCACCATATCGAGGTGGTGGAGGTGGACCCAGAGGGAAGTTGAAAAACCAACCTGATGATACTGGAAATCGTTTTGTTCCTATGACTACTGTTCCTGATATTTCATTTGATGATGTTATTGGATTAGAAGATGTGAAACGATATATAAAAATGAATGTTATTAAGCCATTCGAAAATCCTGAAGTATTCAAACTGTTTAAAAAAGAAGCAGGAGGGGGAGCGTTATTATATGGTCCTCCTGGAACTGGGAAAACAATGATCGCAAAAGCAATCGCAAATGAAGTAGGTGCAGCATTCTACTCAGTGAAAGCAAGTGATATTATGAGTAAATGGGTAGGAGAATCAGAACAAAACGTAAGAAATTTGTTCGAAGCTGTTAGAAGCCATGATCTTACTGTTTTATTTATTGATGAAATTGAATCAATTACAACAAAAAGAGGATCACATCACTCTAGTGTTTTAGATCGTGTTGTATCTGAATTTTTAGCACAACTTGATGGATTTAATGAAACATCAGAAAATGTAACTATGCTATTAGCTGCAACAAATGTTCCTTCAAAAATAGATGAGGCAATCATGCGTCCTGGACGTTTTGATCGATTAATTTATATACCGCTACCTAATATTGATGCAAGAAGAGCAATCTTATACAAAATGATCGATGAAGTACCGATTGAAGATGACTTGGATGTTGATATGATTTCTGAAATCACAGAAGGGTTTAGTGGTGCGGATTTAAAAGGTCTTGTTGAAACGGCGAAGACGTATGCAATTGAACGTACATTAGATACAGGAGAAACATCAGTAATTTTAGATGAAGATTTCTTAGAAGCAATGAAAGGTAGAACCCCTTCTACAACGAATGCATTAATGAAAGAATATGCGAAATTCAAAGAAGACAGACAATACACAGAATAAGGGGGTGTAGCCCATGGAAAAGAAAGTATGTGAATGCTGTGGTGCGTATTTAGTAGATTACAAAGACAAGTGGCAGTGCGAACATTGTTTGACAGAATACAAAAAGTCTTTTGTTGAAAGTGATGAGGTACAACGCTTATTAAATGAAGCAAATCATACGAGAATGCAAAACAAATTTATAGATGCGAAAAACGAATATTCAGATATCTTATCAAAATACCCAGAATGCGTTGATGCATACTGGGGAAGATTGTTAAGTGAATTGGGAATAGAATATGTCAAAGGTGATCAGGATATTTACTATCCAAGTTGCCATAGAATGACGTTTTCAAATATATTTAAAGAAGATGACTTCAAAAAAGTCATGTCTTTAAGTGACGATGAATCGAAAGCATGGTATCAAGAAAAAGCAACACAAATCGAAAATATAAGAGAAGAATTGAATAAATTAACTCGAAATTTTGATCCATTTGATGTCTTTATTTCATATAAAGAGAATGATGAAAAAGGGAATGTTACAAAAGATTCGCAATATGTGACTGATTTATATCATTCTTTAACCAAAATGGGATATAAGGTATTTTTATCAAGAATCACCTTGGGACAAATTGCTGGAAACAAATATGAACCATACATATATTCCGCAATTTCAACTGCCCAAGCTATGATTACTTTTTCTAGTGAAAAAGGATTTCTAGAAGCTACATGGGTAAAGAATGAATGGAGCAGATATTTGGAATTAATCAAACGTGGTCAAAAGAAAACAGGATCACTCATTCCAATTTACTTTGGAATGGATCCATATGACTTTCCGATTGAATTTCAAGGGATTCAAGGATTTGATTTTGCAGATATGGATATCTTGAATAAAGTAGAATCTGTAATTTCTAAAATTATCAGTAAAAAGGGAAACAAGTACATTGAAACCAAATACTTCAAACGTAGAGAATTGAAATCTGCGGAAGATATGAAAATCAATGATTCCTTTATTCCTCAACTTACAAAACGTATTTTAGGTGAGAAAAAAGTTGTTAAGGAATTATCACTGAATGAAGAAAAAGCACTGGATAATGGATATAATTTTCTAAATAAAAAATTATTTGATGCAGCGGTTGTACAGTTCAATAATATATTGAGAAAAAACGATACAAATTACAAAGCTCATTATGGACGCTTTTTAGCAAGATTACACATTAATGAGAAGTATTTTAATGATTTAAACAAATCAGCATATAGTCCTTCAGTACCAGAAGAAGTTGATTTTCATGATATTGAAGCTGCTTTGGATTATGCCCCAACAAAGCAAATAGCTAAGATAATATTAGATCAAAGTGTACTGATTTTCAAACACATGCAATATTGGGAAACGTCAACTAGATACAAATATAAAATTGCTACTGAGTTTTTCAAACTTTTAATCTCTTACTTAGATGAAAAACAATCTCAAGAGTTAAAAGAAACATTATGGGATGATTTTGATTTTATCAACGAAAAGGATATTTATTATACAGAAAATTTAATGCTTGTTCATCAAGCAACAATTCTCTTAACAACAGATAAATCTCCTGAGTTGTATATCAAGGAAACAACACAGCTGGTAAATATGTTAATTTCACAAGGTGAATTTAAAAAAGCTGTGGAATTAAACAATCATTTATTGCGTATTGATACATTTGATTCAAAGCTATTATTCAATCAAGCCCGTATTACTTTGAAGTCTAAATCAGATAAAGAATTATTAGAAACAATTATTTGGGAACGCAAGTTAAAGGCATTGGAAACTCTGATCACAAGAGCGAAAAATCCCAAAGAAAGTGTTGTTAGAATTCTCGATGCATTAAAAGTGGTCAATATCATGTATTACGTAAAACATTATAAAAGAATTGCTAAGATTATCGATACTACAATATCGTATCTTCCGAATTTCGATGAAAAAATGTTTGTTGAAGAATTGGTTTACTTTGGAAATGCTCATTTAGAGATGTTAATGTTTAAAGAAAGCAAACGATATTTTAGTGAAGTATTAGAAATCAATGGAAATAATGTCGATGCATTATGGGGAATTGTGAAAGCAAATGCCAAATGTCCTAGAGACATCGACTTAATTGATAATAAAATCAATCTTATTAAGTTTCAAGAATATAACCAACTCATCAATTCTCCAGAAGAAACGGAGTATTTTACTGATATTTACCACCACATCCAAATGGGTGTAATGAAAGATGATAGAATTCTGGAAATATCTCAAAAAACTGTTGGGTTTGAAGAACGTTTATTGCAATACAAACAAAAACATTAATACAAAGAAGAGGCGAATGTCTCTTTTTTTTGGTTTGATATATTTTATATTACATTTCATTCACAATAATATAATTAGTGCTATAATAAATGTGAGGTGATGAAGATGGAACGAACATGGGTTGCATGGGAGAAAATTGAAGAAGTTATGGTAAAAGCATTTATGCATGTTGGTGTACCGGAAGAAGATGCGTATTTATGTGCTGATGTATTAATGGAAAGTGATCGTAGAGGAATTGAATCTCACGGAGTAAATCGGTTTAAACCAATATACATTGATCGAATTATGGCTGGGATCCAAAAGCCAAAAACAAGTATAGATGTTTTGAAAGAAACACCGACTACAGCGGTATTAGACGCCAATGATGGAATGGGAATGGTTGTTTCTCATAAAGCAATGGAAATGGCAATCGAAAAAGCGAAAGAATATGGGATGGGAATGGTCGCGGTTAGAAATTCTACTCATTATGGAATTGCTGGATACTACGCAACAATGGCAACAAAAGAAGGTATGATTGGAATGACTGGAACCAATGCTAGACCTAGTATTGCACCAACTTTTGGAGTGGAAAATATGTTAGGGACAAATCCCTTAACAATCGGTCTTCCAACTGATGAAGAGTTTCCATTTGTTTTAGACTGCGCAACGAGTATTACGCAAAGAGGTAAAATTGAATACTTTGCAAAAATTAATAAAGATACACCGTCTGGGATGGTTATCGGTAGAGATGGAAATCCGAAAACAGATAGTAATCAAATTCTGGTTGATTTAACACAAGGGCAAGCAGCGCTTGCACCACTTGGTGGAATTGGAGAAGAACTAGCTGGATACAAGGGATATGGCTATGCTACAGTGGTTGAGGTCTTAAGCTCTGCATTACAAGCTGGAAGCTTCTTGAAGATGTTGACGGGTGCAGATGATGAGGGTAACAAACGACCATATAACTTAGGACATTTCTTTATTGCAATTGATACAAATGCCTTTATGGGAGAAAAATCATTTCGCAAGACTGCTGGGGAAATTATGAGACAACTTAGAAATAGTGAACTGGCTCCAGGACAAGAAAAAATCTTTACAGCTGGAGAAAAGGAATACATTAGTTTCTTAGAAAGAAAAGACAAAGGTGTTCCGTTAAATGAGGCTGTGAAAAATGACTTTAAAAAGGTTGTAGAACTATTTGATTTAGATGTTGATTTACCTTTCTAATTAAGATAAAATAAAGCCACAATTATTTGTGGCTTTTTTAAGTGCTTTATTTATAAATAAGATTGTAGTATTATAAATATACAGAGAATGTGAAAGTGGTGATGATATGAAACGTATATGTCTCGCAATTATATTGGTTGTTTTGCTTTCTAGTTGTAATGTTAATCATGAAGAAAATTTGATATATGATGAGTCCAATTTTGTATTTGAAGTAAACGAAACAGTTGATGTTCGTGCCTATTTAAGATGGAAAAATACAATTCTCATAGATGAAAGTGAAATTGATTTTAGCGTAGTTGGTGAATATGTTTTATATGTGACGGATACTGACACAAATAAAGTATATGAAATTCCTGTTATCATCGAAGATACACAATCACCAGAAATTATCGTTGCTGAAGATTTTGATAAATATTATGAGATTGGTTCAGAAATAAACTTCAATGAAATCACTGTGATTGATAATTCTTTAGAGGATATTACATTTTCATCAAATATTGAAGATATTGATATGAATAAAATAGGAGAATATTCTTTGGTAATTACTGCCCAAGATTCTACAGGAAATTTAACTGTTAAATCTTTACCAATCAATGTACGCACAGTTATTTATCCGATTATCAACTTAAATGTTTTTGATGTTTCAGATACTTCATTTAAAGTTCAGTTCCTTGAAGATGACCCGAATGGGTATAGAGTATCTGCTCGATATTCAGTGACACAGGATGGAACCCTAGTTGCAGAAGGGAATGTTACGAAGAATTCCTTAATTGATATAACGGATTTGTATCAATCTACAGTATATAGAGTAGTGTTTTATTATACCTTTCTGATTCCAGGTGAAACGCAAAAAGTAATGTCAAAAAGTACTTTTATAACTACAATTGATTTATTTGAACCAATTGTTGAGTTGGAAGATGTTTTAATTACCCTTGATTCCTTATCGTTTTCAGTAGGTGTTATCGATCCGGATCAACTACTTGGGGATATTCAAGTTTCGGTTGCCAATGAAAATGGTGACATTGTGTTACAACGATTACTTGCTGATCTACCTGATTTTGAATTAGATCAATTAAATTTACAAGAACAATACACAGTTACCATAAGATATTCATATGATTTAGCAGATGGTAATGGTGTCCAAGAATATGTAAACGAATATACTTATCAAATTGTAGAGTAATAAAAAAATCGACTAATTACAGTCGATTTTTTAATTCTTTAGTTTTTGTACCAGCTGTTTTCATCGTCATCGTCATCATCATTATTTTTATGTTGATGATAATAATATTCATTACTATTATAAATAATATCATCTGGATTTCTCTTAATGAATAGATAACTGATTAAATATCCAGAAGCCAATCCTCCAAGATGTCCAGGGACACTGATATTACCCCATAATAATGTGAAGATTAAATTGATTACGATTAATTGCCATATCCATTGTCTTTCGTAACGAGTCATTAAGTCTTGACGATAAACAGATATATATAGTAGACTTCCAAGAGCACCGAAAATTGCTCCTGAAGCTCCAACGGTTGGATAAGCATAATTGAATAATATTACAGCTACACCAGACAATATCATACTAATAAAGTAGATAGCAGCAGTCTTTTTGGTCCCGATTACACGTTCCAATCCAGCAGTAAGTAAATACATCCCTACTATCATATTAAAAGCCAAATGGATCAATCCACTATGTAAAAAAGCAGAAGTGATCACTCTGTAATACTGACCAAGTTCAACGACAAATGGACCATATAGTGCGCCTTCTTGGAATAAACTAATACCAAAAAAGTCTAAGATAAATCCAAACAAGTAAACAGCAACGTTGATAACCAACATTACAAATGTAAATGGTGCTTCTTTCATCAATTGAGATAAAGTAGCATACCGATTAAATATTTTCATAGTATCACCTAAAAGTTAAATTTTTTGAATAGGATTGGATAGAGACCTAAACCGATAAATGCTATCAACGCATATCTGATTAAGTCTAATAGAATGATGTCTTCTCCAAAGAGCCCAACGAATATTGCTTTCACACCAATTTGAATTGCAAGCATAATACCAATTCCTATCACAATTCGAAGTGCTTTTTTTATAACAGGAACTTGGAGATCAAACTGCACATATTTTTGTTCAAAAATCATTGCACCTACAAATCCAAACATGAGTCCGTAAGATGTGTAGAAGTCTTTTTCTTGAATAAAGAATAAAAACGGAAAGAGTCCAATGAGTATGCCAATATAAATATAGTGTAAAATCGCAGTATCTTTATATTTGTTATATAGCGAAGTGACGATTAATGCAACTATGATACCCAATACAATCGAAACTGAGACATCTTCTAAGAAGTGTACACCTAAGTACATTCTGCTCATTGCCATTAGTACTGCTAACACTCCTGCTATGATAAATAAATATCGCTTATTTAATTTGATCGCAAGGGTATAATAAAAGGTCGTAAAATTTTGAGTGTGACCACTAGGAAAACTGTGTCCTCCAGCGGTATCTGGACGTAAATTTTCAACTCTAAGAGGATATTTCTCAAACGGTCTTAAGGCACCAACTAATCCTTTAATGATTGTATTAATAGAAGCAGTAAAGAATAGGGAAAATGCTAATACTTCACCCAATCTCTTATTGATTCCATAATAGATTACACCCAATATTGCGATATAAATATATTCTTCACCAAGAAACGAAATGGTATTGAAGATAAAATCAAAAAATCCATTTCTAAAGGATTGTAAAAACTCAATAACTTCAATTGTCATAGTATCTCACCTCATATACATTATAACACAATAAAAAAGGGACAGTGTCCCTTTAATTTAATGATTCAAACTCGCATTCCTCATCGGGATGTTTCTTTAATTCCTCACGCTGTGATAAACTGCATGCCCCACGACTTCCACATGTGGTACATTTTTCTGCAGGTTCAATCCCTTCAGGTGCTTTGGTATTCTTATTTAATAGATAACTACCAAAATAAAGAATGATGATTCCACCAACCAATAAAATTGCAATTACTATATCACTCATCATAATCACCTCTCACCATTAGTATAAACGCAACGCAAAGTTTTGTACATTGATATGACTGTTGAATTGTAATATTTAGCACTCATTACTTGACAGTGCTAATAAGGTGTTGTATAATACAAAATGGAATAAGGAAAGTAGGAGGAAATTATGGCAAAAACAAAGCAATTTAAAACAGAGAGTAAAAAACTGTTAGATTTAATGATTAATTCAATTTACACCAACAAAGAAATCTTTTTAAGAGAGTTAATTTCTAATGCAAGTGACGCTATCGATAAACGTCACTACAAGGGGCTTACAAATCCAGATATCATAACTGATTATGAGATTCATATTGTTGTTGATGAACAAGATAGAACAATCACAATCAGTGATAATGGGATTGGACAAACAGAAGAAGAATTAATAAATAACTTAGGTACAATTGCTCGTAGCGGAAGCAAAGAGTTCAAAGAAAAATTAGATCAAGATGATCTTGAAATCATTGGACAATTTGGTGTTGGGTTCTATTCAAGCTTTATGGTCTCAGACCATGTTGAAGTTGTAACGAAATCGGTTGATTCAGATCAAGCATATAAATGGGTATCGAATGGTACGAGTTCATACACAATTGGGGAAGCAGAAAAGTCTGAAGCTGGGACTACGATTACACTATACTTAAGAGACAACAATGATGAGCTTGAAGAGAATTATGATGAGTTTTTACGTGAGAATAAAATCAAAAATTTAGTGAAAAAATATAGCGATTATGTTCGCTATCCAATCAAAATGGATGTTACGAAATATGACTATCCTGAAGATGAAAAAGCTGATCCAATCGTTTACAAAGAATTAGAAACTTTAAATTCTATGATTCCTTTATGGAAGAAAAATAAAACGGAAATCACAGATGATGAATATACAGAATTTTACAAACATCAGTTCAACGATTATACCGAACCTTTAAAAGTAATTCATACAAAAGTAGAAGGAATGTTAACATACACAAGTCTACTCTTTATACCAAAAAAAGCACCATTTGATTTATATAGTGAAAAGTATGAAAAAGGACTACAGCTATATTCTAAAGGTGTATTCATCATGGATAAAAACAAAGATTTAATTCCTGATTATTTTAGATTTATGAAAGGACTTGTTGATAGCAGTGATTTGAGTTTAAATATCTCAAGAGAAATGTTACAACAAGATCGTCAATTAAAGAAAATAGCAAAAGCAATTGAAAATAAAATCAAAACAGAATTAGAAAAAATGCAAAAGAATGATCGTGACATGTATAACGAGTTTTACCAAACATATGGAGTAAACTTGAAATATGGAATTTATGAAGGATACGGTGTAAACAAAGAATTACTTCAAGACCTAATTATGTTTAAAACAATTAATTCAGACGAATATAAAACATTGAAAGAATATATTGAAGAAAAACAAGAAAACCAAAAATTCATCTACTATGCTTCAGGAAAAACAAAGGCAGCAATTGAAGCATTGCCACAAATGGATCTCATTAAGAAAAATGGATTTGATGTATTAATGTTTACTGATGAAATCGATGAATTTATGGTGAATATCATTCAAAAATATGAAGATATTGAATTCAAATCAGTTAGCCAAGGTGATCTCGATCTCCTTGATGAAGAACAAAAAGAAGAATACGATAAAATCTCAAAAGAAAGCAAAACACTTTTGAAAGCAATTAAAAAAGCTTTGAAAGATAATGTAGAAGATGTTGTTCTATCAAAACGATTAACTGATTCACCAGTATGTATTGTTAGTGGTGAAGGATTATCAATGGAGATGGAAAAAGTATTAAAAGCAATGCCACAAGCCAATGATATGAAAGCCAATAAAATCTTAGAAATTAATCCAAATCATGACTTGTTTAAAATGCTACAAAAAGTATATGAATCAAACAAGAAAAAAGTAGATAATTACGCAATACTACTATATAATCAAGCTTTACTAATAGAAGGAATGAAATTGGAAAACCCTGTTGAATTCTCAAATCTAATGGTTGAGTTGATGATTGATGCCAATAAGTAGTCACATTTGTGACTACTTTTTTGTATTTTAATGACTCATTTGTGTAACTTAAATTATTATTCCCATATTAGACATTATTATGTCTATGTCTATGGTATAATAAAATGAATAAAGAGGTGAATGTATGACGAGAGATGACTTCAGAAAGCAATTATATATGGATGAAATAACCTATGTTAGTAATCCGTATTTTTATGTGAAAGACTATGAAGACAAAGGTGTCTTTGTTTTGATTAAGAAAACAAAAGATGCCGATATATCATATATTGACTTAAAAGAAGTTTGCTTTGAATGTCCTGATATGGAAGTTCATGAAGGGATAATCAAAATGGTGTTGTTTCATGTAAATCAGAACAATGAAATATATAAATATACCATCGCGGCTTCGAAAGAAAAAGTTATGAGAGACGATACTATAAAATACGAACAGTATGTTGGCATGAAGGTTGAATGAGGTGAATTATGCTTAAATTAAAAAACATATCTAAGTACTACCATAGTAATGACGTTGTTGCGCTAGGACTCCGTAAAATCAATTTGGATTTCGAATTGGGAGAATTTGTTGCAGTTACAGGGGAATCTGGTAGTGGGAAGAGTACATTATTAAATGTAATAAGTGGATTGGATACCTATGAAGATGGAGAGATGTTTGTCAATGATGAAGAAACATCTTATTTTAGTGTAGCTGATTGGGAAGGATACAGACGTCAATATATTGGCTTTGTATTCCAAAACTATAACATTATTGATTCATACAGTGTGTATGAAAATGTAATGATTGCTTTAAAAATTCAAGGATACGATGCAACTACAAGAAAAGAACGTGCACTTGAGTTAATTAAAAAAGTTGGATTAGAATCACATACTCATCATAAAGCTAGTAAATTATCTGGTGGGCAAAAACAGCGCGCTGTAATCGCACGTGCATTGGCAAAAGATTGTCCGATTATTGTTGCAGATGAACCAACTGGTAATTTAGATTCAGAATCAAGTTCGATTATATTATCTTTATTACAAGAAATAGCAAAAGATAAATTGGTTATTGTTGTTACACATAATTACGAAGAAGTTGCAGAGTATGCAACAAGACGTATCCGTTTATTTGATGGAGAAGTTGTGGAAGATAAGGTGTTAAAAAAATACACACCAGCTGAAGGACATGTAAAAATCCAATCATATTTTATGAATACTTGGGGCTTGATTACATTCTCTTTACGAAACTTAGTAAGAACACCGAGAAGAACGATTTTTCAATCGTTTGTATTTATGTTTATCGTCGCCGTATTCACTTTGACATATGGCTTCTTTGTGATGGTAACCAATACAGCTGGGGATAATGGCTATAACAGTACATTCGCCAATGTAACAGAAAAAAGAATTATTGTGACTAAGAAAGATTCAAGTGCCTTTACACAGGCAGATTTAGATGGACTACTTGATATCAATCGTGTAGTAGGACTTCACGAACATGATGTTGTAAATGACTTTAGGGTCTCTTACTTTTATATAGAAGGGGAAGAAGACTGGAAATGGCTTCAAGATCAACCCCTATATTTAAATCCTGCCCTCACTTTAGATGATTCAGAATTAACAAGTGGTAGATTACCAAATGATGCTTCTGAAGTTGTTGTTGAAGATTCCTTGGATTTAAAGGTTGGAGATACAATCCATATTGGTACAGGTGGATGGTTCCCTTATACAGATGACACAATTGAAGCAGATTTAGCAGAAAACACAGATGCGTTTACTGTTGTTGGAACAGTTGCAACCTTACGACCATTCAATTGGGAAGGTATGCTTTATGTTCATATGGACTATATGAAACAAGAAGACATTATCACCAGAGCCTATTTATCGGGCTGGTATAATACACCATATAAAATTCAAGGGCTACTTGAAGTAGAAGATAATCAAGAAAAAGTCGAATTTGGATATTTTCAATTTATCTTTGATGAAACAATAGAAGAAAATCATATTGTCGCATCGGAAGAACTTGCTTGGATGTTACGTTGGAGCGTAGAAAAAGAAATTCAATCATATGATTTTGAAGCAAATCCAGAATTTTACAAAGATTTCCCATTTACACTGTTTGGAACATCAACATTTTCTGAACGTAGTGTAAGTGTTGAGATTGATGATGTATTATATTTTGATACAGATCAAGAACAAATTGATGAATATTTAAAAGAAGGTAGATACTACGATAGTTTTATCGTCATTCATCCAGATACTTATTATGCTTTATTTGATGATGCTGTTTATCAACCAGCTGTTTATGTAAATAATTTATATGATGCAAACAAAGTAATTGATGATATTGAAGAACTTGGCTATAATGCGATTTATCCGCAAAATATAGAAGATCCATTCTCCGCTTTGGGTAAAATTATTTTACAAGTTGTATTTGGATCATTGATGATCGTTTTACTTGTAATTATGTATTTCATTACGTATTTGGTATTGAGAAACATCCAAGAAGCAAAGAAAAAGGATTTCTTGATTTTCCGATCTATTGGAGCGTCAAAAGGCTCGTTAAATCGTGTCACCATTTATGAACTAATGATGCTTACTGTGGTTAGTGTAATCGTTGTATTTGGACTATTACAGTTAAATGACTTGTTTAACTGGATCAGACAAATTGCGACAATCATGAACTTGTTTACTGTAGGAAATTATTTCTTCTTATTCTTCATATTATTTGCACTAGCATTCTTATTAGGAAGACGCTTTAATGCCAGAATCTTTAATAAATCTGTCATAACGTCTTTGAAAGCAGAGTAGGTGAACTTCATGATAAAATTAAATAATTTACATAAATATTTTAATAAAAATAGAAACAATGAAATTCATGTTGTAAATGATATCAATTTAGAATTACCACGCAAAGGGTTAGTTGTATTATTAGGACCTTCTGGTAGTGGGAAAACAACGTTGTTAAACGTAATCGGTGGATTGGACAAAGTTCAATCGGGAATGATTGATTTTGACGGTGTTGTAATCAATCGATACAAAGCCAATCAATGGGATGATATTCGGAATGAACACATCGGATATGTATTCCAAAATTACAATTTACTAAATGATCAAACTGTCTACGATAATATCGCATTGACACTACGTATGAATGGGATTGTTGATAAAGATGAAATTGACAATCGTATTAATTACATTTTAGAAAATGTTGGGATGATCAATTATCGAAGAAGACGTGCAGCTAACCTTTCAGGTGGACAGCAACAACGTGTCGCAATTGCGAGAGCCTTAGCGAAAAATCCTAAGGTCATCATAGCCGATGAACCAACCGGGAACTTAGATAGTAAAAACACCTACGATATTATGAATATCTTACGAAATATATCTCATAGTAAATTAGTTGTATTGGTTACTCATGAGGAATCAATTGCTAAATTATACGCAGACCGCGTTATCAGATTAAAAGATGGACAAATTGTTTCAGATGAAGAAAACAAAAGTATCGGTGGAATCGATGTTCAATTAGAAACTGATATTTACTTAAAAGACATGAAACAAGTAACAGCTCACAAAGATGAATCTACAAATTTTGAAGTCTATACAGATGATAACATCGCAGCACAATTTGGAGTGAAGTTGATTGTAAAGAATAAAACACTCTATGTGCAAGTAGAAACAGATCAATACAAACGAGTTAATTTATTGCAAGACGATAGTGAAATTTCAGTCTTTGATGATCATTTCAAAGAACAAGAAATTGATGAATTTTCAAGCACTGATTTTGATTTAGAAAAAGTAATTGATGAAACAAAACGAGTACAGAAACGATCTGTTATTTCGATCAAAGAAGCATTTAGATTGGCATTTTCAAGATTTAAAATAGTATCAAGAGGGAGTGCCTTAATTTATATTATGTTTTTCCTAAACGCAATGATTGTTGGAATTGCTTTGGGTCTTGTGTTTAACGCATACCACATTGTCGATAGTGAATACTTAAGAGAGCCAAAAGATACAATACGAGCAACCTTTCAAAATATTGAATTTGATGATTTAGATCAATATGAAAATCTAGCTAGTATTGCTTATGTTAACTATTTCACTTCGGTTAGTTTAGAAATTGATATGCCTGATGTGTATCAAAATTCAGATGCAAACTACAGAAGTTCAAGCAGTCCAGTGTATGCCAGATATTTTGATGAAAGCACATTAAAATATGGAGAACTGATTACAGACCAAAACCAAGTGATTCTTTCCTTGGAATTTGCTGAAACAGTGGTAGCATCTAGTACGGCACAAACCTTAGGGATAACCGATCCAAAGGATCTTTTAACATTGAAGATCGAATACAGGGTATCAGATGTAACAGTTGAAGTTGAAATTGTTGGACTTGCTGATACCGGTGATGTCGCATTTTATGCCAAAGAAGAAACCATTTGGATGATGGCAACAGGTATGGGTCTGTATGAAGTATATGAAGATCAAATAACGATTACTGATCAAGACACTACCGCACATAATCACCCAGTCTATACATTTGAAGATGTTTCAACATTCTACCCAGTCGGGACAGAGATTCCAAATAATCTTGATGATATTACAACGAATCTCCAAGCCAAATTTACAAAAGACAATGAAAATGTTCCAGATGTATTATATACACTTGAAACGCTAAGAGAATCTACATTTAATTCACAACATGATCCTCTTATTACGATAGATATTATAAAATTCCATGCAGTCGATCCAGACCAAGCTTTGGTTGATTTAGCGGACGTGACTGAAAAAGTGGAATACCCTTACCCAGTATTGAGAAGTAATTACTTATCAAATAGATTACTTCAAAGTGTAGGGAAACTATTGTTTGCTGGGATCTTCTTAGCAGCTTCTAGTATCGCATCATACTTCATTTTACGTTCTTCATTGTTATCAAGAATATATGAAGTTAGTGTATATAGAGCACTTGGTGCCAAGAAAAACGACTTACGTAAAGTATATTTTATTGAAGCGTTAATCCTTACAGCAATGACGTCCTTATGGGGATATATTATTGTCAATATACTACTATTGAGACTACAAAATATGACAACCGAATTCTTAAGTGTAATTCGCGTTACACCACTGAGTTTTGTTGTAGGACTCGCAATCATATTCACTGTTAATATATTAAGTGGAATCATACCGATTTCTACCTTATTGAATCGAACACCTGCAGAGATTATTAGTAAGTATGACTTCTAGAAAAAGCACTTTAAAAAGTGCTTTTCTTTTTGAAAAATGCTATAATAAATTGAGGTGATACTTATGATAGATCATTTGTTTATAAAGAATTATAAAGCATTCGATAGACAGAATATTCCTTTGGATAAAAATACCTTATTTATTGGGACCAATAATTCAGGAAAATCAACAATCCTACAAGCTTTGGACTTGTTCTTTAACCATGCTTTGGATAAGGACTTGATTCGAGACAAAGAAAAGGATGTTGTTGTCGAGGTTCACACCGAAGATGAACGATATAGAAAAACATGGTCTCCACCTGAGTATCATTTAAACTTCACAAAATGTATTGGGGATATGTTTGAAATCAACCATATTAAGTATTTATATGTTCCCAAAACAATCAATGATGGAAAACTATTAAATGATATTATGACCTTGAATTTGGTTCGTAAATTTGAAAGAGAAGAGCTTTCTAGAGCTGTCAAAGTGTTTGATTATATTGATGGAATTGTAGGAAATACAAATTATCCATTGTTTAAAGTGGAAACAAAATATCAAATGGCCATTAATAAGCAGTTGGAATTATCAAAAGAAGATTATACGACTCTTATTTCAAACATCAACTACCAATATACGATTTTAGGTGTTGATAATTATGAGGATAATTTTGATATCAATAAAATCAAAAAAATAACGCATTATGCTTATCAAACACTATTTACAACCAAAACAAAAGATATGGTCGAAGAATATGATTATTTTGTCCATCCGTTATTCAAAGAAGACATTGCGGATATCGAAACAGTAAAGAATTTGGTATCTAAAAATCAGAAAACGTATTTATTGGTTGAAGGTAAATATGATGTTGCCTGGTTTGAACAAGGATTGAAGTTGTTGGAATTATATGATGATTATCGAGTTATACCTTGCGGAGGTAGTGGTAATATTGAATACATTGATCAGCAATTAAAGAAAGAAAATATTAAAACAATCATCATCACTGATGGTGATGTTCACGGCAATCATTCATTACAACGTGAAGTGATTGAATTATATGCAGATGTAGACTATATCAATCGACGATTTGGGACAAATTTTAAAAACATTCCAAGAAGCAAGATTTCATTTTTTAAACAGATTAAAATCAAAGATGATATTGTGAAGAAAATATTATCAAGTTGGGCTAGAAAAAATTTAAGCAAAGAGTCTGCTTTTGTGCAAGAATTACAACAAATACTAGAAAAAGGATAGGGATTAAATATGAGGTTTTATATTAATCAACAGGCATTCTCGTTTACAAGTAAATTTTCTGTGATGAATGAACAAATGGAAGAAGTCTTCCGCATTGAAGGAGAGTTTATGTCTTTCAAGAATAGACTTCATTTACTTGATATAAGAGGAAATGAGATTTTATATACAGAAAAGGAAATTTTCACATTTTTACCCCGCTATACAATTTTTCAACCTGGTGGGCAAGCACTTGCTTCAATCAATCAAAAATTTGCATTTTTCAAACCAGTTTTTGAAGTGAGAGAAGGCGGGGATGTACTACAAGTTGAAGGTGATTTTTGGGGACACAATTTTACCATTTACAAAAATGGACATAAAATTGCTTCCATCACAAAAGAGTACTTTACAATTGGTGACAAATATATGATTGATATTGGGGATGAGGATAAAGACCTATTATACCTATTTATTGTCATAGTTGTAGATCAAGCTGCAGAAGCAGCAAGGAGAAGAAATTCTTGATGCCTTGTCTCATTTGTGGTGGAGAAACAAAGCCATTACAAGATAAGCAAATGTCAGTTCTTTACCATGTATGTAGCCAATGTGAATTTATATTCAAAGATGAATCAAATAGGCTTGGTGTCGAAGATGAATCAACAGAATATGATAGACACGATAATACAATGGAAAGTACTGGCTATGTGAATATATTCAGAGAACTGATAAAGTCCTATATTACACCACTAAAGATTAGCCGAAAGGTTCTTGAATTTGGGAGTGGACCAGGACCAGTCTTATATCAGTTGTTACAAGAAAGTGGATATGATGTAACACAATATGATCCCTTTTATCATTCGAGTACAAGCTATAGAAATAAGACATATCAATTGATTACTTCAACTGAAGTAGTGGAACATTTCTTTGATCCTGTTAAAGAATTCAAACATCTTTCTAGCATACTAGAACAAGGTGGCTATTTATTGATTATGACACATCTTAGAAAAATGGATTTAGATCAATTCCTTACATGGTGGTATCGAAGAGACATTACCCATGTTGGGTTTTATCACCTCAACACCTTTGCATACATTGCAAAAATATGTGGCTTAACAGTAGTGAAACACAACGATAAAAACATTATCTTATTCCAAAAAAAGTAGTGATAGTATGAAAAACATCAAGATGACCGCCAAAGAGATTGTTCAGTTCATCCATAGTGGCGGAGACTTGACAAGTGAATACTCTTCTAATAAGCGTGCACTTGAAGGAATTGAAGCACACAAATACCTTCAAGATCAATACACTGAAGAAGATAAAAAAGAGCTTCCAGTGGAAACTCTTTTTGACTATAAAGACTATTCTTTCTACATCACAGGAAGAATGGATGGATTGCGACAAGAAGGATCAAAATTAATCATTGAAGAAATCAAATCAACAAAAACAGACCTCGGACTAATAGACATTAATTCGCGCCCAGAACATTTAATGCAAGCAAAGATGTATGCATATATGTATTGCGTAAAAGAAGGTCTAAAGAGCATTAATGTGAGACTGACATATATTACAGTAGATGATTTTAAGGTCAAATCATTTAACAAGAGATATAATATGTCACAATTAAATCGCTTTTTTGTTGATACAATTGAAGAATACACCAAATGGCTTGCTATTTTTGACCAACATCAAAAAGATAAAATCACATCAATAGAAGGTCTGAATTTTCCATTTGAAGACTATCGAGAAGGACAATACACTTTTATGGGTGCTGTGTACCAAACTTTGATGGCAAAGGATATTTTATACAGTATTGCTCCGACTGGAATTGGGAAAACAATTGCTTCTATTTATTCATCGTTGAAAACAATCAAGAACGAGAAAGAAAAGATATTTTATTTGACGGCGAAAAATGCAGGGAAAAAAATCGCTGTAGATACAGTTCGTTTATTGAAAGACAAAGGCCTTGTCTGTAAAACTGTAGTAATCAATTCAAAAGAATCTATGTGTCAAATGGATACAGTCGATTGTGATCCAGATATTTGTCCATATGCAAAAGGATATTATGATCGCTTAAAAGATGCTTTAAATGATATCTTTGTTCATGATGATGTCTATGATATGAAATTGATAAAAGACTATGGAGAATATCATAAAATTTGTCCGCATGAGTTTAGTTTATCGATCTCTAATTTTTCGGATATGGTAATTTGCGATTATAATTATGCCTTCGATCCTAGAGTGCATTTGATTCGTTATTTTGAAGAAGAATACTATACGCCAAAATTATTAATTGATGAAGCTCATAATATGGTGGATCGTTCTCGAAGTATGTATTCTAGTTCATTACACAGAGAAACCTTAATTGCACTCAAAAAAGCAACTTCTAAAATAAAGCCGTCTCCACGCTCTAGTATCAAGAAACTAATTGATTATATAGATCAATTTGTGGACGACAATGAGATTAAAAAAGCACGATTCTATCATCAAGATGAACTCGATTATGACTTGTTGAAATATGTGGATCGAATCGTCAATAAGATTGATCAAATTTTAGCAGAAAACAAAAAGTTTGACACTAGAAAAAAAGTCTTAGATTGTTATTTTGAATTGTTGCAATTTACACGCATAAGTGAATATTACCAATAAAGAAGGAAAATCAATTCGTATTCCTTCTCCCTTTAAGCAAAAACATTTGGGTATTTTTGTTGAGGGAACAACGTCAACAAGATACAAAGATCGAGACCGTTCAGTGGAACGGATTATAGATACAATCTATGGAATGTTAGAAACAAAAGTTGGGAATTATATTGTCTTTTTTCCATCTTACAAATACATGGATATGGTCTTGCAAGAATTTGATGAGACGGAATATATTACATTTATTCAGGAACGAAATATGTCTCAAAGAGCTCGGAGTAAGATGTTAGAAGAGTTTAGTCAAAAAGGAGAAGAATCAAAAATTGGGTTCTTTGTTTTGGGCGGAAGTTTTAGTGAAGGAATCGATTATGTTGGTGATATGCTGAATGGCGTATTGATTATTGGAGTAGCAATGCCACAATTTAACCAATATAATGAATTATTACGAAATCATTTTGATGATAAATTTGATAGTGGATTTGACTATGCATATACGTACCCTGGAATGAACAAAGTGGTACAGGCGGTAGGGCGAGTGATACGAACGGAAGAAGATAAAGGGATTGCGATTCTTTTTGATGATCGATACACAC
The DNA here is from genome assembly GCA_964435595.1 of uncultured Candidatus Izemoplasmatales bacterium. Taxonomy (GTDB): domain Bacteria; phylum Bacillota_I; class Bacilli_A; order Izemoplasmatales; family Izemoplasmataceae; genus Izemoplasma. The sequence goes on along the minus strand of CAYSZV010000011.1, from coordinate 16,444 downwards.
ACCGAAAGTATAAATCATTGTTTCCAAAACAGTGGAGTCACTATCAAAATATTGAGGACAACGACTTTGTGCAAACTGCCCTTGAAAAGTTTTGGGATAGCCTTTACAATACAAAAGAATAATAAAAGGTGATGCGATGAAAAAAACGAGAAGAAAAGAATTGAAATACATTATTTCCTATATGGACTATAGAAAAATTCAACCATTATTAGAAACCTTTCTAATTCATGATAAACATGGAGAAACGGCTTCTTATCCTGTCCACAGTATTTATCTAGATGATCTTGAATTTTCTGGGGCAAGTGACAAAGCGTTTGGAAATGAATTTCATAAGAAATATCGAATTAGATATTACGATGATTTGCAAAGTATGAAATTTGAAATCAAAGAAAAATCTGGGGATGATTCAGTGAAGACATCTACGATGATTTCCAATCAGGTTTTTGATGCGATTGTCAATCAAGACAGTGACGTGTTATATCAACATTTAGATGACGAGGTAATTAGAAGATTTGTATTAGATAACAACCTAAGACATTTGTTGCCACAAGTCGTAATGTCTTATCAACGAGAAGCATATAAGGATGAATCGGATAATCTAAGAATCACCTTTGATCACACCTTGTGTGGGGAAATATATGATCCAGATAGACACTCATCTGATTTTAAGTTAATCAGTGATCACCTACTCATTTTAGAAATTAAGTATGAACATTTCATACCAAAGAACATCAAAACAATTATAGATGGAATTAAGTTAAATCAAGTAGCGTATTCGAAATATTTCTACGGATACCAAAGAGCATTTACATAGGAGGATATTATGAACATATTAGAATTATTTGGATTGGATATTTACGGACTTGGGACAGACCAAGTATTATCAATTGAACAAATTATATTTATTATTTTCGCTGTATTTATATTGAGTTTGGTAATCTTGTTTGTATACAAGAGAGCCTATCAATCGACTGTATATAACAAGAGCTTAGCACTTTCATTACCAGTGATAGCGATGATTATTTCAGTTATCATTATTAGTGTGTCTTCAAACATTATTTTATCACTTGGGATGGTAGGGGCACTGTCAATTGTGCGTTTTAGAACAGCCATTAAGAACCCATTTGATACTGTGTTTGTATTTTGGGCTGTTGGACTAGGTGTAACTGCGGGAGCAGGACTATTAACAGTGGCAATTGCTTCGACAATACTGATTGGTGCAGCTATCTTTATGTTGATGGCTTTAGAAGTCTTTGTTCAAAGTTATTATTTAATCATCCGTAGTGATATAAAAAATGAAGAACAATTATTAGAAAAAATCAAAGAGATATATGGAAAATATACGCTTAGAAATAAAACGCTTAGAAACAATACTTTGGATATCACATTAGAAGTTCGATCAAAAGAAGAGAAAGCAATTCTCGTTAATCAACTATCAGCAATTGATGGTGTGATAAGCGTCGTATTATTGTCTCATCAAGGAGACTACATTTCTGAATAATACAGTATATGTTGTACTCAAAAGAATCGTCATACTGACATTCCTTTTCGGTACACTAGCGATACTAGAAATGTCTAGTGAGGAGTCACTTTTAAACAATTTGCCAACTCACGATGAAATCGTCCAAAGTATCATCGATCGCAACGAGCAAACAGCTGTGATCGATCAAGCATTTGAGGATGGCTATGATCAAGAAGCGGAATATGAAAAACTATTTAGTTATGATATTAGACATACTTTTGTAATTGAGTTTACCCAAGAAGAGTGGGATGGACTAAACCAAGATATGTATGATCATTATGATCAATTTGGGAATTATAAATCAAACAACTATCGTCGTGTTGATGTGACATACATTGCAGATGATGAAATATATGAAATCAAAGAAGTTGGAATTAGGAGCAAAGGGAATGATTATTCTCGTTTTCCACCTGATTCTGGGAATGGATATGTTTCTCCGATTCATTATATGATGAAGTTTAATGAAACCTTTGAATATGAAGAAGGAACAGAAGAATTTGATGATCTTAAAAAAAGAGATGTATTCAATATGGAACAACTGTTATTTAAATGGAACAATACCAATGATCCGGGATATACAAACGAAGTATTTAGCTATGAAATGTTCCGTGAAATGGGAGTTGCAATCCCGCGTGCTTCATACGCCGAAATGCAAATCGTTGTCGATGGCAAAGTGAAAATGGTTGAACTATACAATATCTTTGAACAATATGATGAAGAATTCATCCGCAAACATCTTCAAGAAATTCCAACCAAAGAGGTTGGAGATTTGTATAAAGGATTGTGGTCTGCGACATTAGATCCGATTTATTCTTCAAGTGATTATGGTATCCGTAATTGGGAAACCAATTATCGTCCATTGTATGGAAAAGAGACCAATAAAGATATTGAATCATATGACTTATTAGTAGATTTTAGTTTTGGAATAAACATTAACGATCTCAGTTCTCGGAAAGAATTTATCGAAAATTATTTCAACATTGATAATTTTATGCGAGCGATGGCTGTGAATGTCCTAGTTGGTAATCCGGATGACTATCGAGGAAATGCCAATAATTTTTATTATTATATTGAAGAAGATGGCTATTTAACGTATTTACCATTTGATTATGATAATTCAATGGGAGCTGGATGGCCAGGTCATCCTAGTTTCATTAATTACACATTGGGTAATGATATATACGAGTGGGCTTGGGAATCTTGGATGCCATGTGGAAAGCCGTTATGGGATAACACTATTGTATATGAGGAATATCAGATTTTATATGAAAACTATATGCTGCAGTTGATTGAAGATGGAACCTTCTCAGAAGCTACTTATCTTGAAATTTATGAAAAAGCAGAAGCTTTGTATAGTGATATTGCCGATATGAGATATGATAAAACGAACTATTTTGCTTTAAAGATTGATGCAGTAACAAGTGATATAGAATACTATAGAAGTCTAAGATAGAGGTGTAAAAACACCTCTTTTTTTGATACAATAAAAGGAGGTGGTGATTTTATGGAAAAAATAATTGCAGAAGCAATGAATGATAACATAATAAGACAAGCAGCAAAAGAGTATAAGGTTGCCTTTGAAGATATAAAAAGATTGGGTGGATTTGAGAATTTTATTTATGAATATGTCTTGGACAATGAGGAGTATGTCTTGCGTTTTGTGCATAGTCATCATCGATCATTCGAATTGGTATATGCTGAGTTAGAATTTATAGATTATTTGGCACATAATGGGGCAAATGTATCAACTGTGGTCCATACAATTCACAATCAATTGTTATTTAAAGTACCTGCACAAGATGGGTATTATTTTAGTGTTTGTGTCTTTACAAAAGCCAAGGGAACCTATGTAAAAAGAGAACAAATTACAAATGAATTCTTAGAAGGGTTTGGACAAGCTGTTGGAAGACTTCATCGACTAACGAAATCATATTCTCCAAAACATAAAAGATACAACTTCTTTGAAGAAGATTATATTGAAATTGGAGAAAGAAATTTACATGATACCCATCAATTTGTCATTGATCGTGCTAGAGAAATTACAGAAACAATCAAAGGTTACGAACGAGATGTAGATTCATATGGATTGATTCATACAGATCTTCATTTTGGTAATATGTATTATGATGGACAAGTCTTAACCTTTTTTGATTTTGATGATGCATCATATAAACACTTTATTTCTGATATAGCCATTATTATATTTTATACTTATGGAATGGGATCTCTTTCTGATAGGGAGATTGAAGATAAAACCATTACATTATTACAGTCTTTCATGAAAGGCTACGAGAAGGAAAATAAGTTGGATCTTAAGTGGTTTAAAAGGTTGAATGATTTTCTTATGTTACGACAAGTCATTTTGTTTATGGTTATTCATGCTGCTGGCGAGGAAATGGTTGAAGGACCGTGGGGGAAACGATTTATTGAAAAATATGAAACTAGAATTAAGGAAAATACACCTTTCTTTGATGTTGAACGAGTTTTGAAAGCTGTATGGAATACATAAACGCTGTCAAACTAATTCATAAGATGTCTGGTGGGGAAGGTTGGTTTGGATCTACTCACAATATGAATATCTATAAAGGCTGCAATCAAGGATGCATTTATTGTGATTCCCGCTCTAGTTGTTATCAGATTAAAGAATTTGATATAGTGAAGCCTAAGAAAGATGCACCGAAAAAAATTGAATTAGAGTTAAAAAATAAACGCAGCAAATGTGTGATATCTATGGGGGGAATGAGTGACCCATATAACCATTTAGAAGAAACATTGGAATATACGAGAAGTGCTCTTACATCAATACTAAAATATGGACATGGTGTCTCTATTATTACCAAAAATATAAGAGTCTTAAGAGATATTGATTTATTGAAACAAATCAATGAACACAGTCCTGTATCAATTGGGATTACTATTACAACAGGAAATGATTTATTGCAATCAAGAATTGAACGAAATATTTCTTCAACAACAAAACGATTTGAAGCAGTTAAGACCTTGCGTAACAATGGCATTTACACTGGTGTCTTGATGATGCCGATATTGCCATTTATCAACGATACAATTGAAAATATTACAAGTATTGTTGAACAAGCTTATCAAGCGGGGGCTAATTATATTTACCCTTCTTTTGGTGTTACCTTGCGAGACAACCAAAGATTGTATTTCTTTGAGAAAATCGGACCTGACTTAACGAAAAAATATATTGAAGCATTTGGGGAAAGTTATGTCTGTACATCACTCAACCAAAAGCAACTAAGAGAACATTTTGTTTTATTATGTAAGAAGTATGGTATTCTATTTAAAATGAAAGATATTGTAGAAGCTACAAAAAATCACATTAAGAAGAAACAACTAATATTAGACATCTAGGAGGGCTTATGAAAGTATATACTGAACATGAGAGAATCAAAGAGTATTTATTAGCGCATCCAATAGCGGGTGTCCATATCTTAGACCAAAAAGAAGGGGCACACTTTCTTTTGACTGGTCGCTATCAAAAAGACGATTATCATCAAAATCTTCGTGGAATTATTATTCCATGGACAGGACATAATAGAATTGATTTAGAAGCAATGAGACAACAAAATTTGATGTTGTTTGTTACACCAACAAGAAGCAAATATGTTGCAGAAAAAGCAGTTGCTTTAACCTTAACTTTGATGGGTAAAGTTATGCATTATCACAATTTTTTATCTAAAGGAAATTGGGCAGAACGCAATTCTACAAGCCGTGTTCCTTGGGAAACCATTCAAGACAAAACAATTGGGCTTTATGGATATGGACGTATAGGTAAACTCATCCATACCATGCTAAAAGGATTTGGCTGTGACTTTGTTACAATCGATCGTGGAAAAGAATATCCATCCGATATTTCAATCGTTAAGAATGTAACTAATTTGGTACAAATGTGTGATGTGATTATTATTGCCGCACCACTGAACGAAACAACCGAAGGTGTGTTTGATAAACGAATTTTATCTAGAATGAAAAACAAGTATTTAATCAATGTTGGTCGAGGGAAAATAGTCGACGAAGAAGGATTGTATCTTGCTTTGAAAGACAATACTTTAAAAGGGTATGCAAGTGATGTTTGGTACAATTATCCAAAGGATAAGGAAATGTGTTTTCCTAGTAATTATCCTCTTCATGAGTTGGATAATGTAGTATTATCAAATCATTCTGGTGGATATACAGTGAATACAAATGAAGAAGTGAACAAAGATATTATTGAAACATTACAAAAATTAAATGAAGAAGATTATCAAGATCAACTAGATCTTGAATACTTATTGTGAGGAAGATTATGAAGAAATTACTTTTACTTTTATTACTATTAACAATTACAGTTACGATGACTGCTTGTGCAACTGGAGTTCCAGAAACACCGGAATATGATATTCCAAAAGAAGGTGCAGTGGTGTTGAATGAGTTGCCATATTCATCTTACTTGAGTTCAAATAACCCAGTGATGACGATTGAAGTAGCTAATATGGGGGAAATGAAATTACAATTATTCCCTAGTATCGCTCCAATCACTGTAGACGCTATTATATCGTATATAGATCGTGGCGATTATGAAAACAATGAATTTCATCGTGTGATTGATGAATTTATGATACAAGCTGGACGTTTAGATGATCCGTATTGTTCATTCCTTGGTGAAATGAATAATAATGATGATTTCACTGGAACAAATGATTTGTCTCATTACCGTGGAGTCTTATCAATGGCTCGTGTGGGAGGGTTTTACAATTCACAATCATCACAATTCTTTATCGTAGATGCTTATTCACCATATTTAGATGATGAATATGCTGGCTTTGGAGGATTAATATCAGGATTTAACCTACTTGATTTTATTGCTGCAATGCAAGAAGAAGGTAGTGATGTACCAACAGAAAAAATAACAATTACGAATATTACGATTGAACTGAATGGATATGAGCCAAGTGCTCCAATATGTGATTAATGAAAAAGGCTAGTTAATGTTTTCAACTAGCCTTTTTTTTGTTATAATGCTAAATAGGTGGTACTATGACAAAATATGATGAAAGAAATACCTTGTTTTCAAGAGTTGCTTTAAAAAAAGGAAGCAAAGAGTATAAAGAGTATTACAAGAACAATCCGAAGACGAGGAAAGATGATGATTCTGTACGAAACGTACAGTTTAGAGATCGCATTAAAAAGTCTCAACAGTTTAAAGATTTATTCTTACCAATTACTGCAAACAATAAGAAACTTGTTAGTAGTGTTTTTCATGCTGCAAAAAATATAGAAGTTAATAAAGTAAGACAAAATATACCAAAAGGTTTTGCAAAGAATCTCAAACTGATTACTCAACATTATGGGGCTACAGATGTTGGGATTGCTAAATTAACTGATAGTAATTACTATTCTCATTTTGGTGGTGTGAATGAACATCTAGATATTCATCAGTACGGTAAAAAAGTGATTCCACAATATAAAACAGCGATAGTTTTTACAATGGAAATGGATTTGGATCACATTAATCGTGCACCTCATTTCGAAGAATTGATGACGACTGAAAATGAGTATTTAAAGCTAGCAATCACAGGTGCTAGATTGGAAATGTACTTGAAAGAACTTGGGTATAAAGCACAAAGTATGAATGGTGAATACTATGAAGTACCTCTCGTTCCGATTGCTCATGACGCTGGTCTTGGACAAATTGGAATGTGCAATCATATCGTTACAAAGAAATATGGTAATAGGGTTAGATTGGGTGCTGTTTTAACTACATTAGAGTTAGAATATGATTCACCAATTGATTATGGTCTTCATGAGTTTTGTAAGAAATGCGCTTTGTGTTTAATGAATTGTCCGTCACGCTCTATCACACACAAACAAAGAGAAGTGAATGGTAGAATATTCTATAAATTCAATGATGTTACTTGTTATGAACAATGGACAAAAATGGGGACAGATTGTGGAGCATGTATTCAAGCGTGTCCGCTCACACAGGGTGTAGACCTGGAGAAGCTTGAGAGAATGAAAGATAATCCATCTTTAATGGATGAAATTATGGAAGAACATTTTGAGAAATATGGAAGAAGGAATTATATTAAAAACGATCTTCCAATTGTTTCATTAGAGGATGATGAATAATGCATGAATTAGACTTACATGGATATACTGTAGCGGAAGCAAAAAAAATTGTAGAAATGACCATTGCTCGAATTCCCAAAGGTGACCAAGAATTAAGGGTGATTCACGGATATCATAGTGGAGATACAATTAAGCAATTGGTACAAAGTCGAAATGGGATAAGATCGAAGAGGATCGTAAGAAGAAAATATACAAAAAATCAAGGAGAAACCATCCTTGTATTAGAGTAGGAGTGGTGATGTGAAAAAAATAAAACCAATCTATTTTTTCGTTTTCTCATTGGGTATTGTTGGTATGATTGTAGCTTTATCAATACTATTTGTAGGTGATTCAAATCATGTCTTTTTTATCGTGATTGGAGTTGCAATTGCTGCGGTGTTAATCAAAGTTTCTATCGACTTATCTAATGGTACGTTAGAACAAAGAACTAAGATATTCAAAGAGTGTGTAAAGTGCAAAGAAGAAATAGATGTGAACTCTGATTTTTGTAAATATTGTGGTGCAAAACAAAACGATACTGTTCCATGTGATTTTTGTGGTGAACTCAATCACGAGAATGACACGGTATGTAGTCATTGTAATGCGTTGCTGAAATAGGTGATAATATGAATAGAAAATTGATAGTTGGGGCGGGAATTTTCATTGGTGTAGCAATCTTTGCTTTGGTGATTTCAGAGCAACTTCATATGACAATGGGAGCTGTTATTATACTGTTGGATTTGGTTGTTGTTTATAGCTATACAACAAGGAGTGATAGAGATATTCCTGAAGAACTTCATGACTCTTTTGAAGAAGCGTATGAAGAAGAAATCAATGAGAATTTTCTTGAGAATAAATCGAAAACTTGTCTTATTTGTGGAACTGAAAATAACATTAATAGAAAGTATTGTAGGAAATGTAATAATTTGATTCAAAATATTACTTGTCCTGTTTGTGGTGTAAAAAACCCACATACAGCGAAATATTGTAGTCATTGTGATTCGATTCTGCAAAATAAAACAAGATCATGAAAAAGAGTATAGGTGTACTGGTTGGATTGCTTGCACTCGTACTATTTGCATTGTCCTTTTTCTTAGAACAAGTATTTTTATTTTTATTGGGAATTCCAGTGTTATTGCTTGGGATTTTTATCATAATATTCGCTATGGTTTTTGAACTATATCAAAAAGATAAAAAAATCGATTATGAATTAGTAAAAAAACATGGCTTAACATTGGTGAGTTGTAAAGAATGCCAGAAAGAAAATGTATTAGAAGATGTGTATTGTATCCATTGTGGAGAAAGACTTGATGACAATGAAATATAAGAGAAATATAATCTTAGATTATTTCCATACTTTTTTTAGAAGTTTTAATGTAACACAAGCGATGTGGCTGATTTTCTTGTTTAATAGAGGATTTAGCATTTTTGAAATTGCTCTCTTTGAAGGGATTTTCCACATTACAAGCGTGTTATTTGAAATACCAACTGGTGCCATTGCAGATATGTTTGGTAGAAAGACTTCTCGAATCATTGGTATTGTAAGCTTTTTTGTTTATATTGCAATTATTTTAAGTGCTGATTCATTTGGATTTGTCGCACTTGGATTTGTATTTTGTGCACTTTCTTATGTATTCGAGAGTGGAGCTGCAGAAGCGATTGTATATGACACTTTAATAGAATTAGAGGAAGAAGAAAAGTTTATGAAGTTTATGGGGAATAAAGAAGTCATATTCCAAGTCTCTGGCTTTTTTTCTATGTTAGTCGGTGGAACGATAGCGTTAATCAATTACGATATGAATTTCTATGTAACAGGAGGATTTTTCTTCGTTGCATTGATTATGATTTTATTTATGAAGGAAGTACCAATACATAATCAGGAACGAATGTCAGTGAAAGAACAAGTGAAGAAACAGTTTATCGTTTCCTTTCGAACTGTGTTTCAAAATAAACGATTGTTTTTACTAATTATAATAGGAGCAATGATGACGGCTCCTACTACAACTGTCTTCTTCTTTTTTCAAAATTATTTTGATGCTGGTGCTGTTCCAATATATCTTATTACTATGTATATTGGTCTTCATTCAGGGGGGAGCGCGATTGGTGGAATATTTGCCTCTAAATTGGAAAAACGATTTGGTGAAAAGAAAATACTCTATATTGTACCCTTGATTATTTCGGTATCTTTTTGGCTGATCTTAATACCAAAAATCACCTTAGTTCCATTTATTATTCTTGGTGTAATGGACAGTATATTTTATATTGTATTGGTTGATTACATGAATAAAATGGTTGCTAGTGATGTAAGAGCAACTGTCTTAAGTGTTTTTGGTATGATGTTCAGTGTGATTATGATCATAATCTTTACCCTAGTGGGATATATAATTGATATAATGGATTTTGCTTCAGGATTTTTGATGTTGGCAATTATTGTAACAGTTTTTTATGGTGTTTTGGTATTTATATTACGAAACAATCATTTGGCACAGCATATTATAAAAGAATAGGTGAAAACATATGTATAAAATTATCGATAAACGTGCTTTAAACAATGATGTAGACTTGATGGTAATTGAGGCTCCTTTTGTTGCGAAAAACGCATTACCTGGACATTTCCTAATAGTCAGGGTAGAAGAGGGAGGAGAGCGAATTCCTCTTACAATTGTTGACTTAGATGGGGCTACTGTAACCATTATCTACCAAAAACTAGGGTATTCAACAAAACGCCTTGGTGAAAAGCAGATTGGTGACACAATAGAAGATGTTGTTGGTCCTTTAGGTAAGCCATCTCACATTAGAGATGTGAAGTCTGTTTTAGGGATTGCCGGTGGAGTTGGAGCGGCACCATTGTTTCCACAACTGAAAGAATATGCAAAAAGAGGAACCAAAGTTGATTTGGTTATTGGGGGGAGATCCCAAGATTATTTATTCTTGTTAGATGAATACAAGGAATTTTGTGAAAATATATATATTTCAACTGATGATGGAAGTCTAGGTACCAAAGGTTTTGTAACAGATGTATTGAATAAACTATATCAAGAAAAGAAATTTGACCATAGTGTTGCAATTGGCCCTCTTGTGATGATGAAACATACTGTTTTATTGAATCAAAAACATGATATTTCAACTGATGTGTCTTTGAATCCGATCATGATAGATGGAACTGGTATGTGTGGAAATTGTAGAGTTACTATAAACGACAAAACATATTTTGCATGTATTGATGGACCTGATTTTCCAGGTGAAGGTGTGAATTTTGATGAGCTAATTGCACGTCAAGATTACTATAGAGAAGAAGAACATATTTGCAACTTAAGGTTGGTGAAATGATGAAAATCGAACGCACTAAAATGGCGTTACAGAATCCGGAAGTTCGACAAACAAATTTTGACGAAGTTGCACTTGGATATACACTTACAGAAGCCTTGATTGAAGCATCAAGATGTCTTGATTGTAAGAATCCTAGATGTGTCGATGCTTGTCCTGTTAGAGTTGATATACCTGCCTTTATGAAAGAGATATTAAGTGGTGATTTAACGAAGGCATATCATATAATTTATAAAGAAAATATACTACCTGCGATTTGTGGAAGAGTATGTCCCCAAGAAAAGCAATGTGAAGGTGCTTGCATCGTGGGTATAAAAAATGAACCAGTAAGCATCGGAGCATTGGAACGATTTATCGGAGATTATTCTCTTAAAAACGATGTAATTATGTCCGAGCAAATCAAGGAAAACAACTTGAAAGTAGGTATTATTGGAAGTGGCCCTGCAGGATTGGCGTGTGCTGCGACACTAAGACGTTTAGGATATTCAGTTGATGTGTATGAAGCACTACATGAGTTTGGTGGTGTTTTAAACTATGGAATTCCTGATTTCCGACTTCCAAAAGATATTGTGAAAACAGAAATAAATAGATTGAAAAAGATTGGAATTCAGTTTCTTAAAAACATTATTATTGGCAAATCAATTACGATTGACCAGTTGTTGAATGAATACAAGTATAAAGCATTATTTATCGGATCTGGGGCAGGACTTCCAAGACCCTTAAGTGTGCCAGGAGAAAACATGACTGGAATTTATTATGCTAATGAATTTCTAACCCGTGTTAATTTGATGAAGGCAAGTTCCTTCCCATACTCTCCAACACCAGTCAAAATCGGAAATAATGTGGCAGTAGTTGGTGGTGGAAATGTAGCCATGGATGCTGCAAGAACTGCCAAACGATTGGGAGCTAAAAATGTATTTATTTTGTATAGAAGAAATATGGAAAGTCTCCCAGCTAGGCTAGATGAGATTCATCATGCACAAGAAGAAGGCATTGATTTCAAACTACTCTATAATCCTGTCGAATTCATTGGAAAAAACTATAGTGTTTCTCAAGTTAAGGTGGAGAGAATGGTCTTAGGTGAGCCGGATTCCAGTGGAAGACAAAAACCTGTTCCAACAGGGGAATTTGAAATTATAGATATTGATTCGTGTATCATATCGATTGGCCAAAATCCAAACCCGATTATAAAGGATGCAACAGATGATCTAACAGTAAATCGTTGGGGTGGAATTATCGTTGAAAATCACCAAACCTCTATACCGGGTGTATTTGCTGGAGGCGATGTTGTTAGTGGTGCAGCAACCGTTATCCTTGCAATGGGTGCAGGAAAAGATTCGGCTGTTAAAATGCATGAATATATTATAAATAATAGCTAATGTTTGACATTTGTATAAAAAAGAATTATACTTTTTTTAGAATACTTTGACTTTCAAAGTAAAATTAGGAGGATAATTCATGTCAAAAATAGGTGTATTAGTATGTGGAAACTCAGGGATTGATTATATTGATCACGAATACGATATTCCAGTATTGCGTTCTATCTTATTTGTAGGCGAAAACGAATATGAAGATTTTATTGATATTACGGCTTCAGAGTTTTATGATCGTTTGATTAGTGATCCAAGTTTAGCCCCTTCAACAGCTCAAGTAGCTACTGGAGTTGCATTAGAAAAATATAAGGCAATGGTTGAAAAAGGATATACAGAGTTACTGGTAATTTCAATAAGTGAACATTTAAGTGGAACCTATCAAGGATGTGTCCTTGCGGCAAGTATGTTAGATGATGTAAAAGTTACTGTATTTGACAGTAAAACTCTTTCATATCCAGAAGCGAAAATGGCTTTAGATGCTGCGAAAATGGCTAAAGAAGGAAAAACATTAGAAGAGATTATTGAACACTTAGAATTTATACGAGATCATTCAATGATTTGGTTTTCAGTAGAAACGTTAAAATATCTGGTAAAAAATGGTAGATTAAGTGGCGCATCAGGATTTGTTGGAAGCTTAATGAAAATCAAACCAATGTTAGAAGTAACAAAAGAAGGAAAAGTAGAATCAATTGAAAAAATTAGAACATCTTCCAAAGCTACTCTTAGAGTAATTGAGAAATTGTTAGAAGAAATCAAGGATAAAGATGTTGAAGTGTTCATTGTAAATACAAATAATGAAGAACGCGTTAAATTCATTGCAGAAGAAGTGCTAAAGGTTAGACCAGACATCAGAAACATAAATGTTTATCCATTAACTCCTGTAGTTGGTGCACATGCAGGACCAGGAACTGTTGGGATAGGTTATATATTAAAAAAGTAGGAGGAAGAGAATGAAACAAGCAAAAAGTGTAATTAACGAACTGTTGGTAGAAATTTTTCACCATATTTTAAGTATTGAAGGTCAAATGTTGCGAGAAAGAGGTGTGAATCTTAGTATGAATGAAGTTCATGTCTTAGAAGCGATTCATAAGACAAAACAGCCAACTATGAGTCATATAGCACATCGTTTGAGAGTAACTGTCGGAACTCTTACTACAGCCGTTAATAGACTTGTTGATAAGGGATTTGTTGATCGAAAAAGAGAAAAAGAAGATAAAAGAAAAGTTATCGTTTCATTGACACCCAAAGCATATGAGGTCTTGTCAACACATGATCAGTTCCATGATGAAATGATTGAAGCTGTCATTGTTGATTTGAAACTTGATGAAAACGATGTTTTAATTAATGCATTAAAAAATATTTCAGAGTATTTTACAGAAAAATATTAAGGGAAAACACCTTTACTTATGGGCTATAATTATGTATAATTATATGTAATTCCAATCGCTTTTAAGGAGGTGTTTTTTTTGGTTCAATCAGATATAATCAGAGGACATATTGAAGCTGTTATCTTAAAATTGATCATCGAACAAGATAGATACGGATATGAAATTAGTAACTGCATTAAAGAAAGAACTGAGGGTTTATTCACAATCAAAGAAGCAACTCTATATAGTGTTGTGAAGCGATTAGAAGAACGCTATTTAATCGAATCATACGTTGGTACTGAAACTCACGGGAGAAAACGAAGATATTATAAAATTACTGTTTTAGGGAAGGCTTATTATAAGGAAAAATTAAGAGAGTGGAAAGAACTGAAAGTAGTTCTTCAAACCCTATTGGAGGAATAACATGAAGAAACTAGAAAACTTCGTTAAAAATACATTTAAAAATTATCAAGATGATGACCGTGATCAATTAATTAAATCTATCACTGAGATGTTAACTGAAAAAGTTGAAGACTTGGTGGAACATGGCTACGCAAAACAAGATGCAATTGATAAAGCAGTTATGGAATTTGGTACATTAGAAGATTATGAAGATAATCCTAAAAAAATGGTACGCAGATTCAAACGAAGACGTACAATAAGACAATACAAATATGATATTTTCTTCGCATTTGGAGGAAGCTTAATCATCATAGGAATGCTGATTTTTGTAGACTTACAATATACAACTACAGATGTCATATGGTTTGTAGTTCCAGCCCTTGCAGTCTTATGGTGGCCACTTGCTACAATTTACAGATATTTACTAAAAAAAGAAACAATCAAGGAGGAAGATGATGATGAGTAAAAAAGCCGTAATAGCAACATCGACTTCATGTTTAGATTACTTGAATTTAAAAGAAGATAATTTAAGGATTTTACGAATGAAAATCCTAATGGGTGATGAAACATTGGAAGATTTCCATGGAATCACTGCAGAAGAGTTTTATGATCGATTAAAAGCCGATCGAAAATTAGTGCCATCTTCAACGATGCCAAGCATTGGAGAATTCTTAGAATTGCTCGATGAATTGGAAAAAGATGGATACGAAGAAGTCTTAACAATTACGATTTCATCTGGACTGTCTGGTACATTTGGTGTACTAAAAGCTGCAATTGAAAACAACTATGAAGGAAACCTAAAGGTGGAAGTATTAGATAGCCGTAACGCTGCAATCAGCGAAGGATATTTAAATCTAGAAGCACTTCGTTTGTTCAAAGAAGGAAAAACAATGAAAGAAACAGTGGAATACTTGACGGTTATGAGAACCAATCGTAAACAGTATTTCATGGTTGATAATCTTCGTCTATTCGTTGCAAATGGAAGACTATCAGGTGCCCAAGGATTATTGGGTAGCATGATGAAAATTAAACCGATTTTAGAAGTGAATAATGAAGGAAATATTGTTCCATTTGAAAAAATTAGAACAACGAGAAAAGCACTTATTAAAATGGTTGAATATGTAATCGAAGATTGTAAGAAGTTGGACGATTTTATTATTACATATGATACCTCTGATAATTTAGAAGGATTAGAATATATCAAACAAAGAATGGAAGAAGCTTTTCCTGGATATAAATATTATGAAGCTCCAATTACACCAGTAATAGGTTGTCATACAGGTGAAGGTACAGTTGGAATTGCATATTTCGATTTGACAAATAAATAAAGACGCATTGCGTCTTTTTTGTTTGAATATATTCTAGTTTTTTGATACAATGGAAAAAGCTAAAGAAAGTGTGATTTATATGAATACAAGAAAACAAACAACATTAGCTATTTTGCTTTCAATGAGTATCGTTGTAAGTATTGTTGAAGCAATGTTAATCCCATTGTTATCAATTTCAGTCCCTGGTGCAAAACTTGGGTTGGCAAATGTTGTTACAATCGTAATAATGTATCATTATTCAGAAAAGGATGCATTTACTATATTGATGTTACGAATCATTTTGGTCGGAGTACTAAGAGGAACTATGTTTAATTATCCATTCTGGCTATCATTGAGTGGAGGTTTGCTTGCCTTTGGTATGATGTATCTTTTCAAACATCTAAAAGTATTTAATATGGTTAGTGTTTCAATCATGGGCTCAATTGGGCATGCGACTGGCCAAATACTGATGGCGATTATTTTACTAGATACGGCTGAATTGGGATTTTATCTACCTGTATTATTCTTAATATCATTACCGACTGGATTGTTTGTCGGTTGGACATCAAATGTTGCATTACAAAACTTATCTCAAGCACAAGATATAGAAGGTCATTAGACCTTTTTTTTATAGATTAATTATATAAAAAAAGAGGCATTTTGCCTCTTTAATGTAAATCGTCTAAGTAAACTGTTTCAAAATTGTCGCTAAAGTATATTGTTCCATCCATGGCAAACCAAATTGCTTCTAAGCCGGCCGTGTTATTGACGAATTCTTGTCCTTCTTCGATTGACATATTGAAGATAGCGGTACTATATAAATCTGCCATTGCGGGATCTGTTGTGATGATACTAACACTTCTAGAATTTGATAATGGCATTAAAGTTTCTGGATCAATTATATGATGATATGGTATGTCATCCACTATATAGTATTTCTGATAATCTCCAGAGGTTACCAATTGCTCTCCATCTCCTAGATAGACTGTTGCATAGTACCCAAAGATACTTTCGGGATCTGTTAGTGCGATGATA
>CAYSZV010000010.1:58907-62919 GCA_964435595.1 uncultured Candidatus Izemoplasmatales bacterium | reverse complement strand
AGTGGACTGAAATCGGACTACGATTATAATCCATTAAAACGTTTGATGAAGTATGAAGAACATACCTATGAATATGACTATGTGCACACTGAACGTTACTATGAGTTGAAAAAACGTTTTTGGGATTTGAAAGATAAATATATGGATCCTGAGAAACTTGTCTTATGTCATGGAGATTCACAAATTTCTAATTTTGTTTTAACACCAGAAAAAGAATTGAGACTAATGGATTGGGAATTTTCAGGTAACAATGATCCGTTTTATGATATTGCATGTTTTGGAAACAATGATTTTAATCATGCACTTGCTTTATTACCGGTATATTTAGGGAGAGAAGCAACTACTGAAGAATACAATAAATTATACTTCTACAGAACATTTCAATGCTTGCAATGGCACAATGTTGCATTATACAAAGAATTCATAGGACTATCTTTAGATTTGGGTGTTGATTTCATGTTTGTAGCAAATTTATATTTGGATAAAGCAGAAGGATTTTTAGACAGTATAAAATAATTCACAATATAGGCTAGTTTAGAAACTAGTCTTTTTTATTACAAATAACTTGATGTAAGTGTTTTCTTTTTAAAAATTTATAGCCGAAAACGGTTGTAATATATTTTAATATATTTTATAATTCTAAATGTATGACAAAATGAATAATTTTGAAGTAAAAATAAATTTTGGAGGTAATGTCATAATGGCAAAAAAAGTATTCCAATCTATGGACGGGAACCAAGCTGCTGCATATGCTGCATATGCATTTACTGAAGTTGCTGGAATCTATCCTATTACACCATCTTCACCGATGGCTGAATACACTGATTTATGGGCATCTCAAGGTAAGAAAAACTTATTTGATATGCCGGTAAAAGTTATCGAAATGCAATCTGAAGCTGGAGCTGCAGGTACAGTTCATGGTTCACTACAAGCTGGTGCACTTACAACTACTTACACAGCATCACAAGGATTGTTACTAAAATTACCAAACATGTATAAAATTGCTGGAGAATTATTACCAGGTGTTATTCATGTCGCTGCAAGAAGTATTGCTGTACAAGCATTAAGTATCTTTGGAGATCACCAAGATGTTATGGCTGCAAGACAAACTGGATTCGCTATTTTATCTAGTGGATCAGTGCAAGAAGTAATGGATTTAGCTGGGGTTGCTCATTTGGCAGCAATCAAATCTAGTCTTCCATTCTTACATTTCTTTGATGGATTCAGAACATCTCATGAAGTAAACAAAGTTGAAGTAATGGATTATGAAGTTTTTGACAGATTACTAGACAGAGATGCAGTGAGTGCTTTTAGAAAAAGAGCATTAAATAGTGCAAACCCTGTTACTCGTGGATCGGCACAAAACGATGACGTTTACATGCAAGGTAGAGAAATCCAAGACAAATACTATGCAAAAGTACCTGATATTGTTGCTGAGTATTTAACTGAAATTTCAAAAGTGACTGGTAGAAACTATGCTCCATTCGCATACTATGGTGCAGAAGATGCTACAGACGTTATTGTTGCAATGGGATCAGTAACAGAAGCAGTTGAAGAAACAGTTGATTACTTACAAAAAGAAGGACGTAAAGTTGGACTTATTACTGTTCATTTATATCGTCCATTCAGTGCAGAATATTTATTAAGTGCAATGCCTAAAACTGTTAAGAGAGTTACAGTATTAGAAAGAACGAAAGAATCAGGATCAATTGGTGAACCTTTAACATTAGATATCCAATCAGTATTTTATGGTAAAGAAAATGCACCTGAAATTTTCAGCGGACGTTACGGACTTTCTTCTAAAGATACAACTCCAGGACAAATCAAAGCTGCATTCGATAATATGATCGGAATGAAAAAAGCAAGATTTACATTAGGTATCAAAGACGATGTGAATATGACTTCACTAGACAATGATGAAATCGATACACAACCAGCAAGTACAACAGAATTATTATTCTTTGGATTTGGATCAGATGGTACTGTTGGAGCGTCAAAAAATACAATAAAAATTATCGGGGAAAACACAGATTTATACGGACAAGCTTATTCAAGTTATGATTCTAAAAAATCAGGTGGAGTTACTCGTATGCACTTGCGTTTTGGAAAAACTCCTATCAAAAGTACATATTTAGTATCACAACCTCACTTCGTATCTTGTTCAAAAGATTCATATTTGACACAATACGATATGGTTGGTGGACTTAGAAAAGGTGGAACATTCTTATTGAATACTGTTACTCCACCGGAAGAAGTAGAACAATTATTACCAAATAGTGTCAAAAAACAATTGGCAGAAAAAAATGCTAAATTATATGTAATCAATGCAGTTAAGTTAGCTGAAAACGCTGGACTTGGTGTTATGATTAATACAATTATGCAAAGTGCATTCTTTGCATTGAACGAGCAAATCTTACCGTATGACAAAGCTGTAACATTAATGAAAAAATATGCGAAAAAAGCTTATGGTCGTAAAGGGCAAGATATCGTTGATAAAAACTATGCAGCAATCGATGCTGGTAAAGCTGGACTTGTTAAACTAGAAGTGAAACCTGAATGGGCAGATCTAAAAGTTGAAACAAAAGCTGCTGTAGATAATACAAGACCTGATTTCGTTAAAAACATCGCAGATCCTGTCAATGCAATCAAAGGATATGATTTACCTGTAAGTGTATTTGAAGGATACGAAGATGGTACAATGGATAATGGTGGAACTGCATATGAAAAACGCGGAATCGCTAATTACGTACCTGAATGGATCGATGACAATTGTATCCAATGTAATCAATGTGCCTTCGCATGTCCGCATGCTGTAATTAGACCATTCTTATTAACAGAAGAAGAAATGGCCAATGCACCTGAAGGATTGAAAACGAAAAAAGCAGTTGGTAAAGGATTAGACGGATTACAATACAAAATTCAAATTTCTACATTAGATTGTACAGGTTGTGGAGTTTGTGTTGAAGTATGTCCTGCGAAAACAAAAGCATTGGCAATGAGCCCAATTCATGAAGAAATTGAAAAAGGTGAAATTGACAATTCTGAATATTTATTCAATAAAGTTACTTACAAAGATAACTTAGTTGGTAAAAACAACGCGAAAAACTCACAATTTGCTAAGCCATTATTCGAATACCCGCCGGCATGTAACGGTTGTGGCGAAGTAGGTTACCTAAGCGCTGCTACTCAATTATTCGGTGATAGAATGTTGATAGCAAATGCAACAGGCTGTTCATCAATTTATGGTGGTTCATTCCCAGCGACACCTTATACAACAAATGCTAAAGGTTTTGGTCCTGCATGGGCTAACTCATTATTTGAAGATAATGCAGAATTTGGATTTGGTATGAGACATGCAAATGAAGCATTAAGAGATCAATTACAAAATGTACTGATTGGTGCAAAAGATGAATTAGATGCTGAAACAAATGAATTGGTAACTGAATGGATCGAAGGTAGAGCGGATGGAGACAAATCTCTTGAAGTGTACAATAAATTAATGCCTTTGGTTGAAAAATCAGACGCTACTTGGGCGAAAAAAGTTGCTGAATTATCTAATTATATCGTAAAACAATCAAACTGGATTATTGGTGGAGACGGTTGGGCTTATGACATCGGATACGGTGGATTAGACCACGTTATGGCAAATGAAGAAGATGTAAACATCTTAGTATTAGATACAGAAGTGTATTCAAATACTGGTGGACAATCTTCAAAATCTGCTCCAACAGGATCAATTGCTAAATTTACTGCATCTGGTAAAGGTGGTAAGAAAAAAGATTTAGCTGCAATTGCAATGAGTTATGGACATGTATATGTTGCACAAGTATCACATGGTGCTTCACAACAACAAGTTCTTAAAGCATTCAAAGAAGCTGAAGCGTATGATGGACCATCAATCATCTTGGCATATTCACCATGTATTGCTCATGGAATCAACATGACCAAACAACTCGACGAGCAGAAAAAGGCCGTTGAATCCGGTCACTGGCTACTATATCGTTTTGACCCG
>CAYSZV010000010.1:22347-58897 GCA_964435595.1 uncultured Candidatus Izemoplasmatales bacterium | reverse complement strand
CTATCCAGGACCATCAATTGTCTTAGCATACTCACCATGTATCGCTCATAAGATCAAAGGTGGACTTACAAATTCACAAAACCAAGCAAAATTGGCAACGGAATGTGGATACTGGCCAACATTTAGATTTGACCCTCGTTTACAACCTGAAGGGAAAAACCCATTTGTTATCGATTCTAAGCCACCAAAATGGGATCGTTACAGAGAGTTCTTAATGAACGAAGCTCGTTATGCACAATTAGTGGATATTAATCCTGAACATGCTGAAGAGTTATTGGTGTTAAATAAACAAGAAGCACAACGTCGTTATGCAATGTATGAGCGTTATGCAGCTATGGATTATAGCATCGGAGAATAATGAACAATGAAAGAGCGAAACTTTTCGCTCTTTTTTATTGGAAAAATTTGCATTTTTGAATGTAAGCGTTTATAATGTTATGTTACTTAGAAGAAAGAAGGTGGCTTGATGGATAAAGTAATAGATTTACAATACATCCTTCAAACGCTAGGATTAACACTTTTATTTGTTGGGTTTATCGGCTTCGAACGTCAACGCAAACATAAGATTGCTGGGCTGACAACTCACATTTTAGTTGCGCTTGGTGCGTTTGGTGTAACGATAGTTCAAGAATATATGGTTCAAGATGCAATTGAATTTATTCGTGCAAATCCAGAGTTAGCAGGAAGTATTGTAGTGCAAAGACAAAGAATTATTGCTCAAATAATTACTGGTGTCGGGTTCTTGGGTGCAGGGGCCATACTGAAAACAAATGGATATATTAGTGGTCTTACTACTGCATCTAGTTTGTGGATCAGTGCAATTATTGGAATTATTTTTGCAAGTGGGTATTATATGTTAGGAATCATTATTTCAATGACAGCGGTCATTGTTTTAACATTAGTAAAAAGAATATTTAAAAATAGCTATCAAAGCACGAACTGAGGTGTAAATTTATGATTAACAAGAAAAACATCAAAGAGCATTATAAAAAAAGAATGCTAGAAATAAGAGAACAAGATATTGTAAAAGAGCAAATCGTTTTATTGGGAGACTGTGTCATTGAATCTATCGATGTGAGAGAACACTTTAATGGTCTAACTGTTTATAATAACGGTATTTCTGGTGATACTACAAGATTGTTGCAAGAAACGCTATATAAAAGAGCGATTAAGTATAAGCCGAGCAAGTTATTTATTTCGATTGGAAGTAATGATATTGGATTTGATAATCGTGATGTTAAGAGTATTTACAATCATATAGTAGAAATTGTCGAAGAAGTGCAAAAACGTAGCAAGGAGACAGAAATACATATTGTTTCAGTAATTCCGGTCAATGCTACAGTTGCTGAGTATATTAATCGAGAGTATGTCGATTCAAGAGATAATTTTGATATCAATATGTTGAATTTTTATTTACGTAATTTTTCTAGAAAAAGCAAGATTAATTTCATTGATGCTTCGAAAGCACTGATGAATAATTATGATACCTTAAATTTAAAATACACATTTGATGGGTTCCACTTAAATGATGATGGACTCCGCATTATAACGAAAATGATAAAAAAACATGTTTATTAAAGGGAAAGTATATATACTTTCTTTTTTTTATCATATAATTCTTATTTACGAAAATTTACGAAACCCTTTTAGTTTTAATTTTCATATGATACAATGTGGTTGAAATAATGATTTGGAGGTAATGAAATGAAAAAACTATTGATTCTTTTTGTAACTTTATTATTTGCATTTTCGCTCGCATCATGTAATACAACAGATGAAACAGAACTTGTAACGGTTCCTGATTTCACTGGTATTAGTTATGGTGATGCTGTGAGATTGGCCTTTAGTGTAGACCTTAAACTTGACCCGTCATCTGAGTATAGTGATGATGTTGACAAGAATTTAGTGTTTTACCAAAGTATAGAAGAAGGAACGGAAGTTGACGCTGAAACTACGATTAGTATTACCTATTCTGATGGTCTTTCACCTGATGGTGTCATCACGTTACCTGATTTTACGGGGATGACAGATGATGAAATTCAACAATGGATTTATGATGAAGATATAACGAGTTATACTATAAAAAATTCTTTTGATCCAGGAATTGGATTAGGCGAGTTTGTTGGTCTTGAGATTGATCAAGTAGATGAAAGTAACCCAAACTATTTAAGAAAAGATGAGTATAACTTTTTAGTAAGTAGAGGTCCACTTGAAGTCGAAGAAGTGGAGTTTAACCCAAATGCAGTTCGAGGAGTTAATTTAGGTGGTTGGTTTGTCTTAGAAGGATGGATGACGTCAGAATTATTCCGAGGTGTTGATGGTAGTGACGAGACAGCATTTATGCAACAAGTTCCTGATGCAGCTACTGTAATTGAAGAACATTGGGATACTTTTATAACAGAAGATGATTTTATTTGGCTTGCGGATCATGATGTCGAATATGTTCGTATACCAATCCCGTGGTGGCTATTTGGTGAATCATATTATGAAGGTACAGAACATGAAGTAACATATGCTAGTAGTGTGTTTTATATTGATCGAGCAATGACGTGGGCAGAAGATCATAATATCAAAGTATTGTTGGATTTACACACAGCTCCTGGATGTCAAAATGGATTTGATAATGGTGGAGTTGCTGGCCTACTTGAGTGGGATAAACCAGAAAATGTTCAATTGACATTAACCAGAACGAGAGATATTATCCAACACTTTGCGCAGTTTGATTCTTTATGGGGATACGAAGTATTAAACGAACCTGCAAGTTGGGGAATCAACATGACAACCTTACGAAATTTCTATGAGGATGCATATGATGTAATTAGAATTTATGCTCCTGATATTTGGATCGGATTCCATGATGCTTTTACAGGTGGTTGGGGTAGCTGGTTTGATGAACAAGATATGGACAATGTTTTCTTAGATACACATCTATACCAAGTGTTTGGAGATGGATGGGGGGATATGGACATCGTTGAACATGTTGACTTTGTACATACACAACAGTATCAAAATGTACACCAGTATGGAAGTAGCGTTCCTGTCATTGTTGGAGAATGGTCTTTAGGACTTCCTGGAAGCGTATATGACGGATTAGATGGAGAGTCTGTAATTTCTGTCAAAGCTGCATTTATGAATGCACAATTAAACGTATATGAATCTGGTATGGGCTGGTTCTTTTGGAATTATAAGATTGAGAATGGCGGATATAATCAAGAATAGAGACTTCGGTCTCTTTTTTTTGAATTATAAAATTTAATAATGCTTATTTAGAAAAATTATGAACGAAAATAAACACTCTCATTATCTAGCATTTCTCTTTATTACTTTATTTTTTCACCGAAAACATTAAATTACCGATATCCGCACAGCCATTATGTGTAAGCCTTTTTAGAAAACGTATTAGTTTTTTGATTGAAAACGATTTCGTTTGATGCTATACTATGTATGTGAAAGAGTTTTCTTTCCAAAATAAATCTGTCTGAGTATGATTTCTTAGGCGGTTTTATGACTGAAAGAAGATAAAATCAATAAAAGATGGAGGAAGAAAAATTTATGAAAAAATTATTAATTTTAATTGCTGCTTTAGCGTTAACGTTCTCATTAGCTGCATGTGGTGGCGGAAATGACGATCCAGATCCAGTCGATCTAGTCGTTACGTTAAGCGGATTGGTAGATCAAGAAATTACAGCTGGTGATGCAATTGATTTACTAGATGGTGTTTCTGCTATGGGTACTGATGGTGTTGATTATACAAGTGTAATCACTCTAGACAGTGATGACTGTCCATTAACAAATGGAACAATCAATACTGCAAACCCTGCAACTTGTCATATTACTTATACGGCTGTTGTAGAAGGTAAAATGGTTCGTGATACAATCACAGTCATTATTAACCCTGTTGAGATTGGTCCTGTTGAAGGTCCTATCTTAAAAGAATGGCATTGGGATACTGATGCTGATTTAGAAGGTTGGACAAAATATGAAGCAGATGGTGGAGCAGTTGTTGCATCTGTGGATAATGGTGCTTTGAAATTAGAAGTTACATCTGCAACTACTGTATATGGTGCTCGTTATGAATTTATGGGATTACCATTTGAAGACGGAGAAGCTTATGAATTTTCATTCAAAGCAAAAACCGATGTTGCTGGTAAAGGAATTCACTTCCAAGTTGGAGAATTATTAGGTGGAGCTCCTTACTTCTATGACTTTAAAACAGGTCAAGTAGAAGATTTTGGATTAACAACTGAATTTGTAACTTATACTGTATCATTTGTATATAACCAAGATTTAGATAGCGGATTTGGTGGACCATTGTTTGAAATGGGTAACTTAGAAAACGCTGCTGAAGGAATCAGTTCAATTGGAATCAATGCTACAATCTGGATTGATGACTTTGTAATCAAAGGTGGATCAGGTGAAGATACATTAGCTCCTACAATTACTGGAGCAGAAGATGTAACTTTATATATTGAAGATGCACCTACATTTGATGCTGCAACTGGCGTTATGGCAAATGATTTAACTGATGGTGACTTAACTTCTGCAATCGTAGTAAGTGGAGATACTGTTGATGTTGCTACAGCTGGTGTATACTTTGTAACATATACTGTAGAAGATGCAGCTGGAAATGAAACAGTTGTAACTCGTACTGTTACTGTAATGAATGATACTGTTGGACCTGTCTTATCAGGTGTAGAAGATGCAATATTCTTCTTAGGCGATGGACAAGATGCATTAACTGGCGTAATGGCTGTTGATGGTAGAGACGGTGATGTTACAGCAGATATCGTATTAAGTGGAGATACATTTGATGGTGCTACAGAAGGTACTTATAATGTTACTTATACTGTTATGGATGCTGCAATGAACGAAACTGTTGTTACTCGTGAAATTCAAGTATTAGACGTTACTTTCGTTGATTATACTGATAACTTAGTTAACCCTAACTTTGATGCTGGAAATTGGCATCCATATTGGGAAGAGTGGAATGGTGCAGATGCATTCTTTAGCACTGGCGATAACGGATTAGTAATTGATATCGCAGCTGTTGGAGCAGACTTCTGGCACGTATTAATTGAACAAGAAGGTATTGTATTAGAAGCAAACAAAACATATAAATTATCATTTGATGCTTCAAGTACTGTTGCAAGAGATATCCAAGCAGAAATTGCTGGAGCTTCTGGAATTACTATCGATGGACAAGAATTCCAAGCTACTATTTCTTTAACTGAAACAGTAACTACATTTACTTTAGATATCGTTGTTGGTGATACTGCAACTGGTGGAACATTGAAATTCTTAATGGGATTAGTAAATGATGCTGCTGCAAGTGTTATTACATTAGACAATGTTATGTTAGAAGAATTTGACGGTACAGCTATTGTTGCTGATACTGATCAAGTAATGGATGGAAGCTTCGATAATTGGCAAACTACTGGTTGGGGAGTATGGTCTCCAAACGGAAATACTTCATTCCAAACACAATGGAGAGAAGCTTGGGTTTATTATGATGAAGCAAATGCAAACCCATGGGAAAACAAATTAGAACAAACTGGAATTACTATGATTCCTGGATTGGTTTATAAAGTTACATTTAATGCAAAAGGTGATGTAGCTAGAGACTTTATCGTAGGATTCTGGGATGGCGGAACTGCATTCGAAAAATCATTCGAATTAGGAACTGATTTCCAAACTTACACTTGGATCTTTACATATACTGGTGGAACAAATGCTGCATTAGAATTTAAATTAGGTAAATCATCAGATAACTTCGATGGAACATTATTCATAGTTGATACAATTATGATTGAAGTAGAAGATGCTGTACCTGTTGTTGAAGATCCTGTATGGACTGGATACAACATGACTGTTGTTGAAGGTGACTTAGGACCTAATGATGTAACAATTACATATGATGGTGTTTCTGATCCTTGGTGGAATGATAATGCACAATATTCAAACATCGTATTTGATGGAAATAATGATGCAATTGATTTCACGTTTACTGGTACTGATGGTGCTCCTATTGTCTTCAAAGTTGAAGGTTGGGGAGGTAACATCGAAGGTAGAATGACAGCTGATGGTACAGAACAAATGTTCACATTAGACTTAAGTTCTTTAACAAAAGAACAAAGAGATGCAATTAACTTATTAATTATCTTCGTTGAATCTCCAGGTGCAAGCGGATCGTTAGCATTAAGTTTTGAAGCGAAAACATTACCTGCATGGGCTGGATACAACATGACTGTTGTTGAAGGTGACCTAGGAGCAAACGATGTAACAATTACTTATGATGGTGTTTCTGATCCTTGGTGGAATGACAATGCACAATATCAAAACTTTGTATTTGATGGAACAAATGATGCAATTGAATTCACATTTACTGGAACAGATGGTGCTCCAATAGTCTTCAAAGTTGAAGGTTGGGGAGGAAATATTGAAGGTAGAATGACTGCAGATGGTACAGAACAAACATTCGTATTAGATTTATCTTCATTGACTCTAGAACAAAGAAATGATATTAATTTAATTATCATCTTCGTTGAATCTCCAGGTGCAACAGGAACAATTGCTTTAAGTTTTGATGGAATTGTTCAAACTACATAGTAAATATTCAAAACTAAAACGGAGCAAATCTGCTCCGTTTTTTTTATGTTTTTTTTCTAAATAAGGATATCAATTAAGATTATAAATAACTATTTAAAAAATATATCATATCACTTTGATTATGGCTTTATATAATGTATTATATGAGTTGAGTTAAGGAGGTATAAACTATGAGCAAATTAGTGATAAAAGATTTATACGCAGAAGTAGAAGGAAAAGAAATATTAAAAGGTGTTAACTTAGAAATAAATGGTGGAGAAACTCATGCGATTATGGGTCCGAATGGGACTGGTAAATCGACACTAGCTAGTGTGATAATGGGTCATCCCAAATATACTGTAACAAAAGGAACGATTACTTTAGACGGTAAAGATGTTCTTGAAATGGAAGTAGACGAACGTGCTCGTGCCGGATTATTCTTAGGAATGCAACATCCTGCTGAAGTACCTGGGGTAACAAACAGTGATTTCATTAAAACAGCTATGAACACTCGTTTGAAAGAAGGGAAAAGCGTTAGTTTATTCAAATTCATTCGTGAATTAGATCATGCTGTAACAGATTTAAAAATGGATGATGATTTACCACATAGATACTTGAATGAAGGATTTAGTGGTGGAGAGAAAAAACGTAATGAGATCTTACAAATGAAAATGTTGAAGCCAAAGATTGCTATTTTAGATGAAATTGATAGTGGATTAGATGTTGATGCATTACGTATTGTTGGTGAAAATGTTACAGAGATGCAAAGTGATAAATTAGGGCTCCTATTGATTACGCATTACCAACGTTTATTGGAATATATAAAAGCTGATACGATTCACGTTATGATGAAGGGTAAAATTGTGCGTTCTGGAAACCTTGAACTGATGAAACGTATTGATACTGAAGGATATGACTGGCTAAAAGAAGAACTTGGTATTGAGGATGTAAGAGTAATTGAAGAAGAAGAGCAAGCAAGAGTGATGTTAGGGACTTGTGCTACGAAAGAAGCTCTTGATTTATAATGATTCAATTACATAAACAGCCTTTAAACAATACAGAGATGCCGAGTCAGATTCAAAGACTTCTTTCTGGTGATTTAAAGAACTATATTGTAATCAAAGATGGACATATCATCGAAAAAAGTCTGGATGAAAGTTTTAACGATTTAATTGTTTTAGATGTAGAAGAATTAACAGATGCTGAAGCGATGTATTATGATAGCGAGTCTGTGAAATCGATTACCGCAGATAGTGTCTTATACAACTATGAAGAAACAACAAGTGGACTATTTATTAAAGCAAAAAGAAATACAATATTTGAAAATACATTACATGTTTTTTACATCCAAGAAGAGGGTGAAATGAACAATAATGTAATGATTGTGTGTGAAGACAATAGTGACTTCAAATACTTTGAGTATTTGGTTAGTTATGGACAAACCAGTGTCAACCATGTTTCCAACGCGTTTGTATTAGAAAATGCAAGATTAACCTACTCGGGTATGAGTAAGTTGAACAATAAAACAATGGCTGCAATTACAAGAAATGTATATGTGAAGCGTTATGGAAATGCAATGTACAGCATTGCGGAAATCAATGATTCTGTGACCGTATCTAACACAAATATTTTACTTCAAGAAGAATATGCGACAGGAACAACAAAAACAGTGGCAATTACGAATGAACAACAAGAAGCTCATTTCACACAATTAGTAGAACATAAAGCCAAAAGTACTGAAGGGTATATTGAGAATTATGGTGTAGCAAACAATGCTTCAACACTTGTTTTTGAAGGTATTGGTAAAATCAATAAAGGTATGAAAAGAAGTATTGCAAGACAAAGTAACCGTGGGGTTGTGTTGGGAGTAAAATCAAGACTAGATGCAAATCCATTACTACTGATCGATGAATTTGACGTAGAGGCATCACATGGTGCTGCAATCGGAAAAATCGATGAAGAACAATTGTATTATTTAATGAGTAGAGGATTAACACTTAAGAATGCAGAACGTTTGATTATCTCTGGATTTTTAAGCCCAGTATTAAATAAATTAACAACTGATTTATTGAAAGAGGATTTCATTTTAACGGTTGAAAATAAAACATTGTAGGTGACGGTATGGATCCAAATAAATGGAGAAAAGATTTTCCGATATTAGAAGATGAAACGCTTGTATATTTAGACACAGCAGCTTCAAGTTTGAAGCCAAGGCAAGTCATTGATAAACAAACTGAATATTATGAGAAATACGGTGTGAATGTACATCGTGGAGTATATAATTTGAGTTATGTTGCTACTACTGAGTATGAAGATGCAAGAGAAATAGTAGCGAAGTTTATCAATTCTGATGTCAATGAAATTATATTTACAAGAGGAGCAAGTAGTGCTTTAAACTTAGTTGCTTCAAGCTATGGATTGAACAATTTAACAAGTGAGGATGAGATTTTGGTTTCAGAATTGGAACATCATTCCCAAGTTTTACCATGGCAAAACGTTTCAAATATTACAAAGGCGAAATTGGTATATGTTCCTTTGAATAAAGAGGGAAGAATTACCATTGAAAATTTCAAGAGTGTCTTATCGGAAAAAACAAAAGTAGTGGCAATCAATTACGTTTCAAACGTAATGGGCTATGTTACTCCGTTGAAGGAAATCATCCAGTTAGCTCATCAATACGGTGCAGTTGTAACTGTTGATGCAGCGCAAGCCGCACCTCATATAAAACTTGATGTCAAAGATTTAGATGCAGACTTTTTATCGTTTTCTGGACATAAAATGTTAGGACCAACAGGGATTGGTGTCTTATATGGTAAATTTGATTTACTACAAAGTATGCCACCAATTGAATTTGGTGGAGATATGAACGATAATGTTAATAAATTTGATGCATCTTGGAAAGACGCTCCATATAAATTTGAAACAGGAACACCTCCGATTGCTGAGGCGATCGGTCTTGGTGAAGCAATCAAATATTTGGACAACATAGGTCTTGATAACGTTAAGAAATACGAACATGAATTAAAAGAGTATACAGTACAAAAATTGAAAGAAATTGATGATATCATTATTTATAACGAAACTGCTGAAACAGGGATTATATCGTTCAATATAGAAGGGGTTCATCCACATGATGCGATTACGTATTTTGATGGGGACAATATCTGTATGAGAGCGGGGCATCATTGTGCACAACTCGTTATTAAATGGCTTGGTGTAGTGGCTACATTAAGAGCATCATTTTACTTATATAATACCTATGAAGAATGTGATAAATTTGTTGAATCATGTAAACTTGCCAGAGATTTCTTCAAAGGCGTAGGATTTTAGGAGGATTGTTATGGCTGGATTACAAAATTTATATAGACAAGTGATAATGGATCACTATAAAAATCCTAGAAACAAAGGTTTATTGCAAAAAGAAGGATATAAAACAGTGCATATCAAAAATCCAACATGTGGAGACGATATTACAATTCAATCTCATTTAGAGAATGGAATTGTAAAAGATGTTCGTCACGATGGAACTGGATGTAGTATTTGCTGTAGTAGTGCTTCTGTAATGAGTGAAGTATTGATTGGAAAAACTGTAGAAGAAGCAACAAAAATTAAAGATGCATACTTAAATATGCTAACAAATAAAGAGTACGATGAATCTATTGAACTTGAAGATGCAATAGCGTATCAGGGAGTGAGACAATTCCCTGCTCGTATTAAATGTGCGAGTATCGCATGGAAAGCATTGGAAGGAACATTCGAAGAAAGCGAGTGATTTACTCATGAGTGAAAAAACTAAACAAGAAATAACTGAAATCATTGGTGATTATAAATATGGCTTCAAGACCGAAACAACAAGTGTATTAGATACAGGTAAAGGTCTAAGTGAGGATGTTATCAGAGAAATTTCGAAAATCAAAGGTGAACCAGAATGGATGCTGGAATTTAGATTAAAATCATATCAAAAATTCCTAGATAAACCGAATCCGACATGGGGACCTGATTTAAGTGGAATTGATTTTGATGCGATCACATATTATATTAAGCCAAGTGATAGATCTGAAGCGGATTGGGATGATGTACCTGAAGAAATCAAAGATACATTTGATAAACTAGGAATCCCAGAAGCAGAACAAAAATTCTTAGCTGGTGTTTCTACACAGTTTGAATCTGAAGTAGTATACCATTCAACACTAAAAGAACTAGAAGATCAAGGTGTAATCTTTACAGATACAGATACAGCTTTAAGAGAATATCCAGAGTTGTTCAGAGAATACTTTGGGAAAGTAGTTCCTTATACAGACAATAAGTATGCAGCACTTAATAGCGCTGTATGGAGCGGTGGAAGTTTTATCTATGTACCGCCAGGTGTTCAAGTGACAAAGCCCTTACAATCTTATTTCCGTATTAACAGTGAACAAATGGGACAATTTGAAAGAACACTTATTATCGTTGATGAAGGAGCAAGTGTAAATTACGTTGAAGGATGTACCGCTCCGGTTTATACGAAAAGCAGTTTGCATGCTGCGATTGTAGAAATCTTTGTTAAAAAAGGTGGATATTGTCGTTATTCAACTGTGCAAAACTGGGCAAACAATATCATTAACTTAGTAACAAAAAGATCACTAGTAGGAGAAGATGCACACATGGAATGGATTGATGGAAATATTGGTAGTAAAATCAATATGAAATATCCAGCATGTATCCTAAAAGGTGATCGTGCAAAAGGAACAACGATTTCGATTGCATTTGCTGGAGAAGGTATGAACCAAGATACTGGCGCGAAGATGATCCATATTGGAAAAAATACAACTTCAAAAATTATTTCTAAGTCAATGAGTGCCAAAGGTGGACGTGTTAATTATCGTGGAATGATCAAACATTCTGAGAAGGCAATTGGTGCGAAATCGAACGTAGAATGCGATACAATTATATTGGATGATATTTCGGTATCAGATACCTTACCATATAACATTGTTCAAAATAATCAAGCACAGGTGCAACATGAAGCAACAGTTTCAAAAGTTTCTGAAGAACAGTTGTTCTACTTGATGAGTAGAGGATTGACAGAAGAACAAGCTGTTGAAATGATAATTATGGGCTTCATTGAGCCGTTTGCAAAAGAACTTCCAATGGAATATGCAGTTGAGTTAAATCAATTGATCAAGTTGGAAATGGAAGGTTCAATCGGTTAAAACAAATCAAATTAAGACCTGCTTTTTGCAGGTCTTTTATTTATAATAATATTTAGAAAAATAATACTAAATTTAGAAATTACGAAAACGCTATTGTATAACGCTTACATATTGTGATATAATTAATTCGAAATCGTTTTAGTAAATATAATATATTATTATATTAGATTGTAGAGGTGTCAAATGAGCGAGTTTTACTTCAAAGATAATCAATTTCAGATTGAAGAATACGATAAGCAAAAAACATTTAGTAGTTTCCTGCCTGGATTGGCTGGAAAAAAAGGAATACCATTATGGGCGTTTTATGTTAATAGAGGGCAAGGAATTGCATCATTCGGAATTGAAAATAAGGATTCACATATATTAGAGTTTAATCCGGCAGTAACGGCGTATGAAAGAACTGCTATTGATGGATTTAGAACATTCGTAAAAGTGAATGGCGAAGTGATAGAAATATTTGGGGAAAACAGTAAAGATGTCAAACGAACAATGAAAATTGGACGAGCTGAATTCTCTATTGTAGAAGTAAATAAATTTTTAGGGTTAACATTTGAAGTTACTTATTTTGGTCTACCAAACGAAAACATTGCAGCTTTAGTAAGACAAGTTAAGATTACAAATCAAAACAGCGAACCTGTTTCTTTTGAAATTCTAGACGGTCTGTCTCAACTGTTTCCGTACAAAGTGGAATATGGATCATTCAAGGCAATGAGTAATTTATTGAGAAGTTGGATGGAGATTTATTCTTTAGACAACAACATCGGATATTATAGAATGCGTTCTTCTACTTCAGATAGCGCAGAAGTTACAAATATCGTGAAAGGGAACTTTTATGTATCATCATTTGAAGGAAATTTGATTAAACCAATTGTAGATTCAAGTCTTGTCTTCGGATATGATACGTCAAAACGATATGCTAGAAATTTTGAAAAAACATCTTTGGTTGAAATCTTATCTAGTAACCAAGTAACAGCGAATAAGATTCCGGTTGGCTTTACAGGTGTAAATATGACAATTGTTCCTGGTGAAGAAAAATCGATTAATACAGTAATTGGACATGCCCATTCAGAAGAGCAAGTAATTGAGATGTCATCTTATATTTCTGACTCTGAATACTTAGCGAAAAAACGTTTTGAAGCATCCAATGAGATTGAACAAATCTTACAAGATGTTCAAACGGAAACGGCATTCCCACTATTTGATGATTATATCAAGCAAAATTATATGGACAACTTCTTACGTGGTGGATACCCAATGGTGATTGATGGGGATCACTCAAAATTTGTCTATCATCTCTTTTCTAGAAAACACGGGGATTTAGAGCGTGATTATAATTACTTCACTCTTGCTCCTGAATTCTATTCTCAAGGAAATGGAAATTTCAGAGATGTTTGTCAAAATAGAAGAAGTGATATATTAATTATTCCAGAAGTATATGACTTCAATGTAAAAATGTTTGGTTCATTCATTCAAGCGGATGGATATAATCCACTCGCAATCAATGGATCATCATTTGAAATCAAAGACAAAGCAAAAGTAAAAATGATTGTGAATAAATTATTCCAGGGTAGTGAGGTTATGATGAAAGTTCTTCATGGTAAATTCTCACCTGGTAGTATTATCAATACAATCGCAAACAATAATATTACTACTGATTTATCTGATACTGAATTGTTTGAAGCAATCTTCACGTATGCAGTGCAAAACTTTGAAGCAAACTTCGGCGAAGGATATTGGATTGATCATTGGACTTATATATTAGATTTGATTGAAAACTTTAATGGAATTTATCCTGATAGATTGAAGGATAGTTTATTCAATGATATGACATACTCATTTTATGACAGTCCGGTACATGTGTTACCTAGAAGTGAGAAAATTTGTCTACGCAATGATGGAGTTGTCAGACGTTATGGTAGTGTGATTCATCACGACCATGCAAAAATCGATCGACTCTCAATGAATCCTCATGGATCAAATTGGCTCAAAGACCAATACGGTAGAGAAGTGAAAACAAATTTATTTGCTAAATTGTTTACACTAGCTGTGAATAAAGTAGCAAGTATCGATCCATCTGGAATCGGAATTGAAATGGAAGCAGATAAACCTGGTTGGAATGATGCTATGAATGGTCTTCCTGGATTATTTGGTAGTGGTGTTTCAGAAACGATTGAATTGAAAAGAATTCTTAGTTTCTTATCAGAACATTTCTTATTAGAAGAGAATTTAGAATTACCTGTTGAAATGGTAGAGTTTAGTCATAAACTACTAGATGTACTCAATAATACTTATGATGATTTTGATTATTGGAACAAGGCATCATCAGTTAAAGAAGACTATCGAGATGCGATCCGCTTTGGTACCAAAGAAGTGAGTGTCTTAGATGGTAAAACTGTTTCAGCATTATTGGAAGAAGCAAATAAGAAAATTGATGTAGCTTTGACCAAAGCACTTCATTTAGGAAATGGGATTTATCCAACGTATCTAGTACATGAAGTGGTAGATTACGAAAGAGTGATCGAAAATGGTAGTTCAAAAATTGGACAATATGGACTTCCAATCGTGACACCTAAAAAATTCAAAGTACGTGCCTTACCATATTATTTGGAAGCACCAGCTAGAGCATTGAAAGTTATGAATAACATTCAAAAGAAAAAACGTATGTATGAAAATATTAAATTGAGCAATGTATATGATCATGAATTGAAATTTTATAAAACTAGTGAATTCTTAGATGATGAAACAAATGAAATCGGAAGAGGTCGTAGTTTTACAAAAGGATGGCAAGAACGTGAATCAAACTTCTTGCATATGACATACAAGTATTTGTTGGGATTGTTAAAGGGTGGACTTTACAAAGAATTCTTTGAAGAAATTGAAACAAATTTGGTTTGTTTCATGGATCCTAAGGTTTATGGTAGAAGTACATTAGAAAATTCAAGCTTCATTGCTTCAAGTGTCAATCCTGATCCAAGTGTGAGAGGACAAGGTTGGGTAGCTAGATTATCAGGATCTACCGCAGAAATGTTATCGATCTGGGCCTATATGATGTTTGGTAAAAAGCCATTTATTATGACAGAAGGCACCTTGACATTAAACTTACATCCAGCGTTAAGCACTGACTTCTTTAAAGATGGTGAAGTTTCATTTACCTTCTTAGGAAGTATTAAAGTAACATATATCAATTCCCAAAATATCAATACATTTGATCCATCATTTGCGATTAGCAAGTATGAAGTGGATGGAAAAGAATATAAAGAAATTAGCGGTAAGTTAGCTGAAAAAGTGAGAAACAAACAAGTACAAAACATTAAAGTATATTTCTAAAGGAGCGAACAATGGCAAAGTTAATCATTACTGAAAAAGGTTCTGACAAACGATTTTTTGAACAATCATTGTCAGAAACAAGTAGTAAAAAAGCAACTCTTGTTTTAAATGAAAGTAAAACATATCAAGAAATGATTGGGTTTGGTGGAGCATTCACTGAATCAAGTGCATATAATTTAATTCGTATCAACAAAGAACAAAGAGAACAAGCCATTAAAGCATACTTTGATCCTATTGAAGGATTGGGATATACAATTGGACGTGTTTCGATTCATGGATGTGACTTTAGTTTAAATAGTTATACATACATCGAAGAAGGAGACAAGGACTTAAAAACGTTTGATATCGCCAGAGATGAAAAATGGGTCATCCCATTAATTCATGATGCGGAAAAACATGCCGGAAGAAAAATTGAAATTTTGGCAAGTCCATGGAGTCCTCCAGCATTTATGAAAGATAACAACTCAATGATTCATGGTGGTAAATTGTTACCAGAATACATGCAGTCATGGGCGAATTATTACGTTAAGTTTATTGAAGAATACCGCAAAAGAGATATTAAAATTTGGGGTATTACAGTACAAAACGAGCCAGCAGCAGTTCAACGTTGGGATTCATGTATCTATTCAGGAGAAGAAGAAAGAGATTTCGTTAAGAACTATCTTGGACCTACAATGAAAAACAGTGATGCCAAAGATGTAAACATTCTAATATGGGATCACAATAGAGATATTATGGTAGAACGTGCTGAAGCGGTATTAAGTGACCCTGAAGCAGCAAAATACGTTTGGGGAACTGGATTCCACTGGTATGTGAACGAAGACTTTGAAAATGTTGGAACAGTACACGATATGTTCCCTGACAAAGGTCTGTTATTCACAGAAGGTTGCCAAGAAGGTGGCGTTCATTTCAATAGTTGGAAAACAGGAGAACGTTACGCAAGAAATATGATTGGTGATTTTAACAATTGGTGCCAAGGATATATTGATTGGAATTTATTCTTAGACAATACAGGTGGACCAAATCATGTAAACAATTTATGTGACTCACCAATTATTATTGATATTTTCCCAGAAAAATTAGTCTACCAAAGCTCGTATTATTATGTAGGACATTTCAGCAAATTTGTAAAACCTGGAGCGTTCCGTATTGGTCTTACAAACACAACAAATGGCGTACAAGCGGTAGCCTTTAAAAATGTTGATGCAAGTGTTATAGCAGTCATGATGAATGAAACAGATCATGCATTATCTTATACACTTTCTCACAATAACAAAACCTATCAAGTGAAAATGAATCCACATTCAATTCATACAGTAGTGTTGTAAGTATGGATAAAATAAAAGCCGTAAATTTAGGTGGATGGCTCGTATTAGAACGTTGGATGAATGAAGAATTGTTTGAAAGAAATCATGTGAAAGGAAATGACGAAACGTGTTTTGTAACACAAGTAGAGGATTTCCAATCACAACTGGAAGAACATTGGGATACATATATTACAAATGAAGATCTTGATTGGATTAAGGAACAAGGGTTAAATCTCGTTAGAATTCCATTTCCGTGGTGGATATATGGAGAAAACGAGTACGCAAGAAGCATTGAAAAACTAGATCAGATCACATCTTATCTAGAAGAAATCAATTTGAATTTTATGCTTGATTTGCATACCGCCCCAGGTTGTCAAAATGGCTTTGACAATGGGGGAATTCAAAATGTATTAGAATGGCCTAATGATCAAAAAAATATTGATAAGACAATTGAAATCTTAGTCAAAATATCAAAGCGATACAAAGACAATAAGAATTTTCATTCAATACAATTGTTAAATGAACCAAACATTATTGTTGACTTGAAGATTATTCAAGACTTTTATCTAGAAGCATATAAGCAAATTCGAGAAGTGTTGACAGATACATATATTGTAATGCATGATGGGTTTCGATTAGATGCGTGGGAAGAGTTTTTTACAACTGATTCATTCCATCATGTGATTTTAGACACACATATGTATCAATGTTTTGATCATCGTCAACACAAGTTCACCATCGAACAACATGAGAAAGCCGCAATAAGCCGTGCAAAAAGTCTTAAAAAAGTAAGCGCTTTTGTACCAGTAATCGTTGGTGAGTGGAGTCTTGGGATGAGACCGAATGAACACATAGGAAAAGATAAACCTAGCAATTTGAAGCGCTATGCAGATGCACAACTAAAAGGGATGTATAACTGTGCTGGCCATATCTTTTGGTCATATAAAGTAAGACATACACATCATGGTTGGCATTTTCGACGCTTGGTCGAAGAGGGAATCATAGATTTAAAGGAGTTTTAAAATGAAAAAGTTTTTATTGTTTGGACTGTTGCTTTTAGGCACGGTCACCCTGGCTTCTTGTGTGGAGCCAGAAGTAGAAGAACCAATTATTAATGTAAATTGTGATTTATTTCCGGATAATGAAGCGTGTCAAGAAGACGAGCCTGATCCAACGGAAGAAGAATATTATTACTGTAAAGAAGCAGATGATACTTGTCTGTCAGTGATTGAGAATTATATTAATACAATGACCTTAAATGAAAAAGCGGGACAAATGTTACAAGCAGAACGCGGAAACATTTCTCCTTATGAAGTAACGACATACAATATTGGATCAATCCTAAGTGGTGGTGGAAGTCATCCAAATGGATTCGGTAGTACAGTAGAACAATGGCTCGATATGTATGAAGGGTACCAAGCAGCAGCATTGAATTCTTCAGCGGGGATTCCGATTATTTATGGAATTGATGCTGTTCATGGAAACAACAATTTATATGGTGCTACGATTTTCCCTCATAACATTGGATTGGGTGCAGCAAATGACACTGATTTGATGTATGAAATTGGAAAAGCAACGGCAGAAGAAATGTTAGTAACTGGGATCAATTGGAACTTTAGTCCAGCATTTAGTATTGTTCAAAATATCCGTTGGGGTAGAACATACGAAGGGTTAAGTGAAAATCCTGAAATCCATGTGAATCTAGCTCAAAGTATGATTTTAGGACTAGAAGAAAATGGAGTAAGTGCAACAGCAAAACACTTCTTAGGTGATGGTGGAACACAAAACGGACAAGACCAAGGAAATGTAGTTGCGACAGAACAAGAAATCAGAGACTTATTCTTGTTGCCATATTATGAAGCAATTGAAGCAGATGTTGATACCATCATGATTTCATATTCTTCAATCAATGGACAAAAAATGCATGGAAGTGAATATTGGATTCAAGATGTTTTAAAAGATGAAATGGGATTCAATGGATTTATTATTTCTGACTGGGAAGCAATTCACCAATTAAGCGGAGATTATAAAGCTCAAATCGTACAAACAATTAACGCGGGTGTGGATATGTTAATGGAACCAACTCAATGGAGAAATGCACATACCAACATAGTGGAAGCGGTAAATGCTGAATTAATCAGTATGGAACGTATTGATGAT
Organism: uncultured Candidatus Izemoplasmatales bacterium; assembly: GCA_964435595.1. GTDB lineage: Bacteria > Bacillota_I > Bacilli_A > Izemoplasmatales > Izemoplasmataceae > Izemoplasma. The sequence goes on along the minus strand of CAYSZV010000010.1, from coordinate 40,326 downwards.
GCGGTAAGAAGAATTCTTACAGTGAAATATTATAGAGGGATATTGGATAATCCAACATACTCACTAGATGAATCATATTTATATTCACAAGATCACCAAGATTTGGCTCGTGAAGCTGTTAGAAAATCATTGGTATTATTAGAAAATGAAAACAACTCATTGCCACTTACGAAAGACCAAAAAATCTTTGTAACAGGACCAGGTGCAAACTCTGTTGCTCTACAAAATGGTGGATGGTCATCAAATTGGCAAGGAGCATATCCGAACTTCTGGGATTATTCTGGAACATTGTTTAGTAACGCAGAACTTGGTGTAGGTATTGGAATCAAAGATGCGATGAATGATGTACTCATGAGTAATAGTGGAAACTTAGTAAATAGTGTGAGTGAAGCAGATACTGTCATTGTAGTGCTAGCTGAAACACCATATGCAGAATACAACGGGGACAATGATTCATTGACACTAACAAGTGGAAATGCACATCCGGGGAATGCTGCGGCCTTACAAGTTGCACAGCAAGCGCAAGCTGCAGGAAAAAATGTTGTTGGTATATTGATTAGTGGTAGACCACTGTTGATTACAAATGAATTACAGTACTTTGATAGTTTTGTAATGGCATGGCTACCTGGTAGTGAAGGTGGAAATGGGATTAGTGATGTATTATTTGGAGAGTATGGTTTTACTGGTACATTACCAATTACTTGGCCAAGAACATATAGTCAAGTAGGAATCACATCGAATGATGATGATTATTTAACAAAAGATGTTTTATATCGTTATGGATATGGACTATCTTATAGTGATTAATGGGTATAAGGGTATCTTAGAAAGAGATACATTATAGATATAAAAAAAACAAGGAGGAAATAGAATGAAAAAATTGTTATTAGTAACATTAGGACTTCTTACAGTACTTACTTTGGCTGGTTGTAAAGACCCTGAGCCAACATATGATGCACTTGGTACTGATGTAGAAGGACAAGTTGATCTACTTTTATGGAGTGGATCTGGTACGTATTGGGAAGATATCGGAAGCCAAAATTTAACGGTTGCTGATTTAACTGCTCAAAACGATGCTGCTGCATATTATGTAGCAAAAGAATTCAACAAAATTTATCCTAATATTGAAGTGAACGTATTAGCGATGGCTGGTGGACCTACTGATGGAGGTAGAATCTGGGCGCAAGAACTAGAAAACTATCAAAATACATATGGGGCACACCCAAGTATTTGGGCAACTGTAGATTTACCTGGTGATATTGGAAAAGGTATCGTTGCAGATTTATCTGTATTTGAAGACGACCCTCTATATCAATCAATGAGCCCAAGTATCATGGATATGATGAATTATTATGGATTCCAAGGTGGACTTCCACAATACATCCTTCCATGGGGAATTTATGTCAACAAAGAATTGGCTGAACAACAAAACTTAGATGTTCCTGATCCTGATTGGGATATCGATGAATACACTGATTTCATCCAAAATTCTGAAGATGATGAGTATTATGGATCGATGGATTCTCCAATCCGTATCATCGAAACTGGAAGTAACGACATTCATAAAGCATTGTTTGAGTACAACGGTGGAGACGAATACTTAGACTTAAATAGTGATGAAGTGAAAGACTTAATTGGATACTTAGAAGAGTGGGATGAACATTCAGCTTGGCGTGGTGGATCTGAAACATTTATGGGAGATCACTGGAACTGGCCTTACAAATTCTTCTTAGAAAACAAATTATTAACATTAGAAGGTGACCCTTGGATGATGGGTGACTGTGCAATTGGTAACACAGAAGAAAATCCTTGGCCTCTTGGATGTAAATCACAAGATTGGGATATCTATCCTCGTCCTTCAACTGACTATGTAGATAACACAGTAGGTATCGTATTAGACCCTATGAGTGTATACAACTTCTGTATCGAAGATGGAGATACTGCATGTAGTGTTGAAGAAGAATTACAAATTAAAATTAACTATACATTCGCTTCATTCTGGATCGCAGACAATGCAAGCTGGACTGCAAGAGCAAATGGTATGTTTACAGACCTTGGTAATGAAGGTGTTGAATCAAGTTCATTAAACGATTCATTCCCAGTTACTACTGGTGACTTATTCGATGAACAAATGAATATTTGGTATACTCCTGATAAACATGTTCGTTTTGCTGATGCAGCAAAAATGCCTGGATTCCAAGAAGTATTAAGAATCTATAAAGACGGACAATTCTGGGACGTTTCTGATAAAGCATTCCCTTACTTCTATTCTGATGCTGGAACAAGAAGAGAAGATTTATTCGAATGGAAAAACTACTGGAATCCTGAAGTAAATGGTGGAGTTGAAAAATCAGATGCAAACTTCACAGATACTATCTTAGCTAATCTTCCTACTTGGAACGAATCAGCGAATGAAAGATTTGCATTCAGCTTCTCTGAATTAGAATTTGGACTTGTTACATATTACGGATTTACTGAAGAAGATTTTAATAGCGAAGAATAGAACTACCTTTAAATAAGTCGTATAAAAGAGTGCCTAGCAATAGGCACTCTAAAGGCTTATTTAAACAAAAAAGGAGGTATTTACATGAGTAAAAAAAGGATTATGAATATCGTTTTGTTTGTAATAGTTGTTTTCCTTGGAGTGTTGTATTTTACCAATCCATTTCGTAATAGTGATTATGAACAATGGAGTAATGAAGTAGGATACCAAGCGTATGCGAATGCAATTGGTGTGTTGCAAGGTACAATCGACGAAGGACGATATACATATTATGATTATCTAGAAGAAGTAGAAATTGACTATAATTTACCAAGTGCTGAGGGAACACTTACGAGTGTTCAAAGTATTGAAAGAAACGGATATCAAGGAACTGATGTCGGGGCCTTATTCAATGATTCACCTCTTACATATACGGTAGATGTAGCAGAAGCTGGATATTATAATATCGATGTTGATTATATTGTAAAAGGACAAATATTAAGCAATATTACAATTAGTGTGATGATCAATGGTGCGTATCAGTTTGATGATGCCAAGACTGTTGATGTCGTTTTGTTGTGGGAAGACGCTGTAAGCGAATATGCCCTTGATAAATATGGAGATGAAACACTTCCTCCTCAAAATAAAATAGAAGAATGGAGAACATTAGATTTATTTAATAATACGTATACAACGTATGAACCGCTATTGTTTTATTTTGAAGAGGGACTCAATCAAATTACATTTGAGAATGTCTCAAGTGGAGAACTTTATTTTGGTGACTTAACTGTAAACCCTCCTAGCTACATACCTACCTATGAAGAGTATATAAATTCGAATTCTTATCAAGAAATTGATATGGAACCACTATTTATTAATGCGACTGAATATGTAGAAAAGAACTCATCTTATGTACGTTTAACTTCTTATGGGAACCCTAGTGTTACCCCATTTGATAACGTAAATAAGAAATTAAATATTATTGATGGAAATGCCTGGTATAAAGCCGGACAGGAAGTAACCTATAATGTTGTTGTTGAGGAAAGTGGATTGTATGATTTAACATTCCATTATGCTAACTTCAAATCAGATTTTGATGTATTTAGAAGCATTAAAATCAATGGTGAGATTCCATATCGTGAATTGGCAGGATATCAATTCAATAATACTGGTAGTAGATATGCCAATCAAACCTTAGAACAAGATGGGGAAAGTTTAAAAGTATACTTAGAAGCTGGAACGGATGGTAATATGATTACAGTTCGTGCTGAACACAGTGAACTAAGTATGTATTTAAGAGACCTTCAATTGATTATTGATCATATCAATCAGTTTGCTTTGGACATCATCAAAGTGACAGGAAAAGATATTGATACAAACCGTACTTGGAAATTAACAAAGTATATTCCTGAGACGGAAAGTTATTTGAATGCGTATAATGACATTATTAAATATATGGTTGTACAACTATCGGAGTATTCTGACAAACAAGATTTAAGTGCAACATTGTCTTACTTAAAAAGAGCCAATGTTGAATTTGAACAAATGTTAGAAGATCCTGATGATTTACCACTATATTTAAACAACCTATATGCTGGGGCAGCTTCGACTACTTTATTGTTAGGGAACTCTTTAACTGCCTTACAAAATCAACAATTCTATTTAGATGGATTCTATGTTGGTAGTGATGGTGATTTTGTAGATCCAAATGCAGGATTCTTTGTTCGTACATGGAGTGCTATTGTTGGATTCTTCAATACATTTAATAATGACAAATACAATATTGAAAATAATGATGATGCCGTTGATGTTTGGGTAAATAGACCGATTACTTACGTTGATATCATGCAAAAAATGGCGGATTCTACTTTTAGCCAAGAAACTGGCATAGAAGTGAATATTTCAGTTATGCCAGATGCCAATAAATTGATTTTAGCAAACTCTGCAGGTAACACTCCAGATGTTGCCTTAGGATTATTAAGTTATATGCCATTTGATATGGCAATTCGTGGCGCACTGGTTGATTTATCTGAATTTCCTGATTATTGGGAATTTGCCGATAACTTCGCACCAGGAGCACTTGTTCCATACATCTTAGATGATGGAGTATATGCGATTCCTGAAACATTAGAGTTTAATGCGCTTGTGTATCGTAAAGATGTATTTAACTCATTGAATTTAGACGTACCGGATACATGGGAAGATGTTGTTGGTATTTTGCCGACATTACAACGTTACAATATGAACTTCTATTATCCAGTATCGGGTGGAACCTCTTTAAAATGGTTCTATCAAACAGCACCACTGATTTATCAGTATGGTGGGTCGATGTATAGTCCAGATGGACTGACTACAACAATTGATTCAGAAAAGAGTGTAGAAGGATTAACATTGTTAGGAGAACTCTATACTACATATAGTCTTCCAGAACAAGTTCCAGTATTCTATAACTCATTTAGATACAATAAATTACCAGTAGGGATTATAGATTTTAATACCTACATGCAGTTGAAAAATGCAGCACCAGAATTAGTAGGACAATGGGAATTAGCACCGTATCCAGGAGTATATAATGAAGAAACGGGAGAAGTAGACCGTTGGTATGTTGGAAATGGTACTGGTGGAATCATGTTTGAAAATTCAAATCTCCAAGATGAGTCTTGGGAATTTATGAAATGGTGGATGAGTACGGAAACCCAAACTGAATTTGCTTATACATTGCAATCAATGTATGGACCTGAATTCTTATGGCTTTCTGGAAACATCAATGCAGTGGAATCAAGTCCACTGGATAATGCAGACAAAGCAATTATTTTAGAGCAAATCAAATGGCTACGTGATGTTCCTAGAACACCTGGACAATACATGTTAGAACGTGGATTATCAGATATCTGGAATAATGTTACATTTGATGGAGTTCCTGTTCGAGTAGCAATTGATACACAAGTAATTATTATCGACCGTGAAATCAAGCGTAAAATGATTGAATTTGGATACCTTGATAATGAAGGAAATGTCCTAAAAGAATATACCATAAGGGACGTTGATTGGATCCAAGAGCAAATTGATAATGCGAAGGCAGGTGACAATTAATGGCTACGATGAAGTTATTATTTAAGAAGCGTGCTGATATGACACAAAGTGAACTATCAAAACGTCGAGATTTCTTATCAACAACATTACTTGTTGGACCGTTCGTATTACTATTTACCGCATTCATTATTGTACCGATTATCGTGGCATGGGGATTATCACTATTCCACTTTGATTTAATCCAAGCACCAGTGTTTACTGAGCCTCTTGGAATGTATAATTATGTAATGTTAATTACACAAGATTTAAACTTCTTACGATATGTTATTCCAAATACATTGAAATATGCAATTATCGTAGGACCTGGTGGATATATTTTGGCATTCATCATGGCATGGATGCTATCACAAGTACAAGCGAAGCCTAGAAAATGGATTAGTCTTGCTATGTACGCACCATCAATGATGGGACCTGTATTCATCACTGTTGTATGGAGAACTGTATTTTCAGGAAACCAAGATGGATATATCAATGCCATATTATTGAATTGGGATCTGATTGATGAAGCCATTCAGTTCTTACAAGATCCAGCCTATCTATTAAATATCATGATCATGGTATCACTATGGAGCAGTATGGGAATTGGATTCTTAGCAATGTTAGCTGGACTTCTAAATGTTGATAAGACCTTATATGAAGCAGCACTAGTAGATGGAATCAAAAACAGATTCCAAGAAATTATTTATATTACGATTCCACAAATGAAGCCGCAAATGTTATTTGGAGCGGTAATGGCAATTGTTGGAGCGTTTAATAGTGGATACATTGGAGTAGCGTTATCGGGAGCAAACCCTACACCACAGTATGCTGGACAATTAATTATAAATCACATTGAAGATTATGGATTCCTACGATATGAAATGGGATATGCAGCAGCAATCAGTGTTGTTTTACTGATGGTTATCGCATCATTTAGTTTCGTAGCATATGCATTATTCGGCGAAAAGGATTAGGAGGTAAAATATATGGCAATTAAAGCAATGAATGTAAATCCGAAGAGTTTTACAAAGAATCAAGTCAAATTCTATATTATTTTAGTTCCTCTGGCTATCTTTATGATGTTACCGATTGTCTATACATTCAGTCAAGCATTGAAGCCGATTGATGAATTAATTATGTTCCCTCCAAGGTTTTTAGTACAAAAGCCGACCTTTAAGAATTTTACCGATTTATTTAGAGCTGCATCGAGTACTGGGGTACCAATGACTAGATATTTATTCAACTCATTGGTGATTACAATTGTAATGATTTCATTGACATTGGTGATCACTACAAGTACAGCATACGCACTAAGTAAAAAAGAATTTAAATTAAAGAAACCTTTATTCCAAGTTAACCAAATAGCATTGATGTTTGTTGCTGTTGCGGTAATGATTCCACGTTACTTGATGATTGATACAATTGGATTAACAGATAGTTACCTTGTACATGTTATTCCATACCTAGCAATGCCGATTGGATTGTTCTTAGTAAAACAATTCATCGATCAAGTACCTAATGAATTGATCGAAGCAGCCAAATTAGATGGGGCAAATGACTGGCACATAATGAGATATATTATCTTCCCGTTAATTAAGCCAGCCCTCGCTACTGTTGCAATTCTTGCATTCCAGTTTATTTGGGGAAATACAGAATCAAGTAGTTTATATATTATTACAGAAACCAAAAAAACATTTAGCTTTTACTTAACGACACTAACCGCCAACCAAGCTGTGTCAATTGCTGGAGCCGGTATGGCTGCAGCTGCCGGACTTATTATGACATTGCCAAACTTGATTATATTCGTTATATTACAAGGTCAAGTAATGGATACAATGAGTCATTCTGGTATCAAGTAAAATGGTACAATTTAAAAGATTACTCGTACTTGTAATGCTTGTATCACTTACACTGGTTGGAGTAAGTGAATTAGAAGCTTCAAGTGCAACAACCTATACAAGAACATTTGATCGTAAAGGGAATTTTGTTATTACACAGGATGCCTATTTACCAGATCAAACAATCTTAGATTTAGGGCTGGATGGTCCTTCAGATTTATTCTTTGATAGTGACGATATTCTATATATAGCAGATACCAAAAATGCCAGAGTCGTGAAATACGATCCGAACACAGATACTGTAGTAGAAATATTGGCATTACCTGAATTTCAAACACCAAAAGGATTGTACGTGGAAGAAGATGGAACACTGTATGTAGCAGATAGTGCTGCCCAAGCTGTATTTAAAATTGATACGGATAATACTATCGTTCAAACATTTGTAAAGCCGGACAGTGTTAGTTTAGAAAACACATCATATAATCCAAAAAAAGTTGCGGTTGATGATGCAGGGAACCTGTATATTATTGGGGAAGGTGTATTTGATGGAATTATCCAATTATCAAGTAATGGAGATTTCCAAGGATACTTTTCTACCAATGAAGTACAGTTAAGTATTAGACAACAATTAGAAAATTTAATCTTTACAGAAGAACAACTTGCACAAGCAAGTGATCGGAATCCGATTACATTCTCAAATATTTATGTTGATTTAGATAATAGAATTTATTCTACAAGTATTGGGCAAGATATCAGTGGATTGAAAAAGCATAATACTGATGGAAGTTCTTCAATTGATACGGATTATGGTGTTGATTTAGAATTAAACGATGTCTATACAAATAGTGATGGAATTATGTTTGCTTCTTCACAAACAGGACAGATTTTTGTCTTTACGAGTGATGGGTGGTTCATCTTTATGTTTGGAACACGTGAAGATCGTGAAGATGTAGCAGGATTCTATGATAACTTACAAAGTATTGCAGTGGATTCGCAAGGAACACTTTGGACCTTAGATGAAAACAATGCATCCTTACAAAGCTTTAGAGCAACAGAATATTCTACAAAGATATATGAAGCGTTAACCTTATACAAAGGTGGACAATATGATGACGCCGTTGTTGTATGGGAAGACGTATTAAAATTAAATCAATTGAGTGTACTGGCTCATAATGAGATTGGTAGAAACTTATTTAGCCAAGCAGAATATGAAGAAAGTATGGAACATTTTGTTCTATCTGGTAATCGTTTTTACTATAGTGAAAGTTTCTGGGAAGTTAGAAACATTAATTTACAAAGAAATTTACCGTTTTACTTGGTTGGATTCTTTGTAGCTGTAGTAGGATATTTTACAATCAAAGCAACCAATAAAAAATACGAGTACTTGAATCGACCAAAAGCTTGGATTCACAAAATTGCTAGTATTAGATGGATCGCAGATATCTTGTTTGCATTCCAATTTATTAAGCATCCTTTGGATAGTTTCTACTACATGAAGAAGAAACGAAGAGGATCATATATTGGGGCTTCTGTTTGGTGGCTAATATTCTTTGTTGGATATTTGGTATATCAAACAAGTAAAGGATTTATCTTCCAATATGTAGAAGCTGTAGATATGGATTTAAATGCGTTGGTATTAGGATTCTTCAGTATTGCAATCTTATTCTTATCAAGTAATTACCTTGTAACATCTATCAATGATGGAGAAGGTAGTGTTGGAGAATTATACAAAGGTGTTGGGTATTCATTAATGCCACTTGCTTTGGTATATTTCCTTGCAACATATTTATCACACATTCTAACCTACAATGAAGAATTCTTATTGAGTTTCTCAATATGGGTAGGAATGGCTGGAACAGGAACACTGATTTTCCTTTCAATTCAAGAATTGCATAATTATACAATCCGTGAATCAATTAAGAGTTTCTTGTTAACATTCTTATTCATGGCAATTGTAGCAGTATTATTTGCGTTCGTTCAAATCATGGGAGATCAAATGATTCAGTTCGCAATCGGATTAGTGAAGGAGGCTGTTAGAAATGTTTTCTCTTAAGAACATGAAATTAAAGATTTTCGTTTTACTTCTAATTGGGATTTCATATGCTACTGTACAAGCTGTTTATGTACCAAACAGTAGAGAAACAGCAATACCTCCGGAAGAAGTAGTATATGCAATTAGTGATCCGTTACTAGATGGATTAGTAGAACTATATAGTGAAGGCGATTTAACATATTATTTCCGTGAATCTAGAGATACCATTGTCATTCAAGATGACCGCAATGGATATACTTGGAAAACGGGATTAGATTTAGAATTTAGTAAAGACATCGATGATGATTGTGACGATGTAGTAGATGATTATGAAGCACAATTTGAAGATGTGGATCCCACAATATTCGGACTAACCTATACATTACATGAAGACTTAGGTGCCGTTGATGTTTGGGGACAAAATGGAGAATTAGAAGTAAAAACAGATGATTTAACTGATGAGTATGCAGAAGATGATATTCAAGTGATGTTTGGACAAGTCCCAGTAACGAATGGGACAACGTATCAAATTTCATTTGATGCGAGAGCAAATGATGATCGTTCTATGTCAGCTGGTATTGATGGCGTAAATAATACATATGCTTTAATCGATGACTATCAAACATTTACGTTTGAATACACAGCTACAGCAGATACAACAGTTGATTTATTATTTAACTTTGGATATATCGCTGGTGATGATGTTGACAATATCGAAACTAGAGTTTTGTTAGATAACATTATGTTTGAAGAGTTTGATGGAACAGCAGTTGTTGCTGAAACAAATCAAATACCACGTGGTGATATGGAATTATTAGAAAGTGAATATGCAGTAACGGATGCAGATTTGTTAGCTGGATGTCGTGATAAAGAAGTACGATTAAATACAACATACACAGCATTTGCTAATAGTTTGTTGACAATTGAATATTACGATTCAGCCAATACAATCAAACGTTTGTCTAGTGCATCGTTTACTGATGTAGACTCAAGATTATTGGAAACAAATGATGACAATCATTATGTGTTAGATATTGAATTTGATGATCCTGAAATTTTTATTAAATTACATATTTATTTCGATGATCAAGGAATCCGTTATCAAGTATTAGATGAAGATATCTCAGGAGAAGCGGAACAATCATTAGCAGCTATCTTAATTTCTCCATTCTTAGGAGCAAGTGGTGGGGCTTATGAAACGTTTGACCTTGCAGAAATGGATTATAATGAAGAAATATTCAAATACAAAATACCTGGATATTCTCTTGTTCCTGATGGAGCAGGTAGTTTGATTCGATTTGGAGATAATACTGAAAAACTAAATGATTATGATGCGAGTGTATATGGAACAAATATTGCACAAACTGAAAACTTTAGTGGGTTTGCTGGAGCATATGTACCGTTTAAAACTGCTTCTATGCCAGTCTTTGGTATTTCTCATGGTGACGATTCACAAGCGGCATTTGTAGCCTTTGCAACTGAAGGTGACGAATACATGCAAATAGTAGCGATGCCAGAAGAAAATCTAACATATTATAACTTTACATATCCTAGATATGAATACAATAAAGTGTATAACCAAGTGTATAACCAACAAGGTTGGGGATATTTAACAACCTATGATGAACGAAATCACTTTGATGTAGATATGCGTTATAACTTCTTAGCTGGAGATGGTAGTGTATTAGAAGATGGACCGCAAGCTAGCTATGTTGGAATGGCTCAATCATATCGAGAATATTTAATTGAAAATGGAATGTTAACAGAACAAGTATATTCTTATGATGATATTCCGATTAGACTTGATTTCTTGTTAAGTGATGCCGAAGAAGGAATCACTGGATTTAATAACGCAATCACAACAACATCGAGTGGAGTAGATCGTATCTTAGAAGATATGATGGAAAATAATATTACAAATATCAACTCTGGATTACTCGGTTGGCAAGATGGTGGAATTACCTTAGGGGATCCATGGAAAACTGATTTTACGAGACAAATAGGGACCGAAAGATCATTTAGAAACTTAGTTGAGAAATATGCAGAACTAGGTGTTGATATTAGTTTTTCTCAAGACTATTACAAAATCAATGAAGAACAAATGAACTTAAGAAGGAATGCGACACAGCATACGTCTTCATGGTATTCTTATCGCATCTTTGGAACAACACCAATCAATCAGTATTATTATGCAAGACCTACAAAATCGATTGAATGGATGTTAGAGCAAACTGATAAATTAAATGATTTGAATGTATCAAGTTATACCATTCAAGGTATCTCAGATAATTTAACAGCAGATTATACAGGAAATGATACAAGTAGAACGGAAGCGAAGCAATTGGTAATCGATGGATTTGCTGATCTTACTGAAGGTATACTTGTCAATGCGCACAGTCCAAATGCATACATTTTACAGTATGTAGATAGATATTTACAAGCACCTGTATATGGTACCCAATTCTTAATTGAAACAGATACTGTTCCATTTGTAGAATTGGTATTACAAAACACAATGGAATTATATGGTCCGTATAGTAACTTTAGTTTCTATACAGATTCAGATGTGTTACGTATGATTGATTACAATATTTATCCAAGCTTTGTCTTAACGGAAGAGCCAGCTTACTTATTAACAAATACAATGAGTAAAAACTTCTATTCAACTGAATATCATTTGTATGAAGAATTGATTACCCATGTATACCAAACAGTGAATGGTGCCTTAGGTGATGTCATTGGTGCAAATTGGATTGATCGTACTGTAGTAGAAAACGGATTGGTAGTAAATGAATATGATAATGGTGTAACAATCGTGATCAATTATACAGATCAGGTAATTACATACGAAGGCGTAAGTGTTCAAGCTGAAGCTTATGCTGTGATTGGAGGGTAACTATGGCGAAAAAACAGAAGTCAGCTCACGAGTTATCTGACAAGCAAATAATAAAAATCCTACAACGTGGGACAAAACAAAATAAAGCAGCATATTTGTTCTTGATTCCATGGTTGATTGGATTTGTAACATTAAGCATTATTCCGTTTTTCTACACAATATATCTAAGTTTCTATGATGTTACACAAACTGGACTTGGATATCAAAGAACCTTTGTTGGAATGAATAACTATATTGTGGCACTGTTTGAAAATACTGAATTTGTGCCAGCCTTATTACAATTTATATTGGTAGAAGTTACCTATGTACCAACAATTGTTATATTGAGTTTTATCTTAGGGCTATTATTAAACAGAAACTTGAAATTCCGTGCTGGATTTAGAACAATATTCTTCTTACCAGTAATCGTATTATCAGGAAGTGTTATGGATAAATTGGTCGATACAGGATCTACTGAATTAAGTGATTTTAGAGGAAATATTATATTCCAAATGCTAAATTCATATTCGTCGTTTATGGCAGAAATTATGCTTAGTTTATTCCAAAACTTTACTATGATTTTATGGTTTACAGGGATTCCAATTATCTTATTCATTAATGCATTACAAAAAATCAATCGTGCATTATATGAAGCAGCTAAAATTGATGGGGCAACTGGATGGCAGATTTTATGGAAAATCACGATTCCAATTATTAAACCTACCGCATTGGTTGCAGCAATCTTTACAATCGTACAAATTGGGATGTACAATATCAACCCAGTATATGCGATTATTAGAACAAAAATGTATGAGATTGGTAGTGGGCTTGGATTAGCGAGTGCATTTACTTGGCTGTATTCAATCGTTGTTATTGTCTTTGTAACATTTGCCTTTATTCTTCTTGGAACAAGAGAGAAGAAAAAAGAAATGAAATTGACGAGTATTCAACGTAAAAGCTATCAAAATTTATTAGACAGACGTCAACGTATCGCAGAGGAGGTAGAATATGCAAACAATTAAGAATTTCGCCTCTAAAGTAAAAGGTTGGGTAAACCTAGCAATCCGAAAAAGAAGAAAGATTCAAGGATATTTAGGTCAAGCTGTTGTTTATATTTTATTAATTACTGTATCTTATGTGTTCTTATATCCGTTATTTAATATGATTTCATTATCGTTTATGAGTCCAATAGATATTATCAATCCAGAAGTGGATTGGATTCCAAAAAGTTTCTATATTGGGAACTTTACCGGAAGTTTAGAAGTATTAAATGGATTTTCAACATTCTTTAATTCATTTTGGTTTTCGACTTTGTTAGCTATTGCACAAACAATCGTAAGTGCAATGACAGGGTTTGCCTTTGCAAGATATAATTTCTCAGGAAAAAATATATTGTTTGGGATGATTTTGGTTTCGTTTATCGTGCCTGTTCCTATTATTTTAATTCCTAGAATTATGATGATTGTTAACACACAAGAATGGATGCAATCAAACTTATCATTTTTAGAACCAATTTGGTCGATGCAATTAATGGGAACACCGATTCCTCAAATTGTATTTGCAATATTAGGACAAGGGGTTAATTCAGCAATCTTAATCTTAATATTCTATAACTTCTTTAGACTAATACCGCCTGCATTATATGAGGCAGCAAGAATTGATGGTGCTGGACCAGTCGCTCAGTTTTACCATATTACAATCCGAATGAGTTTTTCTACGATTGTCGTTGTATTCCTCTTTAGTTTCGTATGGAACTGGAATGAAACATATATCACAGGATTATTGTTATCAGAAGGATTGCAACTTCTACCTACACAATTAGGTGCATTTGATAGCTTGTTTAATTCAAGACCTCCAAGTGTTCCAGGATTAGGTGGAACGGCTCAAAACAATGAAGCGTTTAAAATGGCAGCAACATTTATCACAATGTTACCATTGTTCATCCTATATGCATTTGCACAAAAACAATTCATTGAAGGAATTGAACAAACTGGTATCACAGGAGAGTAATCTCATGAAAAAACTAACAAGTCTTGTTTTAATATCTCTTTTCGTACTATTTCTTTCTGCGTGTGGTGAGGGTGAGGATCAACCAGATCCTCTTCCAGACCCACAGGTCTTTTGTAAAGGGACAGGGTACACCTATGATTATGAATCACTCGATTATCAACTTGTTTGGAGTGATGAATTTGATGGGGACACACTGGACTTGGAAAAGTGGACGTATGAAGTAAATGGTAGTGGTGGAGGTAACAACGAGCTACAATATTACACAGACCAAAATACAGTAGTAGAAGACGGGCTATTAAAAATCATTGCCAAAAAGGAAAGTTATAATGATCGTGACTATACTTCAAGTAGAATTACATCAGACTTTGACTTTACCTATGGTATTGTTGAGATTCGCACCAAAGTTCCTCCCGGTAGAGGAACATGGGCGGCCAACTGGATGATGCCTGCCTATCCAACTTACGGAATTTGGCCAAATAGTGGTGAAATAGATATTATGGAATATGTTGGCTATATGCCAGAAGTGGTGCATTCAACTGTCCATACAAAACTATTTAACCATAAACTAGGAAGTCAAAAAGGTGATACATTGACAATTCCTAATTTGGAAGATGCGTTTCAAGTGTATAAAGTGGAATGGCTTCCTGATAAAATCATCTTTAGTGTCGATGATGTAGAAGTATTCACTTTCTGGCCAGGACAGTATTTGGATTGTCCTGAATTTGGACAATGGCCATTCGATCATGATTTCTTTATTATATTGAACATTGCGATTGGTGGAGACTGGGGTGGAGCAGAAGGTGTCGATGATACTATTTTCCCGACAACGATGGAAGTGGATTATGTTCGCGTTTATCAAGATGAAACAATCACAAATATAGAACAAGAGCCTGTTGAATAAAACAGGCTTTTTTGTTTGAGTTTCGAATTGTTTCGGCTTGTTATTTGTACACATTGCATAAAAAAGAAGATAAATTACGAAAATTTTCGAAAACGATATAGACATTCTTTAAATTACGTATTAGAATGTAATGTGGTGATAGTTATGATGAAACGAGTTATAGTAATAATCTTAGTCTTATTGTTATCATCTTGTAGGCTACCTGAAGAAGGAGTGCCTGATGAGGTGAACGATCCTATTGCGCCAAACTTATATGGTGTCGATGATATTGAATTATCAAAGAATGCACGATTCGATCCACTCGATGGTGTCACAGCTTACGATGTACAAGATGGATCATTAACAAATTCCATTACAGTGGAAGGTCGTGTTGATACGAACGAAAACGGGACCTATTTAATTAAATATCGAGTAAATGATTCTGATGGCAATCAACTATTGCATTTACGATACATCACAGTTCATTACGGAGATGAGGAAATGATTAATATATTTCCTTATGGAGAATTCTTCAATGGCTTAGATGGATATGGAATCTATGAAGAAGACGGAACTGGTGATGGGACATTTACTGTCGTTGATGGTGTGTTAGAAATAGAAATCCATAGTGTTGAACAAGGTATCTGGTATAGACCGAGACTAAATACTGATGGAGTTCAATTTAATCAAGGGCAATTATATCGTATAGAGTTTGCTGGAAAAGCAGACAACGGAAGAGTGATTCAACTACAAGTGGGAGAATTAATCAATTATGATCCGTGGTTTGATAAGTTTGATCCTAATGTCAATATATTTAGTTTGACAGAGGAATGGGCAACATATAGTTATGAATTTACAATGTATAAAGATACAAATACGAATGGTAGTATATTGTTTGAATTTGGAGATGTCGCAGGGGATAGGTCCTTAACAACAATATATTTAGATCACATAAAAATTTACAAGATTGGTTGAGGGTGATAAACATGGTAACGATTAAAGATGTAGCAAGTAAGAGTGGATACAGTATTACAACTGTATCAAAAGCATTAAATAATTATACAGATATTTCCAAAGCAACAAAACAAAAGATATTGGATTTATGTGAAGAGATGGGATATGTACCAAATGCATCTGCACGCTCGTTGATTACACAAAAATCATATACAATCGGGATTATCTTTGAAGAGGTTACGGGAGTTGGTTTACAACATCCTTTGTTTAGTAAAATCTTAGAGAGTTTCAAATCTGTTGTGGAAGCACAAGGATATGACATTATGTTTTTAAGTAAAAGTATGGGAAGTAATAATGGATCATACTATGAGCATTCAAGACGAAAACAAGTAGAAGCTGTTTTGGTCTTATGCGGAGAATTTGGTAGCAACGAAATGGAACAATTATATAAGAGTGATATACCTACAATGTTAATCGATTTTGAACATGATAATGTGTCTCAAGTTACCTCAAATAATATGCAAGGTGTTGGTCGTGCAATTAAGTACTTTAAAGAACTTGGGCATACGAAAATTGCAAATATTTATGGTGGAGAGTATTTATATATCGGTGGATGGAGAAAACTAGCATTCGAAAACGCGATTATAAAAAATGGTCTTGAATTGCATGATGAGTGGCAAGTAAGTGGAGAGTTCTTTAGTAAAGAAGCTGGATACAATGCTATGAAACAAATCTTGAAATTAAAAGAGCAACCAACTGCAGTATTCTGTGCTTCTGATATGATTGCGATTGGAGCAATCCAAGCCATTACTGAAGCTGGAAAATCAGTTCCAGAAGACTACTCTTTGATTGGATTTGATGGAATCGATGTAGGGCAAATGATTAGTCCTAGACTTTCAACAATCAAACAAGATACTGATAAAATGGGTAAAATAGCCGCAAGCCAAGTATTACAAATGATCAATGATAAAAACAAAAGAAGAGTAACGGAGACAACTACAGTAGACACATTCTTAGTGAATGGAGAAACAACAAGGGTGTATAACAATGAAACTAGTAAAACATTATAATTTTGTCGACGCAACAACACTCAATCGAGATGAATGGAATGTCTCAGTTGGAGAAAAATGGGCAAACAAAGAAAAACAACAATATGTAGATCATTCTAACAATTTATTTTTTGATGATGGATTACACATTCAAGCAACATTAGAAGATGGTGTGATTAAAAGTGGTAGAATCAATACAAAACATAAATTCTCATTCAAATATGGGAAAATTGATATTGTAGCCAAAGTTCCAAAAGGAAAAGGAACGTGGCCTGCATTATGGATGATGCCAGAAGATGGACTATATGGGCACTGGCCAAAATCTGGTGAGATTGATATTATGGAACATTGTGGGAATGATTTAAATGAATTATTCTTATGTCTTCATACAGAAAAATATAACCACGCGACCAATCCAAATAAAGACGAACAATACTATAAAACAGTTCTTGTACCTGATTTAACAGATAGATTCTATACCTATTCTTTATTATGGGAAGAAGATGCAATTACATACTACTTAGATGGTAAAGAACTTGTTCGTTATGAAAAAGGACAAGATGGTAGAGATTCTTCTATCAAAGGATGGCCATTTGATCGAAACTTCTTTTTAATCATTAACTTAGCAATCGGTGGAACATTTGGTGGAGAAGTTGATATGGATAGTTTTCCTCAGGAGTTTATTGTAAAAGATATCAAGATTTATCAATAGATCAAAAAAAAGCGAACAGAAATGTTCGCTTTTAATAAGTAAAATTTTACATATTACACTTAATTTATTTACTTA
>CAYSZV010000010.1:15172-22337 GCA_964435595.1 uncultured Candidatus Izemoplasmatales bacterium | reverse complement strand
TATAACAAATTTGATTGCTTAAAACGTAAAATATTGCGTATTAAATTTATATATGTTATAATCTAGTTGGGTGATAATATGAAGATAAATGGAAGACAATCAATTGAAGTAATATTACAAGAGTTGGGTAATAGAATAAAAGAAAGAAGAATTGCAATGGCTATTACACAAGAAAATCTTGCAAAGAATGCAAATATTTCTACAAAAACTGTATCGAACGTGGAACGTGGAGAAAGTATTTCTACCAAACACTTGGTTTCGATTTTGAAAGTCTTACGCAATGTAGAAAACTTAAATAATTTGATTCCAGATTCAAAGGCCAATCCGTTTGATATCTTAGAACTAGGACACAAACGTCAGAGAGTTCACAATAGGAAAGAAGAAACAAAAGCTGGATGGGTTTGGGGAGATAACGAATGATTGTTGCAGAAGTGTATCTTTGGAATAGAAGAATTGGAGCTGTTTCAGTTGATCAGGATTCTGGATATCACTTATTTGCTTATGATCCGCAATTTATTCTCAGCAATATTCAAGTTTCACCTATCATGATGCCACTTTCAAGTGATGTATATCAATTCAATACTTTAGAATATGATACCTTCAAAGGTCTTCCAGGATTGTTGGCTGACTCGTTACCAGATAAATATGGGAATGCAATATTAGATGGGTGGCTAGCTGCAAACGGTAGAACAAAGGAATCTTTTAATTCGATTGAAAGATTATGTTATATTGGAGAAAGAGGAATGGGTGCATTAGAGTTTCGACCAAGTCGAGATTTGGACTTTGGTGAGTCAGATGAGATTGATGTGAACAAACTTGTTGAATTAAGTAACGAAATTCTAAATCATAAGGAAAGCATTACTGTAAAAGATAAGGATAGATTAGTAGATATTATTAAAGTGGGTACTTCAGCTGGTGGTGCTAGAGCAAAAGCAATCATAGCATATAATGAAAAAACAGGTGTTGTAAAATCGGGACAGATTAATGCTGGAAAGGATTTTACCTATTGGATTTTAAAACTTGGTGGAGTAACTCAAGATCAAGAAGAAGAAAATTTTACTAGAAGAGAATTTGCCTATTACCTAATGGCAAAAGAAGCTGGAATTAATATGATGGAATCACGATTACTATCGATTGATAACATGTATCACTTTATGACAAAACGATTTGATAGAATCATTATGGATGATGGCACTTTAATGAAAGTACATATGCAAACATTGGGGGCTTTGACTCATGTTTCTTACAATAATCCGGGATTGATGAGCTATGAAGAAGTATCACAAATAATGTATGATTTGGGTGTTGAAGCAAGCGAAAATAAAGAATTCTTTCGTCGTATGGTTTTTAACATTATGGCAATAAATAGAGATGATCATGTCAAGAACATCTCATTCTTAATGGATCAAAAAGGGAAATGGTCTTTATCACCTGCATATGATGTTACGTTTGCTTATAATCCAGAAGGACGTTATACATTTGAACATCAAATGAGGGTGAATGGTAAGACCAAAGACATTAGCAAAACCGATATACTGAAAGCTGCTAAAACGATGAATATCAGAGAAAAACATGCATTGATTATAATAGATGAGATTCAAAGTGCTTTGGGAAAATGGAGAACATTTGCCAAAGAAGCGAAATTGGATGATATTACAATTGATGAAATCGAAAAGATGTTCATACGTTATTAAATATAACACGTAAATATTTACGTAATAAACACTATAATAATAAATAAAACGTAAAAATTTTCATATTAAAAACACTGCTTACTGAAATACAGTATGCAGTGTTTTTTGCTTATCTAGTGTTTTAAGTAGTCTTTTTCTAAAATTAGTTTTCTTCTTACACTTCGAATCACTTGATGATACTTTGAATTGCTATCAGTATAATGTACAAATGCAACAATTGCAGCATCTAAATCTTCATATGAATAATTATTCTTCTTCGCATAATCTAATATATATCCGAGTGATGGAGGGTTGTTTATCCATTCTTTGAATTGTGTTTCTGTGGATTCTGGAATCGAATCAGCGTTTTCTTTTAGAAATTTTAAAATGGATCCTTTTTCAAATATTGATAATTTGTCGTCGTCTTCATACATGAAATGTGTAAATAATAACACTTCAAGTTTTAGATCTTTTAAATCGGTACGATACGTCTTCATATTCTTATTTGATGAATGTGTATTAGTACTTCTTTGTTGGAATAATTTTATAAGTGCTTTTTTAAGATTTTCCATGCCATCACCTCTTATCTATAGTATAACAAATTAATGGGGAAATCAATTGCGTTATTCACAATATGTTAGTATAATTTTTTAGTAAGGAAAATATATTTTTCAAAGGAGAGAATGAAATGAATTATTCTATCAATGCAATCCGTTTCTTAGGAATGGATGCAATCAACAAAGCAAACAGTGGGCACCCCGGAATTGTGTTAGGTGCTGCACCTACTATGTATAATTTATACACCAAACATTTAAGAGTAACACCAAACAAGCCGAATTGGTTTAATCGCGATCGTTTTATCTTAGCGGCAGGTCATGGGAGTGCAATGTTGTATGCAACATTACACTTATCTGGGTATAAGGTTTCAATAGAAGATTTAAAACAATTTAGACAATTAAACTCAATGACACCTGGTCATCCTGAGTATATGCATACTGAAGGTATTGATGCAACAAGTGGTCCCTTAGGACAAGGAATTGCCATGGCAGCTGGTATGGCTGTCGCAGAACGTTATTTGGGGGCAACATTTAATAAAGAGGGCTATAATGTAGTAGATCATTTCACTTATGCATTATGTGGAGATGGTGATTTACAAGAAGGTGTAACACAAGAAGCAATGAGTCTTGCTGGACACTTAGGATTAGAAAAATTAATCGTATTATATGATTCAAATGATATCCAATTAGATGGACCATTAGAATGGGCAAATAGTGAAAATGTTCAAGAAAAATATGAGGCTATGAATTGGCATTATATTAAAGTGAATGATGGGAATGATGTGTCTGCGATTAATGATGCAATCAATATTGCAAAAGGACACAAAGGGCATCCTTCTATTATTGAAATCAAATCAATTATTGGATTTGGTGCAAGTAACCAAGGTGACAGTGCAACACATGGTGCACCACTTGGAACAGAAGAAACAAATGCAATGAGAAAACGTATGGGATATGAGTTTGATGAGTTCACAGTACCGGAAGAAGTGTATGATCATTTCTTTACACATACCGTTCAAAGAGGAGAAACTGCTTTGAATGAATGGGAAATGATGTTTGAAGAATACAAAACAAATTATCCAGAACTTGCAAAACAATTAGAAGATATTATGAATGGTACTGTTTCATTTGATTTTGAAAAAGTATTACCGAAAGCACCACTTGGAACAAATGAAGCTTCTCGTGTTAGTGGTGGAAAAGCAATCACTGCATTAAGCAATGATAATGTAGCTATAATTGGTGGGTCTGCCGATTTAACAAAATCTACAAAAGCCAAAGGAATCAATGGGCATTTCTCATATGATAACCCACTTGGAAGAAATATCAACTATGGTGTAAGAGAACACGCGATGGCTGCTATGGTAAATGGTCTTGTCTTACATGGACTAAAAGGATTCAGTGGGGCATTCTTTGTCTTTAGTGATTACCTCAAGCCAGCAGCAAGAATGGCTGCAATTATGGGTATACCTTCTACATTCATCTTCTCACATGATAGTGTTGCAGTAGGTGAAGATGGTCCAACCCATGAACCAATTGAACAATTATCAATGTTTAGAACGACACCAAACATTAATTTATTCAGACCAGCAGATGCCAATGAAACAAATTATTCATATCGCTTCGCAATGGAAGCAACCAATGCACCTACAGTGATTGTTCTATCTAGACAAAACTTAGAAGTAAAAGTAGAAGTATCATATGAAGACTTCAAAAAAGGTGGATACGTTATTAGTGACCTTGAAGACTTTGAAGGAATCTTAATCGCAGCTGGTAGTGAAGTAGGTCTGGCAATTGATACGCAAAAAGCATTATTAGAAGAAGGAATCAAAGTTCGCGTTGTTTCGATGCCATCGATGGATGTATTCAAACAACAATCGAAAGAATACAAAGAATCAGTATTACCATCTTCATGTACAAAAAGATTGGCATTAGAAATGGGTACTCCTGATTTATGGTATCAATTTGCATCTAACGTAAAAGGAATTGAACGCTTCGGAGTCAGTGCTCCAGCTAAGGATGCAATTGAGTATTTCGGATTTACAACAGAAAAAATAGCAAAATTATATAAAAACTTATAAATGATAAAAGCCCGCTATGGCGGGCTTTTTCAATTGAACTCAATTTCAACTTGAGAAATTCGACTTACTATTTATTGTTAATATTAGTGTGGTATAATAGGATGTAGGCAGAGGTGATGATATGGACAACAAAGCAATAGGATGTTATCTATTAAATAAGAGGAAAGAATTAGGCAAAACACAGAAGGAAATAGCCGATGAATTTGGTGTAACCTATCAAGCAGTATCTAGATGGGAAAATGGAGACAGTATCCCTGATATTGAAACATTGGGATTACTGGCAGATTATTATGATGTTTCAATTGATGAAATATTACAACGAGAAACAAAGCAGAAAGAAACATTGATTGTTAACGGAAAAGAAACGAAATTTGATAATGCAGGATTTATTTGGATTATGGCAGTTATGAGTTTAATGATTTATTTATTTGCACTTGGATCATTCTATATTTTGGATGAGTTAGTCATTAAGAATCATATATTAGCACTCATTGTATATGGTGTGTTTGCACTTGGAGGATTGATTCCGATCAATGCGTATTTTGTTACTGATGCATTTATTCCGGGACATAAAAGAACAAAAAATATATATATTGCGTATGTGGTTAGTTATATACCATTAATTGTTTTTACAGTATTGGTTTTGTTATAAAAAAAGACTTTTCAAAGTCTTTTTTATTTGTCCTATTCCTTTGTAAGATTATCTTCTACTGTAACAGGTTCATCCATTGAGAATTCCTGTTCCTTTTTGATTTTCTTTTTGTAGCTGCTGCGCATAATCAATATTATGACAAGAGCAACGACAGCAACAAATCCAATCACTAATCCGACTCCGACTGCTATAAAGATGCCTGAAAGTAAACTTACTACATCAGTTTGATTTACGGCAAACTCTCTTGTCTCACCAATACTATTTGAATCAATACCATATCTACCATCAAACTCAAGTTCAATAATAAAAACGAGTGTCAAGTTATTGATAGTAGTAGTACCTGTCGGTTCGAACACTTCATAATATACTGTTTGAAGTGAACCATAATATTTTAGTTGGAACTCATATGTTGCATAATTTCCATCTGAGTCTTTTGTTTGGACAGTAATATTTCCATTTGATGTGCTAACTGAGTAAAATGATTCATCGCTATCAAGTTCTAAAAAAACTTGATATTGCTCAAAATCATCATATGCTTGAAATATCGTTTCAGTTCCAAGATTTTGAGTTTCAATATCCATCATTTCTTGAATTGGATCTATCATTAAATATACTGAAACGGAAATTGCTAAGATAAATAAGAAAATCGGAATTGCTAATAATCCTAACGAGGGCTTGATCTTTTGTTTGGTCATTGTGACTCCTCCTATGTAGCGCAAAAATAAAATAGTCTGAAATATAGGACTATTCGTTGCATCCCTTTATTTGTTAACATTATTTTATCATAGACACAAATTATTGACAATATTAAATAGATTAAAAACACATAGGATTTAGAGTAGAATCTAAATCATTTTTTTGGTATAATACTCGTAGGTGAAATTATGAAAAGAAGAGTATACATATATCAAGAAAATCTATCCAGCGAACTGATTGAATTATTCAATAGTTTTGGTGATCAAATTTCTGTGGAAAATGTTGAAGGTAATTTGATAACAGTATTAGACACGGATTACTACAATCCAGAGCCAGTTGACTTATCAGCCTTTCAAGAGTTGATTCAAGAAGACTTTGGAGGAGAAGTAATTATTTTTGTAGAGCCATATATGGAAACAGAATTTATCTTACGAGATGAAATCAAAGAATTTATCCCATCGTTACCATTTGGTGTCTTTTTCTTTGATGATATTATTACCTATTCCGTTTTGAAACAAAACGTGCTATTAAAACAAGCAATTAGGGAGTTCATACTAGATGTAACAAACAGTGAAGTAATCCATACTGTAAGAGAGTTTATCGAAAACAATATGAATAGTAGCTTAAGTGCGAAAAAACTCTATATGCACCGAAATACCTTAAATTACCGTATCGACAACTTCATTGAAGCAACGCATATCAATGTGAAAACATTTAGAGGTGCAAATGCGATTTATATGTTGTATAAATATTGAAACAAATAGAGCCATTTGGCTCTATTTTTATCGAAAACGTTATTTTGTGCACTGTGCACATTGGCAATAAACCTTGTTTTATATATAATGATAATAGAATGAAATAAGATTGCAAAGGAGATTATTATGGCAACTTTAAATTTTAGAAAATTAGACAAAGTATACGATAACGGTGTACAAGCAGTATTTGGATTCGATTTAGATGTAACAGATAAAGAATTCATCGTATTTGTAGGACCTTCAGGGTGTGGGAAATCAACTACATTAAGAATGGTAGCTGGATTAGAAGAAATTACAGCAGGAGAATTATACATTGATGACGTATTAGTGAATGATGTTGCACCTAAAGATAGAAATATCGCAATGGTATTCCAATCTTATGCGTTATATCCACATATGACTGTTTATGATAACATGGCATTCGGTCTTAAATTAAGAAAAATGCCAAAAGACGAAATTGATAAGAGAGTTCAAAATGCAGCAACGATTTTGGGATTATCACCTTATCTAGATCGTAGACCAAAAGCATTATCAGGGGGGCAACGTCAACGTGTTGCTTTAGGACGTGCAATTGTACGTGATGCAAAAGTATTCTTAATGGATGAGCCATTATCAAACTTAGATGCTAAATTACGTGTACAAATGCGTGCTGAGTTAATTAAATTACATGAAAGAATTGAAACAACTACAATTTATGTAACGCATGACCAAATTGAAGCGATGACTATGGCTTCAAGAATCGTTGTAATGAAAG
>CAYSZV010000010.1:0-15008 GCA_964435595.1 uncultured Candidatus Izemoplasmatales bacterium | reverse complement strand
TAGTTTTAGGAATTCGTCCAGAACATATTCATGATACAAAAGCTGCGAAAGAAAAATATGCTGATGGTCTTGTACATATGAATGTAGATGTAGCTGAGTTATTAGGTGCTGAAACAAATGTATATGCAACAATTGGTGAAACTGCAATCACAGCAAAAGTAACTGCTCGTACTGATATTAATATCGGTGATGAAATTGATTTGGCATTTGACTTATCGACTGTTCACTTCTTCGATCCTGAAAGTGAAAAACGTTTGGATTTAGTAAAAGCTGATCAATAAAAAAACAACTTATAAAAGGATGGATTTTCATCCTTTTTTTTGTTTCGATTTAATGATTGCAACCCATGAAACTCACACTTCAAACTACTTAAAGTAGTAAAAATAAGTTTATAAGTATCATTGTGATGATATAATAAATTGACAAGTATATATAATTAAAGTTATAATAACATTGAGGTGATACGTATGGATGAACTGAGAATATATCACGGCAGTTTCAGAGAAATTCGTAATCCGATTAGAAATAAAGGAAAAATTTATAATGATTATGGACAAGGGTTTTATTGTACAAAGTATTATCATCAAGCAGCACAATGGGCTTGTAAATTCAATGAAGATGGTATTGTAAGTGAATATGCGATAAATCTGAAAAATTTGGATGTGCTAGATTTGAATGAAGAGTTTCATATCCTAAATTGGCTTGCTTTATTGTGTGATAATCGTAATTTTACTGATGTCGTTCAGAGAAGGAATGCAGAATATATTAAGAGTCACTTTCTGCTTGATTATAAACGATTTGACTTGATTATTGGATATCGGGCAGATGATGCATATTTTAAATTTGTTAGAGATTTTCTAAGTGGTTCTACAGGACTTAAAACGTTACAAAATGCCATGTATTTAGGAGATCAAGGGCTACAAGTTTTTGTTCAAAGCGAGAGAGCTTTTAATGGTCTTCGCTTTATTAGTAGTAAAACTGTTGATGAAGATGAACATTATATAATGAATATTATGAATGTTGAAAGTGCAAAAGGTGAATATGAACTTCTTAGAATGGAAAATGAAAACTCTGACATATTTATTCGCGATATTAAAGGAGGTGACTTAGATGATAGAAGCATACCAAGAATCAAAATTATATGACAAACAAATACTTCTTGGTGAATACTTTCATGTTGCAGTGAATGGTTACTATCTCTCGATTGATGAAGCTATGAATAGATTGTTATTATCTAAGTATGCTCGATTAATTGAAAATGATGTTACTAGTATTATTTATGGGAAAACTGGGAGTGAATTATATTGTGATGTGATGAACGAAACTAGTGATGAAAAGATTATGTGTAAGTACTTAGATATTACATCTAATTCAAATGAGTATTGGGCAGGTTGGATTCTTGCCTATTTACAGTGTAACTTATCAAAGTCTTTTGATTCAATTATTAAAAGAATATCAATGAAGGATATTTTGAATCAATATCATCCCTACCATGAAATGGATGAGCGTAGCTTTGTTGAAGATGTATATAGAAAGTATTTTGCCAAGATTAGTGGACTACAGATGCTGAGAAAGAAGAGTAAATTGAGTCAAAGAGAATTATCAGAAAAATCAGGTGTGAATGTGAGAACAATTCAAATGTTAGAGCAAAAGCAAAATGATATCAATCATGCACATGCGATTACTTTATATAACTTAGCAAAGACCTTGCATTGTAAAATGGAAGATTTGATAGATTAAGGATGAAAATTCATCCTTTTTTTGTATAATACAAGAAGAAAGTAGTAGTAATATGACATTTACAATGTGGAGTTTTGGGCATTTTGTTTAAACTTGTTGGCAGCATTTGTATCGATTGTATTTGCTGATGGTTTCGCAGCGTATCCTAGTATTGCAAACACAAGAGGCTTTGCTTACATAATTGGTCATAAGACCATAGTGGTCATTACCGCATGGGCATTCTTTAATGATTTTATTTTCATTAACAAAAAGACAATTATTAAAACGATATTCTTAGTTGAATTCATGATCGTTATTAGTGTGTTTATAAACAATGCAATGGTTCATATCAATGGGTTATATTCCAATTATTTTTATACAGAACATCCAGAATATGGTACTCCATTAGAGTGGGGTTGGTATCTTGGTAAAGAGTACACATACGGTAGTTTTAAGGTTAATTATGTATATATATTATGCTTGATGTTGTTGTTTCCATTAGTGACGTATTTGTTATATTTAATAGCAAAACTATTCAAAAAAGCTGAATAAGCATCATAAGATGCTTTTTTTGTGCAAAGATTATATCATAATATTTCAATATCTTTATCTTTAAATTGAATATTTTATTTGCTAATATATTCATGGTGGTCAAATTGAAATATGTGAAGCGAGCAACACAAGGAATACAAGTAAAAGATTATCTATCTGAAATAGAGAATTCCAGTTTAAAATATTTTTTAAATCGATTATGTCTTATGAACGGATCTACGTATGATGGGAGAATCCAGTCATCAAAATTTTTATTACATACAAAAGGTCTTGTTCCCTTTTATGTTTCGAATGAAATAGTCTTTTTTTCTAGTAAAAATATTCGAGAATTTGATGTTGTATTCATTAACACTATAAGGGTCCTTAAGATTGTTTCTGTTGCACATGGCCAAGTGAAGATTGTATTTGATGACTTAGATGAATTACTATTAAATGTTTCATTTAATAAGTTAAATAGGCAATATATGCTTTCCAAAGAGATTTTAAAACTTCTTTTATAAAAAGAAAGTGTTTACACTTACCTTATATTAATAGATTTTTATATGGCTATCTTGTATAATGAGTTTGAAGAAAAAAATTTGGAGGAATTATAAATGGCTAAAAAGATTGTTAGAGATTTGAACGTTGAAGGGAAGAAAGTTTTAATTAGAGTAGACTTCAACGTACCAATGAAAGATGGTGTTATCACTGATGATAACAGAATCGTTCAAGCATTACCTACGATTCAAGATGTTGTGAATAGAAAAGGAAAACTTATTTTATTTTCACATTTAGGACGTGTAAAAACTGAAGAAGACAAAGCTGGAAAGAGTTTGGCTCCTGTTGCTGCAAAATTAGCAGAACACTTAGGTCAAGAAGTTACATTCGTTCCATTTACTAGAGGACCTGAATTAGAAGCAGCAATCGCAGCGCTTAATGAAGGTGATATTTTAATGTTCGAAAACACTCGTTTTGAAGACATTGATGGTAAAAAAGAAAGCAAAAACGATCCTGAACTTGGTAAATACTGGGCAAGTCTTGGGGACGTATTTGTAAACGATGCATTTGGTACTGCACATAGAAGCCATGCATCAAACGTTGGTATTGCTGCAAATATTGATGAAGTAGCAGCGGGATACTTATTAGAAAAAGAAATCAAGTTTATCGGTGGTGTTGTTGAAGCACCTGAAAGACCGTTTTATGCAATCTTAGGTGGAGCAAAAGTTGGAGATAAAATTGGTGTAATTGAAAACTTATTGAAAATTGCAGATAAAATTCTAATTGGTGGAGGAATGTCTTATACATTCTTCAAACAAATGGGATATGAAATCGGAACAAGTATTTGTGAAGATGATAAATTAGACTTAGCAAAAGAATTACTTGAAAAAGCACAAGGTAAATTAATCTTACCTGTTGACTTAAAAGTAACAAAAGAATTTTCGAATGACTCAGAAATCAGAATCGCTAAATTTGATGATGTACATCCAGATGAAATGGGATTAGATGCAGGACCTGAAACAATCAAACTGTATGCAGATATTTTAAAAGATGCAAAAACTGTTGTATGGAATGGACCTGTAGGTGTATTTGAATTCAGCAACTTTGCTGGTGGTACAATTGGTGTTTGTGAAACATTAGCTCACTTAAAAGATGCAACTACAATTATCGGTGGTGGAGATAGTGCTGCAGCAGCAATCAGCTTAGGATATGCAGATGACTTTACTCATATCTCAACTGGTGGAGGAGCTTCATTAGAGTATTTAGAAGGTAAAGTATTACCTGGTGTTGCTTGCGTTGACGAGTTATAATGTTAATTGCTGATATAGGGCACAAGATTAAAGAACAAAGACTTGAAAATGGACTGACACAAGAAGAACTTGCAAGTCGATGCGAATTAACCAAAGGATTTATATCACAAATTGAAAACAATTTAACCTCACCATCAATCAAAACATTAAATGACATATTAGAAGTATTAGGAACATCAATCGGTGAATTTTTTACAGACGACGTGGAAGAAGAAGCATATGTATTTACCAAAGATGACTTTTATATCAAAAATGATGAGCAACTCAAACATCAAATTGATTGGATTGTACCCAATGCCCAAAAATATGAGATGGAACCAATTATTATCGAAATCCTTCCTGGTGGAAAATCATTTGAAGATGAGCCGCATAGTGGGGAAGAATTTGGATATGTATTAGAAGGATCAATTACTTTAAAAGTAGGTAAAAAAAGATATAGTTGTAATCAAGGAGATTCCTTCTATTATCTTGCAAATAAATATCATTATTTGGAGAATACTAGCAGTAAAACTGCAAAAGTTTTATGGGTTAGTACTCCGCCAATGTTTTAAGGAGCAATGAATAAATGGAAAATATTGTTGAGAAAACAATTGTGTTGAACAACACAAATGGTCTACATGCAAGTCTTGCATCCAAACTAGTTCATATGTCATCAAGATATGATGCACTTGTACGACTAGTTTATAAAGATCAAGTCGTAGATGCCAAAAGCATTTTAGGACTGATGAGCCTTGCAATTCCTTATGGGGATAATGTCGAAGTGCATGTTGTAGGACCAGACGCAGAAACTGTGTTAGAAGAAATAGAAAAATTATTAGGATAGGATGACAAAAATGAGAAAACCAATCATCGCAGGAAATTGGAAAATGAACAAGAACAGAGATGAAGCATTACAGTTCATCTATAATGTAAACATGAAAGTTCCATCAAGTGAATTTGTTGAAAGTGTTGTTTGTGCACAAGCACCAATTCTAAGAGACCTTGTAAAACGTCAAGGAGACAACTTAAGAGTAGGAGCACAAAATGTACACTATTTAGACAATGGAGCATATACTGGTGAAGTAAGTGCAGCGTTGCTAGAAAATATCGGAGTAGAGTATGTTGTTATAGGACACTCTGAAAGAAGAGCATATTACAATGAAACAGATGACAGTGTAAATAAAAAAATTCACCAAGCATTCCGTTATAATTTAACACCAATAGTATGTTGTGGAGAAAGTCTAGAAATCCGTGAAGCAGGAACACAAGATGCTTGGAACAAAGCTCAAGTAGTAGCTGCATTAAAAGGATTATCTGATGAACAAGTAACAGAGTTAGTTATTGCATATGAACCTATCTGGGCAATTGGAACTGGTAAAACAGCTTCATCTCAACAAGCTCAAGATACAATCAAAGCAATCAGAGATGTTGTCGCTGAATTATACAACAAGAAAGTAGCGCAAGCAGTACGTATCCAATATGGTGGTAGTGTGAAGCCTTCGAATGTTGATGAATTATTAGCGATGCCAGATATCGATGGGGCATTGGTTGGTGGAGCATCACTAGATAGCGAAAGCTTTTTAGTGCTTGTTAACGCAGCAGTTAAAAAATAAGAAATAAAAAAGCCGTCCGATTTGGTCGGTTTTTTGTTTCTTATTGTCGCTTATAAAGAAAACCTAAAACGTTTACATCCGTAGTGATTTGTAGCTACCACTATATAGTGGTATAATTTATAAAAAGATTTGGAGGTATGTCATATGTATCTTTCGACACGTTCAAAAATAAAAACAACAAGTTCTAAAGCAATATTAAAAGGACTTTCGGATGATGGTGGATTATTTGTTTTGGATCAAGTAGATTCAAACTTCTTTAACGAAGGCTTACTATCATTATCATATCAAGAACTTGCGGTAGTGCTGTTGACAGAATTATTGAATGATTATTCTGTGAGTGAAATCATCCAAGTTGTAAATGATTCATATAATAATCGCAACTTTCCAAATGATATTGTAAAACTAAAAGAGTTTGATACACATAGTTATCTTGAGTTATATCATGGGAATACATTTGCTTTTAAAGATATGGCACTAAGTGTATTACCGAATCTCCTTCAACATGCGAAAACAATCCAAGGAGACACAAAAAAAACTGTGATATTAACTGCAACTAGTGGAGACACTGGTAGTGCGGCCTTAAATGGATTTTCTAATGGTAATGACACGTATGTGATTGTCTTATATCCAACCAAAGGTGTCAGTGAGTTCCAAGAATTACAAATGAATGCCTTTCAAAGTGAAACAAATATTGTCATCGCAGTGGATGGTAATTTTGATGATTGTCAAAATATTGTAAAAGAATTATTTGGCACACTAAGTCCAAATCATATTTCATTGAGTTCAGCGAACTCAATTAATATTGGTAGAATCATCCCTCAAGTTATCTATTATTTGTATTCTTATCTTCAACTTGTGAAATCAGAGAAAATTACATTTGGAGAAGAAATCAATGTCACAGTACCGACAGGTAATTTCGGAAATATTTATGCAGCTTATATTGCTAAAAAAATGGGAACACCAATTCACAAATTAGTGATTGCTTCAAATAGCAATAACGTTTTAACCGATATCTTTAATAACAATACATATAATACAAAACGAAAACTCAAACAAACCATTTCTCCATCAATGGATATTTTGATATCTTCTAATGTAGAACGATATTTGTTTGAACTGTTAGAGAGTAAACCGCAGAAATTACAGAACGTAATGGAAACATTGAAAACCAAAGGATCTGTGAGCATTCCAGATGCCAATGCATTTGGTGATTTCTATGCCTTGTTTGCAACGGAAGAAGAAACCTATCAAGAAATTAAAGAAACCTTTACGAAATATAATTACTTAATAGATCCACATACGGCTGTAGCTAGATTTGTTTCAAAAGAATATATCAAACAAACGAATGATGCACGTCACATGTTGGTTGTATCAACTGCAAATCCGTATAAGTTTACAGATGCGGTATTGCATGCCTTAGAATTGGAAGAAACAGGAACGATTTTAGAAAAATTTGATGCGATTGAAAGAGCAACAAAGATTTCGATTGATGAAAGAATGAAAAATGTATTAACATCACATAATGAAAAGATAGAAGTTTCTCTTGAAGAAGCATATGAATATGTGAAGAAAGTAATAGGTGATTTAGATGATAAAAATTAGTACGCCAGCTACATCAGCTAATTTGAGTGTAGGATTTGACTCCCTTGGAATAGCACTGAATCTATATAATGAATTCCAATTTGAACAATCACCAGTCTTTCGAACAGTAGGATTTAATAGTAGATATACAATCAAGACTAATCTTGTAATAAAAAGTTATATAGCTTTTGCAAAAGAGTATGTAGAAGAATCAAAAGTGATTCCTGTTAAAGTTTCCCTTTTGAAAGAAGATATCCCCATTTCGAGAGGGTTAGGAAGTAGCGCTAGTTGTATTTTAGCTGGTGTCGTAGCAGCCAATGAAATTCATGGATTTCATAAATCATTAGAAGAATGTGCTAGCTTTGCAAGTAAATTTGAAGGGCATCCTGATAACATCTTTGCTTGTGCGTTTGGAATGCTAACAGCCACTTTTCAAGCTTCTAATAAATATGTCTATGATGTATTTGGTATTTCTGATGATCTCGTCTTTACACTCTTAACTCCTGAACAAAGAGGAAATACCAAACAATTAAGAAATGTACTAAAAAATAAAGTGTCATTACAAGATGCTGTATTTAACTTGTCTCGAATGATTCATGTACCAAAAGGATTTGCACAAGGAGATCTCGTACTATTGAAAGATGTACTACAAGATACATTACATGAACAATATCGATTCCCTTTTATCCCGAGATACCAAGAATTACAAGAGCTAGGTGATGACATCATCACCTGCATAAGTGGATCTGGATCATCTGTATTATTGATTTCTAAGAAATCTATTACAAAACAAATCAAACACCTAAACAATACCTTTACCATCAAAGAATTGAACGCATCAGAAGGTATCAAAGTGGAGGTGATCTCATGAATATAGCTCTCTTGGGATTTGGTATAGTTGGTAAAGGCGTATATGATATCGTCACATCTGATTTTCCATCTTGGAACATCAAGTATGTGTTAGAAAAAGACCCAACAAAAACAAAAGAAATCAAAGCCATTGCTACCCAGTCTTATGAAGACATTATGAAAGACAAAGAAATTGATGTAGTGATTGAATTAATCGGTGGGAAGACAATTGCTTACCAAATGATTAAAATCGCTTTAAAACAAAAGAAACACGTGGTAACTGCAAACAAAGCAGTCATCTCTGCCTACTATCATGAACTAACTGAACTTGCCAAAGAAAATAATGTATCACTCTTCTACGAAGCAAGTGTCGGTGGAGCAATCATTGTATTAGACCCATTGTTCAAAATAGCTGAATTTAATCAAATCAATCAAATCGAAGGAATTATCAATGGCTCGACTAATTTTGTATTGTCTAGTATTTTCCAAGACAATAAATCCTTATCGCAAGCATTGATTGAAGCAAAGGAATTGGGCTATATAGAAACCGGATCAACTGATGATATGGATGGACTTGATTTGTTGCGTAAAATCAATATATTATCAATGATTTCCTATCATACTTATATCAATGAAAGTGATATTGAACGAGTGTCATTATCGTCTATTACAACTGAATTGATTGACTATCTAAAAGACCATAACCTGGCTATGAAATACATTGCTTCTTCCCATAAAAGGGAAAATCAAATTGGGATTCATCTAGAGCCTGTTATTCTTTCTAAAGATGATTTTTACAATCAAATCCATTTTGAAGAAAATGTTATTTCAGTATTTGGAACCTACCATAAAAAACAATCATTCATCGGACAGGGTGCGGGGAGATATCCAACAGCGTCTGCGGTAATCAATGATTTATTACTACTTGAATCAAAAGAGGAAAGAAGACACCAGTTTAAAGAATATATTAGAGTGAACAATACAGACACCTATCGATTCTTGGTTCAAATTGGAACAGACTTTAACATAGTAGAACATCATACCATTCAAGAGGTGAAAGCAATCAAAGATATGGTTTGTTTCGCAAGAATTAAGGGTGATGTGTTATGAAAGTGAATATCGCGATTGTTGGAGCGACAGGACTTGTTGGTAGAACTTTTTTGACGGTATTAGAAGAATATGGTATCGATATTGATACACTTAAAGTATTCGCATCAGAACGTTCAAAAGGAAAAACAGTTCTATTTAAAGACAAGGAATATAAAGTTGAAGTCATTACAAAAGGATCGTTTGTTGGAATTGATTATGCCTTATTTAGTGCCGGAGCATCTACTGCCAAACAATATGCAAGACAGGCCACAGAAGAAGGGGCAATAGTGATTGATAACTCCAGTGCCTTTCGAATGGATCCGACAATTCCTTTGGTAGTCCCTGAAGTGAATATCGAAGATGCGATTGGTGCACAAATTATCGCCAATCCCAATTGTTCTACGATCCAATGTATGTTGCCACTAAAGATAATACAAGATTCCTATGGAATTGAATCAATTGAATACAATACCTATCAAGCAGTAAGTGGCTCAGGACAACAAGGTATAGATGATTTAGAAAACACAAAAAAAGGGGAAGAAAATTCATTTTACCCATATGATATTTCCAAAACATGTATTCCCCAAATAGATGTATTCTTAGAAGATGGCTATACAAAAGAAGAACATAAAATGATGAATGAATCAAGAAAGATTCTTCATAATGATGCAATCAAGATCAGTGCAACTTGTGTTAGAGTGCCAGTCGCCCATTCTCATGCGGTAAGCATCAGAGTGACATTGAATGATAGTCCTACACTAAAAGAACTAAGACACCTATTTATGAATGTGAATGGGCTTGTATTATTAGATGATCCTGAACATCTAGTGTATCCTCTCAGCACAGTTTCAAATGGGACAGATGATATTTATATTGGTCGTATCAGGAAAGATAAAATCAATCCAAAGACCTTTTTGTTATATGTAGTAGCTGATAATATCCGCAAGGGAGCTGCAAGTAATGCAATTCAAATTATGTTAGGAGTGATGAATCATGAAGGTCGTTAAATTTGGTGGATCTAGTGTTGCCAATGCAACACAATATAAAAAAGTAAAAGACATTGTCAGTTCAGATCAAGAACGACGTATTATCGTTGTGAGTGCTCCTGGTAAAGATGAAGTGAATGCGTCAAAGATTACTGATTTGTTGTTTTTACTTCATGCTCATTTAGAATATGGAATTGATTATCAATATATCTTAACTACCATTTATGATAGATATGATGTGTTGGTGAAAGAATTGTCTTTATCAGATCAATTTGATGCATCCTTTTCATCATTCAGAAATGAATTAACAAAAGGGATTAGTAAAGACTACTTGGTAAGTAGAGGAGAGTATTTTTCTGCTTTGATTGCTGCTGAGTATTTAGGGTGTACCTTTATTGATGCGATTGATGTGATAAAAGTCAAGTATGATGGAACAATCGATTATGACAAAACAAGAAAAAATGTGGATGAGATGATGAAACAACATGAGCGTGTGGTGATTCCAGGATACTATGCATCTACTCCAAATAATCAAGTAAGACTATTTGGTCGTGGTGGATCTGATTTAACAGGGTCTATATTGGTGCGCGTTGCCAATGCCGATTTATATGAAAATTGGACTGATGTAAGTGGGATTTATGTCGCAGATCCAAGAATTATAGATGATCCAAAAAGAATCAAAAGTATTACGTTTGGAGAACTAAGAGAATTGTCATATCGAGGGGCAAGAGTGTTACAACAAGAATCAGTTATCCCACTTGAAGATGTGAATATTCCTATCCAAATAAAAAATACAAATGATCCTTCTGCCAAAGGAACATTAATTTGGGATGATGTAGAGCCAAACGGAGATATTATTACCGGTATATCAGGATTAAAAGACTTTACTTCCATTACCATTACAAAAGACTCCGATAAACAAGTTACCGCAGTCTTGCGTGATGTATTCAATTTGTTTCTCCGTTATAAAATTAGCGTAGAACACATTCCAACTGGAATTGATACATTCAGCATCATTACCAAAACAGATGGAGTAAAGAATGTATATTTTGACTTTATGAATGATTTGAGAATGATTGATGGAGTCATCAGTGTGGAAGAAGAAGATGGTATTTCATTGCTTGCAATTGTAGGAAGAAATATGGCTTATATTCCAGGAGTAGCTGGTAGAATATTTAATGTATTAGGACAACATAAAATTAATATTAAAGTGATTGCTCAAGCATCAAAAGAAATCAGTATAATTATTGGTGTGAGCAATGAGGATTATGAAGCAACAGTAAGAACCTTATATAGTGAATTCTATTAAAAAAAGTGATTTTAATGAAAATCACTTTTTCTTTTTCTTATTTTTACGTTTTTCTTTTAAGTATACTTCTGTATATGAACTACCTCTTTGGACATCAATCTTTTCAACAATTGTATTGGATGAATCAATGTATTTATCAAAGTGTTTTAGTGTTTTCCTTGGTCCACCTTCATGGGTGATCAAAATGGTTACTTTTTTATTTTTTAAGGGATGTTCTTTTAAGAAACGTTTTAACATTGGATTGAATGTGAATGCCCATACAGGGCTTCCTAATACAATCTCATCATATTGATCCAAATCAATTTCCAATGGATCGTATTTATTTCGTGTGTTAAACGTTGAAGCATATCCTAATAAGGCCATTTGTATCCAATAATTCTTTGGTATTTTAATTTTACCTTTTAGTCTATAGTAGTCCCCTTTAAATCGTTTTTCTAATTCTTCTTTTGTACGTCCTGATAAACTGTAATAAATGATTGCTTTCATTGGCTTCACCTCAAATATATTATATCACTTTAGATTTATGGAAGATATACATTTGACAAAGTATTTCGTAAGACAAATCCAGCCTTTTCCAACATGTTTCTTGATTTGTAGTTTGTGTATGAACAGCCTGCATGAACTTTTCCACCCTGTTTGATAAGTTTGTTTCCTACATAAGCCAAACAGTTTTTCGCAATTCCTTTGCGTCTAAAATCTTCCGCTACAATGACACCCAATGAATACAGGTTTTCATCTATCTTGTGTCGATTGGCATGTACCATTGAGACCAATTCTCTTTTTCTGTAATGTAGTAATAAAACATGATTGGTAATCATATTCCAATAGTCATCATGAAAGTCATCAAAAGTTTCTTTGATTTCATTTATATCTGAATGATCTGCTTTATACATTTGTTCAATGTCACTTTCATAGGTATGAAAGGTATAATTTACCGCAACATTTTCAATTCTATAATCGTATTCTTTTAAATAAGTAGACATATTGACATCATTGCTGCTGTAAGTGATTTGATGAATGTTGAATTCTTCAATAATACGCTCCATTATTTGATTATAATCATCTAAATAGCGATCCATTATATGAAGGCATGTTAAGATGCCATCAAATATGGAACATACTCCAATCTTATCTGTTCCATTTAAAATAGAAAAGATCTCACCATCTACAATCAAGTGGATGTTCTAAATGTTATAAAAAGGTCTCTTTCCTGTGCCTTTTGTATTGCTTTATTTTCCATAGAATCCCTCCATTTTGATATTATAACAATATCATATCCCCATAAAAAAGAAAGAATCCAACGGGATTCTTAATATTTATTTAAGATTGTATTAAGCGCTTCAAATCGTGCATATCTACAATATAGTCATTATAGAGATAGTAGGTTTTACTGCTCGTTTTTATTTTCATTGCGTTTCTTAGATATTTTTTTGTATAAGAAATATCAATAATATCATCCTTGATAATTACCTTCTTGCTGAGTCTTTTTAAAATCACTTCATCCCCATTGATAATGATTCCAAAGGTTCCTGTGGTAAAGAAAATACCATTGAGTAGATTGATTAGGATATTTGCACCGAGTATTGAAAAATAGAATATATTAAATAATTCGATGTTGTTCACTCCGTAGGTAAACAATCCCAATAAGAGTGTGACTGTCCATAAGCCAGCAGTGATGAACCATATCCATCCGTTTTTAAACTTTATCATTTTTTCCATTGAATCTCACATCCTTTACATAATAGGTATTATATCATATATGGAATTGTTTAGAACACATTTATTGGTTTGTGCTATAATTAAGAAACAGAGTAGAATGATGTTCAAGAGGAGAAGCCAATGGGTGGTATAACAGTTACTGATTTTATCGAATTTATTAATAGTGTAAAAGAATTGTATTCTAGCTTAGGAATCATCGCAGCGATTGGGATACCTTATGCTGAAACGATTGTTCCAATTGCACCCTTATTTTTAATGCTTGCCTTCAATGTATTAAGTTATGGGCTTGTACTTGGCTTTTTGTTTACCTATATTGGTACTACTATGGCAACAATTACCATATTCTTAGTCCTAAGAAAAATATCAGCAAAGGTGCCACTAGAAGAACGCAAAATGAGTGATAAGGTCAAAAACTATTTATATTGGATTGAGAATACAAATCCGATATTGCATATTATAGCAATGATGATTCCTCTTAGTCCTGCTTATCTTATTAACTACTCAATGGGGCTATCAAATGTAACATTCTCTAGATATTTATTTGTTACATTGATTTCTAGATTCATTATGTTGATCCTCTGTATGCCTTTCGTTATGACATTGCTAACTCTTTATGAATCAGGGCAATTAGGGGGAGTACAAGTGCTTTGGCTACTCGTATTTGGAACAATTGTTATAGTTGGTATTGTGGTAGGACAAAAGCTAAAAACAAGAGTAGAAGAAAAGAAAGTAATAGCATAAATTTTTCATACAATAATAAAATTAGACCAGATAAAATAGAAATCAAAAACTTTAGTTTGATTTTAAAACTAATTCTTGAATGACTCGATT
Organism: uncultured Candidatus Izemoplasmatales bacterium; assembly: GCA_964435595.1. Classification (GTDB taxonomy): domain Bacteria; phylum Bacillota_I; class Bacilli_A; order Izemoplasmatales; family Izemoplasmataceae; genus Izemoplasma. The sequence goes on along the minus strand of CAYSZV010000010.1, from coordinate 994 downwards.
TTCTTTGCTACAATGAGAATGTACTTAGATTAAACTGCTAACAATACAACTAGACTACCAGTTGGTTAGAATAACACAAATAAATCGCACGAACACTAACCAAAAAGGTGAGTGTTTTTTATTTTAGGGAGGAAAATATGAGAAAATTTTTAGTTTTATTAGTAGTAACATTGGTTTTTACACTTACTGCATGTGCAACACCTGAAGATGGAGTATTAACTTTGCCTGAAATCAATTTAAACGGGAGTCAGTATATATATTTGCCTCAAGGAGAAGATTATATAGAGGAATCAGCTTATGCAACTGATAGTAATGGACAAACTCTCTTGATTGATGTTGTTTACTTGAGAAATAATATCGTAGTGGATTCACTTGATTCAGACATTGAAGGAGTATATACAATTATTTATTCTGCTATAGATAGCCAAAAGAACTATGTAAGTGTTAATAGAATCGTTACAGTAGTTCAAGAGGAACAAATTTTATCAAGGATAGAAAAAAAGTATCCCGAAGTAAGTTTCCCAGTTAATCTCGGTAATTCAAGCTGGCTAGGATATTTGAATGGGTATGATCAATATGATAATCCTATGGAAGTAAGGTTGGATGCAATTGAAATAAATGATAATGTCAATATGCTTACACCGGGAACATATTATGTTGATTATCACATAAAAGGGTTTGAAATATCAACATACAGCTCACAACAGTTAAAGGTCGTAGTCAATGGGTATGATAATGACTATGAGTTTAAGGGTGCAGGATATGGATATAATTTTCTTTTATATTCATCAAATTATTTTAACAAAGATGGAATAAATTGGAGTAGTCCAATTATAAATCTAGGTAGTGCTCAAGCTGCACAAAAAATTTCTACAAATAAGTATGTGATTGAAAAAGAGCAAATAGCGGTAGATATTTGGCAAGCATTGCAATTCGGATTAATCCTGCCAATTCATGATACTTATAAATTTTTTCAAGGGGATTTACTGGAGAC
>CAYSZV010000009.1:0-63863 GCA_964435595.1 uncultured Candidatus Izemoplasmatales bacterium | reverse complement strand
AATGGTGGGAGGGGACGGATTTGAACCGCCGAACCCTAAGGAACAGAGTTACAGTCTGTCGCGTTTAACCACTTCGCTACCCGCCCACTAAAAGATGCAAATATTATTCTATACTAAACTTTGTTTCTAGTCAAGTTATTTTTTTGCAGGATATTTATGATTATTTTTCTCAAGTTTTTCATATATCATATCTTCAATATCAAACCCCAGATCGTATGCCATTGCAATAGAATAAATCATTACATCTGCAAGCTCTTCTTTGACGTTGACCAAATCAGCATGATCGGGTCCCCACTGATAGTTCTCTAACAGCTCTGCTGCTTCAATTATAATAGATTTAGCAAGATTCTCTGGACGATCATTATTCTTCCATCCTCGATCATCACGAAACTTAATAATAGTATCTACAATATCTTTCATTACACTCACTCTTTCTTCATTAATATAAATAACTCGTAGAAAAGTTGTTAATCTTCACTAACAACCTTTTTTATTCGTTTCAAAAGTGTAGGTCGGTCAAGCATCACAACTCTGTCACAGCCAAGGCATTTCAGCTTCACATCCGATCCATTTCTAATAACTAACCATTTGTTTTCTCCACAGGGATGGCCTTTTCTTAAAATAAGAATGTCACCTTCTTTAATTTTATGCATTTTTAACTACCACATGTGGATAAGGAATTTCAATACCTTTTTCAGCAAAGTAAGTTACGATATCTTCTCTCAAACTTCTTCCTATTTGAAAATGCTGTAACGTCTTTGTTTTTGCGATTAATAATAAGTTGACACTTGATGAATCAAGTTTTGTAACACCAAGATATTTTGGAAGTTCAATTATATTATCATACTTATCGAATTCAATTTGAATAAATTCATCCATCACTTCATTTAGTTTAATTAAGTCTGTATCATAAGCTACTCCAAATTCAACTACTGCAAGGCTATCATTCTTAGAAAAGTTAACAACTCCTCTAATATCACCATTTGAAACTGTCTTAACTTCGCCTTTCCAGTTTTGAATCGTAGTAGTTCTTAAACCTAACTTTAATACGTTACCTGTGAAATTATCAACTTCAACTAGATCGCCGACATTAAACACACCTTCAAACATAATAAAGAAGCCAGATATGAAGTCTTTTACTATTTGCTGTGCGCCGAACCCAATTGCTAATCCTACAACTCCAGCAGATGCAGCTATTGGCATTATATCAATGTTCATTTCTCGTAAAATGATAATTAAAACGAGAAGCCACACAACATATCTAACAACACTTGTAACCAACTTTCCAATTGTAGTTGTTCTTGATTCGAAATCTCTTGATTTCATTAACCTATAAATGGATTTTCTGATTAAAGTATTTGATAAGAATCCAACAATTACCCATAAAACAATAACTATTACTGAAACTAAAATTTCGGAAATAATTTCAGTAACTCCTAAATCCATAAAGAATTGTAAGAAAAGTTTATGTAATCCATTCATAGTTATCCTCTTTTCAAAAATCGAATGATGCTCTGTAATTCTTTTTCATCTTTGAATTTAAGCACCAACTGATTCTTATTTAATTTATAATTCAAATCATTATCTACAATATTACCAATTTGTTTTTCAGCTTTTTTCATAGCTTCCAATGAAATTCCATTTCTTTTTTTTCTATAACGTTCTCTAATAATAGCTTCAACATCTCTAACACTCAAATTTAGTGACAAAATCTCGTCACGGACAATCATTATTGCTTCCATATCTCCAAGTTTACTAAGTGCTCTAGCGTGGCCCATTGTGAGACGCTTTTGATTGACATCCTCCATTACAATTGCTGGCAATTTTAAAAGTCCAATCACATTTGTAATATATGTTCTAGATTTCCCAATGCGTTTCCCGAGTTCCTCGTGAGTTACTTTTGTGTTATCTAAAATGCTTCTGAATGCGATTGCTTCTTCAATCGGTGTCAAATCCTCACGTTGTAAATTTTCTAATATTGCTAACTCACTCAAATACTTTGAATTATAATCTCTAACAATAGCCGGAATAGTTGTTTTTCCAGCAACCTTCGAAGCTCTAACACGCCTTTCACCAGCAACTAGAATAAACCCACCATCAACTCGTTTCACAATCACAGGCTGAATTACACCGTGTTCTGCGATTGATTGCGCTAACTCTTGAATACTTTCTGTATCAAAAACAGATCGAGGTTGATCTGGATTTGGTTTAATTAGTTTTAGATTCAGTTCTTCTATCTTCTCCAGTTCATCAAGCCTAACATCGTTTTCTTTTAATAAATCTTCAATACTTCGTCCTAAATTATGCTCTGTCATTAATCTCTACCATTTCTTTGGCTAGATTTTGATAACTTTGAGACCCTTTCGATCTAGGAGAAAACTCTGTTACTGGCAACCCATGACTTGGAGCTACAGATACTTTAACATTTCTAGGAATAATTGTTTTAAACACCTTTTCTTTAAAATATGTTCTCACTTCATTAATAACTTCATATCCTATATTACTTCTGGTATCTAACATCGTTAGTAATACACCTTCGATAGTTAGTGTACGTTTGTTATATTTTTGTTTCTTTTGAATCATACGAATAGTATTCAACAATTGTGTCAAACCATCAAGTGCTAAAAATTCGCATTGAACAGGAATCAACACACTATCTGAGGCAGTAAGGGCATTCACAGTAACAACCCCAAGAGAAGGTGGACAATCAATTATAATAAAATCATAATCATCTCTAACCTCTTCTAGAGCATTAGATAAAATATAATCTTTGTTCACATGACTAACCAAATTTGCTTCTATTGTTGATAATTCGAATCTTGCGGGAATTATATCAACATCAACACTTTCAACTCGTTGAATAATATCATGAATATCACATGTTTCGTTAAATAAATCAGCAGTTGTATATTCTAGATTCGCTCTATTAATTCCCATATAGGTAGTAGCATTTGCTTGATAGTCTACGTCAACCAATAACACTTTCTTACCTAAGTAAGATAATGAACTTGCTAAATTCACACTTGTGGTAGTTTTTCCAACTCCACCTTTTTGATTAGAAACAGATAAAATTTTTCCCATAGTTATTGGTCCTCTCATGTAAAAATAAAATAATCGAAAAGCAAATTAATTGTACCATAAATTTCTTTAATAATATATATGAAATAAAAAAAAGTTATCCACATTTTTTGTGGATAACTTTTATAAGTATTCTTTAAATAATTCCTGATTATCGAGATAAAAATTCACTTGTTCAAATGATATGAAATCCCTAAATTTAGGGCTCAAGAATAGTTGTGTAATTTCCTCATGATTCAACGTCTTAGAAATTTGACCCCATTTGTCAAATTGCGTAATTTCACTCTTGAGGTACTTGTATAATATTGCTAAAGATAACAACTTATTAATTCTATTATTAAACAACTTATTCAAGTCATATACATATCTGTTTTCATCATACGGTTCTTCATCTTGTAATAAGGTACTGAAATCAAATAATATGGATACAATTTCACTGCGATAATTTAACATATATTTTTTCAATTCAAGTGCATATTTCCTTGTAATAACAGGTAATTCTTGATCTTCAATCACCAAATCAATTTCTTTTCCATGAATAAAGAAGTAAAATTCAACTACCTCGGCGATTTCATCTCCATTATCTTCAAAAAACTCATTCATAAACACAGCGATTTCACTTACAGTCTGCTGGAATTTACTACTTTTGAATATTGCTTCTTTTTCCGATTTATCAATCAACTCAACTAAATGAGAATGTGTAAACTCTTGATATCTCTCAAGTGATTTACTCATCCTTACCCATTCGTTGTTCAATCTAGCGTAAATGTTATCAGATACAATGAATTGAACAAAGAAGACTATATAAAATCCAATTAATATAACTTGGTACGTTAGTGAAGATACATAACTACTACTTGCCGCAGAAACAGAATTTTGTCCTACCAAACTCGACCCTTCTACAATAACATAATATACTCCTGCTATCATAAGTGCTCCACCATATAATAGGTATGTCATAAAATCTTGGTAGAAGATGATGATCGTCAACCCAACAAAGAACAACATATATGTAAAGAAATAATCACTTGAAGTGAGGTAATATCCAGTTAATAAGAGAAACGTATAAATGGTTGTATGCATTGCTACTCTACTTATTTTAAATCTTACTAGCAAGAATGAAACAAGCAACATAATAGCGGAAGGTGCTAATAACAACAGCAAATTACGAGTGATATTATTCTCCGGTACAACGGTTATAGTTAATGCCAAGAACACAATTAAAAACCAGTTTACAATTTTTACTTTCATTTTCAACACTTCATTAAATGTCAAAAACTCGCTGTTTTTAATTTTATAAACAAATGATCTTAGATTGAAAAACTCTTTTAAGAAAGACTTCATACTACCATCCTCCTTTCAAGTGATCATTTACAATTGCATCAAATACTTCGCTATTATCTAAATATATATTTACAATATCTCTATCGATACGGTAGAAATACTCAGAGTTAAATATCATATCTCTTAATTTTTCTTCATCAATTGCCTTTAAATATGGTTTATCTACTTTTAAAAGTGCATAAAATACAGCAAATGAAATAATCTTCGTATATTGTGAATCGCCAATGTGATCAAACGATTTGAATTGAGATTCACTAAAAATATCTTTCTTTGAAACTTTTATATCACTCGATTTAGAGGCTTTTATAGCTAAGTTGATCATTTTCTTATTTACGTCAATTTCTAGTAATTCTAATTCTTCTAGTTCTGCATTTGTGAATTCAGGAAATTTTTTGGCAACCTCTGTAATTGGTTTTTTCTTAAGAAGTTTTAACGCTTCGATCCTACTTTTAAATAAAGATTCAACACCGATTTTATTAGACAAGTGCTCTGAAAACACTTCTAAATCGTCATAATATCCCGAGAAATCACTTTGCTTATTCATTTTAATTTCAGCAGTTTGATTCATAAGTGCAATATTTCTAATCTCAGCTTCTTTGATGGAAGCAATCTGATTATAGAAGAATGCCTTTCTCTTTATCAAGATGTATAAACTTAGTGTAAGGAGAGAAACGAAAACAATTAAGAATATATAAATATATAGGTTTTCTGTATTTGCAGTTCCATTTAAAGTTAAAAATTCAGAATGTAAAACTACTATAGATGTTCCGGCAAAAAACAATAATACACTACTAAGTATCATACCTTTCTGGTCTTGATATATTGCTGTGATGGCATATCCTAAGAACAGTGATGTAAATATACTTGGAGTTTGAAAACTAAAAACCAAGGAAATTGTGACTATGTGAATTCCAATTATTGTAGCATACATGCCTACATGCAAACTATTATAGGCATCATCTGTTATTGACATAAACAGAATATTCACCACAATAATCACTCCTATTATAAATAAAGAGGGTATTATGTTTGAATTATCTACTTCATCCAATGTTAAGAAAAATATCAATAGAAGACCAAACAAAAACAAGAGAATATTAACAATAATTGTTTTACTTCTTAAATGTATACTCTCTAACGTTTCTTTATATGTTTCCAATTGACTGTATTTATACTTGTTATCTTGTCTTTCCATAAAACGCCTCCTATAAAGGATTATTCTTTATTTGATTAAACTTTCTAGGGTATTTCTTTTCAGTTTTTCTTACTTTACTTACAACCAATAAACTTCTGACTTGATTGTCAATATTATATTCGATATTTTTAAGTACTTCTCCACCCAATATTCCAATTGTATGTTTACTTAAATCTAACTCTTCTTTCAATTTCGGACCCTTCATAGCAATAAATAGACCATCCATTTTTACAAACGGTATACATAATTCACTTAACATATTTAAATTCGCAACTGCTCTGGCTGTTACCAAATCAAAACAATGCTTTCTTTGGTATTCCTCAGCTCTACCATGTAAAAGTTCAGCTTCAATTCCAAGTTCATCAACCAAAATAGTTAAAAATTTAATTCGTTTATTTAATGCATCAATAATTGTTATTTTGAGGTCTGGATAGATAATCTTTAAAGGAATAGAGGGAAACCCAGCTCCACTGCCAACATCCAACAATGTTTGGGAATGTAAATCCACCCCTTTTATTAAGCAAATACTATCGAAAAAATGTTTCACAAAAACATCACGTTGATCTGTAATGGCTGTTAAGTTAATTTTGTCATTCCATTCAACGAGTAACTTATAATATGTCTGAAATTGTTTGTATTGTTGATCAGTTAAGTCAATTCCAATACCTTCCAGTAATTTTGTGAATTCTATTTTCATTCTATCACCTATGTAATATTTTAACACATTTCTTTTATATTTAAAACGCTACAAAAAATAATAGCCAATGGCTATTATTTATTCGATTTTAAATATATTAGCAGAATTGATATGTCTGCCGGGTTAACGCCACTAATACGCGATGCTTGTCCGATTGTTAATGGTTTGATTTTTGATAATTTTTCTTTTGCTTCCAAAGCCAAATTCGCAATACTATTATAATCAGTATTAACTGGTATTTTGTGATCTTCCATACGAAGTAGTTTTTCTGCTTGCTTCAACGCTTTCTTAATATAGCCTTCATACTTGATATCAATTTCTACTTGTTCTTGAACGTATTGATCATAAGAAGATAAATCAAGCCACTTTTCCATATGTCCAATTTTTATTTCCGGCCTTCTTAACAACGTGTATAATGATGCTTTTTCCTTTAAATCAACGCTATTTACAGATTGTAAATAATCATTAACTTCTTTATTTGGATTAATGAATACTTCTTTTAGTTGATCCTTTAAATCATCGATTTTATGCAACTTTAGTTTAAAGCTTTGATATCTTTCATCTTCAATCAGACCTACTTGATAGCCATACTCACGTAGTCGAATATCTGCATTATCGTGTCGTAATAACAATCTATACTCTGCTCTCGAAGTCAACAAACGGTATGGATCATTAACCCCTTTTGTAACTAAATCATCAATCAAAACACCTATATATGCTTCACTACGCTTTAACACCAAAGGCTCATTGCCTCTTTCTTTCAATACCACATTGATTCCAGCCATAAGACCTTGACATGCAGCTTCCTCATATCCACTTGTACCATTTACTTGACCTGCAAAGTACAAATTCTCCAATAATTTACTCTCTAATGTGGGAAATAAATCTCTTGGATCAATTGCATCATATTCAATTGCATAAGCGTATTTAGCAATTACAGCATTTTCTAATCCAGGTATAGACTTCACCATTTTATCTTGCACGTCATGTGGCATAGAAGTCGAAAATCCTTGGACGTAAATCTCATCAATTGATTTACTTTCCGGTTCAAGGAAGATTTGATGTCTTTTTTTGTCTCTAAATCGAACCAATTTATCTTCAATAGATGGGCAATATCTAGGTCCAACCCCTTCTACAACTCCGCTATACATTGAAGATTTTTCTAGATTTATATCAATAATATTATGTGTTTCTGGACTTGTATATGTCAAATAACAAGGCCATTGATCTTCTATTTTTAAATATGATATATTGTCATAACTAAAACATCTTGGTACTTGATCTCCTTCGTGAATTTCAGTTTTTGAGAAATCCACAGAATCTCTTTTTATTCTAGGAGGTGTTCCTGTTTTCAATCTTGAGGTGACATGTCCTATTTCTCTTAATTGAGGACTTAATCCTAGACTTGCTTTTTGCTTGTCAGGACCTTCAGCTTTCACATTATCTCCCACCAAAATCTTTGCTTCCATATATGTTCCTGTTGTGATAATCACATACTTACTTTCAATCACTGTTCCATCTTCCAGTACAACACCATCGATTTTATCATTTACAATATTGATTTTTCCAACATAAGCTTCTTTTACATCTAAGTTTTCTTGTTTTAAAATTGTGTTTTTCATTTCTTTAGGATATTCTACTTTATCGCTCTGCGCTCTCAATGCTCTAACTGCTGGTCCTTTAGATATGTTTAAAAGACGCATTTGGATTTGTGTTTTGTCAGCATTTCTTGCCATTTCTCCACCTAATGCATCTATTTCTCTTACAACGATTCCCTTAGCTGGTCCACCAACACTTGGGTTACAGGGCATCGAGGCTATCATTTCTATGTTCCCTGTTACTAATAATGTCTTAAGACCTAATCTTGCAGTAGATAAACACGCTTCACTCCCTGCGTGCCCTCCACCAATGATAATTACATCATACATATATATCACCTTTTCAACCATCATTGTATTACTATTTCAATAAATAGTAAAGTATAAGACCGCATTCTTTAAATATTCACATTTATATTATATAATTGTCATAAGAGGTGAATTTATGGAAAACATTACAATACTTATTATTGAAGACGAACCAACGATTAACAGGATTGTATCAAATTACTTCATTAAAGAAAAATTCAAGGTTTTGAGTGCACTAGATGGATTTAAGGGACTCCAATTATTCTCAAAGAATAAAGTGGATCTTGTATGCCTTGACATCATGATGCCTAACGTAAATGGGTGGGACGTAGCTAAAACAATAAGAGAAACATCGAATGTACCAATCATTATGATGAGCGCATTATCCGAAGAAGAGGATATCTTGAAAGGATATTCTTTAAAAGTTGACGACTATATAACAAAACCATTCAATCCAAAAATCTTGGTAGCAAAAGTCAGAAATCTTTTAGAGCGTCTTCAAGACCAAGATTACTCAAATCAAACTAGTGGAGACATTGAAGTAAATGGAATCAAACTAAGTCTAGATACGCATAAAGCATTCATGGACAATAATGAGGTTATTTTAACCAAAACTGAATTTGACCTATTAAAATACTTCCTGCAACATCAAGGTAAAATCTGTTCAAGAAATTTATTATTAGACGAAGTATGGGGAATCGATGTTTATGTTGAAGATCGTATCGTAGATACATATGTAAAAAAATTAAGAAAGTATCTAGGACCGAAATCCGGCTATATAAAAACGATATTCGGTGTTGGTTATCGATTTGAAGCGATAAATGAAGAGTAAATTTTCTTTTAAAAAGATTCCCAAGAGCATTGTTCAGTTTTATAGAGATAGGAGTATGTCAACTCAGTTAATTCTAACAATAATCCTTATCTTTGTTTCTTTCTTCACATTACAATTTATATTAAACTTCAGATTTTTTGAAGGGTATTATACAAATGAAGAATACGAACGAGTTCATTCGGAACTAATAGCATATGTCGATGCCATGAATGAAGATGATGCAGACTACTATGATGAAATGTATACATACACCTCAGATAAAAATGTTTATAGTATAATTACAACCAGGAATTATGTATTAAAAGGATCATTCTATTCTCAGTTCATTATTGAAGTTGAGGATTCTTCAACGAATGAACTGCATACTTTTTTAGTACCGGAAATAAACTATGAGTATGTCATCGGAGAAGATATTTCTGTTGATGCCTACGAATACACAGAAGCATCTCTGTCACCAATCAAAATCGTCACAGCTGATTACAGTTTTGATAATGGAGTGAGTTGTGTTCCAGAAGATGACTGTATCTCTATTGAGGGTACCGTAACTAGAATCGAAAAACCTAGTAACTTAAACATCAAATATGAATATTCGCTTATACTCCAACAAGAAATAAATAAACTATCAACAGACACCATCAAACTCGATGAACATATTTATGAGGATGGATATCACTATATCTCAGAACACAATAATACAAGGTATCTTGTTTTCATTCATGAATTAGGCACGTTCGATTTTATTGTTACTGCAATTCCTATCCAAAATGCATCGGGAATTATAGCGATTATGAATAATTATAATAATTTTGTATATTTAACTGCGATAGCTATTATATTCTTATGGAGTTTTAGATTAACTTCAATCATCTCGAAGCCTGTTCAAAATATTGAATCTGTCGCTCGTGAAATCTCAGATCTAAATTTCAATATCGAAGCGCATGCGTATAATAATAAAGAGAATACATCTTTATCAAAAAGTATAAACCTAATTTCTCGGAATTTAAAAGAGACCCTAGATACTCTCAATGCTCAAAATGATGAGCTCACGAACTTATATGACGAACAAGTTAAACAAGTGTCACTAAAAAAACAACTTGTATCTTCCATATCTCATGAGTTAAAAACACCATTAATGATTATGCAAGTTACAATACAAGCGATATTGGATGGAATCATCCCAGAAGAAGAAGCACAAAAAGAAATGAATAATGTTCTCGACGAAATCAGTAAATCTTCGATGATGATTCAAGACATGTTACAAATTTACCGTCTAGAAGATGCAAACACAAAACTAGAGGTAACTGAATTTAATTTATCTGAAGCAGTTAAATTTTTCATATCTGATTTTGAGAATGTATTAAGAAAACATAATTTCGAATTAGAAACAGAAATAACAAAATCAGTAATGATTGAAGCTGATGATAAATTGATTAGTCGTTGTATTTCGAACTTCTTTACAAATGCAATTAGATACACTCCCGATAATGGAAAAATCAAAATTAAAGTTACCAATCGAGAAGATTGCGCATACTTCGAGCTTATTAATTATGGAGTAAATATTCCTGATGAAGATCTAGAAAATATTTGGATACCATTCTTCAAAGGTCAAAACAATTCAAAAGACCAAAAATTAAGAACAAAAGGTTCAGGAATCGGTCTATATCTCGTATCTGAAATATTAAAGGCACATCATGCAGAATTCGATATAACTAATATTGATAATGGGGTAAAAGCATATTTCAAATTACAAAAAAAGCAGATTAATTAAAATCTGCTTTTTCTATTAGTCCCAAATTTAAAAATACTTTGTATAATCCATCGTTTTCAATTCTATCTGCGATAACATCTGCTTTCTTTTTAACAGCTTCACTTGCATTCCCCATGGCAATTCCTATTCCAGCATATTCAATCATTGTAATATCATTAAACCCATCCCCAATTGCTATCATGTCCTCAATTGGTACTCGCAAAATATCATGAAACGCTCGAAGACCAGCATCTTTCAATCCATTTGCAAGGTTTACATCTAAACCATGTGGATTTGAATAGTTAAACCAAAGTCCTGGAAATTGTGTTTCAAATTTCTTAAAATCATCTCCAGAATAAAACAAAACCATTTGATAAATATCGTTCTCTTTATAATGATCAGGTATTACTTCAGGATCCGGTAAATGAAAGACTTCACAAAACTTTTTAGGTAAATCAGTATTTTGTGAAAACAAACAAAAATGTGTGCTACTTTCAAATCCTAAATCAATTTTATTTTCAATCGAGAAAGCAATTAGCTTATCTATTAGTTTCTTATCTATTGTATCGCTTAATATAATTTCATTATTAAAGACAGCCAATGCACCGTTTGCAGCGACATATGAACTAATTCCTAACTTCTTATCTATATCAAAAAATAAGGCAGGTGGTCTTCCGGTTGCTATTACGACTTCATGCCCATTCTTTTGAAGTTCATTGATGGTATATTTTGTTGATGGTAGTACTCCATTGTGTCCGTGATCAATTATTGTTCCATCTAGATCCATAAATATATATTTCTTTTTCATTATTGTCTACCTCTACATCATAAGATATTTTATCAAATCAATATTCTCAGATAAAAACGATCCTTTAATCTTGTATTTTATCATATTTTTTGTTCTAGTAGATTCGATAATATCAAGATCTTTAAACCGTTTCATATGTTTTGACAAGTTAGCTTGTTTAAGACCCAGCAAGCCTTCTAACTCCGATATGCACAGGCCATCAAACTCTAATAATTTAATAAAAATATTGTATCTGCTTTCATCAGATAACAGCTTCAATACATCTAATTTTTGCATAACACAAACTCCTCACTTATTACTTTACATTACTATAAAGTAATATTACTATACAGTAATTAAGTAGTCAATCTTTCTATAAAAAATATCTCTCATCAAGCATCCCCACTCACATAAATAGAAAACTTAAGGCTGCTTCGTTCCCGACCTGACCTGGTTCGCTACCACCTATTGAATGAGGATGATTCATAAGAGATATTAATTCTTATTTCTTATTTCTTTAAAAAACGACGTCATCAAGTTACTGCACTCTTCTTTTAATACACCACCGACTACATTAACCTTATGATTAAATGGATATTCAAATAAATTGAGAATACTTTGATGTGCTCCTGATTTTAAATCTACTGCACCATAGTATACATTTTCGATTCTCGATTGAATTATGGCTCCACTACACATTTGACATGGCTCTATTGTAACATAAAGCGAACAACTGTCAAGCCTCCAACTTTGCAATATTTCATTTGCTGTTTTAATTACCAAAATCTCCGCATGCCCTAGCGCTGATTGGTCTTGTTCTCTGGTGTTGTGTGCTCTAGCAATTATCTTATTATCTTTTACTATAACAGCACCAACAGGAACCTCGTTTTTTTCATATGCTTTCCGAGCTTCTTCAAGTGCTATCTCCATATAGTATTCGTGGTTCATTTTATCATTTCGTTATATGGCTTAGGTTTTCTGTATACTTTGTGGCATCTTCTACATCGAGCTTCATATGATTCTTCTGCGCCTATCAATACAATCGGATCATTATACTTTGCAGGTTTACCATTAACTATTCTTTGTGTTCTTGTTGCGGGAGCCCCACATTTAACACAAACGGCAGTCAACTTTGTAACGTATTCTGCCATAGCTAATAATCTTGGCATGAAGGTAAAGGGTTCTCCTCTAAATTCACGATCAAGTCCACTTACTATAACTCTGATTCCCCTATCAGCTAAATACTCGCAAATATTTACTGCTTCATCATCCAAAAATTGAATTTCATCTATTGCAACTACATCAGTGTCTTTATTAACATATTCAAATATTTCTTTTGACTGTGAAATATTTACTGATCTAGTTCTATTCTTATTGTGTGATACAACTTCATTTTCTGCATATCTATTGTCCATAAGAGGTTTGAAAACTACGATGTTTTGTTTTGCATACTCTAGCCTTTTTACTCGCCTTAATAACTCTTCTGTCTTCCCAGCAAACATAGGACCAGTTATCACTTCAATCCATCCGTTATTTTGATTTAAATACATAATTAACCACCCCAATTTTTGTCTAACTCAATTGTACAATAATATTAAAAATAATACAATATGACAAGACAAAACTTATAAGAAAATTTATTCCTAATTTAAAATAACTATAATTTATCACAGCCCGTTGTACCAAACACTGTGTTTTTCGCTATATTTAGCCGTCCACACAAATATTGAATTCATATGTTTTTTTATCAAATCACGTCTCGTTCTCTTTATTAAAGAGAACAATTATGTTATAATTGTTTGGAAATTAAATATTATTTTAGTTAGGAGAAGATTATGGGTAAAAGATTGAACATTACTGAGGAACAAAAAAAGGAATTACTTCAAGAGATTAAAAAGCACATGAAACTTCCTGGACCTCTTATGCCTATTTTGCATGAAGCTCAGAGAATTTTTGGATGTATCCCTGTAGAAGTGCAAAAAATTGTGTCAGAACACACTGGGATTCCTGTAGCTGAAATCAATGGTGTAGTTACTTTCTATTCTAGTTTCACATTAGATCCGAAAGGTGATCATGTTATTGGTGTATGCTTAGGAACTCCTTGTTATGTTAGAGGGGCACAAACAATATTAGATGCAGTAAAAGTAGAATTAGGAATTGATGTAGGGCAAACAACATCTGATGGTCTTTTCACTTTGGATGCAATTAGATGTATTGGTACATGCGGTATGGCGCCGGTTATGAGTTTTGACGAAGAAGTTATTGGTGAAATTAACGTTACTAAAGCAAAAAAACTGATTAAGGACTTTAGAAACAGAACATGACATTACAAGAAGTTTTAACATTATTGGACGCCAAACAATACAATTTAGAATGCCCTAGATGTGTGAAAGAAATCAATTATGCATTTGTATGTGACTTAATGAGTGACGCTTTGATGCTTTTAAAAGAAATGCCTAGTCACATCGGAGCTCACGGTGCATTGGTAACAGGACTTGTAACAAATCAAGCGTTAAGAACAGCTGAGATTTTAGACTTAGAAACAATTATTTTTGTTAGAGGAAAAACACCAACACAATCTGTTATCGATCTAGCTGATGAGATTGGAATTACCTTAATCGGTACAAAACTTACAATGTACAGAACAAGTGGATTGCTATTTATGAACAATGTAAAAAGTTATGAATCGGTTAAAGAGGAAAACAGTGGAAACATACGTTAGAGAATTCGAAATAGAACGTAACGATATTGGAAACGCTGGTACTGTAGCTAGTCTAACAAAAAGAGAACTAAAAAACCGAGGCTTTTCAAGAGAATTTGTGAAACAAATTACTATTGGAGTTTATGAAGCAGAAATTAATGTTGTTATCCACTCATATGGTGGAAAAGCAACAGTTACAATAAACGATGAATTTATTGAAATCACTTTTAATGATAAAGGACCAGGTATCCCTAGTATTGATAATGCGATGACAGAAGGATTTTCAACTGCTTCAAAGTATGCGATTGAGAATGGATTTGGCGCAGGTATGGGATTACCCAACATTAAAGCTGTTTCTGATGAAATGGATTTAAACTCGTCCGAAGATGGAACCAATTTGACAATACGCTTCTACATAAAGGATAACTCTTATGCTAGTTAGCGACATCTTAAAAGATGATCTTTTTCAACTGATTAATCAAGGTGATATCAATAAAAAAATAAATAATGTTTTTGCTTGCGACCTATTAAGTCATGCAATGGGCTATGCTGAAGAAAACGATATATTGATTACAGTTTTAAATAATGTGAATGTACTTGGTGTCGCGAGTTTACTGGATTTTAGTGGGGTTGTTTTTTCTCATAATATTAATGTGGGGGATGCGGTTATATCAAAAGCCAATGAACTTGGAATTCCTTTGATCAAGACTTCTCTTTCAACTGCACAAACGGTTGTAAAGTTAAGGGATTTGAGGGAAGACAATTAAATTATATTATGATTTGCACATGCATAGCATTTTGTCACCATGTGCAGATGAATTAATGACGCCAAATAACATTTTAAATATGGCTATGTTAAAGGGATTAGATTTAATCTCCATAACAGATCATAACTCTACCAAACAGTTAAAAGTTATTAGTCAACTACAAGAGTCTTATGATTTTATAATCATTCCCGGTGTAGAAGTATCTGTGAAAGAAGGATTTGATGTGCTATGCTATTTCAAAACCTTTCAAGATGCGATTTCTTTTGATTCATTCTTATCTCCTAGATTAAATGGAGAGTGGGGGAATTATACCCAAGATAATCAAGTTATTACAGATATTTATGACCAAACTTTTGACGTTGTAAACACACCACTTACTCAAACGAATTTAACCTATGCCGAGCTTCTTACAGAAGTTAGAAGGCTTAGTGGACTTTTGGTGCTTGCACATATCAATAGACCTTCTTGTACTCCGCTCAACTCATTTCGGTTAGAAGAAATGGATTTTGATGCGATTGAAATCGCACCCTATGGAAAAGAAGCATTTATCGATGCACATCCAATTGTTAAGAATTATACAATGTTTCACAATTCGGATTCACACTCTCTACTAACAATTTCAGAAAATGACTTTTCGATTTGTTTACCAGAGAAATCTATTGAAGGCTTCTTCAAATACGTTAGAGGTGAGTAAATGAATGAATTATCGTTACATATATTAGACATTGTACAAAATTCTATCAAGGCAAACGCTAAATTAGTAGAAATAATTATTAATGAACAAGACGATTTAGATACATATACTATTACAATAAAAGATAACGGCCATGGTATGGATAAAAAAACATTATCTGAAGTGTCAGATCCTTTTTTTACTACAAGAACTACTAGGAAAGTAGGAATGGGAACATCTTTATTCAAGATGGCAGCCGAAATGTGTGATGGATCGTTTACGATTGAATCTGAAGTTAACATAGGTACAACCGTAACGGCGACTTTCAAGAAAAGTCATATTGATCGTGCACCTCTCGGAGGAATTGATGAGACAATCACAATCTTAATGCTGAATGATAATGAAATTGATATTTTTTACAAACATATAGTAAATGAAAAAAGCTATATTTTTGATACAAGAGAAGTAAGGCAAGTTTTAGATGGAATACCGTTCACCGATTACAGTGTAATTGAGTGGGTTAAGAACAATATAAAAGATGGAATAAACACCATAACAGAGGAGGAACAAAAGTGAAATCTTTAGACGACTTAAAAAAAATCCGTGATAAAGCCCAATCGAAAGTTACCATGCGTGGTAAAAATGAAGGAACACGTGTTTTGGTAGGAATGGCAACTTGTGGTATCAGTGCCGGGGCACGTCCTGTAATGAATAGATTTGTCGAAGAAATTTCCAAACGTGATTTGAAAGGTGTAACAGTGACACCTGTTGGCTGTATTGGAGAATGTGCAATTGAGCCGATTGTAGAAATTTTACAAGGAGAAGAAAGAACTACTTATTGTAAAGTTACAGAAGATGCTGTAGACAGAATAATTACAGAACATATTCAAGGCGGGAAACCAGTCCAAGACTATGTAATCGGTAAATATAGACTTTAGAGGTGAACTAAATGATTGAAAGAGCACACGTCCTGATCTGTAGTGGATCTATGTGTATCAGTAGAGGGGCTAAATCTCTACGTGATGAATTCGAAGAACACTTAACAAGATTAGGAATAAGAGAAGAAATCAAACTGGTAAATACCGGTTGTGTTGGACTTTGCGAGCAAGGTCCATTCGTAATAGTTTACCCTGAAGGTGTATTCTATGCGCTGGTAAAAAACAAAGATATTAAAGCAATTTGTGAAGAGCATTTGTACAAAGGTCGTATTGTTGAAAAATTAGTATTCGATGAAGCGATGACAGAAGATAAAGAAATCAAAGCATTTGATGAAATTAAATTCTATTCCAAACAAACTCGTGTAGCATTACGTAACTGTGGATTAATCAATCCAGATGATATTGAAGAATATATCGCACGTGATGGATACCGTGGACTTGGTAAAGCTCTTCTTGAAATGACTCCATTAGAAGTTATTGACGAAATGTTAGCATCAGGGCTTAGAGGTCGTGGTGGTGGTGGATTCCCAACTGGACTAAAATGGAAATTCGCATACAACAATGAATCTGACCAAAAATACATGATTTGTAATGCTGATGAGGGAGACCCAGGAGCATTTATGGATCGTGCATTATTAGAAGGAGATCCACACAGTGTATTAGAAGGTTTGATGATTGGTGGATATGCAATAGGGGCAAACAAAGGGTTTATCTATGTGCGTATTGAATATCCAACAGCTATTGAAAAAATCAAGACCGCAATCGCGCAAGCGAAAGAATTAGGTCTTTTAGGAGAAAACATCTTCGGTAGTGGATTCGATTTTGATATCGAAATCCGTCTTGGAGCTGGGGCATTCGTTTGTGGTGAAGAAACTGCATTGATTGCTTCAATCGAAGGTGGTCGTGGTATGTCACGTAACAAACCTCCGTTCCCTGCAGCAAAAGGATTATGGGGAAAACCTACAATTATTAATAACGTTGAAACGTTAGCAAACATCCCTGCTATTTTATTTGATGGTTCTGAAAAATTTGCCAAAATTGGTACAGAAAAATCAAAAGGTACGAAAGTATTCTCATTGGGTGGAAACATTAAAAATGCTGGATTAGTAGAAGTGCCAATGGGAACAACAATGCGTGAAGTTATTTACGAAATTGGTGGAGGAATTCCTAAGAACAAACAATTAAAAGCCGTACAAACAGGGGGGCCTTCTGGTGGAGCGATTCCTGAAAGTATGATGGATTTAACGATTGAGTACGAAACACTTATTGCAGCAGGTTCTATGATGGGATCTGGTGGATTAGTTGTTATCGATGAAGACAACTGTATGGTAGATATTTGTCGTTTCTATTTGGAATTTACGGTTGAAGAGTCTTGTGGTAAATGTACTCCATGTCGAGAAGGTACCAAAAAAATGTTGGAAATGTTGGAAATCATCAGCTCTGGTGAAGGAACATTAGAAGACATTGACACATTAGAAAACTTAGCAAAAATGGTTAAAAGCTCATCTCTTTGTGGTCTTGGACAAGCTGCTCCAAACCCGATTCTTTCTATGTTAGATAAATTCAGACCTGAATTTGAATCTCACGTAGTAGAGAAAAAATGTCCTGGTGGAGTTTGTAAACCGTTGATTCACTATGAAATATTAGACAATTGTATTGGATGTACACAATGTGCGAAAAACTGTCCAGTAAGTTGTATTAGTGGATCTGTAAAACAACTACATGAAATCGATACATCAGCTTGTATTAAATGCGGTGTTTGTAAAAACATTTGCCCTGTTGATGCTATCATTACAATTTAGGAGGCCTCAAGATGAAAAATGTAATTATTACAATAAACGGTATTGAGACCCAAGTACCAGAAAATTATACAGTAATGAAAGCAGCTGAAGATTTAGGGATAGAAGTTCCTAGATTATGTTTCTTAAAGGACATTAATGAAACATCAAGCTGTCGTCTATGTGTTGTAGACGTTAAAGATATGCGTGGATTAAAAAACTCTTGTACACTAGCTGTACAAGAAGGTATGGAAGTACGAACAGATACTCCTGAAATTAGAGATAGTATCGTTCAAAACTTACAATTATTAGCAAGTAATCATATATTTGAATGTTGGGCTTGTGAAAGAGAACACAACTGTGAACTTCTTCACTTAATGCGAAAATTCAATGTAGAAAATGTGTATGGTGAAAACAAACATTTCGATAAAAAACCTCGCATGATCAATGATTCTAGTGATGCCATTGTATTAGATAGCGGAAAATGTATCTTATGTGGTCGCTGTGTTACTGCTTGTGAAAAATTAGCTGGTTTAGGAATCTTAGATTTCAATGAACGCGGGAACGAAACATACGTAGGACCTGCTTTAATGCATCCTATGGAGGACTCAGGATGTATTTACTGTGGTAAATGTATTCAAGCATGTCCTGTTGCTGCAATCAAAGAAAAATCACATATCGAACAAGTATTAGACGCCTTAAGAGATAAATCTAAAAAAGTAATCGTAGCTGCAGCTCCTTCTATCCGCGTAACATTAGGAGAAGAATTCGGTAGTGACATCGGTGAAAATGTTGAAGGTAAAATGTATAAATCATTTGAAGTAGTTGGGTTTGATGACGTTATGGATACAAACTTTACTGCAGATTTAACAATCTTAGAAGAAGGTACTGAATTTATTAAAAGAATTAAAAATGATGGTGTATTACCGTTATTCACAAGTTGTAGTTCTGGTTGGATCAATTATATTGAACAATATGAACCTAGTTATTTGCCAAACTTATCATCAGCTAAATCTCCACAACAAATGGCTGGTGTATTAGCAAAACATTATTATGCAGAAAAATTAGGATACAAAAAAGAAGATATCGTATTTGTTTCAATCATGCCTTGTATCGCAAAAAAACATGAAGCCGGACGTCCAGAAATGCAATCAGAAGGTGTTCGTGATGTAGACTACGTATTAACTACAAGAGAATATGCTCGTTTACTAAAACGTAAAAACATAGACTTCATGAATTTAGAAGATGGAGTTCCTATCGGTAATTTAGCTGAATATAGTGGAGCTGCACCAATCTTTGGAGCAACCGGAGGAGTAATGGAAGCTGCATTGAGAACTGTATCAGAATTATTAGAAGAAACAGTTACTCCAATTGAATTCAAAGAAGTTCGAGGATTAGACGGTGTAAAAGAAGCAACATACAAAGTTGCAGGAATGGATATCAATGTTGCCGTTGTACATGGTGGAATAAGTATCAAAGAATTCTTCAAAAAAATGAAACGTTCTAAAAAACAATATCATTTTGTTGAATTTATGGCTTGTACAGGTGGATGTATATATGGTGGTGGACAACCAATTCATTCGGCTAAAGTACAGGACGAAGTACCTATCCGTGCATTGCGTATAGAATCACTTTATAAAATCGATGAGGGAAAAGAAACTCGTAAATCACATCTAAATCCTGATATTATGAAGATCTATGATGAATGGCTTGAAGAACCAGGTAGCCACAAAGCGCACAAGTTATTACATACTACATATGCACCAAAAAAATTCTATAAATAACAATAAAAAGCACTGAAAAATCAGTGCTTTTTTTTATATATATATTGGCAAATAAAAAGCCACATTAGTGGCTAAGTATTTATTATTTTTTTTCTCTGTTGTAACGTTTATTGAATCGTTCAACTCTACCTGCAGCTTGTGCGAATTTTTGTTCACCAGTATAGAATGGGTGACAGTTTGCGCATGTATCAACTGTAACTTCAGTTTTAACACTACCTGCTTCAAATTCGTTCCCACAAGTTGTACATCTGATTTTCGCATTTTGGTAAGTTGGATGAATATCTTTTTTCATTATGAATTACTCCTTCCGCCATGGTGATTACACCATAGTAAGTTTTATCAGCGTATTGATTATATCAAAGCATTTTCTTAAAAGCAAGAAAAATATTGTTTTTTATATACCTTCTTTTTCTATATTATATGTATAGACATAGTTTTTAATTTTGATATAATTAGGGTGGTAAATAAAGAAGGTGAAACAATGCGTAGAATCAATTTAAAAGAAGTGACTGAACAAGTAAAAGAATCAGTTATATCAATCAATTATAATTTGGATCAATCTTTAGTCGGGTTAATTCAAAAAGCAAAGGAAAACGAAATAAAAGATTTATCGAAATCTATTCTTTCTGATATTCTTGAAAACCAAGAAATTGCAAGACAAGGAAATATACCTTTATGTCAAGATACTGGTGTAGTTGTTGTGTTCTTAGAATTAGGACAAGATATTATGTATGATGGTGATATTTATGAAAGCATCAATGAAGGTGTTAGACAAGGTTACCTCGAAGGCTACCTTAGAAAGAGCATAGTAAATCATCCTTTTAACAGGGTAAATACTCTCGATAACACTCCTGCGATTATTCACACTACAATCGTACCTGGCAATCAAATTAAAATGAAAATCGCATCAAAAGGTGGCGGAAGTGAAAACATGAGTAAAGTGACTATGTTGACTCCTGCTGATGGAATCGAAGGTGTAAAGAAGTTGGTTTTGGATCAAATCTTTTATGCTGGTGGTAAGCCATGCCCTCCTATCATTGTGGGAATTGGGATTGGTGGAAACCTTGAAAAAAGCGCATTACTTGCTAAAGAGGCTATACTTAGAGATTTAGACGACCAATCGCCTGACGAGTCAATTGCTCAACTAGAAAAGGATCTTTACGATGAAATCAATAAACTAGGTGTTGGACCAATGGGTGTTGGTGGTAAAACTACTTGTTTGGCTGTGAAAATCAACTATTTTCCAATGCATATAGCTAGTTTGCCAGTAGCAATCAATATACAATGTCACTCATCAAGACATACAGAGGTGATAATATGATTCGTTTGTCTACACCGATTACAGACAAGGATGTGGCTACTTTAAAAGTTGGAGAAAAGGTGTTACTAACTGGAACAATTTACACAGCTAGAGACCAAGCACATATCCGACTAATAGAAGAAGAAAGCCCTAAATTTAATTTACAAGGTTCTGTAATATTTTATGTTGGTCCAACTCCCAATAGAGAAGGTCTTCCAATTGGTGCAAGTGGTCCAACAAGCAGCTATAGAATGGACACTTTGTCGGTACCATTAATGGAAAGAGGCTTAAAACTAATGATTGGTAAAGGAGATCGCTCAAAGGATTTCCAAAGACAAATGATTAGGAATAAAGCTGTTTACTTAATCGCTACAGGCGGTGCTGGAGCCCTTCTCAGTAGTTGTATAAAACAGAGCAAGATTATTATGTACGAAGACTTAAAAAGTGAAGCGATAAGGGAGTTAAAGGTTGAAGATTTTCCATGTTTTGTAGCATATGATATATATGGTGGAAACATATTTGAAAGGGAGAGTTAAAATGGATGATATAAAAACAAGAAGTTTGAAACTTCATGAAGAAAATAAGGGTAAAATTAGTGTCATTTCAAAAATTAGAGTAGAAACAACGGATGACCTATCATTGGCATATAGTCCCGGTGTTGCTGAGCCTTGCAGAATGATTCAAAAGAATCAAGATGATATTTATAAATATACTTCAAAAGGGAATCTAGTTGCAGTAATTTCAGATGGAACTGCCGTTTTGGGCCTTGGAGACATAGGTCCTTATGCAGGATTACCTGTTATGGAAGGAAAATGTATACTGTTCAAAGAATTTGCTGGAGTAGATGCCTTTCCAATTATGTTAGACACAAAAGACCCTGAAGAAATCATTGATATTATTAAGAAAATCAGTATTTCATTTGGTGGAATCAACTTAGAGGACATCACTGCTCCCAAATGTGTTACAATCGAAAGAAGACTCAAAGAAGAATTAAACATTCCCGTTTTTCATGATGACCAACACGGAACAGCAATTGTTACACTTGCTGCTCTAATTAATTCTTGTAGATTAACTGGCAAAAACATAAATGATTTAAAAGTAGTTCTTAGTGGCACAGGCGCTGCTGGTAGTAGTATTGCTAGAATGTTGCACAACTTCGGTGTAACAAACATTACTGCCTATAATAGCAAGGGTGTAGTAAAAAAAGATTTCTATAACTCGTACGAATTTTTATTAAAAGAACTTTTAGATGATGAGGTTATTGTATCGAGTGATGCAAATGATTTGGCTGAACTAATGGAACAAACAGATGTTTTCATTGGTGTAAGTGTTCAAAATCTTGTTACCAAAGAAATGGTTCAGTCTATGAATAAAGATCCATTCATATTTGCAATGGCAAATCCTGATCCTGAAATAATGCCAGAAGTTGCAATTGAGGGTGGAGCTTATATCGTAGGGACAGGTCGTAGTGATTATCCGAATCAAATAAACAATGTTTTAGCATTCCCGGGATTATTTAGAGGTGCTCTTGATGCAAGAGCAAAGAATATAAGTGAAGCAATGAAGCTAGAGGCTTCAAAAGCAATCGCTTCAATCATCAAGGACGAAGAACTTACTAAAGATTATATAATCCCTTCTCCATTTGATAAACGTGTTGTTCAAGTTGTAAGTGAAGCGGTAAGAATTCAAGCAAAAAAAGAAGAAAAATAAAAAGGTGCAAATGCACCTTTTTTTTAATCTTCTGTGATGTCAGGATCTACAACTTCAGGATCTCCCTCAGGATTAGTTTGATATTGAAATTCTCTTAATGTAATAGAATTCGTAAAGTTAGTAGGATCATCTAACGGAGCTACTTTAATATACTTGTTACTTACTGTATAAAATTGATCTTCAATAAATAATGATTTATAAACATAACAATCAAATCTTGCATTTTCTTCATGTACGATAAATTCATGATCTCCAATGCCATCTTCTAAACTTAAATCAAATAATAGTATTCCGCTATTATATGTCCAGTAATCATCCGTTTCATTCCATCCATGAGTACTAAATGGCATTGATAGAATTCCTTTGTCTAAATTCACTAATAAGTCTTTATGATTCCATATGGCACTTGTCCAACCATATCCGTATTCTTCATATAAGAATACCGCTGGGTTATCAAATGCTTCGACTGGATTTGCTTTATCAGAAACATCATAGATGTTAAATTTCAATCCAATTGTTTGTCCTGTTGTAGCATCTGCTTCAAATCCGATTCCCAAAATATGATCATCATCTAATATTTGTAAGTGTTCACTAAATCCTGTGATTTTTAAATCTCCTTCAATAAATGGGTTTTCAGGATCTTGTAAATTAATTACATAGAATGGATCTGTTTGTAGAAATGTTACAACATATGCGTAATCACCATTAAAACGAGTAGAGCGGATTCTTTCACCAGGAAGACCCAATGTTTTAGATTCTGGTAAATCTCTTCCACCAACTTGTCCAACTACTTTAAGGTTTTCATCTAATACCCATAAATAGTTAACAACATCTCCCCACCATCCAACAGTGGTAGTGACTCTTAAGTTTCCTTCATACTCATCCATACTGAATTGATTTTCGATATATCCATCAACGTATCCAATTCCATCAAATTCAAGTGCTGGTTTATTTTCTGAGTCTTTTAATGAAACTCTCATAATAGCAGTTTTTTGCTCGTACACAGGTTCTTCAACTGCTAAGACATCAACAGCTGGCCAGAAGTAATAAATGTTTCCTACTAGGTACATGTTGTTATTAGATACATATAGATTGTATCCACTGTCTCCTAATACAACTTCCATATCAATCTCTCCACTATTTAAATCTACTTGATAGAAAGATGTAAATGAATTAGGTGATGTTCCTTCAATATAAACGATATCTTCATATGCTACTGTAGTTTTCGCATCATTTTGTTCATAATATGGTAAATAGTTTTCTACTTCAACATCTTCATTATAAAATGGAATATATTGGCTTGTTACTACATATAAGTTGTCACCAATTTTACGAGTTCCAATGAAGTTTCCTCTTAAAGCATATTCATCTTCTAAAGAGAAGTCTGATTTACTATAAACCAATACTTTTGTTGTTTGATGGTATTCATAATATCCCCACCAATAATCCATCATAGGTTCTTCCCCATCAGGATATTCTTTGTCTTCGTAATCTGGGCAAGTGTATGTTGTTTCGCTTCCGACTACGATTAATCTTTCTTCATCTTCGTATAATCCCATAGGGTAGAAGTTTGATTCATCGCATCCCCAATTATTATCATAGGTAAATGTATGTAATAACTCTAATGCATCGCTACCTAATGTTTGTGTCCAAGCTTTTGACACTTGTACTTCGTTACCATAAATAGAAAAGATATACAATCCATCTGTGATAACATTGTCCATTTCATCTACACCTTCAACTTGGCTATTTACTTCACTGTGATCATCACTACCTTTATCTTCAGCCTGGTATTCTGCATCACTTGTTGGTGCCATATCTAATGCATCATTCATAACTTCGTCTGCAAACCAGCCTCCACGATAATAGTTTGTATCAAACTTATCGTTGAAATCTTCAAAAATAGTCATGATATCTGCTGATGATTGGATATCAATAATATCTGTATTCGTTGTATCTGGTGCTACATTAAGCCCTACAATTAATGCAACAGTAAATACAGCAACTGGTGCCAAAGCTCCTGCCCCTAAAGCAGAGACCCTTTTTACAAGTCCTTTTCCGACTTGATTCACACGCATTGCTTGTTGTTTTATTTTAAGTCCTTGATTCAACTTGATTTCATCCACAATTTTTTTGATCATCACAACTGAAAATCCTACAGAAATAAGAAATACAACTGCTACGACCGGGTTGTTTAATAAAAATAACATAATGATACCTCCTTAAATTTTTAATGCCTCTTTGAAGTCTTTTAGATATGCTCTGTTTACTTCGATATGATCTTGATTACTTAACAGCAAATCAAGTTTAGAGTTCAAAGCAGGTTTAATATAATCGATTTTCCCTATATTAACTAAGCAATACTTGCTTACACGTATAAAATCTTTATCAATTAACAATTCTTCAATTTCATATAATTTCATACGAATAAGTAATCTCGTTTTATGTAATACACCATATACATCATCATTCTCCACAATAAAGTATATAAAGTTACGAGATTCCACACTTTTTTGTCCAAATTCATTTGTCCCTACAACAAATAAATCTTCACCACGTACTACCAAATCTAGCAATCTTGCAATCTTGGTTGTTTCGTTTCGACGAAAGACAATATTGATTTTATCTTCTTCTACAAGATCTTTATTTGTGGTGAGTACATAATCGTACTGTTTCGATTCTATTAAATTCAACTCACTCTTGATCATTTTATGTTCTTTTGCATCCACTTTCAATTTAAACATAAATGGTCCTCCTTCTTGTCATGCATATCGTATCATGCTTTTTTCTATATATAAATAGCTTCGGGGTATCATACATATATTTTACACCAACCTACAGTAAAAACAAAAGAGACAGTATGAAAAGAGACCGATTTACAGACAAATCTGTCTATCTGGATTGTATTAGACATGTTATAATATGTAAAAGGGGGAGATACTTATGAACTACTTTATATGGATAGGACCATTACTAATTTCTATTGTTTCAGCAATATATTTCAACAAAAAGACTGCCAATATGGTAGCACAAAATAATATTAGAGTGACAGCACTTGATATTGTATCTAGTTATTCTATCAGTATGATGTTTTACAACTTATTAGCAACACAAGGTTACTTTTACTCTTTTATATTCTTTTTAACTGGTATCATTGCTTTACTCTTTCATTTAAACATTACAAATAAAAATATTAGTGATATAGATACAGCGCTAGAGACAATTAAGAACACTTTGATTGTTCAAATGACGACATTTCTACCCTTTATTTTATTCTCTTACGTACTAAAAACAATAGATAACACATTCTTAGTATTGACGATTGCATTGATATCTTCATTATTCATTTTTATAGTTTCTATCTATGTGAAGAAAGTTATTAACACGTTACTTGAAAAAGTTTCATTATCAGCACAACTTGCAACTTCAAAAGGGACAATTCTGTTATACAGTGTGATTGCGTTTATTATAACAGGACTATTTATATTTGCTTTTAGCACTTCCAAAGAATACGTGTCTTATGATTTGTTGGAATCTAATTCCTACTTAATAGCAAGTTATGATACATCGGATCAATTTGACTGGGAAACAACTACAATCATTGATTATATATATACATTCACGCCTAAAGACGAGCTTAGTGATGCGTATTTATTAGTACTAGATTCTGATAATGTAGAACACTTTGTCGTAATAAAAAATATGCATAACGGCTATGATGAAGCCACCTTTGAAACTTATATAATTGGTGAGCATTCTGATGAGGTACTACTTTCAGGAACAAGATTACAACAACAATTCTTGGATGTTTTAATTACCAGCCCAAGAGGATTGTTACGATATGGATTACATGAAGATCCGATTATGCCAGAAAAGGATTCACTCGGTGTTAGACCCGTTTTTAACACGGAAGATAAATTTGTAGCGTTTTTTGAACTTGATTCAATAACGCATGTTTTGGTTAAAGACAGTCCAAACAACTATACAATAATCAATACTATTGGAGATACCTTGGCATCAATCTCAAATGAAAACTTAACTATAATTAGTAATACATTATTCATAAGGGACTTCAATGAATATATATTGTATGAACAGCCAAGTATTTCATTTCCAATAATTGACAATACTGAACCTACTTACAACAAAGAAAGAGAAACACTATATCAACTCGAATATAATGAGACAAATGTAATAATCCATACATCAACAATAACTCAACAATCATTATTTTCACTTTCTATAAACAACTCTGATATGCTATTTCTCATTCCAAATGACACATTATATAACGCAAGAAACTTACTAACAATAAATCATGAGACAACAATAAATCAAGACCTTGTAATTCACGCAAATCAGCATTCTGATAATAGCTTCAATACGTTTGTGAGTTATAACCCAAACAAGTATACACTCAAAATTGATTCTTCTGGAAACTTAAAAGTACACGAGAAAGCAGTATCACAATATGTATCATATACGCTCTCAACTCTCGAATTTGATAATAACAAAGAGAAACTTGCGACAAACTCATTACATACTGCTTTGCGCTATAGCTTGTTAGCTGTTATTTTCTTCTTTATACCAATTACTAATTATGAAAGTCATACAGTCATATCGAGTTTTAAAGAACAAACCTATTCAGAATCCAGCAAGAAATCTTAACAAACAAAAAGTAGACCTATTAAATTATTAAGTTGTCTACTTTTTTTGTGTTTTATTTTAAGTTTTCAATCCTATTATATAGTTTTTGAATTGGCATCCCCATTACTGAGTAATAATCACCTTTTATATATCTAATATATTTTGCACCATATCCTTGAATACCATATGCACCTGCTTTATCAAATGGCTCACCAGTATCTAGATAATCATTGATTTCAGCATCTGTCATTTTATTAAAGATGACTTGTGCATGATCATAAAACAAGTCTTTATAGTTTCCTTTGACAATTGCAACGCCGGTTAAAACAGTGTGTTTGTTGCCACTTAAAGCTTTCAACATTTCGAAAGCATCATCTCTGTTATTTGGCTTTCCTATGGGCTTTCCATCTAATATTACTAAAGTGTCAAACCCTAAAACGTATTCTTCATCATATCTCTTAGATACATCATATGCTTTTTGATATGCCAGACTCATTACCAAATCTTCGTTTTCCATTGATTCATCTATTACTTCATCAATATCACTTGGGTCGATTTTGAAATCTATTCCAAGGTATTCGATTAATTCTTTTCTTCTTGGGCTGTTACTAGCCAGTATAAACTTCACTTGGTTCATCCTTTAAAGGAGGTTTTACAAAGATAAGTAATATAGAAGCAATTGCAAGTGGTATCAATAATAACAATACTGCTTTATTGGTTCCAAGAAGTGATTCGCTTTGGAAAAACGCGATTAAGAAGGGACTAAAGATACCTGCAAAACGTCCAAATACACTAAAAAACCCAAAGAAGTCGTTTGCTTTTTCATACGGAATCATTTTTGCATAATAACTTCTACTTACAGATTGTATACCACCTTGTGCAGTACCAATAAGGAACCCTACGATCCACATAAGGTAAGTAGTGCTTGCATCCTTAATTAAGAACACCATAAATACACCTATTGCATAAATGAAAATTCCATAGAATATCATTGTTTTATTTCCAAATCTCTTAACCAATCTACCATAGAAAATAGCTGATGGGAAGGCAACAACTTGAACCATAACAACCACACCAAGCATTGTCATTGCACCTACACCCAAATCTCCACCAATATTTGTAGCCAATCGAATCACTGAATTTACTACATCAATATATAATAGATATGCAATTAAGAATAATAAGATATGTTTAAATTTAACCATTTCTCCTAATGTTTGTCCCAAACGTTTCATAGATTCACCAAAATCGTTTTTACCTTTTTCTAATTCGTATGTTTGTTCAACATCACGTAATAAAGGTAATGAATAATAAATCCACCAAGCAATTGAAATCAAGAATGCAATACTAATACCAATTCTTTCTAATTCAAACGAACTCATACCTAAGAATCCAGGTTTTATAATTCCAAATAACACTAATGCATAAGGAATGATTCCCACGAAGAACGGTATCAAACTACCAATATATCCCCAACCGTATCCGGTCGCACTAACTTCATCCATACGATCTTCAGTCGTTACATCAACTAAGAAGGCATCGTAGATAACATTTGTTAAGTTGTATCCCATACTTGTAATAAAGAAAATTGCTAATAAAGGAATCCAACCATATCCAGGAATTGCTAATCCAACACCACCAGCAACAGCTACAACCAAGAAAATAATAAAGAATTTTCTCTTATTCCCTTTATAATTAGACCAAGATCCAATCATCGGACTAATGACTGCTACAACCAAAGCAAGTATTGAAGTCATATATTTAAATATTTGTGTTCCACCCATAACACCTGTTGTACCAATCCACAGTTTAGTGTATTCAGGATTCAACACTTCTTCTTCACCAATTATTAAATATTTTACAATTCCATCAGCAACATGTGGTGCCATATAAATCATTTCATATAAAATAGGGAAAAAGATTGTAATTACAGTTAAAATGAAAGCAGAGTTTGCAACATCATATAATACCCATGATCGTTCTTTCTTTGAAAGTTTCGGAAGTTTAAACATATAAGTATCTCCATTTCTTTTATTTATTCTTAAATATTATACCATATAACTAATTAAAATTACTGTAATTATTTTGTATATCAAAGTGTTCAAAATTATATTATTGTGAAACACTCGCCAGAATGAACTTGTGATAGTATAATTGTTTCGAGGTGATACTATGTTGGAATTAAAACAAATAGTAAAAGATTATATTGTAGGAGACAGAAAATTTCGTGCAGTAAATAAAATAGACTTAACATTAAATAAAGGAGAGTTTGTAGCAATCCTTGGACCATCTGGATGCGGAAAAACAACGACTCTTAATATTATAGGTGGACTTGATAGATACACAAGTGGAGACTTAATCATTAACGGTACTTCGACCAAACAATTCAAAGAAAGAGATTGGGATGCATACAGAAATAATTCAATTGGTTTCGTATTCCAAAGCTATAATTTGATAAATCATTTAAGTGTAATAGATAATGTTGAATTAGGTATGACACTATCAGGTATCGGTCCAGAAGAAAGAAGAAAACGTTCTTTAGAAGTATTAGAGCGTGTAGGATTAACAACACAAATTGAAAAAAAACCTACGAAATTATCAGGTGGAGAAAAACAAAGAGTAGCTATAGCTAGAGCTTTATTAAACGATCCTGATATCATTTTAGCAGATGAACCAACCGGAGCATTGGATTCTAAAACAGCCAATGAAATATTAACTCTTATCCAAGAGATTTCAAAAGAAAAACTCGTTATTATGGTTACACATACTAGACAATATGCAGATGATTTTGCAAGCAGACTTATCGAATTAAAAGATGGTGAAATCATTAGTGATACTGGCAATACTGTTGCACAAGTAAAACAGGATGGATATGTGCCAAAGAAAACTGCAATGAGCTTCTGGACGGCTCTAAAACTATCATTTAATAACTTAAGAACCAAAAAATTCAGAACTACAATTACTGCACTTGCATCTAGTATCGGTATTATCGGTGTCGGATTAGTGCTATCAATAAGTAATGGGTTTAGTGCTCAATTAGAGGATGTCGAGACGGAACAACTAGTAGGTTTACCAATATTAATTGGTAGACAGGAAATGGAAATAGGATTTGATAGAGCAGGTGCAACAACCGTTGATGTTGAGGGATATGATGAAGATCAGTTTGTTATATACGACCCATCACAAGATGTTCATAACAACTTGTTAACACAGGATTTTATTGATCATTTGGAAACACTTGATCCTGAAGTATATACAAATATCCAATATGAATACGGATATGTTCCAACTCTATTAACTGAAAACTACCAAGATGAGATAGAACTTATTGAAATTAATGAGTTAGGATTTAGTTCCTTTATCACACCAACCAATGAAATCCCGGATTACTATAGTCTAAAGGCTGGTAAATATCCTGAGTCGCCATATGAAGTCGTATTACTCGTCGACGAATGGAACGTAGTAAATATCGACATCATTGCATCATTAGGATATGATGTTGGCGAAGAGTTATATTACGAAGATGTATTAGGAAAAGAGCTATTTATAGCTTTAAATGATGATTTATATGTTGAACAAACGAATGTGTTCGTTCCTAACTTTCCAGACCTAGAGACCGTTAAAGATAACGGGATTACTGTATCAATCGTTGGTATTTTACAATCAAACGATAACACAATTGATTTTAGTGGTGACGGAATCAAATATCTGTATGGTTTAAAAGAAGAATTGTTGGTTGAAAATTCAAATTCTACGATTTGTCAGGTGCAAGATAGCCAAGAAACATCTGTATTTGATTTAGCAAATCTTACAGATCAAGAAAAAGAAATGTTGCTTGCGTATCTAGGTTGTAATACAACCGAGCCGTTCTTAATTCAAATTTATACTGACAGTGTAGAACACAAGGAAATCATTAAACAACACATTGCAGAATACAATGAAGGCAAAAATGTAGAATACATGATTTTTGAAACAGACTTAGCTGAAGCGATTGGTGAAACATTAGGAACGCTAATCACATCAGTTTCTGTTGTACTTACAGCATTTGCATCAATCTCACTCGTTGTATCTAGTGTAATGATTGGTGTTATAATATATATAAGTGTATTGGAAAGAACAAAAGAAATTGGTATTATCCGTTCACTAGGTGGACGTAAAAAGGATATTAGTAGAGTATTTAATGCAGAAAGCATGATAATCGGAGCATTTGCAGGTTTACTTGGTGTATTCATTACATTCCTATTAACATTCCCTATCAATGTTCTTGCAGAAAATTATGATGAATCCCTCGCAAATGTAGCGTCGGTAAATATCTTGCATTTAATTGCACTAGTAATCATTTCTACTGTATTAACATTCATCGGTGGATTCATACCTTCTAGAATTGCATCAAGAAAGAACCCAGTAGAAGCGTTAAGAGTCGAATAAAAAACACTACAATTGTAGTGTTTTCTTTTAGTCAAACATAAAATATATATGCTATAATGTAAGTAGGTGATACATATGAAATTTGATCTAACAAAATTTATTGAGGAAAAGAATTATACAAATAAGAATGAGCCCATTGTAGTCGCACTGAGTGGCGGTGTTGATTCAATGGTCCTTTTCAATATAATGTATTCTATCAATAAAAACATCATTATTGCACATGTAAACCATAATAAAAGAGAAGCTTCTATTGTAGAGTATAAAGAGTTAGAACAAATTGCATTACACAAGAATGTAAAATTTGAAGGAATCACGCTTGAAGAGTTGAATGGTAATTTTCAAAAAGAATCACGTGCAAAGCGTTATGAATTTTTTATCTCTATTGCGAAAAAACACAAGTCCAACAAAGTATTTCTAGCGCATCATGCAGATGATCAAATCGAAACAATATTAATGAGAATTGCTAGAGGAAGTTCCTTTACCGGATATGCAGGGATTAAAGAAGTACGTTCTATTGAAAATATTACTTTTTATAGACCATTTTTAGATATCGACAAAAATCAAATTATAGATTTTGCCAAAGATAACAACATTAGTTACTTTGAAGACTCGTCTAACAAACAAGATGATTATACTAGAAATAGATTCAGACATCATATCGTCCCCTCACTAAGAAACGAAACCCAAAACTTAACACAGAAAATCCTGCAATATAGCGATTATCTATCGATGGCGGATGACTTCATCTTACAAGAAAGAGATCGGTTTATATTAAACCACATTATTGATGGTATGGTAGATTTGGTAGCGTTCAATTCAACTCATAATATCTTAAAAATTAAACTTTTGAAGTATTTGATTAACCAGAAATCTACCGACTCTATTGAGGTCACTTATCAACAATATAAGGACATGATTGAATTGCTTTCAAGCGATACACCAAATGTTTCTTACTCACTTAAAGCAGAGTTTACTCTATTTAAGGTATACAATCAATTCTATATTGGGAAAGATATTGACAATAAGTTCATAAATCTTGAAATAAAATGCGTTGGAGAGTATAGTATTCCTAACAACAAAAAATTTATTTTTAGTGATAAAAAAGTAGACATTAAACATACAGATTATTTTGAATTATGTTATAATGATACAGTGTTTCCGCTGTTTTTAAGAAATCGTCAAGATGGGGATAAAATGAGGCTAACGGTAGGCACTAAAAAAGTGAAAGATATCTTTATCGACAAAAAAGTTCCGAAATATGATAGAGATAGTTTGATTCTTCTTGCAGATCAGGAAAAAGTACTTTGGATTCCAAGGTTGAAGAAGTCACACCAAGAACAAAAAGAATCTAAAAAATTATATATTTATGAGGTGATTTAGATGTTAGAAAAAGATATTGAAAAAGTATTGGTATCCTCTGAAGAGATTCGCGACATAACAGTCCGATTAGGTAAACAACTATCAGAAGATTACAAAGACAAATTTCCACTTGTTATTGGTCTTTTAAAAGGTTGCGTTCCATTTATGGGTGAACTTGTTACGAATATGGATATACACTTAGAATTAGGTTTCATGGATGTATCAAGTTACCATGGTGGAATCGAATCATCTGGAGATGTAAAAATAGAAAAAGATTTAGGTGTCACTGTTCATAATCGACACATTATTTTAACAGAAGACATCGTCGATACAGGTAGAACATTAAATGTAATCGTAAATCTTTTAAAATTCCGTGGAGCAGCTAGTGTTGAAATCGTAACTTTATTAGATAAGCCAGCAGGTAGAGTAGTTAAAATGCTTCCAAAATATATAGGAACAACGATTCCTAATGAGTTCGTTGTTGGATACGGACTTGATTATGAAGAAAAGTATCGTAATTTGCCTTACGTGGGCATATTAAAACCAGAAGTTTACAGTAAATAAAGGAGTGATATTATGGCACAAGTAAAGAGCCCTAAAAAGCCATCACAAAACCTTCTTGGAAACATCATAGCGTTAGCTTTAATATTCGGATTTATATTCGTGATAGTATGGTCTCTTTCTGGAGACACTACTGAAATCAAAGAGTTAGATTACACTGAATTTATCTATAATATTAATGCGAACAATGTTACGTCTATTGAATCGAAACCAATTGATGGAGAAGTGAATTCCGGAAGTTATACAGTCAGTGGAACTCTTTCTACTGGATTTGATTATTATACAGTGTTACCAAATGAGGAATCATTGACATATGTAACGCAATTAGCACTACAAAACAACATTCAATA
This sequence comes from uncultured Candidatus Izemoplasmatales bacterium, assembly GCA_964435595.1. Lineage (GTDB taxonomy): Bacteria > Bacillota_I > Bacilli_A > Izemoplasmatales > Izemoplasmataceae > Izemoplasma. The sequence goes on along the minus strand of CAYSZV010000009.1, from coordinate 29,280 downwards.
TGAACATGTAAAAGGTGAAGTATATACGTTCTGGGGTATTGTTAGTATATTACTACCAATATTATTAGTTGTATTTTTGGTTGTTTTCTTCTTAAGAAGCAATGGCCAAGGCAATAACAAAGCATTTGACTTTGGTAAAAGTCGCGCTCGATTGAATCGTGGAAAAACAACTACATTTGCAAGTGTTGCTGGAGTAAAAGAAGAAAAAGAAGAGTTAGCAGAATTAATCGACTTCTTAAAAACACCTAAAAAATACATTGATTTAGGTGCAAGAATTCCTACAGGTGTATTATTAATCGGTGCACCAGGAACTGGTAAGACTTTACTAGCTAGAGCCGTGGCCGGCGAAGCAAACGTTCCATTCTATTCAATCAGTGGATCTGATTTTGTAGAAATGTTTGTAGGTGTCGGAGCAAGCCGTGTACGTGATATGTTTAAAACAGCAAAACAAAATGCACCTTGTATAATCTTTATTGATGAGATTGATGCGGTAGGTCGTCAACGTGGAGCTGGACTAGGTGGAGGACACGATGAACGAGAACAAACATTAAACCAATTATTGGTTGAAATGGATGGATTCGGTGTTAACTCTGGAGTTATTGTTATTGCAGCAACTAACCGTCCTGACGTATTAGACCCTGCATTACTTAGACCTGGTCGTTTCGATCGTCAAATCACAATTAGTAGACCTGACATTAAAGGTCGTGAAGAAATTCTAAAAGTACATGCGAGAAACAAAAAGATATCTCCTAAAGTTACTTTTGAAGATATCGCAAAAAGAACACCTGGATTTACAGGTGCAGATTTGGAAAACTTATTAAATGAAGCAGCCATATTAGCTGCCAGAGAAAATAAAGAACATATTAGAATATATCATATCGATGAAGCAGTAGATCGTGTCTTAATGGGACCAGCGAAGAAATCAAGAGTATTCACTGTGCGAGAAAGAAAGTTTATTGCACACCATGAAGCAGGACATGTGGTTTTAGGTTTAAAATTAGATAACGCAAATATTGTTCACAAAGTAACAATCATTCCTCGTGGACAAGCGGGAGGATATGCCTTAATGTTACCAGAAGAGGAAGAAGCGTTCCTACAAACAAAAACAGGATTGTTAGACCGCATCACTGGTCTTCTAGGTGGACGTGTTAGTGAGGAATTGAACTTCAATGAAATTTCAACTGGAGCACACAATGACTTCCAACAAGCAACAACTATCGCTCGTGCCATGGTAACGGAATATGGTATGAGTAATTTAGGACCAATCCAATATGAAAAACGTTCTGGAAGTGTATTCCTAGGTAGAGATTATACAAGTGATAAATCATTTAGTGATCAAGTAGCGCTAGAGATAGATAACGAAGTTAGAAGAATTATCCACACTTGTTATGAACATGCAGAAAATGTATTAAAAGAAAATATGGATTTGGTTAAAAAAATCGCTGATTTCTTATTAAAAGTAGAAACTCTAACAAGAGAAGATATTTTAGAAATCGTTGATACTGGAACACTTGATTGGTGGGACAAAAAGCAAGCGAAGAAAGCACTTGAAAAAGACTTGGAACCAGCTCCTGCTGAGGCAGTTGCACCCGTTGAAGCTGTAAAACCAGTCGAAGCTGTAAAACCAGCAAGTTCAGCCAAACCTTCAAAAGATAAAGACAAAAAAGAGTAAAAATAAAGGATATTAATTTATCCTTTTTACTACTGAGGTGAATAGTATGAGAATAGATAAATTCTTAAAAGTATCGAGAATCATAAAAAGAAGAACATTAGCAAAAGAAGTCGCTGATAGTGACCGTATAACAGTAAATGGTAAAACTGCAAAATCAAGTACTAAAGTAGATGTAGATGACATTATTACAATTCAGTTTGGCAACAAGATTGTTGAAGTGAAAGTGCTTCAATTACTGGATTCAACAAAAAAAGAAGATGCACTAAATATGTTTGAAATAATAAGAGAAGAATACCTAAATTAAATTGATTATATTTATAAATGGATATATAATATATAAATGAACAAAGAAACAAGGTGATAGAATGAAAAAAATTACAGGACTAATACTAGCATTGATTATAGTTTTCACACTAACAGGGTGCGGAAATGATACTCCAGCAGGAGAAAATGTGATTTATACAACTGTGTATCCAATGCAGTTTTTAGTAGAGTCAATTGGTGGAAATACAGTAACAGTTGAGAGAGTTCCAGGTAGTACTATGCACTCTCATGACGACACAATAGCATTTTCCGCAAAAGATCAAATAAATATGATCAACGCAGACTTATTGTTCTACGTTGATGGTGGTGTAGATACATACATTCCAAATATTGAAGAAACAGTGTTCAATGACGCTCATGTAGAACTAGTTAATGTTTCTGAATTTGTAACATACGCAGAAGTGTGTTATTCACACGATCATACACATGAAGATGACGATCACGAGGCAGAAACCTATGTAGAAGAACCCTGTGATATAAACTCTTCAAGTGAAGACCCACATTTTTGGCTTGATCCAAACAGAATGCTTGATGCATTAGAATTAGTAAAAGATAAACTAATTGTTATGTATCCAGAAAATAGTGAATTATATAATAACAACTACACTGTTTTAAAAGCATCTCTAGAAAAACTAGATCAAGATTTCCAAGATATGGCTGATTTAGCTACAAAGCCAATTATTACTACAACACTCCTATTCAATTACTTTAACGAAGCCTATGACATTGAGATACTATCTCTTACTACTAGTATTCACACTAGTGAAGTAGATCCAATTAGCATAATTGATATTGTAAATGAAGCGATTGAAAATGAAATTCACTATATTATTTTCGAAAAGAACTCAAATTTCCCAACAGCTGAAGAAGTGTTAAGTCAGTTACAAGAACAAGATTCTACTGCTCAAAAGGTTGAGTTACACGGACTCGGTAATCTAACACAAGATGAAATTGATAACGGTGCAACATACTTATCGATTATGTTAGAAAACCTAGCAATTTTAGAAGAAGCTACGAAATAGTACATTAATTGTACTATTTTTCTTTGAAATTAAATAGTTTGTGTTATAATCATAATTGCATTTAAAGAGGTGAAATAAATGGAAAAATTATCAGAACAAGAACAAGTAAGAAGAGAAAAACTTGAAGAATTAAGAGCGAAAGGGATTGATCCTTTCGGGCAACGCTTTGATCGAGATAACAACACAGAAACACTACACAATACATTCGATCAATATACAAAAGAAGAATTACATGACATGGAACAAAAGCCAGTAACGATCGCTGGTAGGCTAATGACAATAAGAGGAAAAGGAAAAGCTGGATTTGCACATATTCAAGATCAACATGGGCAAGTGCAACTTTACGTACGCTTAGATGTTGTTGGTGAGGACAAATTTGAATTATTCAAAAAAGCAGATCTTGGAGACATCATTGGTGTAAAAGGTACTGTTATGAAAACAAACATGGGTGAACTAAGTATCCGTGTTATGGAATTAACTCATTTAAGTAAAGCAGTTCGTCCATTACCAGAAAAATTCCATGGTCTAAAAGATATTGAAGAGCGTTATAGAAGAAGATATGTTGATTTAATTATGAATCAAGATTCAAGAGATACTTTTATCGTTCGTTCAAGAATCATCACTATCATTCGTGAGTTATTAAATGAGCGTGGATATATTGAAGTAGAAACACCAATTTTGCATCCAATTTTAGGTGGAGCTGCAGCTCGTCCATTCGAAACACATCACAATGCTCTAGATATGCCATTCTATTTAAGGATTGCTCCTGAACTATATCTAAAACGTCTTATCGTTGGTGGATTTGATGGTGTATATGAAATCGGTAGAACATTTAGAAACGAAGGAATGAGTATCAAACACAATCCCGAATTCACTATGATGGAGTTATATCAAGCATACGGAAATGTTGAAACAATGATGGAGTTAACTGAATACTTATTTTCTACTGTAGCCAAACGCCTAGGAAAAGAAACGATTATCTACAATGAAAAAGAAATTCATTTAACTAAACCTTGGATAAAACTTCATATGGCTGACGCAGTTAGAGATATTGTTGGAATTGATTTTTGGGATAAAGAAATGACATATGAAAAAGCAAAACAATTTGCTTTAGATAAAGGATTACAAGTCCCTGATCATTATACAGGAACTGGACATATCTTGAATTTACTATTTGAAGAATACTGTGAAGAATCAGTAGTACAACCTACATTTGTATTCGGACATCCAATTGAAATTAGTCCATTGGCTAAGAAAAACCCTGAAGATCCAAGATTTACAGACCGTTTCGAATTATTTATCGATGGTAGAGAATATGCAAATGCATTTACTGAACTTAATGATCCAATCGATCAAAAAGAACGTTTTGAATCTCAATTAAAAGAGAAAGAACTTGGAAATGATGAAGCAAACGAAATGGATATCGATTACGTAGAAGCACTTGAATACGGTATGCCACCTGCAGGAGGACTTGGAGTTGGAATTGATAGATTCGTTATGTTAGTTACTGGAAGTTCATCAATTAGGGATGTACTATTATTCCCTCATATGAAACCACGAGGAAAATAAGAGCTGAAATTCAGCTCTTTTTTATTGTATATTATTAGTTTATTTTATAAAGCAATACTATAATGATATAACAGAGGTGATTAATATGGTTTACAATAAAATATATGAATTAATAGGGAATACTCCAATTATAAAAATAAACGAATTATTCGACGACATTCAATCTGATATCTATTTGAAACTCGAATGGTTTAATCCTGGTGGAAGCGTTAAGGATCGTATCGCTATCAACATGATTGAAGAAGCAGAAAAAGCAGGACTATTACAAACTGGCGATACTCTTATCGAACCAACCAGTGGTAACACAGGTATCGGTATTGCAATGGTTGCAGCTGCAAAAGGATATAAAGCTGTTTTAGTAATGCCTGATAGTCTTAGCATTGAAAGAAGAAAGATTTTGAAAGGCTATGGGGCTGAATTAATTTTAACTGAAGCTGCAAAAGGAATGAAAGAATCGATTAGGGTAGCTGAAGAGTTAGTCAAAGAAAAAGGGTATTTCATGCCAATGCAATTTGATAACATCAACAATCCAAGAGCACACATGAAAAACACCGCCTTGGAGATTCTTAGAGATTTGCCACACATTACACACTTTGTTGCCGCTGTGGGTACAGGTGGTACAATTACTGGCGTAGGAACGATTCTAAGGGAACATTTGCAGCACATTCACATTACAGCAGTTGAGCCTATGACTTCAGCCGTTTTATCCGGTGAAGCACCTGGAAAACATAAAATACAAGGAATTGGAGCTGGATTCATTCCTAGCATCTTAGATACCTCTATTTTTGATGACATTATTAAAGTGACAGATGATGAGGCATTCAATACTGCAAGACTGTTAGCTAAAAAGCTTGGTATATTTGTTGGGATTTCAACAGGAGCTAATGTGATTGCAGCACATAAACTTTCTACCTTATTACCTAAAGGATCAACTATTTTAACCATATCTCCAAGCAATGGAGAACGATATTTATCGACAGACTTGTTTGCTGAATAATATCTGGTATACTAATATAAATAGATCAGAGGAGGTATTTTGTGAACGCAGTAATATATTTTTCAATCAGTAAAGATAGAAATAGTAAGAAAGTTGCAGAATCACTAGAAGGAGATCTTTTCGAATTAAAGCCCAAAGGTAAAATCTACCATTCTACAATTATGCAAATGTTAATGTACGGATATAAAACAACTAGTAATAGAAATGTCAATTATGTAATAGATGATATTGATTTTTCTAAATATGAACTCATTACTCTCGTTAGTCCCGTGTGGGCAGGTAGGGTTTGCCAATATATGAGAAGATATTTAGAAACTGTACCCTTTCAAGAAAAAGATGTAATACTTGTAGGAACTTCAAAAGGTGGCTACTCAAAATATTTTGCTTCGTATAAAGGAATATTGGACCCATCAAATAACGTTCTCAATGAAATTATGTACGTTGATGGAAACAAGGTAAATTAAAAAGGAAAGAAATTTATTTTCTTTCCTTTTTTGCTAAACTACAATTTTCTTCTGTTACATCACCATTGTAAATTAATCTTGCTGGCATACCTACTGCTGTAGCGTTTGCTGGTACGTTTTTCAATACCACTGCGTTTGCTCCTACCTTAGCATTCGTACCAATATGAATACCACCTAAAATTTTTGCGCCAGCTGCGATCATTACATTGTCACAGATAGACGGGTGTCTTCTTTCACTTGTATCGTTTCCTGTTCCACCAAGAGTTACTTGATGATAGATTAGAACATTGTTGCCTATTTCTGCTGTTTCACCAATTACAACACCGTTTCCATGATCAATAAATAAATTTTTACCAATCGTAGCACCTGGATGAATTTCTACACCAGTAAATACTCTAATGAATGATGAAATGATTTTAGCTATAAGCTTAAGTTTTAATTTCCAAAAAACATGTGAAACTCTATATCCCCAAACTGCATGCATCCCGTTATAAGTAAGAATAATACTTAATGCACTTCCTGCTGCAGGATCTTTTTCTTTAATTGTTTTAATATCACTAATAAGTCCCATGTTGTTCACCTCTCTAGCAAAATCATTATACCCTAAAGAAAAAATAATTGCTTAAAAAAAGCAAGTAATTATAATTACTCGCTTATTTTATTTCAGTTCCGATGATAAAATCTTCATCTTCATATAGAAAAATACCCAATGATACAGCTATTTCTGAGAAGATATCAACAATACTAACGTATTCATAATTGATTGAAGAGAAGACCTCTTCAAACACCTTATTAAAGAGATTCGTCGCATATATCTTATCATTGTTTCTTTCCATAATCATGTTTTCTATTGTTATTTCCAGATTATTAAGTGCATCGATGTCACTATCGACATCATTAGAATCTAAATCAGCTTTTACATCTGATATATAAATCAAATATAGTAGCAAATCACTGTATTCAATAAAATCATCACAATTTTTTTGAAATAATGTCTCATAATATATTTTTATAACCTCAAATTGCATACTTAAGTAATCAAATCCAGAATGGAAGATTAACTCAAAATCTTCATCTAACTCTTCATCATTAACTACCATATCATAAATGTGATTTAGTACAGCGTAAACAGGCTCTAAACGGTCATATATTGCATTATTATTTCTATTAAATTGTTCTAATATCTCTTGATTTTCTAATTTCCAAGCGGCATAATCTTTATAAATCAAATTATCCAAGAGAAGCTCTCCTTCGTTACGCTTTGTTTGTAGATCCGAAAATATCCATTTTTTCTGTTACAGCAGCAACTACTGCATCAAATCCTGGTTTAAGTAACTTACGAGGATCAAAACCTTTTCCTTGTAAATCTTTTCCAGCTTCAACATATTTTCTTGTTGCTTCAGCAAATACCAATTGTAATTCAGTATTTACATTAATTTTAGAAACACCTAACGAGATAGCTTCTTGAACCATTTCAGTAGGGATTCCAGTTCCACCATGTAGAACCAATGGCATTTGTCCTGTTGCGTCTTGAATTTCACCTAATACATCCAAACGTAACCCAGTCCAATTTGCTGGATATTTTCCATGAATGTTTCCAATTCCTGCAGCTAACATTGTTACACCTAAGTCTGCAATCATTTTACATTCTTTAACATCAGCAACTTCACCTTGTCCTACAACACCGTCTTCTTCTCCACCGATGCTTCCAACTTCTGCTTCAACACTAATTCCTCTTTCAGTTGCATAAGCAATGATTTCAGTTGTTAGTTTCACGTTTTCTTCAATATCAAAGTGAGAACCATCAAACATTACACTACTAAATCCAGCTTCGATACAAGCTTTTGCCCCATCAAAACTACCATGATCTAAGTGTAAAGCAACCGGTACAGTGATGTTTAAGTTTTTCATCATACCTTCAACCATACCCACTACAGTATCGAATCCTGTCATGTATTTTGCAGCACCTTCACTAACACCTAAAATAACAGGTGATTGAGCTTTTTCAGATGCCATTAATATAGCTTTTGTCCATTCTAAGTTGTTAATATTGAATTGTCCTACAGCGTATCCTTCTTTTCTTGCTTTAATTAACATATCTTTTGCAGATACTAGTCCCATAATTAATTCCTCCTAAGGGTTATTATTTTTATCAGTCTCATTATACTTGAAAAGGATAATAAAGTAAACTAATCAGACACTAAAAATGTTTTCACCTAATAATTTATCATTGTGATGATTTTTATATTGATAAATGATAAAATATTCAAGAAAGAGGGTGAAAAAATGGATACAGGAACTGTTTTATTTGCACTTGGGTTAACTCTATTTGCAGGTTTATCAACAGGTATCGGAAGTGCCTTGGCATTTTTTACCAAGAAAACAAACGAGTCATTTTTAAGTGGTGCTCTAGGATTTAGTGCTGGGGTTATGATTTATGTTTCTCTCGTAGAGATATTCGTAAAAGCAAGAGTCTCTCTTGAGGCGTATTATGGAGATCCTAAACTAGGATATCTTGTTACTACCATCTCTTTTTTCGCAGGAGTAGGATTAATCGCATTGATTGATAAATTCGTACCAGAAGAAGAAAATCCACATGAAATTCGTGATGTAGAAGATCTAGATAATGAAGAAGCAAAACGTAAAAGCTTAATGAGAATGGGAATGTTTAGCGCACTAGCTATTGCAATTCACAACTTTCCTGAAGGTCTTGCAACCTTTATGGGTGCTATTCAAGACCCAACTCTTGGTATTGCAATTGCTGTTGCTATTGCAATTCATAATATCCCTGAAGGGATTGCTGTAAGTGTTCCTATTTATTTTAGTACAGGAGATAAAAAGAAAGCATTTATGTATTCATTCTTAAGTGGATTGTCTGAACCTGTAGGTGCGATTATTGGATACTTCTTGTTGCGACAATTTTTAAGTGATGCCTTATTTGGAATTATATTTGCAAGTGTTGCTGGTATTATGGTTTACATCTCTTTAGATGAATTGTTACCAACTGCTGAGAAATATGGTAAGCACCATATCGCAATCGGTGGATTAATTGCCGGAATGATCGTAATGGCGGCTAGTTTAGTACTATTTGTGTAAATGAAAAAAAGACCCTAGGGTCTTTTTTATTTGACTATTTTGCTTTTTTAGGTGCGGGTACTTCTTTCACTTCTTGTACTTCTTTGTCTTTACCTTGTAATATACTTGGTAAATTCATTCCAGCCATTTCAAATACATTTTCTAATGGAGGTAGTGATTTCAACATACCACTTAAGAAGTTAGCAGTAGTAGGTGTTCCACCATCACTTGATCCAGTGTCCCATACAGTAACTTTATCAATGTTGATTCCTTTGATAGCTTCAACTTGTGATGCTACGATATCTTGTAATTTATCAGCAATCATTAAACTAATTGCTTTATCTGTATCTCCACCAGCTGATTTAACTAATTTCGCAAACCCGTCAGCTTGTTTTGATAACACTTCATTGATACCATCTGCTTGTGCTTTCATTTTAAAGAAAATAGCATCTGCTTGACCTTTTGCTTCTAATCTAACTTTTTCAGCTTGTGCTTCAGCATCAATCACTGCTTTCTCTTTTTCGATTTCTGCTTTTACCAATTCATCTGCTTTTCTTGTTGCACGATTTTTTTCTCCACGTTCCATCTCAGCAAGTTTTTCCGCTTCATATGCATCTCTTAATGCATTTGCAGCTTGTACTTTTTCAGCAGCAGTTGCTCTACGTAAAGCTTCCGCTTCTTTTTCACGACGTAACGCATCAGAGTCAGCAATTGTAACCTTTGCTAAGTTCTCACCTGTAACAGCGTTAGAGTTTGCTTTAGATACGTTAATACGTTCATCGCGTTGTGCGTTAGCTTCCCCGATTGCACCATCACGGTTTTGTTCGGCTACAGTACGACGTGCATCATTGATTGCTTTTGCTGCAGCTTCTTTCCCCAATGCTTCGATATAAGCTGATTCATCACGGATATCCGTAACGTTAACGTTAATTAATTTTAATCCAATTTTACTTAATTCTTGTTCAACGTTTTTTGATACATTTGCTAAGAATTTGTCACGATCACTATTGATTTCCTCAATATCCATTGTTGCAATTACCAAACGCAATTGTCCAAACAAGATATCTCTTGCTAATTCTATAATGCTGTCGTGGCTCAATCCCAATAATCTTTCTGCTGCATTTGTCATAATTTCAGGCTCAGTTGAGATTGCTACAGTGAACCTTGAAGGTACATCAACACGGATGTTTTGTTTTGATAACGCATTTGTTAAATTTACTTCAATGCTCATAGGTGTTAAATCCATGTACTTGTAATCTTGGATTACAGGCCAAATAAATTTCGCTCCACCATGAATTGTTTTTGCAGCTTTTGTATCTCCTGCGACTTCTTTACCTACTCGTCCGTAAATAACTAAAATCTTGTCAGATGGGCATTTTCTAAATCTTGAAAGATAGACTGCTACCCCCAAAACAAGAACAGCTACAACGATAATAATAATAATTTCTAAAACCATTTTTTGTTTCCTCCCTTTTTATAGTTTTTATATTGTTAACACACGACGTGTACTATAACCATCTATTAGTTTTCTTTACTTTCTTCTTTCATTTCTTCGACTACTAGTAAGTTATTTTTTACTTCAATCACTTTCACTTTTTTACCAGTCTCTATTTCGGTATCATAGGCAACTGCATCTAACGTTCTCAGAGAACCACCTACGATTATTTGTACTTTCCCAGTACCTTGTCCTGCCATAGGTATTTTTAAATAAACCGATCCAGTCTTACCAATTGAATCAGAAAATCTCATTGTTCCATCTGATTCTAATCTCATTAATAAGAATATACTCAATGCGATTAAGAACATCATTATAAGTCCAGCAATGACTGCGTATATAAATACAAGTACCGGTGTAACCCCTGCTCTGGTATATAAGAATCCAGTCCATCCAAATAACATAAAGAATCCAATTATTGTTCTAAATGTAACCAAGTGAAATGAACCTCTAACGTTATAGAGATCAACATTCATGTCTTCATCTACATCTATATCCTCATCAATATCTATATCTACGTCTTCATCTACATCTATATCAAAGTCTTCGTCCACATCAAAATCTTCTTCAAAATCACTACCGTTGTTAATAACATTACCAATAATAGCTAAAATGCTTTGTAAAGCAAAAAAAGCGGTAAATCCTAAGGCAATAACGTAATAAAATGTTTCCATATTACCGTCAAACACTAAAATCATTATCTCACTTCCTTTCACATTTATTATTATAGCACAAATTACATCCATTATAATGACATATTTGTCTACTATAATATTTAAAAAAACAAAAAATACATTTGGTATTTCTACCAAATGTATTTTCTTATAATTATCAACTTTAAATTGCTATTTTCCAGCTACTACTAAGTTTTTAATTTTCAAAGATGGACTTCCTATATATGCATAATTAAAATGTAAATCATCACATACACCTACAACATCTTTTAATAAATCTAAATAGTTACCAGCCACAGTAATTAAGGCAACAGGTCTTACCACTTTACCATCTTCAACCAAATATCCAGAAGCTTGAAGACTAAATGCACCTGAAATCGCATTTGCTCCAGCATGTGTACCTGCCAAATCAGTAATAATAAGTCCTTTTTTCATCGATGCTACCGCTTCATCATATTTCATATCACCTGATTCAATATAGAAGTTTGTTGGTCCAACACCCGATCCGCTTGCATTACCTGTTGATTTTGTTCCTGCTTTTTTCGCAGTTTTTAAGTTATGTAAATATCCAGTTAGTTTTCCAGCTTTTACCATTTCTTTTCGTTGTGTTGCCACACCTTCGCTGTCGAACGCACCAGATCTAGGAGATTTTGCTTTGAATGGATCATCAACAATTGTGATTAATTCACTCCCAATTTGTTCTCCTACTTTATCTTTTAACAAAGAAACACCTCTTTGAACAGCTTCTGCGCTAAACATACTTAAATATGGATTCAATAAAGAAGCTGATGCTTGATTTGTTAATAAGATTTCATAATTTCCTGATTCACACGGCTTCGCTCCCAACATAGCTGTTGCTTTGTTTGCAGCTTTTGTAGCCAATGCTTCTAAGTCAAAATCGTTATAGTCATTTGAGAATACAAACTCAAATCCAGTTCTTTGATCTTCTCCATCACTTGCAATTACTTGAGTATAAAAGTATCCGCTATTTACTTTTTTACTTAACTTCAACCCTTTTGAATTTTCCATAACCATATTTGTAGTACCTTCACCATAATATGATTGAGCCATTCTTACTCTTTTATCACTTGCCATTACCAATTTTTCTAGTTTTTTTGTATCTTCAATTTTTCGGGCTGCCGGTACTTCAGCTAAAGATGGATCAAACAATCCTTCTACTTCAGGGTACTCATCATCACCTTCATAAATAAACACTTCGTCTTTTGAATCAATCGCATTTGCTGATTGTACAATACTGTCAATTATGAAATCAAATGATTCTTCATTAATAACTTCTGTACGTACTGTTCCCATTTTACCTTTATAAATACCTTTTACACTTAAGCCTGCAGTATCAGCGATTTGATATTTTTCAATTTCACCTTTAAATACTTCTAAATCAAATTCTGTGCCAGCTGAATATGTTACTTGAATATCTTCAATTCCAGCTGCTTTTGCTTTCTTAAATAAATTATCAAAATTCATATTAGTTAGCCCCCTTTCTTCCACCAACAGTCATTTCTTTGATACGAATTGTTGGTTGTCCTACATCTGTTGGGATGCTTCCTGAAGCACTACCACACATACCTTGTGCAGTTAATAAGTTGTTTGCTACCATATCTACACCTAATAATGCTTGACTACCGGTACCTACTAACGTAGCTCCTCGAACTGGCTCTGCAATTTTACCATCACGAATAATGTATCCTTCTCCAACACTAAAGTTGAAATCACCAGTTGCAGGATTTACGGATCCTCCACCCATTTTTTTCGCGTATAGACCATATTTAGTTGCAGCGATAATTTCATCAAAAGTAGATGTTCCATTTTCAATATACGTGTTTGTCATTCTTGAAGTTGGAGCAAACTTGTATGATTGACGACGTCCACTATTTGTACATTCATCATTCATGCGTTTTGCATTTAATTTATCAATCATATAACTTGTTAAGATACCGTCTTTAATTAATTGACGTTTCTTTTGCAAATTACCTTCATCATCATATGCAGCACTACCCCATGCATTAGGGATTGTACCGTCATCAACAGCAGAGATCAATGGGTTGGCAATCATTTCACCTTTTTTACCACTAAATACACTTGCACCTTTTGCAACAGAAGTAGCTTCAAGACTATGTCCTACAGCTTCATGGAAAATAACCCCACCGAATCCATTATCAATTACTACTGGAATTTTTCCACTTGGACATTCATCAGCATGCAACATTGTTACAGCGATTCTAGATGCTTCTTTCGCAGCTTCCTCAACGTTAATAACTTTGCTGTAATACTCAAATCCATAATGTCCACCAGGACCATTAAATCCTGATTGTTTATCTGTTTCATTTGAAGCAACGGCATTAATAGCTAATCTTGTTCTTACACGGATATCATTTACATATGTACCTTCTGAGTTTGCAATCCAAACATTTTGTACATAATCTTGATAACGAACTGCTACTTGAGAGATTTCTTCGCTATACTCTCTTGCTGCCTTGTTGGCTCTTTTGATAATTGATACTTTTTCATCTACAGTTACTTTAGATGGTAAAATTTCAATTGTATGCAGATCGCTTTGTTTCATATCCTCTAATTCAAATGCAATATTTGCACTTTCTCCCGGAAATGATTGTGCTAAATCTGTAGCCAATTTAATCAAGTCTTTTTCTTCTGGGCTATTTGTAAACCCATATACTCTGTGGTACCCTTTTGCTACACGCACTCCTATACCAAACTCTTTTGCGTTATTTACACTTTGAACTTCACTTGAAAGCATTGAAATATCTGTTTGAAATTTGTCTTCAATAAATACTTCAGCAAAATCTGCACTAGTAGTAAGAGCTGCGTCTAATACTTTTTTAATTAGTACTTTATCTAACATAAAATCCTCCTTTATGTGTTTTTTGTATTTTATAGTAAAATTATAACACGAATAAGGCATAAAAAAAAGCGAAAAGCGACATTGTGTCATTTGCGTTTTCTTCGCTATATATAGCCATCATAAGATAAGTTCAAATGAGACATTTTCATTATTTTTGTCACATTGTATTTTAGATATATAAAAAGTGTTCATTCAAAATAAAAAGACACTGCAAAAACTGCAGTGTCTTACTTCTTTATTTGAGTGCCGCACCGATAAAATCTCTAAATAACGGATGTGCTCTTTGTGGTCTTGATAGAAACTCTGGATGAAATTGAGTTGCAATAAAGAACTTATGGGTAGGAATTTCAATAATCTCAGCCAATCCTGTTTCAGGATTGATTCCACTAAACACCAATCCGCATTGTTCCAAAGGTTCTCTAAATATATTGTTAAATTCGTATCTATGTCTATGTCTTTCTTTAATAAAAGTAGTACCATACGCTTTATGTGCCAAGGATCCCTCTTTAATATTGCAATTGTATAGACCCAAACGAAGTGTTCCTCCCATATCTATCCCTTCATATTGTTCCGGAAGATAATCAATTACTGGGTATGGTGTCTCAGGATCCATCTCTGTCGAGTTAGCACCTTTCATATTGCAAACATTTCTTGCATACTCAATTGATGCAGTCTGCATTCCCAAACAGAGCCCTAGATATGGAACATTGTTCTCTCTAGCATATTGAATTGCATTAATTTTTCCTTCAATTGCTCGATGTCCAAATCCTCCAGGAACTAAAATTCCATCTAATCCAGTCAAATAATCTTTTGCATTTCCATCAACCAATTCACCTGCATTAATCCATTTAATATTCACTTTGGCACTATGATGGTATCCAGCATGACTAAGTGCTTCTGAAACACTCAAATATGCATCTTGTAATGATACATATTTTCCAACTAATCCGATATTTACTTCTTTATCAAGTGATTTCACCCTTGCAACCAACGCTTCCCATTCATGTAAATCGGCTTCAGGTGGATCTAATTTGAAATGTTTACATACCAAATCATCTAAATTTTGTTCTTTTAATTTTAAAACAACATCGTATAAGACTTCCGCATCTCTTGCTTCAATCACGGCTTCTTTTTGGACATCACAGAACAATGCTATTTTTTCTCTCATAGAATTTGTAATCTCATGAGTTGTTCTTAACACAATAATATCAGGAGTAATCCCTAAACTACGAAGTTCTTTTACGCTGTGTTGTGTTGGTTTTGTTTTTAATTCTTTTGCTGCAGCAAGATACGGAACAAGAGTGTTATGAATATAAATCGTATTACGATATCCAAAATCTCTACGTGCTTGTCGGATCGCTTCTAAGAATGGAAGAGACTCAATATCTCCAACCGTTCCACCTATCTCTGTAATAATTACATCTGCATTAGATTCTTGAGCAGCTTGCAATAATTTATCCTTGATTTCATTTGTAATATGAGGAATGACTTGAATCGTAGCACCGAGATAATCTCCTCTACGTTCTTTTTCAATTACACTGGCATATACTCTACCAGTAGTAATGTTACTTGCTTGACTTAAGTTTTCATCTATAAAACGTTCATAATGTCCTAAGTCCAAATCGGTTTCTGCCCCATCATCTGTCACAAAAACTTCACCATGTTGGTATGGTGACATTGTACCAGGATCCACATTGATATAAGGATCAAATTTTTGCATAAATACTTTTAACCCTCTGCTTTTAAGTAATCGCCCCAAACTAGAAGCAGTAATTCCTTTTCCTAAGCTAGAAACTACTCCTCCAGTAACGAAAATGTATTTTGTTTGTTTCATAAATTCACCTCATATATATAATAAAAAAAGTTCCCCTAAATAGGAGAACTAAATTCTTTAGTGTGCCCTTTAAAATTATATCAAAACAATTTTAAATGTACAATACTTTTTTGATTATTATTTATCGTACTGATCTTCGTAAGTATCCATATATTCGTTGTATTTTTCTTCATCAAAGTCATCAAACAATTCTTCATCAAATTCTTCAGATGTTGCTTCTTCATATTCTTTAACGGCATCTACAACTTCAGATGCTTTCGGTTTTTCAACAACCGGTGCAACTTTAGCTACGATTTCTTCTTCCACAACTGGTGCCACTTCAACTACAGTTTCTTCTTCCACAACAGGAGTAGCCTTAACTGGCTTCGCTTTTGCTTTAACTGGTTTTGGTTTATCTTCTTCCAAATATTCTTCAGGTATGTCAATTTCAGTGTATTCTTTGAAGAAACTTCCATCTTTTTCCCATAATTCAATTTTTTGATTTGATTTTAAATCCCACATATTTTCACCAGTATATACAAACTTAGCCGATACAGTCAAGTCAGCATAAAAACTAGTTAGAAGATCTGTAGTATCTCCAACTTGAATTTCTTTTCTTTTAATCACCGTTTCAAATAAATCATATAGATTCATAGGTTCTTTCGTTTCTAATAGAACAATTGAAGCAATGTCTACTAGTGATAATCCTTCTTTTAACATTAGGACTCCTCCTTATATTGATAGCTTATTCTAAGTTCCGTTTTGTTTACCAAATCTTCACCTTGATATAAGTCGTATTTTACATAAATCATGTCTTCTTCAATATTTAAAATATTAGTCACAATCTGAAACTCAAATTGATTTCCTTGAATGCTGTAATATCCTTTAGTAACATTATCTAAATTAAAGATGTATTTCATATCCACGTTGCCTTTTTTGTAATACTCAACAACATCATTTTTGCATATTACAAAGTTTACATCACCTGTAGGGTCGATAAACTTTATTCTGCTATTTTTATATTCACCGTCAGTATCAAATCTTTTTTTGCTATCCATTGACGTGATTTCAAATAATACACTAATTTTTTTCATATGCATCACCCGCAAAAATTATTATAGCATACTTCGTATTTATATTAAAATAATTAATGCTATATCATTATATATTATAGACTATTTTTAAGCAAGAAAAAAATAAAGGCGCACCTTTATTTCTTAATTGGTAAGGTGATTATGAAAGTAGACCCTTGATTTTCAACTGATTTTACATCGATTTTACCACCATGTTTTAAAACAACATTCTTGCTTATAGAGAGGCCCAAACCGCTACCACCAGTGTCTCGACTTCTGGCTGTATCAACTCTATAAAATCTAGTAAAAATCTTATCTAGGTTTTCATTTTTAATTCCTATACCCGAATCTTCAATTTTAATAATATACTTGTTATTTTTTATTTTACCTGAAATGTTTACAAATCCCTTGTCAGTATAATTAATTGCATTTTTTACTATATTGATGATTACTTGGGATAGTTTCACTTTGTCAAAATACATTTTGCAGGATTCGACTTTAACAATGCATCCAAGCTCCTTTTCCAATATTTTCGACTGAAGGAGGTTTGTGCTTTCTTTTATTAAATCTGAAATATCATGAAATTGTAAATCCATCTCATAATCTATACGGTCCAATTTAGATATTACAATTAAATCATTTAAGATGGCTTCCATTTTATTGGCTTGTTCATTAATGGTATCAATGAACTCTTTCTTGTGTATAGGATCCATTTTTTGATCTCTTTGCAATATTTCAGAATATCCTTTAATCGCTGATAATGGTGTTTTTAACTCGTGCGAAACGTCTGCAGTAAAACGCTTCTGAAACTTTTCAGCAACTTTTAATTGAGTGATATCATGTACCAACACTAGACACCCAGCATACATATCTCCTTCAAATAATGGGGTAGAAATCAAATCATATACTTTTTCTTCATGCTTGATTTGCTTACGGTGATATTCTTCTAATAAATAGGTTTCATCAATAAAATAATATAATTGTTTGATGTCTACAAGTTCTTTATAGTCTTTGTTGCTAATATCGATCCCAAAGTAATTCTCAACATCCTTATTGCTAAATGAAATAAAGCCTTCTTCATCAACCATAAACACACCGCTACCTAAGGTAGTAGATAAACTTAAAAATCTTTTGTATGCTTCTTCATTCTCTTTTTTGGATTTTGCTAGTTTTGTTTGAAGAGAAGAAACGCTCTTTTCACGTTCTATATTTAATGAACTACTGATTCGTATTAATATATATATAGTTAAAGAACCAACAGCAAAAACCGATATTGCCATAATCGCTTTATTATCTCCAAAGATAATGTAAAGAAGCAATACAAAGTATGATGTTACAACTTGAATATATTCTTTTTTAAAACTCATATCACTTCACCGACTTTACTTTAAATCTAATTAGTTTAATTCAACACGCTTTCCATTTACCAAGTATACAATATTTTCTGCAATATTGGTAATATGATCACCTGCACGCTCTATTTGTTTTAATACCAAAACTGTACGAATCGCTTCCTCAGCTTCTTCATCTGTTTTCTTTGTACCAATATTAATCATCTGTTTTATGTCTTTATTATACATTTCGTCCAATATATCATCCGCTTCGTCTACTTGTAACGCTAATGTAATATCCTCATTCTCAAATGCAATCATAATATCTTTTAGCATCTTAATCACATGATTCGTTAATTCAATGATTGATTTTAAGAAAAATTCATTGTCGTTTTTGGTCTTGATTAAATATTTCGCAATATTAACAGTATAGTCCGCGATACGCTCTAAATCGTTAGAAATCTTCAATGCAGTTATAATTCTTCTCAAATCACTTGCCACGGGACATTGTTTTGCTATTACCAAATAAGCGTCAACATTAATTGCAATTTCAATCTCATTGATATACTTATCTGTTTCAATTATATCACTTGCGATAGCATTGTCTTTATTTTTGCATGCTTCAATTAATTTTTCATATGATTTTATCACTTCTTGCCCCATATTTGCTACTTTTAAATTTAAATTTCTTAAATCTTCGTCAAAATGTTTTCTATTAGGTACCATTTTTATCTCCTATCCAAATCTACCAGTTATGTAGTCTTCTGTTTGTTTGTGTTTAGGTTGTGTAAATATTTTATCAGTTGTATCAACCTCAATCAACTCTCCCATAAAAAAATATGCAGTGTTATCACTTATACGTGCTGCTTGTTGCATTGAATGTGTAACAATTACAATTGTATATTTTTCTTTTAAGTCATTAATTAACTCTTCGATTTTCAGTGTTGCTATCGGGTCTAACGCACTTGTTGGTTCATCCATAAGAATTACTTCAGGTTCCATTGCAATCGCTCTTGCGATACATAAGCGCTGTTGTTGTCCACCCGAGAGTCCCATTGCACTATCTTTCATACGATCTGCTACTTCATCATACAAAGCCGCTTGTTTTAAAGCATTTTCCACAATTTCTTTGAGTCTTTCTTTATCTTTTACTCCTTGACATCTAGGACCATATGCAACATTGTCATAAATACTCAT
Source organism: uncultured Candidatus Izemoplasmatales bacterium (assembly GCA_964435595.1). GTDB lineage: Bacteria > Bacillota_I > Bacilli_A > Izemoplasmatales > Izemoplasmataceae > Izemoplasma. The sequence continues at coordinate 9,693 of CAYSZV010000009.1, read as the reverse complement.
AGGAAATGGGTTTGGCTTTTGGAATACCATCCCGACATTTGTTCTTAAATCTATAACATCTTGTTCTTTTGCGTATGCGTCAGCTTCATTATATAATACTTGCCCAGTAATTCTACATCCATCAATTAAATCATTCATTCGATTCAAACATCGTAAGAATGTAGACTTCCCACATCCTGACGGTCCAATCAAAGCTGTTACTTTGTTCTTTTCTATAGATAATTTAATATCTTTAAGAGCTTGGAAATCTCCATAATAAAGATCTAAGCCATTTACTTGAAATACGTTTTTACTCATAATAGTCTCCTTTAATGATAAGATTTCATAAATCTGCTCGTTACTAATTTTACTGTTAAGTTTAATGTTAAAACAATAATTAAAATAATTAGTGCTATCGTACTTGCGAGTTCAATATTCGCTGGTTCATCTGACATCAGAGACCAAATATGAACAGCCAATGAAGTGGATTTTCCAAAAATAGAAATATCATCTTTCACAGCAGTCCCAATTGCAAAAATCAAAGCCGCAGATTCCCCAATGATTCTACCAATAGCTAATAACGTACCTGTGATTATTCCAGGTAATGCTCCCGGTAAAACTACCTTAAATGTTGTTTGTGTATGGTTTGCACCTAGTGCTAATGAAGCACTCCTCAATCCATCTGGAACTACCTTCAACGATTCTTCAGTCGAACGAATGATAACAGGCAATAAAATTACCGCCAAGGTTAACGAGCCACTCAAAATGTTTCCACTGGTCGCAGATGTGTATTTCACAGTTAACGGGACAAATACTGCTAGACCCATAAGTCCAAATACAATACTTGGAACTCCAGTTAACAGTTCAATCATACTTCTTAACACATTTGTTATTCTGTTCTTTTTAGCAAATTCATTTAAATAAATTGCTGTAAAGATACCGATGGGTAATGCAAAAATCAATGTGAGACCAATTAAATACATCGTTGTTATTATTGATCCTCGAATTCCCCCACCTTCAGTAGTAAATACAATCTCTCTAAACTCATCGACTGAGTCTAGTTGAGTAATCATATTTTGAGCACCCCACGATGATATAGCACTTGTCATTCCATCATTGAACTTAATCATTGTTACCAAATCTCCGACATGTATGCCGAAATTATCATAGTCGTTTTCATTCTTATCAATCATTTCATTTAATGGAGAGTTTTCAGCAACATAATACACTTCAACAATTGTATTATTTTCTTTGTCTTTCCCATCAATAAGAGCAAGTCCCCACTTTTCAGAGTAATACACTTCATCGGAAAAACTTTCTAATCGTTCAGTATCACTAAAGACAAGACTTTCAGGCATTCCGCCATTATAATATTTTGCATGGTAATCAGATACAACCAAATCCCAGTTCAATAAACCAATCCCTTTGTTTAAGACAAACATAAAGATGAGACCCAATGCCAATATAGCAAAAAATGAAGCTAAAAACGTAAATGTTTGATAGATGGTATCAATTGTCTTTCTTTTATTTGACATCTACATTCCCCACCTTTCTCTTTATAAAGTTCAAGGTTCCATTGGTGATTAATATTACAATCATCAATACAATACCAACACTAAATCGAATATCATAGTCCAATCCTATTGTTTCTTTAAGTCCTTGCAACATAGTCGAAGTCAAAGTAGCAGTGGTATCAAAAAATCCAAATGATGGACCACTTCTAGCATTACCAGCAACCAACGAAACTGCAGTTGCTTCTCCAAGGGCTCTACCTATACCCAAAATCGCAGAAGTAAAAATTCCTGATTTTGCAGAAGACAATACCACTTGAAAGTTTGTTTGAGTCTCTGTTGCTCCCAACGCCAATGATCCTAATTCTATATCCTTAGGAACCGATCGAATAGCAACTTCACTCAGTGCAGTTATTGTTGGTAATATCATTATTGATAACACTATTACAGTAGCCAACACCGTTGTTCCACCTGCTGTTTGAACACCAAATCCTTTTGCTAAGTTATATACAAACGGCAAAATAACAGCAAATCCAACAAGTCCATATATAATTGATGGAATAGCCGCTAGCAACTCTATAACAGTACGCAGTATTCCTGCGAGTCTCTTTGATGCTATCTTCGCAATAAACAAGGCAGTTAAAACACCAATCGGCATCGCGATAAGCAATGAAAGAAAAGCAATATATAATGTGTTGATGATTATATATCCTACACCATATAAACTCGATCCGAACGTTGGCCCATCAAGCCAAACTCTTTGAGTAAGAAACTTAAATATATTCACAGCTCCTAATCCATCATTGGTTGTTACAAAAGGAACAATTCCTTTTTCTGCAATAAACACTACAATAACAAGAATGAACGATGCTGAGATTAAAGTAGACAGAAGGAAAAATGTTTTTGTAATTGTATCAATAACATTTTTCTGTTTTATCTTGTTTTTATTTTTTAATTGATTTGTTTTCTCCATAGTTGAACTCCTTAAAACGCAAGAAAGTCCCTAAGTAATTTTAGGGCTTTTCTTATGTGAAAAATATTAGTATTAGTATTTATTATGTTTATTTTAACAACTCGCTCCAAATTGTGTATTCACCGCTGTATATTTTTTTTAAGTCCTCTGGTGTCACATTATCAACTTCGTTATCTAAATGAACGATTGCAACAATTGCATCCCAAGCCAATTGTCCTTGTGTTCCATCTGTTCCTGCTTCGGTATCCTTAAATGGTCTTGATGCAAATCCAACATGTTTGTAGTTATCTCCGTCTTTTTCGCTTCCTTGTGTTCTTTTGAATCCGTCGCTAGACCCTGTGTGATCATGTTCTGGAGTGAAGTTTCCACATCTAGGTGCAAAGTCAGCAGTCAAGGCTTCGGCAATTTTTTGAATTGAATCAGATCCTCCAAACTTAATTACAACATTTGAGTTATCTGCATCACATACTGAATATTGATCTGAGATGTCATCCCACGTTTCTGTACTTGTTAACGGCACTGCCCCTTTATTTGTAATGATATCCGCTCCATCTGCAGTCTCTAAAAATGCAATAAACGCTAAAGTGATATCTCTTTCTGTATCGTTTGCAAAGTCATTAAGATCTCGAATCACATAATTAAATGGTCTTTTTAATCCATATGTATTGTTGATAACATTTGCAATAGTTGGTTCAACACCTTCGAACGATAACCCTTTTACTGTATTATCTAAACTAGCTAAAGAAATATATCCAATTCCAAATTCATCTGTTGCCATTGATGTCAAAATCCCTGTGTTGTCCTTGATTACAAATCCATCAGCTAAAACACTATCATCAGTTTCTGCATCATCAAAATCAATTCCTCCCATAAATCCTGCACGAGTACCACTCGATGTATCTCTTGTATATACTTGAATGGTTGAAGAACTATTCCAACCTTCTTCCGATGTACCTCCACAAGCTGCTAATGATAAGGCTATAAATAAAGTTAATGCTCCAAATAATATTTTTTTCATATTTTTCAATCCTCTCTTTTAAATTACACCTCAATTATACATATCGAAAATGAAGTAATTATATTGGTTTTGTTAAGACTTTGTAAACTAAATTAAAATACAGATTAACATTACAAAAAACCTAATAAAAAAAGCGAATTTCTCCGCTTTATAATAACTTGTATCCGATACCTCTAATGGTCTTTATATATTCCGATTTTGGATCTATTTTTTCTCTTAGTTTGAACACATGCACATCAACCACCCTTGAGTCTCCATCATAGCTGAATCCCCATAGATTTGTTAACAGCTGATCTCGTGATAATGCTTTTCCTCTGTTTCTTATAAAGTACACGAACAATTCGAACTCTTTCAGTGTTAAATTTAATTTCTCATTATTCTTAAAAACTTCATAACTTGATTGTATAACTTTCAATTCTTCATATACCAATATATCATCATTTTTAGTAAGATCTTGTCGTCTCAGCCCAGCTTTGATTCTAGCTAACAACTCTCTTGGACTAAATGGTTTTCTTACATAATCGTCAGCTCCCATTTCAAACCCTTTGATTACGTTGTATTCATCATCTAAAGCAGTAAGCATAATTATATATGCTTTTTTGCCCTCATCACGAAGTTTTTTGCAAATTTCCATACCGTTCATATTTGGAAGCATTAAATCTAATAAAATAACATCATAGTTTTTCGTAGAAGCTTTCTTATATCCGACAAATCCATCAAGAGCAGCATCTACTTCATAACCTAACTGTAACAAATCATATTCAATCATACGCTGAATAGATTTTTCATCTTCGATTATTAATATTTTAGCCATAATATCTACCTCCACATTTATAATACCACAAGTGTTTTAGTATTGTTAATACAATAACAAAATCTTAACAATTGATAATCTAATCTTAATCTCACTTGTTTATTATTCAAAAAAAAGAAGGCTATGCCTTCTCATTTTTAGTCATCTAGTGCAACTTCATAATCCATCTCTTCATTATAGTATGAATCTTGAATAATATTAATTGCGATATTATTACAATGATCACCAATACGCTCAATGTTAGATAAAATGTCTACATATAATGCATCTTGTGTTTCCGTTGATTCATTGTTGTTGATACGTCTAATATGACGTTTTCTATTTTTTATCACTAGTCTATCAATAACATTTTCATACTCTACAACACGTTGAGCAGTTGTTTTATCGTTTGTATCAAATGCCTCGAGTGTTACAGCAAGTGTTTGTTGGACAACATCATATAGTTTTCTTAACTCTGTAGTTGCTTCTTCACTAAGTTCAACTTTTTCTTCATGTCTCATTTCAAAGAATTGAAGAATATTTGTACAGTGATCTCCCATACGTTCAAAATCTCTGATTGTATCAACATATTCAGCTTGCAACTGTGACGCTTCACCAATTAATCCTGCTTGTGAAATTTTAACTAGATAGTCATGCGCTTTTTTGTCGATTGTATCCAACATTTCTTCATACTGCATTCCATTTTCAAGCAACTTATGCTCTTGGTTAAATGAGTATTGAATAGTAGTGTTGAACATTTCTTGTGCAACTTGTCCCATATTCTTCACAACAATCTTTGCACTTTCTAAGGCTAAAATTGGTGATTCTAAAATAAGGTGTTCTTGTAAACTATCTACATTCACTTCAATTAATCCGTCGTCACCTCTAATAATAAATGTAACAATCCAAACTAATTGTTTAATAAACCAGAACATAATAAATGTATTAATGATATTAAATCCCATATGTGCATAAGAGATTACCAATGAATCATATGCTTCCAGTCCAGTCCAAATGGCCAAGTTAGCTATTAATGTAGTATATGGTCTTATAAAGATAAAGAACAAAACAGATCCAAACACATTAAACAAAACATGTGCCAAAGCTGTTCTCTTTGCAGGAACACTTCCACCAATCGCGGCCAATACAGCTGTTACTGTCGTACCAATGTTGTTACCAAACAAGATGGCGATTGCACTGATAAGCGGGAATGCCCCTTCAGATTCTTGGTAAATCGTTTGTAATATCCCGATTGTTGCAGAACTAGATTGAATAGCAGCAGTAGAAACAGCTCCTACTATAAGTCCTAAATATGGTTTATCTGCAACATTTTCTATAATTTCAATAAACTCGAATGTATTGGCTAAAAGTTTTAACTTTCCACCCATAACATCAAGTCCGTAAAATAACATACCAAATCCTAAAAATACACCACCAAGATTTTTATACTTCTTACCTTGGAAGAAGAAAATTAGAAAACTACCGATTGCAATAATAGGTAATGCATAATCTTTGATTTTAAGTCCAATCAATACAGAAGTAATTGTTGTCCCGATATTTGCACCTAGGATAATCCCAATTGCCTGAGGTAATGTCATAAGTCCCGCTCTAACAAGTCCTACTGTTAAAGCTGTTGTTCCACTCGATGACTGGATAAGTCCAGTCACTAAGATACCAATCAACACGCCAAAGAATGGATTGGTTGTCGTTTTTTCAATAATGATTTTGATTTTTTTTCCTGCTAATGCTTTTAAAGAATCCCCCATTGTTTTAATACCAAATAAGAATATTCCTAATCCTCCAACTAGATAGAAAATAGTTTCCGTCCATTCAATGTCAGCGATAGGGATAATATCTGCAAGTATGTACATACGATTCCTCCAAATTTACATAATTTTAATACTCAGTTAACAAATTAACGTTTCCATAATAAAATATATCATATTATTAAAATAATACAAATACATTTATGTATGAAAACAATGTAAACGCTAAACATTATAAAAAAAGAATCGATTAAATCATCGATTCTTTATACTCTTTTGCTAACTTATCAGATTCTACAATTAATTCATCTGCTCGATCCCAAGTACCTAAATTAGCTCCACAAGCTAATTTATGTCCTCCACCATCAAATCTTCCAGCTAGTTCGTTAAGAGCTGGTCCTTTTGATCTCATTCTAGCTCTTACGATTTTCTCTTCATACTCTGCAAACAATAGCCATATCGGATACTCTTCAAAATGTCCTAATTCATTTACCAAACTTGACGCTTCTTCCAACGTTACACCAAATTCTTCTAAATATTCTGGTAAAATTTTGAAGTATACTACACCATTTTCAGTTTTTTTATAATTTTGAAGCATAAATCCTTTAAATCTAGTTAGCTCTTCTGTTCTTGTTTCCAAGTAATCATATACATCCTTCGCAACAAGACCATTATCATATAATACAGCTACATTTCTAAACGTAACACCATTTACACCCTCATATTTGAATCTACCTGTATCAGTTAGGATACCAAAGAACAATGCTTTTGCACCTCTAGGAGACATCTTTAATTCGTCTTGCTTCATCATAAAGAGGTCTAATATGATTAATGCTGCAGCAGGTCTTGACGTATCAACATAATCGATATCTCCAAAGTCCTGTACAGGGATATGGTGATCGATTTTGATTACTTTTTCACATTTTACAAATCTTTGGTCTGCGATTCTTTCACTATTTGCCGTATCTACTAATATCGCCAATGCTCCTTCAAATTCTTCATCTTCTAATTGCTCAGGAACATCAATGAATTGTGTGAATACACTTGTTTCTCCAGCTACACGAACTTCTTTTTCCGGCCATGTTGTACTAATAATATCTTTTAATCCGAACGATGTACCAATGCAATCACCATCTGGTCGTGCATGTGGAAATATAATTACTTTCTTATATTCTTTGATACTCTCGAAAATTTCTTCTAATTTAGTTTGATTCAACTACCTCACCGCTTTCTATATATTTATCTAAATCTGCCAACACATTATCTACTTCATCAAATGACTTTAGGGTGCATCCACATGCCAAAGCATGTCCACCTCCACCATATTTTCTAGCGATGTGTACAATTGATTTTTGTTTACTTCTTAACTCGCATAATATTTCTTTTTCTTCATTTTCGGTGAAATTAGCCCAAATCTCAACACCTTCTATTCCCGCCATTTGGTTTACCATGGCTCTCGAAACAGTAAATGTAGTAACTCCGAATTTCTCACTCACAGATAAATCATTTTTCATATACGCAACTTTATGATCTGTAATACTAAAGTTGTTAATGAAGTATCCTTTTAATTTCTTTGAATTAATTGATTCAATATATAATTTGTCATATATTTTATTAATATTTACACCTAGATCAATTAAATCAGCAGCTACACGTAATGTATCAGAACTTGTTTTTGGATATAAAAATCTACCACTATCGGTAAGAATACCTGTCAACAATCTTTCTGCTGCTACTGTATCAATTCTTAAGTTCATTGATTGTGCAAAATCAGCAATAATTTGTGCACATGCAATTGCATTATTATCATTTATTTCAGTATCTGCTATATCACTTGCATTCAAATGATGATCAATTACTAACACGTGATCCGCAAGTTCGAATCTTTGATCCGCAACCAGTCTTTTTACAGCAACATCAACGATAATCGCCAGCGCTCCTTTATAAGCGTCATTGGAAATAACATCTACATCTCCTAAAAAAGAGTAGTTGTTTACATCTCCAACTGCATATACTTTTTTCTCTGGATAATTCATTTGGATAATTCTTTTTAGACCCATTTGACTTCCATATGCATCCGCATCCGGGTTGTAATGTCTATGAATAATAATTGTGTTGTAAGACTCAATCAAATCTAATATTTTTTTATACATAATTTCACCTCTGATTAACATTTAATTATACCATAATTCTATAGCTCATTCCATAAAATAGGAATAATTTGAAACGGCTTAATTTAGCGGTTTACCTTTAACGCCACCTTGTGTAGTCTGGCTGATCATTCTGGTAATCCCAATAATAATCCAAAAGTTCGCTCCACTGTCCTAATTCATTTAGTTTTGCGTAATCTTCAGCAATATGCATCCATTCATTATAAGTATAATTCCCATAAGTCAAATCTAGTCCTGCACCAAACTCATATTTTACTTGTGCCAATCCTTGTTTTACAACCATATAATTTAACAAGAAATACTCCTCTTCACCAGGAAGTTGCACCCATATCCAAGCTAGTAATCTTCCATATGTACCAGTCAGTGCATCGCCTGGATCCGTTTGTAGAATAATGCTTTCTGCACTTTCTAACAAACTACAGGTATATACACTTGCAGGTTTCCCCCACTCTTCTTCACCACCAGAAAACGTTTCTTCTGTATCCATGTTTAAGAATCTTGTGCTTTTTGCATTACTAAAAATCTCATTATATATTTCTGTAGGATAATCAAATACAGCAGTATCTCCATCCGTACAATAATATAAATCAACCTCAAAATAGCCACCACGAGGATCAATTGGATCAATATTTTGATATTCATCACTCAAATAAGGACCGTCATACTCCATTTCAATTGGAGAGAAGTATGTGTCATTTGAATTGTTTGCCCCATAGACAACAACAGATACATTACTTGTCAGATAGAATAAATCTCCAATTTCATAGAAGCCACCATATCTAACAAACAATCCTTCTACACTCTCATCAGAAGGTACTTGTTCACTAAATGATACAGTCATTTCGTACATATCAAAATAATCAATAATCTGCTCTCTGTTAAGTCCTTCTAAGTTTGGTAATCTAACAAATGTTCTTACTCCAGTAAATTCAGGATAAATCAAAATCTCAACTTGATCTGTTTTATCAACAATATCACCAGTATTATAGTTTTCATACATGATAAATTGAAGTTCATATAATTCGCTCTCTTCATCAAACTCATGAATAACATAGCTTTGTCCATACTCTTCAAACTCATTAATAATCTCAGATTTATTCTTCCCATTCAAATCAGGGAGAACTATATATTGTCCACTTCCTGGATCTGGATTAGGCTCATCGATAGAATCATCACAAGCTACCAATGTGAACAACAACATAACACTTAAAAGTACAGTAAAAATCTTTTTCATAATCTCACCTCTAATATGACCTTATATCATATCACAATCATATCTATATTCCAATAAAAAAACACCACTTCGAAAAGTGGTGTTTCGTTTTAATTCATTTAATAATTATGAAAATTCAGTCCAAGAAATATTATCAACAACTAATTGTCTAGAACCTGTTGCAACTAATTTTAATGTAAATTCACCAGCAACATTAATATCGCTAATTGTGAATGTTTCAACAGTAGCCATTGCATTCAACGAATACG
>CAYSZV010000008.1:21372-64052 GCA_964435595.1 uncultured Candidatus Izemoplasmatales bacterium | reverse complement strand
TTATTAAATGGAATTATGATGTCGACCCTATCATGGGAGATATTCAAAGATAGTTTTACAGAAAACACAGTATTAATTCGATATGATATGCTTGATCAAGGAAAATCAAGTATTGTTGATTTTCAGTATACGCAAGAAATTCAAGTTGAAATCCTGAAAGAACTACTCGAACACCTTAAGTTAAATCAAGTTCATATTGTTGGAATTTCTTATGGAGCGAGTGTTGCTTTACAGTTTGCTGCAAAATATCAAAAATATATTAAAACACTAGTCGTTGCTAATGTTGTAGCAAAAACAAGTCCATGGCTGAAAGCAATTGGAGATGGATGGTGTCAAGTTGGTTGTACAAGAGATGGAGAAGCGTATTATAATATAACAATTCCATATATCTATAGTCCTCAGTTTTACACCAAGCAGTTACAGTGGATGGAAAATAGAAAGAAAATTCTTATTCCAGTTTTTTCAAATCCTACATTTCTAGATGCAATGGAACGTTTAACTGTTAGTGCTGAAACACATGATGTTGTCGACTCATTAGATAACATTACAGTTGATACTCTAATCATCTCGTCAAAAGAAGATTATTTAACACCAGTATATGAACAACAATTTATCGATAGGAAATTACCAAACTCAAAAATGGTTTTAATCGAAGAATGTGGTCATGCAAGTATGTATGAAGTGCCAGAATTATTTGCTTCATTGGTACTAGGTCATGTCTTGCAAACAAAAAAAATATCTATATAGGAGGAACCATGGAAAAAACGTATTTGATATTAGAAAATGAAGAAAAAATTTATTATTTAGATGTTGGAAACAAAGAAAAAGAGGTGCTTGTTTTACTCCATGGGAATCAATCAAGTGGAATTCATCATATGCCATTAATTGAAAGATTACAGGATTCATATCATTTAATTGTTCCAGATTTAAGAGGATTCGGTGATTCTAGTTATAATACTCCGATTACTTCGATTGATGATTTTTCGAATGATGTAATTTCATTATTAGATGAATTAGATATCAAATCATATGCCGTTTTAGGATGGTCTACAGGTGGAGGTGTTGCGATGAAAATAGCAGCGACGAGACCAAAAGATGTGACTAAAATGATTTTAATTGAATCTTGTTCACATCGTGGATATCCAATTTTCAAAAAAGATCCAACAGGGGCACCAATTGTTGGACAGTATTATATGACAAAAGAAGAGTTGGCTTTGGATCCAATCCAAGTTGCTCCATTAAAAATGTTTTTTGACACACAAAATAGGGCAGTTATTGATTCAATTTGGGACCAAGCAATTTATAGTGTAAAAAAACCATCAAAAGAAGACAATGAACTTTATATCAGTGAAACGATGAAACAACGAAACATTGTAGATGTTTTATGGAGCTTGACTTCATTTAATATGTCACCTCTTTCAAATGGGGTAACATTGGGAGATGGAACGATACGAAACGTGACATGCCCTGTATTAGCTATTTGGGGTAAAAATGATCTTGTAGTACTTGAGTATATGGTTGATGAAACGTGTGAAGCAATTGCAAATTGTAACAAGGTTATTTTTGAAGATTCTGGACATAGTCCATATGTTGATCAACCAGAACGTTTGGAAGAAGAAATCAGAAAGTTTCTAAAAAATTAGAGTATCAGTTTGATACTCTTTTTATTTGTATTATAATAGAGGTAGAGGTGGTAGTATGATTAATAAAGATTTTGTATATGAAAAGGTGATTCCACTAATAAAAGAAAAAGGGAAACAAATTGATGTCTTATTAATTCAAAACTTATTTGAAGACAAACAAGAAGAAATAGTGGAAGAATTAAAAAAATATCAAAATGATGATTTTGGCTTTGGACATGGATTGGAACCTGATATAAGAATGCCAAATAGTTCTGTTGCGGCAACAAATCATGGTATTGATGTTTTGGAACATGTTAAGGACCCTGCAATCAAGGAAGAACTTGTAAAAGAATTGGTGGCATATTTGGAAGCTGCTTATGATGAAAGCTTGAATCGATTTATTATGGTAACAGAACATGTAGAGGATTATCCTCATGCGATTTGGTGGAGTTATAAAGATATCCTTTCTAACTTTCCATTTGGGAATCCGGATCCTGAAGTAATTGGATTCTTATATCAAAATAGAAAACATCTGAAAAAATTGAATATTAACAAATTAATTAATTCTGTGATTGATTATGTCAACTCAGAGCGTTTTATGAGTGCTGGAATGCACCATATTTTGAGTATGAGTCGTTTTTATAAGCGAGTAGATAAAGATGTTCGCAATTTAATCAAAGACAGACTCGTTACAGTTATTGATCGAGAATTAGAAAAAGATTTAGATAAGTGGAATGAATATGTGCTTGAGCCGTATAAAATATATATTATTTCTCCAGAATTATGTGTGAATCAAGGAGTGAATTTAAAAGCGAATCTTATGGGTATCTTTAATAAGATTGGATCTTTGTCTATTGAAATACCTTGGCAATGGTATCGTGATGAGGATGTATTTGAAAAAGTAAAAGATGATTGGCTAGGATATTTGTATTTTAATATGATAAGAGCATTGCGATTACATCGAGAATTATAAGACTAGAAATAGTCTTTTTTTCTTTGAGAAAAACTAGAGGGTCATTTGTATTATTATTGTGAGGTGATGAAATGAAGAAAAGTTTATTATGTTTGATTGTGTTTTTTATGTCGATTCATTTAACTACTGTTTCAGCTGAAACATTCGCATCATACTATCCTGGAGGTAAAAATTATATTAACCCAGATAATATTGTTGTTGAGATTACCGATTTTTATACAGTTGAGCCAATCAAAGTGAAAGCAGATCAAATATACACTTTGAGTTTTCCAAATCGTGATATGCTTGGTCGAGATATTACGATATTGATTGAGGGAGACATCACATATGTCTATGAATTAGCTCCCAATCAGATTTGTGTTGAAGAATCGAACATGATTGTTTGTACATTCACAACAACTTCGAATGAAACGAATATTAGTATTGAATTGCAAAGTGAGTTGATGGGCCTTTATTATTCTTATTTTGGCTTGGATTTATTTCAATTAGAAGAGGGTGATTCAATGACAGAGTATGAGGAGTATATTTCTCCTTTTATCGATATTGAAGGTCCGGGATTTCAAGGAAGTGGAGCGTTTATAACAAGTTATGATTCCAATATATTGTTATCTGAAATCATTTCATCACATATTATTGCATATGATGAAATAGATGGTGATGTTACAAATCAAATAGAAATTGTCAGTGATCAGTATACGGGAAATGAATCGAACGTTGGAGATTACCTAGTCGAGTTGGCTGTGAGTGATACATCTGGAAACCAAACAACCTTCGATTTATATGTCTTTGTTAAAGATGAAGTTCTTCCCGTAATTGTTTCTCCAGATGAAATTTATTTGAATGTAGATGATGGATTATTGATAGATACTATCATCAGTAGTTATATTGAATATTCAGATGAATATGATCTCAGTCCAACACTGAATATTGTAACTGATTTATATTCAGGCAATGAGCAAATAGTGGGAGAATATACTGTTTCATTGGAAGTAGTAGATTCTTCAAATAATACAGTATCGAAGGAAATATTAATACGTGTAGAAGATAGCACTAGTCCAATATTACAGAGTACTTCGATATTTGATATTGATGTATCCAATCCACTTGAAATGACAGACCTTATTACATCTCTTGATCTATCTGATAATTATGATTCAAGTGTTGATGTTGTTATTGTGAATGATCAATACACACCAAATCAATCAATTGTTGGGACACATTTTGTTGATGTAGAGTTAGTAGATGACTATAATAATAAGACTGCGATAACTTTAACAATTAATGTGATCGATTATGATGCACCGAGTATAATTGGACCGAGTGAAGTTACAACATCATATGCTGAAGTCATTACAATAAATACCTTCAAAGAGATGTTTTCAGTAAGTGATAATTATGATGATATCACTGTAGAAGATTTATCGATTAATTCAGATCAATATACTCCAAATAAAAATATACCAGGAACGTATTACATTGAATTCCAATTAATGGATCAATCTGGAAATCAAACGACAATCGAATTAGAAATAATTGTAGTAGATGATGTCAGTCCTGTGATTTACATAGACCAACATATTGTAGTTGTTGATTCAAACAGCACATTTGGAGAATCAGATATGCTGAAACTGTTAAGGATGGCGAATGAAATCAATGAGCAAGAGTATTCAGTATTGACATTATTAGATGAATATAGTGGAAATGAAGACAAAGTTGGTGATTACATTTACAAAGTAAAATTAATCGATGAACTAGGTGAAGAAATGATTAAAGAATTCAAAATATCAGTTACGGAAAAAGAAAGATTATCCATTTCTGAGTTAAAAATGCCGATTCTATATACAACTCTTGGAATAAGTGTCATAATTGGAGCAATAATATATCGAAAATACAAATAAAAGCTACTTTGATAGCTTTTTTTGTTGACTAAATTAGAGAGTGAATATATAATAATTAGGTACTACCTAACAAATGAGGTGAAAGCATGGAAAAAGAACAATTAAGATTGTCTCTAAATAAGTTTTTAAAAATGTATTTCGATGCCTGTAAAGAGGTGTATTCAGAAATCAATTTTGATCGAATCACAAAAATACAATTTAAATATTTAAAGGCAATAAAAAGTATGGAAGAGCCTACTTTAACAAGATTAAGTGAACGGTTTAATATATCAAAACCGTCGATGAATGAAGTGATTACTAAATTTGAAAAAAGTGGACTGATTGTTAAGGAAAAATCTCAATTAGATAAGAGAATTACCTTTTTACGTTTAACTGAAGTTGGGTATACACTTTCAACGACAAACATGCTTGAAAGTCAACGAGCAACAAAAAAGATAATGGATACACTATCTGAAGAAGAAGTAAATTATCTAAAAACAATATTTGATAAGTTTGGGGCTGATGAGTTATGATATTTGGAAAACATTTAAATAAATACTATTTGCAAAATTGGTATTTATTCTTAATCGGTATTGTTGCCTTAATATTTGTTGATTTCTTTCAATTAGAAATTCCACGTCAAATCGGTATTTTGATTGATGGGTTAAGTGATCAAATCCTTGATAAAGAGGGGATTTATGATATTGCAGTAACAATTTTAGGCTATGCGGGTATTATTATTTTGGGAAGATTTGCTTGGCGTATTGGAATCTTTGGTGCCTCTAGACGATTTGATTATGGTTTGAGAAACGATATGTTTTTACATTGTGAAAAACTATCTGTAAGTTTCTATAATGAAAATAAGACCGGATCATTGATGGCACATTATACAAATGATTTGGATGCGGTTCGTATGAGTGTTGGACCGGGAATGGTTATTTTTGTAGATGCAACATTCTTGGGAATTTTAACGATTTTTAGAATGATGCAAGTAAATGTTGAATTGGCAATTTATAGTGCAATTCCATTAACTGTGATTACAGTATTAAGTAGTGTCTTAGGAACACGAATGCGTAATAAGTTTAGAGAAGCTCAAGAAGCATTTGCATTAATGAGTGATTATGTAACTGAAAATCTGAGTGGAATTAGTGTAATAAAAGCTTTTGTAAAAGAAAAAGTAGCAATAGTTGAATTCTTAAAGAGAAACCAAGAAACAAAAGATAAGAACATGAAATACATTTTATTAAATAATGTACTTCAAGTTTCGGTTCGTTCTATCGTTGGAATCATCTTTGTGCTAATTATTGGTGTTGGTGGATATATTGTTTCACAAGGAATATTAACTGGTGGGGAACTTGTTTATTTTTATAGCCTATTTGGTTCACTTGTTTGGCCGATGATGGCAATTGGTCGTATCGTTAGTATTCGAAGTAGAGGAAAAGCTTCTTATGAAAGAATATCAAAAATATTAGATGAAAAAATTGATGTTTTTGATAGTGATGATGTAGTTCAAGTGGACGCATTACAAGGTGAAATCGAATTCAAAGATTTATCGTTCAAATATCCTGATGGGAGTGTCAATGTTTTACAAAATGTATCCTTTAAAATCAATAAGGGAGAGACAGTCGGAATATTAGGTCGTACGGGTAGTGGAAAGACAAGTATTGTCGATCTGATGCTTCGTATTTATAATATTGAACGAAACAAGATTTTGATTGATGGAATTGATATTATGGATTTACCAATTGCTAAAGTAAGAGATAGCATTGGATATGTACCACAAGATGGATTCTTATTTAGTGATACAATAAGTAATAATATATCATTAAGCTATGGTCGCCGTGATGATTTGTATTCAGATGTACAAAAAGCTGCAGCATTAAGTGATGTACATAATAATATTACTGAGTTCTCTGATGGATATCAGACAATCATAGGAGAGCGTGGTGTTACATTATCAGGTGGACAAAGACAACGAATTAGTATCGCCAGAGCGCTCATAAAAAATCCTCCAATCATTATTATGGATGATAGTGTCAGTGCAGTTGATACAAAAACAGAAGAAACAATTTTAGCAAATTTAAATGAGTTGCGTGATGACAAAACAACGATAATCATTGCTCATAGAATTTCGACGATTAAGAATGCAGATAAAATCATTATTGTTGATGATGGAAAAATTATTGACATCGGTACACATGATGCACTACTAGATCGCTGTATGTTTTATAAAGAGATGGTTGATCGTCAAAAACTTGAAGATGAAATTGAGGTGGCATAATGTTTGAAGAAAATGTAGATAAAAGAACCTATGCCATGAAAGACAGCGAATTATTGAAACGTTTATTAAATTATTCAAAGCCATATTGGCTACAATTTATACTAATATTCCTTTTGTTATTTGTTGCTTCTTATGCAATTACTGAACAACCATTATATATTGGGCAAGCATTGGATATTGTTTCTGAGACAGGGTTTGATTTCAATTTAATTTTAAATATCGTTTATCGTCTGATTCTCGTAGTTGTTATTTACAATGTATTTACTTATATCAATACAATTATGTTGCAACGTATTGGACAAAGTATTATTTATTCGATAAGAGAAGAAATCTTTACTCATTTGGAATATCATGATATTGCGTATTTAAACAGTAGTCCAACAGGATCATTTGTTACAAGGGTGACAAATGATACAAATATATTAAACGAAATGTTTACTAGTGTAATCGTGAATGTAATTGGTAGTTTGTTTGTGATTGGTAATATTATGTACAAGATGTTTGCACTTGATTGGAGAATGTCGCTTTATGTACTTGCAACAATTCCAGTTATTATCTTCTTTACTTTTATATTCCGTATTGCAGCAAGAAAAGCCTACCGAGCTCAAAGAAGAAATCGTTCTAGAGTGAATGCATTTCTTGCAGAGCATTTGAGTGGAATGAAAATCATACAGATTTTTAATCAAGAAGAAAGAAAATTCAAAGAATTTGATGACTTAAATACACAATTGAAATATTCTTTCTACAAACAAATTTTAATATTTGGTATCTTTAGACCAACAATGTACTTTATGTTTATAGCTGCGTCCTTAATTGTATTTTATGTAGGTGGAGTGAGTGCAATAACTGGATTGATTTCAGTTGGTGTTGTGTTTACAATGTATGTATTTGTTGGAAACTTGTTTGAACCAATCAACCAACTTGCTGAAGTATATAATGTATTACAAAGTGCTTTTGCAAGTGCTGAACGAATTTTTAGTATTATGGATACTCCACCTCAAATATTAGATGAAGATGATGGAATTGAACTTGTGCAAATGCGTGGAGAAATTGAGTTTAGAGATGTTTGGTTCAAGTATGTAGAAGATGAATGGGTATTAAAGGGTGTATCATTTAAAGTGTTAGAAAAAGAAAGTGTGGCATTTGTTGGTTCAACAGGATCAGGTAAAACGACAATTTTATCTTTAATAGTCAGAAACTATGATATTCAGCAAGGTGAAATATTAATCGATGGAATCAATATAAAACGTATCAAAAAACAATCTTTGAGAAAGTTTGTTGGACAGATGTTACAAGATGTATTTATGTTTAGTGGTACCATAGAATCAAATATAAAACTTTTAGCTGATGATATCACTGATGAGCAAATGATTGAAGCTTGTAAATATGTCAATGCACATCAATTTATAGATAGGTTAGAACAAAAATATCAAGAACCAGTACGTGAACGTGGAAACAATTTCAGTTCAGGACAAAGACAGTTAATCAGTTTTGCGCGAACGATTGTTCATAGTCCGAGTGTTATGATATTAGATGAAGCAACATCAAATATTGATACAGAAACAGAACAATTGATTCAAGATTCGTTATCAAAAATGATGGGTATTGGGACAATGTTAATTGTTGCCCATAGACTTTCAACGATTCAACATGTAGATAATATCATTGTGCTTTCTAAAGGAACAATTCTTGAAATGGGTAATCATCAAGAACTGTTGAAGCAAAAAGGACATTACTATAATCTATATCGAATTCAATATCAAGATCAAAGAAAAAACGGCAATTAGTTTGCCGTTTTTGTTTGACCTTTTCAAATGTATCATTATTTGTTATAATGATATAGGGGTGCTGATATGATAGAGCATAAATATTTGCCAGCGAATTTTAATGATAGGATACATGCCTTCAGTATTGATTATGGTGCAGTTTTTTTGATTATGTTAATTAATATATTTATGCAATATCATCCGGACTATGATTTCGTGATTCGCATTGGACTTACGATAATTGGATGGTATTTTCTAAATGTTTTTCCAAGTCATATTAGCAAAGGAAATTCTTTGGGTAAAAAAAATAGTGATATTATTGTTTTAACAGAAGATTATAAAGAGGTTTCACTTGCTACAATGTATGGTAGAGAGTTTTTCATTTTAATAGTTTCGATTTTAACAGCAGGATTATATGTAATTGTATCTTTTGCATTATTAGATAGAAAAATTGATAAACGTGCAATACATGATGTGATATTCAAAACAAGAGTCGTAAAAAAAACACCATTTGTCGGAAAGGGATGATCTAATGGGCAGTTTGAAGAATACAGTTCACAAGAACTGGCGTAAAGTAATCATATTTTCAATTTTAATCTTTGCAATAATATTAGCACAAGACATCGTTCGTGAAATTGTGTTTTTTAATAATGAAATAGCCAATTTAGAGTATTCATTGGATACGCAAATGAGAGATGAACTTCGAGATGAGGTTTCATTTAGAAACTATGAGTTATCAGAAATATCTGATACCATAAATGATCGATTTGAAGAGGATTTGGGAAAAGAGATTATCTCTGTTCGTATTTCATCTGAAACGGTATTGCCATTTTTAGAAACAGCAACTGATCAGGAAATAGAAGATGAATTAATTTCGATAGTTGATGATCCGAGAATACAAAAAGACTTATATAAATATACAATTATTACGACTGATGGTACTGTCGTTTACAGCCAACAAGAATTATACACTGAAGGAGAAAGTCTTATAGACTATCAAGATTTTGCTTCAAGATATTATATTCAGGATTTGATTGAAATAATTTCTGAGGATGAAAACTTACATGGTGGTGTTGTTAGTTATTTTGAAGACAACCAATTCTTATATCATGGATTCCGATTAGTGGGGACAGATTATATCATTTTTATTGAGAGTAGTCTTGCAGATTATCTAGAAGTTAGACTTCAAGAATTCGCATCAACGTTACATACGTTTTATCAACAAAAAGATCGTTCTGTTTTCATTTTGAAATCAGATGGTACTTTATATTTACAGACAAATGAAGATATTATTGGAACCAATGCATTGGAAAGTGATGATTTGATATTGAAGCAAGCTATCATGACTATCATTGATTTTGCTGAAGAAAATGCAAGTGGATTTGTTGATATTGAGTTCTATGATAATTTTATTGATGGTGTAGTAAATCCGAAGGTTACATATATTACTGTGAATGAGGAAACAGGTTTAATAGTTGGGTTCAGTGATGATCCTAGTTCATATCAGGATTTAATTGTAGAGTACCAAAATGAAAATATGAGAAGTGTGTTATCAACATTGATCCCTGTTTATATAACAGTAATTCTGATTGTAGTTTATGTGACAAGATTGATTTTATTTAATAATAAATTAAGTGAAGCAGTATTAAATGAAGAGGAACAATTATATCGTGTTTTCTCTGATATTACTGAAGATATAATATTAATAACTGATAAAAAGGGAAATATTATTTTCACCAATAAGCTGGGACACAAGACGATTTTCCCAACAGATGAATTTTCCAACTTGAATGTAGATGATATTTTAGTTGATGAAGAAGCATTTAAAGTTTTGATTGGAATTGAAAAAAATCATTATATTAAATCTAGTTTGTCCCAAATCGTATATGATGGTGCAGAATGTGATTTGTATATATTGAAAGACGTAACAGAAAAAGTTACAAATGAAAGAAAACTTGAAGCAATGACCCTTGCTGATGAACTAACTGGACTCGGTAATCGAAGATTGATGCTTCGTGATTACAAAGATTATGTTTTGCCTCATATAAAAAATGGTGATTTGGCTTTTCTTGCAATGATTGATTTGGATAATTTTAAGGAAGCAAATGACAAATATGGACATACATTTGGTGATGATGTATTGATTAATATTAGTGAAATTTTTAAAGAGTTTACAAGCAATGATGTGAGAATATATCGTGTTGGTGGAGATGAATTTGCTCTTATGGCAATGAATACTACTATGAATGATTGTTTGAAACTGTTGCGTAAAATCAAGAACAAAGTATCTACGTTTAATTATGGTAAAAAAGTTCGAATTGGATTCAGTGCAGGATTAACCGAAGTGAATGTATCGGATTCTAAAAGAAGACTTTCAGACTACTACGAAAGAGCAGATGAGTTATTATATAAAGCAAAAGACGAAGGAAAAGATAGAATTAAAGTGTAGCACATAATATTATGTGCTTTTCTTTAAGGAAAGGAGCTAATATGAGAATAGATGTGGTAATTATTGGTGGAGGACCTTCTGGTCTTATGGCAGCATATCAATTGCATGAAGCCAATATAAATTATGTTATTTTAGACAAGAATCCATTGTTAGGGAAGAAACTGTTGATTACAGGGCAAGGAAGATGTAATGTGACAAATCATTTAAATACAAACCAATTCATTGCTCAGTTATCACTTCCCCACAAGAAATTTTTGTATAGTTCTTTGAGTGCATTTGGCACATCAGAAGTAGTGTCCTTCTTTGAATCAAATGGGGTTCCTCTTTATCAAGATGGAGAATTAAAGTATTTTCCAAAATCAAATAAGGCAATTGATATAAGAGATGTATTTGCAAATAAAATTGGTGATCGTGTTAATTTGAATACAACAGTTGAAAAAATAACGTTCGACAAACAATTTACAATCAAGACAAATAGAAAAACATATGTTGCAGATAAAGTGATTATTGCAACTGGTAGCAAGAGTTTTCCAAAGACAGGAAGTACCGGATATGGAAATAAAGTAGCTGATAGTTTTGGAATTGAAACTAGAGCATTTTACCCTGCTGAAACATCTATTTATAGCACTTTTGTTCAAAAACATAAGGAATATTTACAAGGCATATCAATTCAAGAGTCAAAAGTAGCAATTAAAGGAACTAAAATTTCTTTAAGAGGTGATTTACTATTTACTCACTTTGGACTCAGTGGACCTGCAATATTTCATCTTTCAGAAACGATTTTTCATGAATTAAAGAATGGGAATAATGTATTAGAGGTAAGCCTTGCAAATGAGGAAGAAGCGACTATAAGAAATGAGTTGGAACAAGGAGATTCTCAAATTCATATTCTTAAATTCTTAGAACAATATACATACAAGAGAGTGAGTAGATTTCTCTTAGATTATTTGAATTTGGAAAACCAAAAAATTGCGGCAATTTCCCAAAAGAAAAAGAACCAAATTATTGATTCATTGTATAGGTTTAATATTAAAATTGATGCAGTTGAAGATATTACAAAAGCATATGTAAATGGTGGTGGGGTTTTAGCTCAAGAATTACATCCAAAATCATTTGAATCAAAAAAAGTTCCAGGACTCTACTTTATCGGAGAAGCAGTAGACATTCATGGTCCTATAGGCGGCTTTAATATTACAATTGCTTTCGCTTCAGGATATGCTGCAAGTAAACATATAATCAAGGCATTATTAAAAATCTAACGAGATTGAAAGATATTTCAACAATACAAACATATTTAGTAGCAAATAGTGTAGTAAAACTGTATATTTTTTGTATAATAAAAGTGAGGTGGTTAGATGAAATTTACATTACATAACGGAATAGAAATTCCTGCAGTTGGATTGGGTACTTGGAAAAGCAAAAGTAAGGAAGCATACAATGCGGTTCGATTTGCATTAGATGCTGGATATCGACACATTGATACTGCGATGATTTATGGAAACGAAGTAGAAATTGGAAAAGCAATCAAAGATTCTAATGTTGCTAGAGAAGATATCTTTTTAACATCAAAACTTTGGAATACAGACCAAGGGTATCAAGAAACGTTAGATGCCTGCAATAAATCGTTAATTAATCTTGGTGTTGAGTATTTGGATTTATACTTAATCCATTGGTTTAAGGGATATGATAAACAATTAGAAACATATCGTGCAATGGAAACATTATATAAAGAAGGAAAAGTGAAAGCAATTGGTGTGAGTAACCATAATATTCATCATATACAACATCTTCTCGAACATTGTGAAATTCCACCAATGGTGAATCAAGTTGAAATGCATATTGGTCTTCAAAATCACTTTTTACAAGAATATTGTGTAAAAAACAATATTCAAATGGAAGCTTATGCACCATTAATGAGTTGGAAAATTCAAGATTTATTATCAAATGAAGAAATGATTAAAATTGCTAAAAAACATGATAGAACTGTTCCGCAAATTGCGATTAGATGGCTTATGCAAAGAGGTATTGTAGTGTTACCAAAAAGCATCAACAAAGATAGAATAGAATCAAATTTTAACGTTTTTGACTTTTCTCTAGATGAATTAGATATGGCTTCTATCAGAAAGCAAAACAATGGGACAAAATTGTTTCCAGAGTTTGACAATATAGATTATTAATGGTTAGATTTGGAATCTTAGGACCTGGAGAGATAGCGAGAAAATTCGCATCCGATATTCGATTGGTTCCTAATGCAACATTGGTTGCAGTAGCATCGAGAAGTCTAGAAAAAGCAGAAAAGTTTAAAGAAGAGTTTAATGTCTCAATTGCATATGGTAGTTACGAGGAGTTAGCAAAATCTACAGAAATTGATGCTGTATATATCGCTACACCACATAATTTCCATCTTGAACAAGCAAAACTAATGATTCGCAATGGGAAACATGTCTTAGTTGAAAAACCAATCACAGTGAATAGTAGAGGGCTTGAAGAAGTATTGTTTTTAGCTCAAAAATACAAAGTTGTTGTAATGGAAGCATTTTGGACTAGGTTTTTACCAGCAACCAAAAAAGTCAAAGAAATAATTGATTCAAAAGAGTTTGGAAAACTAAAACACATTGAGTTTAGTTTTGGATTTGAAATTGATGAGGATTATCCTGAAACTGGTAGACTTCTAAATCCCGATTTAGCAGGAGGAAGTATACTTGATCTGGGGATATACCCAATTGGTACAACTAGATTCTTTGATCAATCAGATATTGTGGAAATGGAAGTGGATTCATCTTTAAGTGAACTGGGTGTTGATTTGGATATGAGTTGTAATCTTTCTTTTGCTTCAGGGCTTGTAGCTAGTTTACGCTCGAGTTTAAGTCAAGATTTAGATACGAACGGATTGTTGGAGTTCGAAAATGGATATGTCATTATGAAAAATTTCTTTCACTCTGAGACGATCATTATAAACGATGAAAAATTTCAAATTCCTTATCGTGGAGATGGGTTTGTAGATGAAATCGAATCGTTTTCAAATACAGTTTTAAGTGGAAACCTTGAAAACGAAGTGATGACGTATCAAGTGATGAGAGATGTGATTGGTATTTTGGATCGTATTCGCAGTCAAGCAGGAGTATTTTATAGATTTGAAAAAAGAGAATCAGTTGACTGATTCTCTTTTAATTAATATCCCATTTTTTCAAGATTTGTTCTTAATATTTTTGCTGAATGTTGCAATTTTCGTTCCTCATCGATTGACAAATTGAGTTTTACAACATGATGTACTCCATCGCGGTTTAATACTGCTGGAAGACCAATGTAAACATTTTTCTCACAACTATATAAGCCATCATTTAATACACTAATTGGTAATATTCTGTTTTCATTATTAAAGATTGCTTGTGTGATTCGAACAAGTGCCATTCCGACACCGTAATACGTAGCTTTTTTTCGTTTAATAATTTCATAAGCAGCATTTTTTACTTTTTTATGAATTGTTTCCAAATCTTCAAAGTTTATTTCTTCCATTGTGTTTAATACATCTTGAATTGATTTTGCTCCTATATGTGCATTGCTCCAAGCAACAAATTCTGAGTCACCGTGTTCTCCTAAGATATATGCATGAACATTTCTTGAATCAATATTTACAAATTGTGAAATTTCATAGCGCAATCTTGCTGTATCAAGAGAAGTACCGCTTCCAATTACTTTGCTTTTTGGAAGACCTGATTCTTTCCAAGCTACATATGATAAGATATCAACGGGATTACTAGCTACAAGGAAAATTCCATCAAAGCCAGACTCCATGACACTATTTACAACTGATTTCATAATCGTTGCATTTCTGTTTAATAAGTGAATTCTAGTTTCACCTTCTTTTTGATTTACACCTGCGGTAATCACTACTAACCCCGCATCTTTACAGTCACTGTAACTTCCAGCTTTTATCGTCATTTTTCTTGGCGCAAAAGGAAGTCCGTGATTTAAATCCATAGCTTCGCCTAATGCTTTCTCATGATCTATATCGATAAGTATAAGTTCTTCAACAGCTCCTTGATTTAACAATGCGTAGGCATAGCTCATACCAACAAAACCTGTTCCAACAATTACTACTTTACTTTTTTCCATAATTTACTCACCTCAACTGTAGTATACCATTTCTTTATAATAAGTATAATTAATATGATAAAGTAAACGATTTCTTGTTTTTTTGTTATAATAGAGTGAAAGGTTGTGTCTAATATGAGTAGAGTAAATAAAGTATTTTTAGTCGCTTTAGTTGGTGCTTTTTTATTGACTGCGGTAATGGTTTTTATGCCGAATTCTATCAATAATTATTATTCTAATCCAGAAAGTTTTGATACTGGATTTAGTTATTATATGTGGAAATTCCGTCCAATTGATAGAAGCAATATTGCTAGAATTACTGCTTGGAGTTTTTTTGCAATACATCTGGTAGGAAATATGATTCTACTAAAAAGATTAAAATTAGACCAAAGCAATAAACAAGATGGACTGTCTAAATTTAATATCTACTTATTGATTTATAATGCGATATTCATTGTAATTCACTTTTTACATACTTGGATTTGGTATGATGCTTTGGCTCAAGATACACCAGTTTGGTCATCACAAGGATCAGTCATTGTAATGTTGGTGTTGATATTAATTATGGAAAATAAAAGAAGAGGATTGTTCTTTGGTAAAAAAGTACCATTTCCAAAGGAGTCTACTTCTTGGATTGTAAAAAACCATGGTAAATTCATAGTTTTGGCAACTGTTTTTACTTTTTGGTATCATCCAATGGAGTTTACATCTTTCCATATGTTTGGATTCTTTTATATGTTTTTACTCTTTATTCAACTCTCCTTTGCTCGAACAAAAATTCATTATAACAATTATTTCAAAGTTGTGTTAGAAGTAGCAGTTTTGTTTCACGGTACGACTGTTGCAATGGTCTCTCAAAATGCACCATTCGCAATGTTCTTATTCGGGTTTGCAGCAATTTTCTTTGTGACACAAATTTATGGATTAGGATTAAATAAAAAACTGATAGTGGGATCGCAAATTTCGTTCTTATTGATTGTAATTCTTGTATATTCGGGATTGTTTACAGACTATACTTTTGTTGATGTAAATGAAGTAATACGCATACCTTTTATTGAGTATGGACTTGCGTTTGTTTTTGTTTATATGATTGCGATACCAATCTTCCTAAATAAACGATTTAATATTCCGAATTGGCTTAATAAGACATCACGCATTCTGCTTTATATCATTCTCGGCGTGTCAGCTATATCAGTGATGTATATAAATAGCCCTTATACACCTGAGCCTGAGATGTATGAGTTTATTGAACTTAATAGTAATGTGACTCGAAGTGATACTTCAAAAGCAATAGTATTAGAACCTTCGACATATGAGAATAATATTGTATTTATTCCTGGCGGAAAAGTTATGCCAGAAGCATATTTGTACTTGGCAACAGAACTTGCGAATCAAGGGATGAAAGTTACAATAATCAAACCAATTGCGAATTTAGCAATATTACAGCCGAATTTAGGTAGTAAATATCTTGAAGAAGGCAAAACAAATATTGTAATGGGTCATTCGTTAGGTGGTGTTGTGTCTTCAATGGTCGTTTCTAAACATCCTGATATTAATTACTTGGTGTTATTGGGATCATATAATCTCGGAGAGATAGAATCGACTGAAACATTGATTATTTCTGCGGAATTTGATATTCAAATGGACTGGGATACTTATGATGAAAACACCAAATCTATCAACAATTTAACTGAAGTAATGATAGAAGGTGGAAACCATGCATATTTTGGCTATTATGGAAATCAAAGAGGAGATGGAGAAGCAGAAATGTCCAATAAAGAACAGCAAGATCTTGTTGTTGGCTACATCATAGACTTTTTAGAATAAAAACTTCCATTTTGGAAGTTTTTTTGTTGCAAGCTACTTGACATATGACAAGTTGTCACATATAATTATTGTGACACATTGTCATAAAGGAGTGGATGTAATGCCAAAAGATACTTTTTTTAATCTTCCAGAGGAGAAGAAACAAAAAATATTGCAGTCAGCAGTGGATGAATTCACTGAAAATGAAATGTATAAGTCTAGAGTTTCTAATATTATTAAAAATGCTGGGATACCAAGAGGGAGTTTTTATCAGTATTTTGAAGATTTAGAGGACTTATACTTTTATGTTATTGAAGGTGAATTTGATAAAATGTTCAAAATTGGAGAGACTTACGCAGATACAAGTGATGATTTGTTTGAGTTTTCTGTTAATTCATTTGAATATGATTATGATGCGTATACAAATGACAAACGTCATCAATTTATGATGAATGTTATGAAAAGTATTTCGATGAACGAAGCGTATGTCCAAGTTCATAATAAAAAAAGAAAAGAATATATTTTGGGAATCTTACGTAAATTTGATTTGACTAAGGTTAAATTAATTCATGAAGATGACTTAATCAAAATGTATCAGATGATTCAAGATGTAAAAAGAAATGTTATTCGTAAATCGTTAATTGATAATTTATCGAAAGAGGAAGCGAAGAAAGAAATCTATTTCTATATTGACATATTGAAACACGGATTACTTAAGGAGGAATAGAATGAGAGATTTAGGAAGAATTATAAAATATGTATTTAAATACCCAGGTTTTGTTGTATTAAGTATATTTGCAATGAGTGCAGTAGTAATTGCTGAACTAGCAATTCCAACATTTATGCAATATGTAATTGATGATGCCATTCCAAATGAGAACTTAACATTATTATTTGAGTATTCAATGTATATGGTTTTAGCTGCTTTGTTCTTGATAATAACAGGATTAATTAATAACTATGCATCTGTAAGAGTATCAATGTATGCAACAGCCGATTTAAGAGAAGAGTTATTTACTAAAATTCAATCGTTATCATTTCATAATATTGATCATTTTAAAACGTCAAGATTAATTACGACTTCTACAAATGATATTACGAGAATTCAAAACTTTTTCCAAATGGCTTTTAGAATTGTGATAAGAGCACCATTTATGTTAGTATTTGGTTTAATCTTTGCAATTCAAAATGCGCCTGAGCTGTCAGCTGTATTTTACTGGGCAATTCCAACGCTACTAATAACGATAATTATCATTATTGCGATTGCCTTTCCGTATTTTGCAAAAGTACAAAGAAATGTTGATGAGATTAATAAAGTTACATTAGAAACTGCGAATGCTCCAAGAGCAATCAAATCATTTGTAACCCAAGACAGCGAAGCTGATAAGTTTGAGACTGCAAATGAAAATTATCGTAGAATAAACTCGATTGCTAACAAAGTTATGGGATTAGCTGAACCGATTATTAACCTTATATTCAATATTACATTTGCTGCAGCAATTGTTTTGGCAATTGGATATTATAAGGATGGACAGTTGCTAAATGAATTTGGTAATCCATCTACTGGACAATTACTAGCATTCACAAACTATTCAATGATTACCTTATCTGGATTGTTAATGTTTGCAATGGTTCTTGTATTTATGAGTAGAGCAAGTGTAAGTGCAAAGAGGATTTATGAAGTGTTGGATGTGAAAGTAGATTTGGTTAACTCAGAAAATGCTTTAACTGACATTTCTCTCAAAGGTGATATCGAGTTTCAAAATGTTTCATTTGGATATGGAGATAATGGAAATAATGTATTAACAGATATTTCTTTTAAGGTAAACCCAGGACAAACTATAGGTATTATTGGTTCGACAGGGAGTGGAAAATCTTCGTTAATAAATCTTGTTCCTAGGATATATGATGTAACCAATGGAAGCATTAAAGTGAATGGGATTGATATTAGAGAAATTGATTTAGATACTTTACGCTCACAAATTTCAGTTGTATCACAAAAAGCAACAATTTTTAGTGGTAGTGTTGGGACTAATATTATTCAGGGAAACAAGGCTGCTAATCTTGACGATTTTGAGCGAGCTAGTGAATATGCTGTCGCCAATGAATTCATCAAACAATATGATGATTTCTATAACCATAAAATTGAACAAGGTGGACAAAATTTATCCGGTGGTCAGAAACAAAGAATATCATTAGCACGTGCATTTATTAGAGAACCTAAAATCTTAATATTGGATGACTCAACAAGTGCTGTTGATGCAAAAAGTGAAGAAACCATTTTGAGTTCAATAAAAGAACTATCATCAAATATGACGACTTTAGTTATATCCCAAAAAGTTTCTACAATTAGAAATATGGATAAAATTTTGGTACTAAATAATAAAGGGAAATTAGATGGATTTGATACTCATGAAAATTTATTGAAAACATCTGAAGTATATCAAGAAATTGCACTGTCTCAACTCGGTACAGGAGGTGAGCAAGATGCCTAAAAAGGATACTAGAAAAATGTCAAAGGATAACGATCAAACAATGACAAATATGAATGATAAAGTAAAGAATATTCCCTTTGATGATGTAGACCATAAAACTGTTATACTAACAAAAGATCAAGTAAAACAACGTAATGAAGCAACAAATGATTATTCTAAGGTGTTAAATACTCGTGTTGGGAGAGGTCCTGGTGGAGGAGTTTATTTAGGTAAAAAAGCGAAAAATCGCAAAGCAGTTATTTCACGTATTTGGAATTATCTTGGAAACTACAAATATGGATTGATTATTATTGTTATAGCAATATTTTTAACAAGTTTATTAAGTATATATATACCAACATTACTAGCTCAAACGATTGATGCTATTGAGGTTGCAGATTTCGATATTGCAATTACTTATGCATTTTATATTATGGGAATTGCAGCAATATATAGTGTTATCCGTTATATATCTAGATTTATTATGGTAAATGTTTCCCAAAAAACAGTTAAGAAAATTCGTGGAGATGCATTTAATAAATTACAGAAATTACCAGTACGTTATTATGATCAAAATCAGCCTGGTGATATTTCAAGTAGAATCACCAATGATGTGGACTTGATTTCAAATAGTTTAAATCAAGTTGTAACTGAGTTGGTATCAAGTGTGATCACACTTGTAGGTTCTGCAGTTATGATGTTTCTATTAAATTGGATGTTGGCAATTGTTGTATTATTGTTTGTACCATTAATGATATACATCACAATGCAAGTAGCGAAACGTACTCGTGCTGGATTCACTGCCCAACAAAAACATTTAGGTGGATTAAATTCAATTGTTGAAGAAAGCATTTCAGGATTAAGAATATTAAAACTATATGGCCAAGAAAAAGATACAATTAATGAGTTTAAAATTAAGAATATAAAACTTAGAGATGCTGGTTTTAAAGCCAATGTATGGGGTGGAATTATTATGCCTCTGATTGGATTCATAAATAATGTAATCTATTTGGTATTGATTATCTTAGGAGGAATCTTAGCCATCACAGGTATCATTCCAATTTCGATTGGAGATATCGCTGGTATTACAACATATGCAAGAAACTTTGTAAGACCAATTCAAAGTCTTTCACAAATGTTTAATACGATTCAGCAAGGACTTGCAGGAGCAGAACGAGTATTCAATTTGATGGACGAAATGGATGAATATGTGAATGACGGTAGCTTAGAAGTGGAACATTTAAAAGGTGACGTTGAATTTAGAAATGTTACATTTGGATATGATCAAGGAGTTACTGTATTGGAAGATATTTCCTTCTGTGCAAAAGAAGGGAAAACAATCGCAATTGTTGGACCTACAGGTAGTGGTAAAACAACCATTATTAATCTAATGAATCGATTCTATGATGTTGATTCAGGTAGTATTTTAATTGATGATGTTGAAATCAATCAATATAAAAAAGATCAGTTGCGTAAAAAAATAGGTGTCGTTTTACAAGATACCAAACTATTTGCTGGGACAGTATATGAAAATATTGTGTATGGAAATCACAATGCGACGCAAGAAGAAATTGAAGAGGCTGCGACGCTTGCAAATGCGCATGATTTCATCACTAGATTACCGAAAGGGTATGAGAGTGAAGTACAAGAGGGTGGACAAAACTTCAGCCATGGGGAACGACAATTAATCAGTATTGCTCGTACTATACTATCTAACCCAGACATACTCATCTTGGATGAAGCGACTTCGAATGTTGATACAAGAACAGAATTCAGAATTCAAAAAAGCATGAAAACGCTTATGGAAGGTAGAACAAGTTTTGTTATAGCACACAGACTTCAAACGATTAGAAATGCCCATAAAATTCTAGTAATTAAAGATGGTAAATTAATTGAAGAGGGTAGTCATCAAGTGTTGCTAAAAGAAAAAGGATTCTACTATGATTTATATACAACTCAGTTTAAAGATTTAGTAATTGAATAAGACCAATTTTGGTCTTATTTTTTTTCTTTGCTATTCTAAAGAGTTGCTATATAATTAAATAAAGGAGTGGAGTAATGAGAAGAAGACTAGGGGACCGTTCAGATGGTCATAAATTACGAAAAATAGATCCACTATTTAGAATGATACCGCATATTATGAAAGATCGTTCTGATGCACAAGTGTTTTTTGAAGATACAGTTTATTTAGATGAGACCCATAAATTTATTAGAGAATTACGAAAAGAAGGCTATCGCTTAGGCTTTTTACATGTTTTAATTGCTTCGATGGTGCGCGTGATTTCTCAAAAACCTAAGATAAACCGATTTGTTGTAGGAAAAAAAATATATGCTCGAAATGAGATATCATTTTCTCTCGCAATAAAGAAGGATATGTCTGAAGATTCTGAAGAAACTGTAATTAAATTCAAATTAGAGCCGGATGCTACAATATATGATGTTATTAAAGTTGTGAATGAAACAATTGAATTAAACAAAAAAGAAGATGAAAAAAGTAGTATGGATGTGTTTGTTAAAATATTCAGTAAGTTTCCTAATTTCATTTATGGTGGGTTAATGAATTTTGTTAGAGCATTAGATTACATAGGGATTTTACCTAAACCAATTATAAAATTAAGTCCATTTCACAGTAGTGTTTTTGTTACTGATTTGGGATCAATTGGGATTCGACCAGTATATCATCATATATATAATTTAGGAACAAATACAGTTTTTATTGCGTTCGGTACAAAAACGAAAGAAAATACATTAAATGGAGATAATGAAATTATTTCCAGAAAAAAAATGGATCTAAAAGTTGTTGCAGATGAAAGAGTTTGCGATGGATATTATTTTGCAAAAAGTTTGAAATATGCAAAAAATGTAATGTCGAATCCGGAATGCTTAAAAGAAGCTCCAGATCAAATTGTTATAGATGACCAAATATAGCGATTTATTTTATTTTTCTTATTTACAACGATTTATAAATATGCTAAACTATTAAAGGTTAAGAGCAAAAACGCTCAAAAATAATGAAGAAAGAGGTGATGGTAATGTTTAAATTAGTATTAAGATTGAGTTATGCAGTGAATTACACTTTTTTCAGCACGCATACACCATCACAACTGAATAGACAAATTTAATTTATTTAAATTTATAGGAACATCATTTCTATGTACTTATAGTGTCTTTCATCGTTGATGGAAGGCACTTTTTTATTGTTTTACAGGATTCGAGGTGAGAATGATGAACATTTTAACGGTATCAAAATTAAAAAAAGAATTTAACGGGGAAACCTTATTTCAACATATTTCATTTGATATTAATAGCAAAGACAAACTAGCACTAATAGGTAAAAATGGTACAGGAAAATCAACGTTGATTAAAATGATTATTGGAGAAGAATCAATTGATGATGGCCAAGTTTTTAAGAATAATAAAGCTACAATAGGCTATTTATCTCAAAATGTAATATCTAAATCGGATAATACTTTGATGGATGAAATGCTTGAAGTGTTTCAAGAAGTAATCCATTTGGAAAATAAGATGCATGAGTTATCTATTGAGTTAGCGAAATATCCTAACGACGATGATTTATTGAAAAAATATTCCAATGCTGAAGAAAACTACCTTAACAAAGGTGGATATGAGTATCATTATAAAATTAATCTGATTTTATCAAAATTTGGGTTTACAAAAAAAGAGTATAAAAGAAAAATTAGTACATTCTCCGGTGGTGAAAAAACGCGAGTTGCATTTTCTAAATTACTTCTTATAAATCCGGAATTATTAATTCTAGATGAACCGACAAACCACTTAGACATCAATATTATTGAATGGCTTGAAGATTACTTAAATAAGTATGAAGGAGCAGTACTGATTGTTACTCATGATAAGTACTTTATTTCAAAAGTATGTAAAAAAATAATTGAAATAGATCAAGGGACAGCACACTTATATACTGGTTCATATGAAACATATGAATTAGAAAAGATAAAACGTTACGAAGTAATGTTAAAACATTATAATAAACAGCAGAAAGAAATTGAACATTTACAAAGTTTTGTAGATCGATTTAGATTCAACTCTAAAAGAGCTTCAATTGCACAAGATAGAGTGAAGAAAATTAATAGAATGGTCAAGTTACAAAAACCGACTTCATCAAAGCGTAAAGTGAAAATGAAATTTGAGGATAAACGAGCAACTAGAGAAATTATTTTGGATGCAAAAGATTTAACGATAGGATATAATGTTCCGCTTATCAAACAAATGAATTTTAATATGAGAGGGTTCGATAAATTGGCAATAATCGGACCGAATGGTACAGGAAAAACAACCTTACTAAAAGTAATTGAAAAGAAACTGAAACCATTAAAAGGAAGAATTGAATTCTTACGAGAATATAAGATTGGGTATTTTGATCAAAATCAGGAAACACTCCATTTTAACAAAACAATTTTTCAAGAAATTCATGATACTTATCCAATGTTTACGAATAATGATGTAAGAAGTGTTGCGGCACGTTTCTTATTCTTTAATGATGATTTAGATAAACCAATCAGTATACTAAGTGGGGGAGAGAAAGTAAGACTAGTATTATTACTCTTAATGCTTGAAGAACCTGACCTACTCATCTTAGATGAGCCAACAAACCATTTAGATATTGAAACAAAAGACATTATAGAAGACGTGTTCGATGAATTCACTGGACCAATTATATTTGTTTCACATGATAGATATTTCATCAACAAGATTGGTACAAAATTGATTTATTTATCACAAAATGGAACGATGAAAGAATACAATGGTAATTATGACGAGTTTAGAGATGCATTACAAACTGATAAAATTCAGAAAATTAGTAAAGAAAGAGCAAAAAATAAAATTAAAAATTATGAGAAAGAAATTCGTGTTCTTGAAAATGACATTCATCTTTTAGAAGAGAAAATTAGTTATAAAGAAATCGAATTATTTAAGGAAGAAAATTATTTAGATGCTAGGAAGATGAAAAAACTTAACTCTGAAATTGATGAGCTAAAAAATCATCTAGAAAACATGTTTGATGAATATATTTTACTCCAAGAAGAACAAGAGGTGATACAAAATGAAAAAGACAATTAAAAAGAAATCTGTCAATCGTTTTCATCAATTTTTTAAATGGATGAAAGGGAATGCTTGGCTCTTCTTTATTGCTGTAGTTTTATTAATAGCATTGCAATTTTTTAGAACATTAGTTCCATTATTTATGCAGTATGTAATGGTGCTAGTAGAAGAATATAATAATGGTACGTCTGAGGTTTCAACACTACCGTTGTTTATGCAACAAATGACATATGCAGATACATTACAAAGACAACTTGTATTGGTTGCAGTAGTATTCTTATTATTTGCTTTATTTAGAGTTATGTTTATGATTGTTAGAAGAATCGTAAATGGTATATTTATGGAGCGAGTTGCTTATAAAATGAGAAACACACTTTATAAAAAAATACAAGATTTATCATTTTCATATCATACACATGCAGAAACCGGTGATTTGATTCAACGCTGCACAACTGATGTAGATCAGTATCGTATGTTTGTTGGTGAACAGTTAATTGAAGTATTTCGTTTGATTTTCTTAGTTGGATTTACAATTTATCAAATGTTACGCATGAATGTAGCAATGACTCTTGTTAGTGTTGCAATTACACCTGTAATATTTATCATTACATTTGTATATTTTATGAAGGTAAAGAGTATTTTTAAAAAAGTAGAGGAAGCAGAAGGTAAAATGACTACAACACTTCAAGAAAGTGTAACTGGTATACGAGTTGTAAAAGCTTTCGCAAAGGAAAAACATGAAATTGAACGTTTTGAAATTGATAGTACTAATTTTCTTAATGAGGATTACAGATTGCTGAAAGTAATGTCAATCTTCTGGTCTTCAACTGATTTCATTATCTTCTTACAATATGCATTGGCATTATCATTTGGATTGTTATTTACATCTAGAGGTGATATTTCAGCTCCACAATTTGCAACTTATTTGGTGTATGTCGGTATGGTTGTATGGCCGATGAGACAATTGGGTAGAGTAATCGGAGATTTTGGTAAAACAATCGTATCATTAGATCGCTTGGACGAAATTATGTTACCTGAAACTGAACACGTAAATGATACAGATAACAAGCCTGAAATAATAGGTAAAGTGGAATTCAAAAACGTTGGCTTCCAGTTTGAAGATGATAACAAACAATTGCTTAAAGACATATCTTTTACAGTCGAAAAAGGTGAAACTGTAGCGATAGTTGGTAGAACTGGTAGTGGAAAATCAACACTAATAAACCTTATGGTTAGACTATTAGAGAATCAAAAAGGAAGTATTATGTTTGATGGTACGGATATTAAAGATATCAATAAGAAACATTTGAGACAACATGTTGGTATTATTATGCAAGAACCATTCTTGTTTAGTAGAAGTGTTTATGAAAATATCAAAATTATGGATAAAAATGCAGAACAAGATAAAGTATATAATGCTGCTTCAATTGCAAGTGTGCATAGTGATATTGTTAATTTTGAACGCGGATACGAAACAATCGTAGGAGAACGAGGAGTAACATTATCAGGAGGTCAAAAACAACGAGTAGCAATTGCTCGAATGTTACTAGATAGTAAACCTGTTTTAATTTTCGACGATTCTTTGAGTGCGGTTGATACCGAAACAGACATTCAAATTAGAAATGCATTGAATGAATATTGGAAAAAAACAACAGTATTTATTATTACTCACCGCATTACAACAGCCATGGAAGCAGATAAAATCATTGTTTTAGATAAAGGTGAAGTCGCTGAAATGGGAACACATGACGAACTATTAAAACGAGATGGAATCTATAATGATTTATGGGATATCCAAACAAACATACAATATGATTATAATAAATTAGACAAGGAGGGAGAATAATGAGTTACTTTGAT
The DNA here is from genome assembly GCA_964435595.1 of uncultured Candidatus Izemoplasmatales bacterium. Classification (GTDB taxonomy): domain Bacteria; phylum Bacillota_I; class Bacilli_A; order Izemoplasmatales; family Izemoplasmataceae; genus Izemoplasma. Next base: position 37,767 of record CAYSZV010000008.1, on the reverse strand, counting down.
GAAGCAGAATACACAGAATCCAAGTTTGATTTAGTGATATGGAAAAAGATTTTTAGTTACATGAAGCCATTTAGAAAGAATTTAACAATTGGAATTATGGCGGCAACTACTTTGGCAATTATTGATGCAGTTTATCCATTGATAAACGTATATGCAATCAATAACATTGCGAAAACAGGAGATTTAAGTCAGTTGCCTTACTTCCTTGCAGTATATGCCGTTGTGATGATTCTCATTGCCTTAATGGTATATACATTCATTATTAATGCAGGGCAAGTACAACGAAAGTTATCATATACCCTTCGAAAAGAAGCCTTTAATAAATTACAAGAAATGCCATTCTCATATTATGACCAAACTCCAGTAGGTTGGATCATGGCTAGAATGACAAGTGATTCAAGAAGACTAAGCGATATTCTTAGTTGGTCATTGATTGATTTATCTTGGGGTATGTTTACAATGGTATTCACAAGTATCGTAATGTTTTCATATAATTGGAGACTAGGACTAGTTGTTATCACTGTAGTTCCAGTATTGGTAGTGATTAGTATTTATTTTAGAAAAAAGATTTTGAATGCTTATCGAAAAATAAGAAAAGAAAATTCTAAAATTACTGGATCATTCAATGAAGGAATTACTGGTGCTAAAACAACAAAAACATTAGTACTAGAAGATCAAAACTATGAAGATTTTGATCGCTTAACCTCAAATATGAAAAGACATTCTATTAGAGCAGCAATGTTTAGTGGAATGTACTTCCCATCGATTTTATTCATTGCAAGTATAGCTACAGCAGCTGTATTAGCTGTTGGGGGGAATATGGCAATAATTGATAATACCCTTCCATATTTTGTTGATATTGGTATATTATATCTATTTGTAAATGCTGTAGGACAATTTTTTGAACCGATTATGCAACTAGCAAATATATTGGCTCGTTTACAACAAGCACAGGCTTCTGGTGAACGAATTCTTGATTTGATTGAAAGTAAACCTGCAATTTGGGACAGACCAGATGTCATTGAAAAATATGGTGATGCCATCAATTTCAAAAAGGAAAACTGGGAAGAACTTGTTGGAGATGTAGAGTTTAAAAAAGTTACATTCAAATACAATAAAGGTGAAACAGTATTAAGTAATTTTAATTTAAATGTAAAAGCAGGACAAAGTATTGCCTTAGTAGGACATACGGGAGCTGGTAAATCCACAATTGTAAATTTAATCTGTCGTTTTTATGAACCGACTGATGGTGTCATTTTGATTGATGGAAAAGATTACAAAGATCGTTCATTAGGGTGGCTACACAGTAATTTAGGATATGTATTACAAGCCCCTCATTTATTTAGTGGAACGATAAAAGAAAACATTCGATTTGGTCGTTTGGATGCAACAGATGAAGAAATTATTGAAGCTGCAAAACTGGTAGAAGCTCATGACTTTGTAAAAGAATTTGAAGAAGGATATGACACACAAGTTGGCGAAGGTGGAACAAGATTATCGGTTGGACAAAAACAGTTAATTAGTTTCGCAAGAGCTTTGATTGCAAATCCTCGTATTCTAATTTTGGATGAAGCAACAAGTAGTGTGGATACACATACTGAAAAAGCGATACAACATGCAATTGATGTTGTATTAAAAGGTAGAACAAGTTTTGTAATTGCACATCGATTGAGTACAATCACATCAAGTGATCGTATCTTAGTTTTAGAAGATGGAGAGATAATTGAACAAGGAAATCATCACGATTTAATCAAAGAAGAAGGTAAATATTATCAACTTTATAACAACCAATTTAAATCAAAAGTGATAGAAGAATCTAAGAACGGATAATTGTCCGTTCTTTTTTTGTGCATATGCACGGTATTATTCATAAACATTATAAATACTAAAAATTACAAATAAGACTATACGGCAAAGCGTGGCGACGTTATTAGGTCGTTTACGAAATAAACTGTTACGCATACGAAATAATCTTGTTGTAAGAGTTAATGACTAATATATAATATTAGTATGGGTGATTATATGAAATATATTGAACAATTTAATAATCAAGTAAATAGCAGTAGAATATATCCACAAGACAACTTTCATTTTCAAGACAATATTAATCTTTTGCTAAAGACGTTCTTTGAGCAAATTAAAAATCCAAATAGTGTACTAATTGTTGGTGCGGGGAATTTGAGTGATTTTTCACTATCAGAATTTCTTCGTATTTTTAATGAGGTAGTACTTAGTGATGTAGATGAAATATCTATGTTGAGAGCATTGTCGTATCAAAGATTGTCAAAGCACGAACACAATAAGATAGTGGTTAAGAAGGTGGAATACACAGGCTTTGAGGAACATGATTTATTAACTTCCTTTAAAGAACGATTCGCGACATGTCTGAATAAGGAAAAGATTGATCAAGTGTTATCTCATATATTTGATACTGTTACAACGTATCAATTTATGAAAGATCAATGGGGTCATTATAACTTTATCTATGTTAGTCCAATATATACACAGCTACTCTATCATCAATTATCGGTATTGATTGAGCAATTGATTGCCAGTGGCTATCCAGAGCATTTGGGTGTTTATATTAGAGAATCTGTATTGCAACATATGCCATCAGTAATCGATCGTTTTAATCAAAATCTTCGTGGGCTATTGCATGAAGAAGGTAGTATGATGGTCTTGTCAGATGTATTTGAATTAGAACAGTCAAGTGGGTTTTATAGAAGAGTGAAAAATGGTATTAAGAATTATGATGTAATGGAAGAAATCTATGAAGGATATAAGAAGAAGTATGGAATGGGTCTAGGGGATTATGGGCTTTACAATCTTGATGATAAAATGCAAACCATTGTAAGTAGATGGCTTATATGGCCAAAAAATGAGACAAGCAGTTATATCGTTAAGTTGAAAATATATAATAATAAAGGAGGTATATTATGAAATATTTAGCAACGTTTTTAGTATTACTATTAGTCTATTTATTACTAGCTGGGTTCTTGATTGAAGAGTTGGTTGTTGGAATAGCTGTTAGTGCGATTTTGACATTGATTCTGACGAAATATGTAAACTATTCATTCGATTATAAGCTTCCCTATCGATTAGTAGTTTTCATATTTGTATATTTACCAGTGTTTTTATGGCAATTGGTGTTAGCGAATATTGATGTCGCAAGACGAGTATTAAGTCCTACGATTCCGTTGAATCCAGGATTTGTAAAAGTAGATACAGATCTAAAAGGAGAGTTTGCAAAATTAACACTAGCGAATTCGATTACCCTTACACCTGGTACTTTGAGTATTGATGTACATGAGCAAGATATTTATATTCATACAGTTGATGTAAAAGGGAAAACACAGGCAGAAAATAAGAACAATATTAGTAGCCGTTTTGAACGCATATTAGGGGTGATCTTCAAATGATGGAAATAGCACAATATATCGTATTTGGTCTTGTAGGTCTTGGTATGTTATTTGCTGTGGTTCGTTTTATCAAAGGACCAAGTATTGCAGATCGAGTTGTTTCATTAGATACATTTAATATTATTACGATTGGATTAATTGCCTTGTTGGCAATGTTATTTCAAAATAGCTTGTTTTTAGATATCGCAATTGTTTATGCAATTTTGGCATTTATGGAAACTATCACATTCAGTCGTTATGTGGAGGGTAAACATGGAAATAATTAGTGTTATATTCTTAGTTATTGGTGGTCTGTTTTACCTGTTAGGTGGTCTTGGTATATTACGTATGCCAGACACATTTAATCGTATTCAAGCTGGAACGAAAGCAACTACGCTAGGTGCATTTGCATTGTTGCTTGGTGTATTGTTCTACAGTATTTCAGCTGGTCTTGGAAGTGATTGGATTTTGAAAATTATGCTAATTATTGTATTTATTGCTATTAGTAATCCAATTGGAAGTAGCGCACTTGCTAAAGCTACTTATATTGCTTATGGGAAACCAAACAATGTTGTTCAAGATGATTTAGAAGAGTTATTAGGAGGTACTAAAGATGTTGATTGATATTATTGAGATTGTAATTTCAGTGTTTTTAGTAGGTCTTGCATTTTTGGCAGTAAATGGAAAGGTAATGATTAAATCGGTTATGTTTCTATCTTTACTAAGTATGTTAAGTGTAATCGCATTTGTATTGATGCAAGCTCCTGATGTAGCCGTAACCGAAGCGGTAATTGGAAGTGGACTTGTAACGAGTTTGTTTGTATTTACTTTGTTGGGTAAAAAGAAAGTAGGTGCAAAAGAATGAAGAAATTTTTAGCATTCGCTTTATCAATTGGACTTGGTGTAATGATTATCTTATCACTGAATGCCAATGAATTGTTTCCACGTTTTGGAGATGTAGATATCACAGAACGAATCTCAAATAGTTTCTTGAATCGAAGCGTGTTAGGAAATGCCCAAGATGTTATATTTGGTCTGACAGAAGTAACAGAAGGTGGACCTGCGAATATGGTTACAGCAATTGTTGCTGATTATCGTAGTTTTGATACCTTAGGTGAAATCACTGTTTTATTCGTAAGTAGTCTTGGTGTTGCATTGCTATTAGGTGCAACGAAGCAAAAACGTATGGAATTGGATTTTCATCCAAATTTCATGTTGAGTGTTGGAAGTAGAGCTTTATTTGGAATCATCTTAATGACTGGTGTGTATGTTTCAATTCATGGTCATTTGACTCCTGGTGGAGGGTTCCCTGGAGGAACAATGATTGCTTCTAGTATTTTACTTTTATATCTTGCTGATAATAACTTTAGAGCAAAGATCAAAGGATTTAAAATGTTAGAAAGTGTAGCAGGTAGTTTATATGTTGTAATTGGTCTGATTGGGCTATTTGTAGCGGATTACTTCTTGGTTAACTTCTTAGATAATGGTACTGTTGGTGCATTATTCAGCGCAGGTATTATACCGATTGTATATGTTTTAATCGGACTTAAAGTTGGTAGTGAAATCAGTGGGATTATTGATAACTTCTTAACAGAAGAGGAGGTTTCATAATGTTACAATACGCAGCTATATTTATGATGATGTTAGGTCTTTATGGAATCTTAACTAATAGAAATGTGATTAAGATAATTATTAGTTTGAATATATTGGAAATTGGTTTGAATGTGTTCATTATCAGTGTTGGATTTGTAAGAGGTGGGATTGCACCAATTTTAACTTCAACAACAGCTGATGCAGCAATTTATGTTGATCCACTCCCGCAAGCTCTTGTATTGACAGCAATTGTAATTGGTGTTGGGACAACAGCGTTGGGATTGAGTTTAGCAAAAAAAATGTATCAACAATATGGTACATATAATATTGATGAAATGGGGGAACAATAATGAATGCAGTATTATTGATTGTTATACCGTTATTGGTGGCATTCTTAAGTATTCTTTCAAAGAAATATGCCCCTTATTTATTAGTAGCAGTATCTTTATTTAATATCGTTTCAATCTATTTCTTAGAAGTAGGTATTATTGAAATTGGTGGCTTTACTGCACCTTATGGTATTAATTTAATTGTTAATCAATACAGTATTACTGGGCTGTTTATTGTCAATACCTTGTTTTTTATTGTAGTGGCGTTAACAATTGCAAATTACAAAAAGATGTCTTCAATCTTATTGGTGGCATTGGCTGGATTAAATGGACTATTACTAACTGGCGATTTGTTTAACCTGTTTGTATTTATTGAAATTGTTGGGATTAGTGCTTATTTAATTACAACAACCAATAAGAAACCATTGAGTACCTTTAACTATTTGGTAGCAGGTACGGTTGGTAGTGTTTTGTACTTATTGGGATTAATCATTTTATACAGTATGTTTGGAACATTAAATATGGCAGATATGCATGAACGTATTATTGATAGTGGTGCAAGTGCAGTGGCGGTTAGTTTCCCATTCTTATTAATGTTTATTGGCTTATCTGTAGAAGCAAAATTATTACCATTTAACTCTTGGGCAAAAAGCGTCTTAGGGAATGCAAACACATTAAGTGGAACAATGATTGCGAGTGTATTTGCAGCAGCAATCACACTTACAGTAGGACGTCTATTAAATGGTGTATTTGTATTTAGTGATACACTTGGAATGATCGTACTTGTAGTAGTTTTATTCAGTATTATTGCTGGTGAAGCGATGGCATATGCATCAACAAAAGTTAGAGAAATATTATTGTTTAGTTCTATTGCGCAAGCAGGTATTGCGATAGCAGTATTCTTTATGGGGCTTCCTGGACTGGGAGTCTTAATCGTTGGAGCAAATGCAATAACAAAATTGGTTTTATTTATTGTCTTTACAACAGTATCAGAACAAGTTGGTAGTGATGAAGTGAATGAACTCAAAGGAATCTTTGGTGAGAATAAAGTAATTGGTGTTGGAGTAACTGCTTCTATACTTAGTGTGCTTGGTCTTCCGTTATTCTTTGGGTTTGTTGTGAAGTTGCAAATACTTTCTACATTATTTGATAATGGTGAAATGTTATTACCAATCGTTATATTGATTTCTAGTGTAATAGAAGGAGTATACTTCATTAAATTATTAATTAAACTATGGTATCCAGAGGGCGAAGTGAAAAGCGTATCGTTTGATATCACATTGAAGTACGTTGTTGTAATAGTAGCAATCGGTCTTGTATTCTTCGGGATTGTATCAGGAGATTTACTTGATTTGGCAACAGAGATTGGAGGTATCTATAATGGCTAATGTTGAACTAATTATGTTGATGCTAGTGTTTAGTGGGATACTTGCTTATGGTGTTGCGAAATTTAATGCAACGTATGGTAGTATTGTTGTAATTGTTGCTAGTTTCTTGAGTTTTGTATTTCTAGGGTATTTCGGATATGTGACTGGAACCTTAGATGATACAGTGAATTATCTTACGTTTACATCATTTAATGTTACAGAATTGGGATTATTCTTTGCAGTAATCGTTACATTTGTATTTAGTATGGTGAGTTTCTTTAATCCGTTTTATATCGATAAGATCAAGTACAATGGAGCATATTCAATGCTGTATTTATTTGCCTTAGCGGGAGCGGTTGGAGTATTCTTTACAAATAATATGTTGTATCTATTTTTCTTCTTTGAATTTGTTGTATGGACTAGTTTGTTCATGATTCCTATGGGAAGAAGTAAAAAAGCACCTGTATGGTACTTTGGATTTTCGGCATTTGGTAGTTTTAGTTTATTGATAGCTGTCTTGTTGATTCATTTGGTGACAGGAAGTTGGAATATTGAATCTATGGCTACAATGAGTAGTGGATATAATATTACAGTGTTCTTCTTATTAGGAATTGCAGCATTTGCAAAACTAGGAGCATTTCCACTTCATTATTGGCTTCCTAAAGTATTGAAGAATGCACCAGATCCAGTGACTGCAGTTTTTAGTGGTGGATTGGAAAAACTAGGAGCATTTGTTGCTGTTTTAGGACTAGTGAAGTTGGGAAGTTCTAGTGCAATGTTCAGTATTAATGGATATATCAATATGCCTTATGCGAATTACTTTATTGCAATTCTAGGATCAATTACGATTGTTGTTGGTACATTGATGGCAATTAGACAAGACGATGCAAAGAAATTACTTGCATATTCATCAATGAGTAATGGCGGATATATCTTAGTTGCATTCGCAATGATGAATAGTATGAGTATAACTGGTGGTCTGTATCATGTGTTAGCACATGCGATAGCATCAACAGCTGCATTCTTGGCAATTGGGGCGGTACATAGAGTAACAGGTACAACAAAAATAAGTGAATTGGGTGGATTGATTCACAAAATGCCAATTACTTATATGGTGTATTTGATTGCTATAATTAGTATGGCTGGTATTCCTCCGATGGGTGGATTTATTAGTAAGTGGATGATTTTCCAAAGTGTTATCGACAATGGATTAATCTTTATCGGAATCGCAACATTCTTTGGTAGTATTGGATCATTCTTATATGTATTTAGACCTCTTGCTGCATTGTTCTTAGGACAAGAATTACCAGAACATAGGGACCATACAAAAGAAGCACCAATTGTAATGTTGATTCCAATGTTACTCTTAAGTGCATTGAATGTCTATACTGGTGTGCATCCAAAAGTAATATTGGATATTATTAGTGGAGTTGTAACAGAACTTGGACATACTGCTATTTCATATGGAAATTTCATTATTGAAGGTAATAATGGGAATCTTGATGCAGGATTAATCGCTGCAGTGTTTGGTATTGGTGTGTTTATCGCATTCTTGATTTTTATTGCATTAAAGAAATCAAAAAAAGTTGGATTGATGGATACGTATACAGCTGGAAACTTTGTATATACAGAAAATCTATTACATTATACTGTTGATTTTTATGCTCCATTCGAGAGATTATATGAAAAATATACAACAATGATGAAGAAGTTTTATGAAACACTGGCGAATAAAGTCAAAGAGTTTGGTATGTTTGTGAAATATTTCTTCTTTGCCAATAAGCCAGAAATAACGGTGTTCTTTATCATGATTGTTATAATTGCATTACTGTGGGGTGAAATCGTATGATTGGAATGATTTTATTAGGTATCGCGGTTGCATTTGGTGGGTTTGTATGGCAAACAGCTTTGGGTGGAATTAACCGAAAAATTGTTGCTAGAGTACAAAAACGATATGGACCAAAATGGTATCAAGAATTTATAGATATATTTAAATTATTAAGTAAAAGAAGTGTTAGTCATGGATGGATCTTTGACTTTGGTGTCATTATGGCATTGGGTGGAATCATTGGAACTGCAATGTTTATGCCAGTCAGCAATAACATTATTGCATTCCCTGGGTTCGATAATTTCTTTATCTTTGTCTACTTAATTGCAGTTGGTATGTTAGGTATGGCAATGAGCGCTAGTGGTAGTGGGAATCCACTTGCTAGTATAGGTGTTATGAGAGCATTAACAACAATGGTAGCCTATGAAGTACCATTTATGGTAATCGTATTAACAATTATTAAATTATCAGGTACTAGTAGCTTGAGTGAAATCGCCCTATTCCAACAAGATAATTCATGGTTTGCAATTATGCTTCCAATCGGATTCTTTGTTGGTGTTGTATCATTGCTTGGAATGCTCGGTAAAAAACCATTTGAAACATACATTGCTCCTGCTGAGTTGGCATCTGGACCAATGGTTGAATATGGTGGGAAACAATTAGGTATGTTATTTATCTTACATGAAATTAGTGTATTTATAGAAGTCGGATTATTTGTTCATTTATTCTTAGGTGGAGCTGAAAATATCTTGGTCTTCTTAGTGAAATATTTTGTAGTATACGCAATACTAAATCTAACTAGTAATGTGTTTGGTCGATTCAAAATTGATCAAGTGGTAATCTTTTTCTATAAATGGATTTTGCCATTAGCAGTTGTTCAAGCAATAATTGCGTTATATTTAGGGTGGGTGATTTAAATGAAATCAACTAAATTTTCTCCTGTATCTAATTTAGATAAAGCTGCAATTGATCGTAAATGGTGGGAAATTGGAGATTTCTTCAGAAGAAATTCTTTATGGATGTTGATGTATTGTACAGGTTGTTGTGCAATCGAATTACCACCGGCAATGACATCAGCGTATGATATGGAACGTTTGGGTATGGGGCCAATGGCAACACCTAGACAAGCAGATGTATTACTGGTAACTGGATATTTATCATTGAAAACATTACGTAGATTGATTTATACATATGAGCAAATGAGTGAGCCGAAATATGTTGTTGGATTTGGTAGCTGTACAATCAATGGTGGAATCTACCATGATTCACATGCTGTAATCAATCAATTAGATCAATATATTCCAGTTGATAGTTATGTTGCTGGATGTATGCCGAATACGGAAGCAGTAATGAATGGGTTTATTGATTTAATGGAAAAAATTAAGAATAAAACTGCAGATGGTTGGAAAAGATATCATGATAATTATGAATGGTATAGACAAAACCAAATTGACAGTCTAGGGGAGGTACGAGTTAAAGATGAATACCACGAATAATAATGTACAAGACGTTATTGCCCTAGTAGAAGGTACGTTTAACGTAAATAAGACAGAAGTAGTAGATCAGTATCAAGTAGCATTTGAAGTAGAAAAAAATGATGTTCATGGACTACTATCAATCTTAAAGAGCAAAGGATGGATTCAATTATCATATTTAAGTGCAGTGGATTGGATTGATGAGAATCAGTTTGAATTGGTTTATATCGTGTTTAATTGGGATAAGCCAGTTTATGTTCAAGTGAGAACTAGATTAAATCGAGATAATCCAGTGATGAGTACAATTATGCCAATCTATGAAGGGTGTAAGTATTATGAGCGAGAAGCATGTGAATTCTTTGGAATCAAATTCCCTGGAAATCCGGATTATGATAAACAATTAATTTTAGAAGAATGGGACGATATGCCTCCGTTACGTAAAGATTTTGATCCACAAGCATATAGTGATAAGAAATTCCCTGTAAGAGAATACAGTGAGACTCACGTACTTGTAAAAGGGGAATCACAACAAGAAAAAAGGGAAAATCGTAAAATTCGTATTGATGCAGTAAAAGGAGGTAAAAAATAATGAAACAGATGAAATTGTTTTTAGGACCTCAGCATCCAGGGATGCATGGAAATGCTTCTGTGCATATGTATGTTGATGGTGACATCATCAAAAAATCATTTTTACTTCCAGGAATGTTACATCGTGGCTTTGAAAAAGGAATGGAACGTAAAAGTTATGTTCAAAATATTTCTTTGATTCCTCGTGTATGTGTTGTTGAGCCGGATATCAATGAGATGGCGTTTGCAATGTGTGTTGAAAAATTACAGGGACTTATTGTACCTGAACGTGCCCATTGGATTCGAATGATTATATTAGAATTGGCTAGAATCAGTATTCATTTAATGGCATATGGAGGACTTGGTAGTCCAACAGGAAATTATACATTAATGTATCATTGTCATGCGGATAGAAATAGTATATTAGATATCTTTGAAAAAATAACTGGTCACCGTATTTATCACCAATATATTGTTCCTGGTGGTGTACGAAAAGATTTACCAAAAGGAATCGAAAAAGATATCCATGCCTTCTTAGATGATTTAGAAAGTAGATATTTTGAATTAAGAGATTTAGGAATTGAAAACCCAACGATGGTAAAACGTATTAAAGACACTATTATGCTACCTGAAGAGGTTGTGTGGGAATTGGGTGTTACCGGTGTTGGAATGAGAAGTGCTGTTAATAAACCATATGACATTCGAAAAGTAATGCCATATGCTAGATACGATCAAGTAGAGTTTGAAGTGCCTGTTTCAGATTATTCTGATGCTCGTTGTCGTGTTGATATTAAACTGAAAGAAGTAGTGCAGTCAATCGGTATTATTCGTCAATGTTTGGCAAAAATACCGGAAGGTGAAGTGCGTGTTCCAGTCAATGAACATGGACAATCAATGAGATGGAAAGTCAATAAAGGACACGTATATTCAACAGTAGAATCAAGTCGTGGTGAATTTGGGTATTATATGGTAAGTAATGGTGGAACTCACCCTTACCGTGTTGGTGTTAGGGGAGCAAGTTATCCTCAAGGTCTGTTGGGTATTGAAAAATATTTACCAGGTACAAGATTAGATGATGCAGCGTTATGGGTTGATACCATGGGAGTTTGTAGTCCGGAGATTGATAGATAATGAATGAAAATAAAAAATATAGAAGAGTAAGTGTCTTCAATCCAATTCGAAATTGGAAATATCTATTTAAAAAACCTGTAACTCACGACATGACGAACATATTTACAAAGAAAAATGCCGCACATTTACGAAGTGACACCATCTTAAAAAGCAAGAAAAATTTAGATTCAAATCCAAGAACTGCCCCTGATCGTACACGTGGATTCCATACCAATGATTGGGAAAAATGTATTGGATGTGGAACATGTGAAGATATTTGTCCTACGAAGGCAATCAATATGGTAGAACGTTCTGATGTTCCTGAAAAAGCAGGGCAATTACAACAAAGACCTGCGATTGATTATGGACGTTGTTGTTTCTGTGCCTTATGTGTTGATACATGTACGACAGACTCATTGAATATGAGCAAAGAATACATTTATGCTAATGATGATCCTGATTTATTCTATTTCTTACCACGTAAAACGTGGGAAGGAGAAGAAGTTGAAGCTGGATGGCAAAAAGATGAAGTATCAAATTTATTGGATTTAGAACGCATTGAAATGGAACATCAAGCTCCTGAAGAACGTAAAGGATCATTTATTGAAGTAATCAAAGGATATAGTCAAGAGTTTGCTCAGCTAGAAGCAGCACGCTGTGTTGAATGTGGTGTCTGTACATCAAGCTGTCCAGTACAAATGCATATCCCTGAATACATTCATTCGATTTGGGACAATGATATAGAATCTGGATTAAAACAAATTTATGAAACGAATCCATTACCTGGAGTTTGCGGACGCGTTTGTACTCATAATTGTGAGACAGCTTGTGCGATTGCAGTCAAAGGGGAAGCAATTGCGATTCGTTGGCTAAAACGTTATATTATTGATAGCGCTCCAGAAGACTTGTATAAAACAATTATCAATGAGCCTGTTAGTGAAGTGATTGATGCCAAAGTAGCTGTAGTTGGAGCTGGACCTGCTGGTCTTGGTGCTGCATACTACTTAGGTGCTATGGGCTATAAAGTAGAGGTGTTTGAAGAAATGCCGCAAGCTGGTGGGGTAATGCGATATGGTATTCCTGCCTATAGACTTCCTGATACAGCGATAGATAAAGATATTAATTTTATTGAATCAATCGGTGTGAAAATTCATACCAATACAAGAGTTGGTAAAGACATTACTATGGAACAATTAGAACAAGATTTTGATAGTGTATTTTTAGGAACTGGATTCTTTAAGCCACGTGCATTGAATATTCCTGGTGCAGACCATGAAGACGTAATTGGTGCAATGGACTTCTTACCACAAGTAAGAGAATTTGAAAGAGGAAACTTAAAACTAGAAGATATCAATATCAAAGATAGTGTAGTTGTTATTGGTGGTGGAGATGTTGCGTTTGATGTTGCTAGAAGTGCAACTAGATTACAAATGTTGAAATATGGGAAATCAGACGTAAAACTAACATCGTTAGAAAATGAAGATGCACTTCCAGCCAGTATGGAAGAATTAGTAGAAGGATCAGAAGAAGGAGTAGAATTCTTCTGTGGAAATGGTCCTCAAGAAGTAATGCAAAAGAATGGAAAAGTTTCTGGGCTACGTTTATGGAAATGTTTATGTGTTTTTGATGATTCTGGTAGATTTAATCCGGAATTTGATAATGATTGTGAACAAATCATTGCCGGTAAGCAAGTATATATCGCAATCGGGCAAAGTCCAGATTATGATTATCTTCCAGAAAGTTTACAAGATAAAATCGAGATTACACGAGGAAAAATCAAAGCAAACGAAGATGGACAATTGGAAAATGCACCATGGCTATTCGTTGGTGGAGATATCTTCCGCGGACCAGATTTAATTAGTGGTGTAGCAGATGGACATAGAGCTGCGAAAGCTATTGATAGCTTCTTATATCAAAAAGCAAAAGATAAGAAACAATACAAAAAAGTAAAAGATATGAGAGAAGCTGTTCGCGCTAATTCACCTGAATTAACACCAAAACAAAAAGGAATCAAATAAACAAAAGAGGAAATCCATTTGGATTTCCTTTTTTGTTTTAATTATTCCCGTTTGTATTGCTTCCGGGATTACCAGGATCTTCTGTTTGGCTATCATCAGCCATAACATCTTGGTAGATTTGATATAATTCTCTCATGCTTAACCCTTTTAAATCTCCAACATTATATGTTTCATCAGCATCAAGAATTTCTAGGATGATGATGACTCTACCTGGATGAATGTTGTTTTCTTTAGCGAATGATGTAATTCGATCTAGTTCTGTGTCTGTATAATCTAAGTTATTACGTTGTACAAATTGAAACGTTTTTTGATATTTTGATGCTTCTTCTTGAAGCTTTTCTTGAACAACTTCTTGAATACGTAATTGAACTTGTTCACTTACACCATCAACATACACCATTATTGTATTTTCATTTTGTGCCAAATATCCGTTTTCATACAACTTCTCAACCATAACCGTTAGTACTTGATTCAATTGTTGGCGTTTATATTCACCAAGTTGATCAATGATTTCTGTTCCATCATCATTTAATGCAATAATGTCAATAATGAAATCATCTTGATCGAGTGTAATTTCAAACTGTGGGTTCAAATCTAGTGTTACAGTAGAAGCGTAAATTTGTTCTTGAGGTTGATTCATTAGTATTACTGCAAGTAAGACAACAACAAATAATGATGCAAAGGTAAAGCGTACTTTACGAAATTTAAATATGTTTGTTATTGAAGATCTTTGTGGTTTTTCAGGTACTTTAAATCGATGATCTTGCTTTATTTTTTGTAAAACATCAGGAGTATTTACTGAAAAATCAGTCTTCATTTTATTTTCAAAATTACCTTTCATGTTGTCACCTACTTTCAAATTTATTTTTTAGTTTATTAATAGCTTCGTTATATTTCCATGTAATTGTACCAATTGGTTTTCCTAACACCTCAGCTATTTCACGATGTTTCATATCACCAATAACATGCATTATGATAATTTCTCTATCTTCAGGATTTAGATACTCTAACATTTCTTTTACCATTAATTCCTTTTCACTCATAGAATCAACTGTTCCAAAGATGATTTCATTTTCTTGTGGATCAACTTTTAATTCTCGCTTACGACGATTATATTCATTGATTGCGAGGTTTCTTGCGATTGTAACAATCCATGAATTAAAAGAACTTCGGGGTTTGTATGTGTGAATCTTTTCTAGTGCTTTTAAATATGTTTCCTGCATAATATCTTCACTTAATGAAGAATCTTTTATGATGGAAAGGATTGTATAATATACAGTATCTTTAGTCGCATAATATATGTCATCAAAGACTGAAATGTCATCATTTTGTAATTGTTTAACGAGTAATTTAATATCTTTCTTTATCATGCAATCACCTCTTTTAAAATTATAACATAATAAGGAAAAATAATAAATAGAGGGGGGGAGGATAGAGGGGATCTATCCTCCTAGAAAATAATTATAGTTGAGACATTACTATTCGTCAGGAGTTTCCTCTGAATTTTGATTACCTTCTTGACGTTCTTCTCTGTTTTGGTTCCATTGTTCTAGTCTTTCACGCCATTGTTCTTGTGTTTCTGCTCTAACTTCTGCTTTGTAGTTATCGATGTAAGCTTGAATTTGTTCTTGCGTCATTTCTGGATTTGCATCTAAATGAGCTTGAACAGCATCTTTGTGTTCTTCAATTTTTTCTTGTTTCATTTCACGTAATCTCGTCCATTGTGCTTCTTTGTATTCACCGAATGTTTCTGAATGAGATTCTCTAATTAAAGCTAAGATATCTTTTACAGGCATTTCAAGTAATTCTTCTTTAATTAATGTTTCATCAGTAAACATTGCAGCATAAGCTAATTTTAATTTTCCTGGAGTTACATCTAAAGCTTGCGCTTCAGCTACAAGATCTTCTTGTGTGAATTCTTCAGTTAATACAACACTATTTATATAATTTTTTGCAAAATGTGTATTTAATCTTTTTCGAATTCTTTCACAAATTTCTGCTCTAACTTCTTGGTTCTCATCTTCTTCATCATCAGTTAATACTGTGATCAATACTGCGTTGTCATCACCATCTGGATCAACATATCCAGCTGCTGTAGCAGCCTCTACAAATAATTCAATTGCATCATCAACATTCATTCCAACAAAGTCTAAGTCTGAACAAAGAACTGCAGCATCTTCATTTAAAAATACATATGATTCAACCACGTCATTTTCGTCTACAACAAATTCTATCGATGGATTAATATCTACTGATACATAATACCCACTAACTTCAGTTCCCATTTCTGTACAAGCAGCTAATCCTACAAGTACCATGATTCCTAATACTAAAATTCCTAATTTTTTTGACATTTTATTGTCCTCCTTTTTTTTCTTCTCACTTATATAACACTTGAACATCGATTTTTGTTGGAAAAAAGATAAAATAATATTTTTCGTTCAGCAATCCTTTTCTATATGTTATAATATATTCGATATGAGGTGATTTTATGGGATACCATTATAAAGTTCAAAATGAACAAATCGATAATTTATTTGAAGCAGTACTGAAACTAGAAACAGTAGAAGAGTGCTATAGGTTCTTTGATGACCTTTGTACAATCAATGAGTTAGAAGCTTTTGGACAACGTTTAATGGTTGCCAAAATGCTCCATCAAAAAATGACGTACCAAGAAATTGAAAAGGCTACAGGAATTTCTGCTGCAACG
>CAYSZV010000008.1:0-21362 GCA_964435595.1 uncultured Candidatus Izemoplasmatales bacterium | reverse complement strand
TCCTATTTATATGGACCTAGTGGGTACAAAATGATTATTGAAAAATTGAGGAAATAAAGAAGACATAAAAAAATGTCTTTTTTTTGTAGATTTTTCTTTAATGTGATGTATAATAATATATGCAAGTGGCGATGTGGCGGAATAGGTAGACGCGCTGGATTCAAAATCCAGTGGCCGCGAGGTCGTGTCGGTTCGATCCCGACCATCGCTACCATAATTTAACACTTTATATAAAGAAGTGTTTTTTTTATACAAAATTGAAATAAAAAAATAGGAAGGACTTTTGTCTTTCCTATTTATTAATATATTGCTGCATTGCTTCTAACAGAAACTGAGCTGCTCCTATATGTATCTTATCATAATACGATCTGAATCGTTCATCTAATGTATACATTTCAACCAGAGATAAATGATGATGTTTATTATAACTAGGCCAATAAAAACAAATCCATTCTTTATGCAGACTACACATTTCCATTGCAATTGAACTAGTTGGATTGCCTTCCTCCATTGCTTTTACTATCGTAGCATTTAGCTTTTTAGTTAATTCCTCTTGTTGTTTTATTTCATATTTTGATTTCTTTAAGTATTGTTGATTAGCTTGTTCCAAAAACTTTGCATCATATGTTTCATTTAATTCTACTCCATATTTCTCCATGTTGTCCTGAATTGTTTGTTTCTTAAACGCATCAAATTTTTGCTTGTCTGACATTGTTTCACCTCTTTCTATATATTCTATTGTTTCAAGTACTAAATTGAGTACTGACTCAATATGGACCTTCTTATTCTCTAAAAGAGATACGTGTTCATACAATGATTCCAATCTATTAAATGTTGTACTCGTTAAAATGAGTGTTATTTTTTGTAAAGAATAACCTAGTTCTTTATAGAAAAGGATTTGTTGAAGTCTATCAACATTCTCTTCATTATACAATCTGTATTGATTGTCATCAATTTTATATGGGTTTAGTAATCCAATTTGATCATAATATCTTAATGTTCTTGTACTAATTCCTGCTATCGATGCCAATTCATTTATTTTATACATTGTAATCACCTACTTAATCATATTGTAAACTATTACGTTACGTTATTGTCAAGAATGAATGATAAATAATTATAATTTTGTGATATACTAATTGAGAGGTGATTATACATGAATGAACTATCTGAATTAATTAGCCATCTTTTTGAAGGTGTCTACATTGTTGATCAATCTAGAAAAATTGTGTTTTGGAATTCTGGAAGTGAAAGAATTACTGGTTTTAAAGCAGAAGAGGTAATGAATCAACATTGTTTTAACAATATTCTTCAGCATGTTGACAAAAATGGAAAAGAGTTATGTTTTGGTGGATGCCCATTACATCAAACACTAAATACTGGTGACATCTTGGAAAACGAAGTATTTTTACATCACAAAGAAGGTCATAGAATTCCTGTTACTGTTAAAACATTTCCACTACATGATGGTGATGGAAATATTACTGCGGCTGTTGAAGTGTTTACAGATTCAAGGTTTCAGGAAAGCAAATACAAAGAAAATAGAGAATTAAGAGCATTGTTAACAATCGATATTCTGACAACCATTCCAAATAGGAGATATCTTGAATTTCAACTGGAGTCTTTTATAAAAGAATATAATGAATTTCAATCAAATTTTGGTATTCTATTTTTTGATATTGATCACTTTAAGAATATCAATGACACATATGGTCATAATATTGGAGATGAAGTATTAAAAGTTGTTGCAAGTACATTGGAAAGTAATGTTAGAGGTAAGGATATTATTGGACGATGGGGTGGAGAAGAATTCATTGGATTATTTAAGATTGATTCTATTAATAACTTAGCATATTTATCAAAAAAACTACGTATGCTAATTGAAAAATCTGTTTATCAATTTAAGGATACCGAAGCAATCAAAGTTACCGTAAGTATCGGTGGAACCTTATATAAAGAGGGAGAATCATATTCCGAACTGGTTCAAAGAGCAGATGAATTAATGTATAACTCAAAGCAAAATGGTAGAAACCGAAGTACTATAAAATAGACAATTTTGTCTATTTTTTTTGTGATGACAGAATTGAAAAAGTATGATATTATTTTGAATAGAGATGGTTTACGATAAGGAGAGATAGAATATGAAAATTATTGCTGTGAATGCAGGAAGCTCATCACTGAAATTCCAATTACTTAATATGCCTCAAGAAGAGGAATTAGTAAGTGGAGTTGTAGAAAGAATTGGACAAGATTATTCGGAGATCAAAATCAAACTTAATGGTGACAAACTAGTTGAAACATTCAGTTGTCCCGATCATTCTGTAGCCGTAACATTATTGTTGAATAAATTGGTAGATCTAAAAGTTGTGGAATCAATTAATGAAATAGATGGTGTTGGACATCGTGTTGTACATGGTGGAGAAAAATTTAGTGATAGTATAATTATTGATGATGAAGTCATCAAAGCAATTGAAGATGTGTCTGATTTGGCACCTCTGCATAACCCTGCAAATTTAACTGGTATAAGAGCATTTCAAAAAGCATTGCCTCATATCAAAGGAGTTGCAGTATTTGATACAGCATTTCATCAAACAATGCCTGCAGAAGCTTACTTATATGGTGTTCCTTATGAGTGGTATACAAAATATGGAGTACGTAAATATGGCTTCCATGGTACGTCACATAAATATGTAGCACAACGAGTAGCAGAGTTGATGGGCAAAAAAATTGAAGAGGTAAATACAATTGTTTTACATATAGGTAATGGTGCCAGTATATGTGCAGTGCAAGGTGGAAAAAGTGTTGATACATCAATGGGATTTACACCTCTAGCTGGGATATTAATGGGAACTAGAAGTGGAGATATTGATCCCGCAATTGTTGATTTTATTTGTGACAAAGAACATAAAACTGTAAAAGAAGTGATTAATGATTTGAATAAGAAATCTGGATATTTGGGATTGTCTCAATTATCAAGTGATAGTAGGGATATTTGGAATGAGAATTGGAAAGGCAACAAACAAACTTGGCTTACAGTAAAAAAACATGTAAAAATGATTGCTGATTACGTCGCTGCTTACGCTGTTAATATGGGTAGAGTAGATGCGATTTGCTTCACCGCAGGTGTTGGGGAAAATGCTATATTTACAAGACAATTGGTTTGTAATAGACTAAGATTGCTTGGTGTAGAGTTGGATGAGGAAAGAAACTTTGTCCGAGGTGATGAACGTATCATTTCAAAAGATTCTTCGAAAGTTCAAGTATGGCTTTTACCTACAAACGAAGAAGTAATGATCGCAAGAGATACAGTACGTTTAACAAAATAAGCAGGATTTTCCTGCTTATTTTTGATATAATCTTGATGAGGTGATGATATGAAAATTGCAATTGATCCAAAACTCTTAGAAATAACACCCCAATTTAAAGTTGCAGTGATGTCCTGTGATGTGTCTGTTGATAGTTCGTCAAAAGTTGATACACTTGTTTCATTTTGGGAAAATAGCATAAATGAAACAATAGATATTAAGGATGTTGTTAATTTGGATATCATTATAGATGGAAGAAATGCTTATAAAAAGTATGGGAAAGACCCATCAAGATATCGTCTGGCAGTAGAATCACTGTATCGAAGAATTTCAAAAGGAAATAAACTCTATCGAATCAATAATGTAGTTGATTTGGGAAATGTACTTAGTATGAAAACAAGAAAAAGTGTTGCAGTACTAGATTATAATGCAATTCAAGGAGATGTTTTTATTCGTTTGGGAAATGAAACCGATGAATATTTTGGTATTGGAAGAGGAAAATTAAATATTACAAACATACCTCTTTATTCCGATGAAATCGGACCTTTTGGTAGTGTAACGAGTGATACAGAAAGAACAATGATTCAAAGTAGCACAGATAAAATTTTACTTTTCATTATTTCATTTTCAGGAATAGATGGATTAGATAAAGAAATTGATTATGCGAAAGATATTTACGAACAATATGCAAACGGTAAAAATTTTGAAACATATATAATATAAAAAAACTCGTAATTATACGAGTTTTTTATATTTGATTATTTCATTAATAGCATCGATGAAATCTTGATGTGCTTTAATGCGCCATTTTTCACTTGTTGGAGCAAATTGCTTTTTCATAAGTTTCGTTGCATATTTAGACATATTCATGTTTTCTTTTACAAACCTAACATTGTTTATGGCAAGAAGAGCTTTTAAACTTTCAATTGATTTTAGTGTACCTTCTCCGCTTGTACCAAATTCAAAACAAGTTCCATAAAAATCATTTTTATTGAATTTATCTTCTTTGATCTCATATAGTTTTTCGATGATATCACCATCAGTGTCATAGATATCATCTTCATTTGCACCCCATATTAGCGGGTAATTGCAATTTTTAATCATATCATTTGTCAGGTCAATCTCATATTTAGAATTGATGATGCTCATTTGGTACTTTGGTCCATATCCACTGTGTAAGTCAATCCAAATTAACGGAATTTTCGTTTTCATAAAATTTCGAAATTCATCCATAATATACTGTGTTTCTGGCTCGTAATTTGTACCAGAATAATATATACCCTTATCCTGATAATTTTGTCCTAACAAGAATGCTTGATTGAGATCCTTTACTCCATAGGTTTTAATCAATTTACCAAGTTCATAATAGAAACTAGAATTCATTGTGACTGCATTTTTAAATTCTTTTGGTTCAACAAAATCTTTTACCTTTAAATAGTGATTGTTTTCTGAAGCAAAATTATTCTTTGAGAAGTTTCTATTCAGATCAACATTATTTATGTTAGTTCGCTGATTGGTGTCCATTCCATACGGATTGATTGTCGGATAAATAACAATTTCAGTATTATCGATTAAAGTGTCTAGTAATTCAGTTAGAAATGTATGAATTGCAGCATGACCTACAAAGCCTTCTATTCCATGAAGCCCAGCAGATAAAACCAGTCTATATTTGGTTTTTTTTCTTGTCTTTACAGTAATTTTATCGATCGTATATTGGTCGTTTAATTTATGTTTATGAAGAAAAATATGATAGCCATTTTTCTTCATTTTATTGATTAAAATTAAAAGTATATTATTAGCAGTTTTAAAGTTATTCAAAATTGAGAACATATTGTTTCCTCCTGGATATAATAACTAATTATACTATATTTATAGTCAATGTAGTAAATGTTAAATAATTTTTTGTAAAATATCCAATTTTAATGTAAAATAATATAGAGAGAGGTGGTTCTGTGAACAGACGAGTAAGGTTATACAAAAAACTATTGGATTATACATTCATTTTGACATTCATATTTTTAGTCCTCTTAGTTGTATTTTTAGTCATAGGTATGCTATTAAATGCATATGATTTTTCTAATGCATCTACAGGATTTATGAGATCAGGTTTCGCTTGGCTTCAAGCAATGATTATTGGAAGCTCTGTGGGAATGCTTGTATCTATCATTTTAGCACGAATCTTTTTAGTTGCAATGCAACGTGCTGAAACATTGGAGTCTGCTGAAGATTTAAGAAGAAAAAAACAAAGAAGAAAACAAGCAGAAGCAAAATTAAATATCAAAGAGGAAAAACCATCTTCTGTTGCATTTAGTCAAACAGAAACATACAAACAAATTAAAAAAGAAGAAGCCACTGAAGTTGAAGATGTATCAATCAGTATTATTGATGAAGTGCTTGCGAAAGTCGAAGAGACTGAAGAAGTAGTTGAAGAAACTCCTGTTGCTGAAGCACCTAAGCCGATTGTACAAAAAGAAGAAAAAGAGACCTACACTAGAGTTACAAAAGGTGACCTTATTACAATAATTGCTAAAAATTCTGATTTGAGTGAATATAAAGCCAAAAAATTTATGAATGCATTGTTAGATGAAATCAAAGATCAAATGGCTGCTAAAAGTGAAGTAAAACTGGATGACTTTGGGCGTTTCTATACAAAAGAGCATAAATCAAGAGAAGCAATCAATCCACAAACATTTGAACCTATTACAATTGAAGCATATACAGCAGTTAAATTTTCTGCTTATAAGCCATTTAAAGATATGATTACAATGGATGTGAAAGAAACTTCAAATAAAGCATTTGTGAAGCAAGAAGACACTCCTGAACCAGTTGTTGAAGAACCAGTTGTTGAAGAACCTGTAGTAGATCCTAAACCAGCTGTCGAAGAAATAAAGCAAGAACCAAAGGTTATAAAAGAAGATAAAAAAGAACCTATCTTAGTAACAAAACCTGCACCAAAAAAGAAAAAAGTTATTGAGAAGAGAACAAAAATTGATATTATCAATTTAATCGATGAAACGACTGACTTAAGTAAAAATAAAGCCAATAAATTCTTGAAATATTTTGCACAAGTTATTAAAGAAACGCTTGCCGCTAAAGATTCTGTAAAAATAGATGATTTTGGTACTTTCACAACGATTGTTATACCTGAAAAAGAAGGTGTAAATCCAATCACTTCAGAAAAAATCATTGTAGAAGCCCATACTCAAGTTAGATTAAGATTTGATAAGAAATTTAAAGAAAAAATTAAATAGGAAAAGAAGGTACTTGTACCTTCTTTTTTTTTCTTCTAAAATATCCTTGAGTATTGAAAAAAATGTGTTAATATATTGTTGTAGAAAGATGGTGAAAATATGCTTTATATAGACACTTCTAAGGCTTCTTATAAGGATTGTAGCTTTTATTTCGGACTGGAAGAATACCTAATAAAAGACTATAACTACGAAGAGGACATCTTTTTACTTTGGAATGTTGTACCAACTGTAATGATTGGTAGACATCAAGTAACAACAATTGAAATCGATGAAAACTATATTAAAGAACATAATATTAAGGTCGTTAGAAGAAATAGTGGTGGTGGAGCTGTTTATACAGACTTAGGCTGCTTACAATTTTCTTTTATTACTGATAAGAAGAGCCATAAGGATATATTTGGCGCGCATGTTCATCATATTGTTGATGCTGTTAATGAACTTGGCTTACAAGCGAAATTTACAGGTCGTAATGATATATTACATTTAGGAAGAAAATTTAGTGGAAACGCTGAGTTTATTCATAAAGATAAAATGGTTATTCATGGAACAATTTTGTTCAATAGCAACATGGATCATTTAATTGGAAGTTTGACACCAGATAAAGCGAAATTGACAAAACATGCCGTTACAAGTGTCAAATCAAGAGTGCTTAATATAAGTGAGGAACTTTCCATCACACAAGATCAATTATATGATTTTATAGTTAGTCAAATAAAGACTAGTGAAGTTCGAGTTGAAGACTTAGATTTAAATGCAATTAACAAATATGCTCAGAAGTTTAGCACAGATGAGTGGAATTATGGCAAAAATCCTAAGTTTGATATTAGAAAAAAAGAGAAATTTGATGCAGGTAATATAACATTTGATGTTGTCATAAAAAACAATCAAGTTACCGATTTTAAATTATCTGGGGACTTCTTTAGTCTAAATAATTTAACTGACTTTGAAAACGCTTTTATAGGTGTAAATTATACTTATGAATCGTTTGTGAAAGTGTTGAAAAATTACAAAGTAAAAGATTACATATATAAACTTAGACATAGTGAATTTCTGGGCGTATTCTTTGAACGACCTATTCGAATTACGAAACCGGATTATTTAAAAATTGATATGAAACAATTAAACAAGCAAACCAAAGAAATCAGGGCGTTGTTAAGACAACACAATCTTCATACCGTTTGTCAGGAAGCAAGTTGCCCAAATCAATTGGAATGCTTCAGTAATAAGACTGCAACTTTTATGATTTTAGGAACAAGATGTACTCGAAATTGTGCATTTTGCGATGTAATTCATGGAGATCCTGATGAAGTTGATCCATATGAACCGAAAAATATATTACATGCAGTTCAAATAATGGGTCTTAAACATGTCGTTGTAACAAGTGTTACAAGAGACGATTTAGAAGATTATGGAAGCAAGCAATTTGTTCAAGTAATCAATGAATTGAAAAACAATACTAAAGATGTCACAATCGAAGTCTTAATTCCTGATTTTATGGGAGATTATGATAGTATTAAACGTGTTGTTGATGCTGCTCCAGATGTTATTAATCATAACTTGGAAACAACAGAAGAATTATACGATGGATTTAGAGATAATGCAGATTATCGGAGATCTCTAAAAGTACTTGAAACAGTTAAAAAAATCAATCCAAATATTCTTACTAAAAGTGGAATTATGGTTGGAATTGGGGAAACACAAGAACAAGTTTTTAAAGTCATGGATGATTTGCGAGATATCAATTGTGATATAATGACGATAGGACAGTATTTAAGACCTTCAAAAGATCACATCGAAGTACAAGAATATGTATCTTTAGAAGTATTTGAATTGTACAAACAAATTGGAAAGCAAAAAGGATTTAGATATATTGCTAGTGGACCGATGGTTCGTAGTAGTTATCAAGCACAAAAGCAATTTGAAGGAGAATAACATGAAAAAAACAGCGTTATATGATAAACATGTTGCACTTGGAGCAAAAATAGTACCATTTGCAGGATATGAAATGCCAATAGTGTATACTTCGATAACAGAGGAACATAATTCAGTTAGAAACAATAGTGGATTATTTGATGTTTCACATATGGGTGAAATATGTATTAAAGGAAATGAAGCGGAAAAGTTTGTGGATTACATTTTTACAAATGATGTGCCTACTATGGTTGAGAATCAAGTATTGTATGGAATGATGCTTTATCCAAGCGGTGGAGTTGTTGATGATTTACTTGTTTACAAATTCACTTCAGAACATTACTTGCTCATTGTTAACGCATCAAATGTAGACAAGGATTATGATTGGATTATCTCACAAAATTCATTTGATTGTACTGTTTCAAATGAATCTGATAACTTTAGTGAAATCGCCTTTCAAGGTCCAAAAGCAGAAACTATCTTACAAACAATGACAGATTTTGATTTGAATAAAATTACATTTTTCACTCATCAAAATATAAAGATAAATGATGTACTATACCTTGTTTCAAGAACAGGATATACTGGTGAGGATGGATTCGAAATCTATGGTACACATAATGATATAGTAGAGCTTTGGGATGACATTTTGGAAAAAGGAAACGAACAAGTGTTACCAATTGGTCTTGGAGCAAGAGACACCTTGCGTTTTGAAGTTAATTTGCCGTTATATGGTCATGAATTATCTAAAGATATTACCCCGATAGAAGCAGGATACAGTTTCGCAGTGAAATTGGATGCAGGTGATTTTATTGGTAAAGATGCTTTACTTGAACAAAAACGAAACAAAACAACAAGACGTATATGTGGACTTGAATTAATTGACAAGGGTATTATGAGAGAAGGTTATAATGTGTATCATCAAGATACGCTAGTGGGATTCGTTACAACAGGATACAAATCTCCATCAACGGGAAGAACTGTTGCACTAGCAATGATTGATAGACCTTATGATATATTAGGAACAGAAGTAACAGTTGAAATTAGGAATAAACTCAAAGCAGCTAAGGTTGTAAAAAAGAAATTTTATTCCAAAAAATATAAGAAGTAATGGAGGGTATATTATGAGTAAAATTATTGAAGGTTTATATTACACTACAACACATGAATGGATTAAGGTAGTAGACGGGTTTGGATTTATAGGGATCACGGATTACGCGCAAGAAAGTTTAGGTGAAATCGTATTCGTGGAACTACCTGAAGAAGATGATCAAGTTGATGCTGGTGGAGAATTATCAGCAATTGAATCAGTAAAAGCTGCAAGCGATATATTAAGCCCTGTTACGGGAACTATCGTTATTGTTAATGATGAACTTGAAGATAGTCCAGAATTAATTAATGAAGATCCATATGAAAACTGGATCGTAAAAATCGAATTAGAAGACAAATCAGAACTAAATTCATTATTAAGCGCTGAAGAGTATAAAGAAATCTGCGAATAGGAGAGATAATATGTTTAAATATTTACCTCATACCAAAGAAGATATACAACAAATGTTAGAGGTAATTGGAGTAGACAATATCGAGGATTTATTTGCTGAAATACCAAATGATTTAATGGGACAGAGTATTGATGTTCCATTTTCTCATAGTGAAATCGAACTACAAAAGAGATTTAATGAATTGGCAAATAAAAACATGAACTTGATTCCGTTTGTAGGAGCAGGTGCATACGATCATTATACTCCAAGTGTAATCAGACATTTGATAGAAAGACAAGAGTTCTTAACTGCATATACACCGTACCAACCTGAGATATCTCAAGGTACTTTACAGTACATTTTCGAATATCAATCACTGATATGTGAATTAACGAAAATGGACGTTTCAAACGCCTCTATGTATGATGGAGCTACCGCAACAGCAGAAGCTATGTTTATGGCTATTAATGTGAAGAAACGCAATAAGATTCTCATTTCTAAAACTGTGAATCCAAACATCATTGAAGTGGTTCGCACTTATGCAAAATACAAAGGAATTGAAGTGGATATGATTGAAGAACACGAAGGTGTAACATCAATTGAAGATTTTACATCGAAAAATTCCAATGACTATGCTGGTGTGATTATCCAAAGTCCAAACTTCTATGGAATTATAGAAGATTTAAAAGATGTTAGAAATATCTTAGATGAAACCAAAGGGATTTTCATTATGAATTCTGATATCTCTAGTTTAAGCATGTTAAAAACACCTGGTGAATACGGTGTTGATATTGCTGTTGGTGATGCCCAAAGTTTTGGTGTTCCGATGGGATTTGGTGGTCCATTTATTGGCTATTTAGCAACAACAAAAAAATTAATGAGAAAAATGCCAGGTAGAATTTGTGGAGTTACCACAGATACAGATGGTAAAAGAGCCTTTGTCCTTACACTACAAGCTAGAGAGCAACACATAAAAAGAGAAAAAGCAAATTCTAACATATGTAGTAATCAAAGTTTACTAGCATTATATGTGACGATTTATCTTGCAATTATGGGTAAAAAAGGATTACTTGAAGTTCAACAAAACTCAGTAAATGCAACGCATTATTTATACAATGAAGTAATCAACCTTGATGGGTTTGAACCTGTTTATGATGCTCCATTCTTTAAGGATTGTCTTATTAAAACAACGAAAGATCCAAAACAAATTGAAAGCAATTTACTAGATGCAGGTATTTTAGGACCCCTTCATTTAGCAAAATATGATAAGAATAAGCAAGGATATTTATTGTTCAGTGCAACAGAAAAACGTACCAAAGCTGAAATTGATAATCTTGTATCAGTATTGGAGGCGATCTAATGTATTACGATAAACTAATATTTGAAATTTCAAATGAAGGTCGTCTGGGATATAGTCTTCCTAAAAATGAGTTTGAAACAGTAACCTTCTCATCTCATTTGTGTCGACAAGAAGAAGCTTTATTACCACAAGTAAGCGAATTAGAAGCAGTGCGACATTATACTAATGTATCATTTAAAAATTTTGGGATTGAAAAAGGATTTTATCCATTAGGTTCTTGTACAATGAAATACAATCCTAAAATCAATCAAGATATGTCCAATCTTCCGGGATTCAATATTCATCCTTATACACCTGCAGTGGGAGCACAAGGAGTGTTAGAAGTATATTATGAAACACAAAGAATTCTATCTGAATTAAGCGGATTAGATCAATTTACTTTAAATCCTTATGCTGGAGCGCATGGTGAACTGGTTGGTTTGATGATAATGAAACGTTATCATGAAGATAGAAATGATTTGAAACGAACTAAAATTATTGTTCCTGATAGCGCACATGGTACAAACCCTGCATCAGCTTCAGTCGCAGGCTATGATACTGTTGAAGTAAAATCAAATGAAGACGGTACAGTAAACGTAGAAGACTTAAAAAAAGTATTAGATGATACGATTGCTGGAATCATGCTAACCAACCCAAACACACTGGGTATTTTTGAAAAAGATATTTGTGAAATTGCTAAGTTGGTACATGAAGCTGGGGGATTATTATATTACGATGGAGCTAATTTAAATCCAATATTGGGATTAGCACGTCCTGGAGATATGGGATTTGATATCATGCATATCAACCTACATAAAACCTTTTCAACACCTCATGGTGGTGGAGGACCAGGAAGTGGACCAGTTGGAGTGAAACAATTCTTAATCGACTTCTTACCAAAACCTGTTGTGCATAAAGGTGAAGAAGGGTTCTACATCGAAGATTCAAACGAAACTACTCTAGGACAAATCTCACACTTTTATGGAAATATTGGTGTTGTTTTAAAAGCCTATAGTTACTTATTAACAGTTGGAAAAGAAAATTTCCAATATATCGGAAAATTTAGTGTGTTAAATGCTAACTACATCAAAGAATCATTGAAAGACTTATATTTATTACCTATCAAAGGTATTTGCAAGCATGAGTTCGTATTTGATGGATTAATTGATAAATCAAATCACGTAACAACTTTAGATGTTGCCAAACGTTTACTAGACTATGATGTTCACCCACCAACTGTTTACTTCCCACTTGTCGTGAAAGAAGCATTGATGATTGAGCCTCCTGAAACAGAAAGTAAGGCAACAATTGATAGCTTTATACAAGTGATGAGAATTGTAGCAAAAGAAGCAAAAGAAGATCCAGAATTAGTTAAAGGTGCACCATATACTACAATTGTAAAACGCTTAGATGAAGCAAAAGCAGCTAGAAAGCCGATTGTGAAGTATCGTGACTTATTAGAAGAATGAAAGATCTTGTTATAATTGGTGCTGGACCCGGTGGGTTTGATACGGCATTACATGCCAAAGAATTAGGATTA
The DNA here is from genome assembly GCA_964435595.1 of uncultured Candidatus Izemoplasmatales bacterium. Lineage (GTDB taxonomy): Bacteria > Bacillota_I > Bacilli_A > Izemoplasmatales > Izemoplasmataceae > Izemoplasma. The sequence continues at coordinate 8,535 of CAYSZV010000008.1, read as the reverse complement.
GATGTTACTTTAATTGAAAAACATAAGGTTGGTGGAACCTGCTTAAACTATGGGTGTATTCCAACAAAAGCCTTGTATCATAATGCAAAACATATCAAAGATTTAAAATCAATTGATGAATTTGGAATCAATATTGATCAAGTTTCAATTGACAATGATGTGATTAAAACTAGAAAAGAATCAATTGTTTCAAATCAAATTAATAATATCCGAACGTCTTTAAAAAAGGCTGGAGTTGAGTTGATTGAAGGAGTAGGGAATATTGTTTCACCCAATATTGTTTCAGTGAATGGGATTGAAATCGAGACAAAAAACATTGTTATTGCAACGGGAAGTGTTCCTTCTAAAATACAATTTGATGGAGATGACTTTGACATTGTACATACATCTAAAGATATACTATCACTTGAAGAATGGCCGAAAGAAATGACTATTGTTGGTGCTGGGGTTATTGGGTGTGAAATGGCTGGAATTTTCAATCAATTGGGATCAAATGTTACAGTAATCGAATATATGGATGAAATTCTCCCTCCACTTGATAAAGATATTAAGAAACGCGCGAGAAACTTGTATAAACGTCAAGGTATTACAATGTATACAAAAGCTGCTTTTAAGAAAGTAATCAAAAAAGAAGATGGCTACCTTGCAGTATTTGAACAAAAAGGGAAAGAGATTTTAATACCAACAGATTATGTTTTACTCAGTACTGGGCGTATACCAAATTTTGGCGGTATTGATTTAGCACAACTTGGAATCGATTATACTAAAAAAGGTATCCTTGTAAATGAACACAAGCAAACATCAATACCAAACATTTATGCAATTGGTGATGTTAATGGTGAATTAATGCTTGCACATAAGGCGACGTATGATGGAATTAAAGTAGTACATCATATCCTAAATCATGAAGCAAATATCCATTTTGAAGAAGTTCCAAGTGTGGTATTTACATTTCCTGAAATCGCAACTGTAGGTAAAACTGAAGATCAGATGACAGGTGATTATAGAACAAATAAATACTTGTTTAAAACAAATGCAAAAGCAGAATGTTTAAATGAAACAGATGGCTTTGTTAAGCTTATTGTTGATGATAATGATAGATTGGTTGGTGCTCATATTATCGGTGCGCACGCATCAGATTTGATACATGAAGCAACCAGTTTAATCTACAATAAAATGAACATAAATGAATGTAAAAACATCATTCATGCTCATCCTACAATATCTGAAGCATTAAGTGAGTGTATCAAAAAATTCTAAAAAAAAACATCACCATTGGTGATGTTTTTATATTATTCTTTTTGCCATTCTCCAAGGTCAACTGTAAATACTGATTCTGATACAGTTACATTTTCTAAGACAGGTATGTTATCAAAGTAGTTATCAAACTCATTTTCAGGTAAGGCTTCTAATCTAAATGGATTGAAGAAATCCCAGAAGTCATTACTACTTTGTACACTTTTATAACTATTTATGACAATTCCATTGATTTGGTGTCCTGTGCTATTCACAAGTGGAATCGGGTTTTCAGAATCTCCTGTACCTTTTGCGTATAGTGCACCTTGGAATGAAAGTTTAGATTCAACTGCATCGATCCAAATTGATTCATCTGTGTAAATCATCATTTTAGTTGGAATGAATGTAGTAAATAGTCTATCTAAAGATATTCCTTCCCAAACGTTCTTGAATACTACATTATCACCAGCGATAATTGCAAAATCTTCATATGCTCCAAATGTTTGAAATCCTCTACCATCTTCGAATTCAAACGAAGCACCACCCATTACGATGAATGTACAATTATCAAAGTTTACATCATATCCTTTAACTGTTAAATCACCAGTTACAATATAAGTACCACTTATTGTGATTGGGTTTCCAAGTGACAATAGTCTAGAAAATAGACCCCATGCCCATCCACCAGCTCTTTGAGTATTGTCGATTGTTAAGTCTCCAACAACGACCATACCATATTGTTGTGTTTCAGTGAAAATATGATCTCTACTTATAATTAGTTCATCACCTTCCCACAAGATACCTTTTGTTAAAGTAGTATCATTGTTTTGTGGATTGTATAGAGCGTAATCAGTATAGTTTTCATAATAATTTCCTGAATTCCCACCACCAGTAGTTGGTTCACCAGCATATTCTGTAATTCTTACAGGGAAGTTGTCAAGATTAATTGAAGCATCATCAATTTGCATATCATTTGTAGGTAAAATATTAAGACCATACTCTAAAAGATAATCTGACAATATAAAGCTTGAGAAGAATTGAGAAATATTGTTATCTACAACATCTCCTGGTTCACCATAAGTGCTACCATTAACATTAAAGAATAAATCCTCTCTCATTGTAAATGGTTCATCAGTTGTATCTGGAGCTTCATAACATCCATATGTACAATATTGATACTCGTTTCTGTAATAAACAGATGTGTCTTCATCTCCACTTGTAAAATCAGGGAAATTATATAAATTTGGATTGGTTACTTCATATGAAATAGTCGTAACAGGATTCCATCTTCCCCCTGAAGTTGTTGCTTCTTCATACATTGCGATATCTGATAAGTAAATATTCTTACCGTATAAATCTACATTTTCGTAATATCCACCATTTAGAATTAAATCAGCATCTGTTCCCATGCTAAATGAAAATGGGTTTGGAGTATCAACAGTAGTACCAAAAGCAGAAATGTAAGAGTATTTGAATAATGTCTGTCCATTTGTCATAGCGTAAGAGAATTTATAAATTCTACTATGAACATTTCCATTGTCTCCAAATCCATCAAAAAATTCTGTAGAGTTTAGTATTCCAACTCCAAGTTCATCTTCAATAAGGGGTTTAACTGAAGTGTCAAATCCATCATAAGATCCTTCTGTAGTAATATACAATTGCATATCACTAATGGCTTTGGTGATTAATGCCTTTCCAAGCGCTTCATCATTTGCAACTTGCATATGTTGTGATGTAGCACTACTTAAATTTACAGTAAGTCTGGTAACAGAAACAATACTAAAAGATAACAAAGCCACTACAACTAATGTAATAGTAAGAGTACTTCCTTTTTGATTATTTAATAGCTTGTTTCGAAATAGTTTTCTTAAAAACATACATGCACCTCCTTAAAGGTTAGATTAATATTCTTGTAACAAATACTTGAGGTGATAATGTTCCACCGTCAGGTAGTGATACAATTATTTCCAATGTTAATTCTAAAATTCCCTCGTCACACTCAGATGTACTTAAATCACAAGTTGTCGAGTCAATACTGATTAGATTGATTTGCGAATTTGGTCCTAAAACAACACTCGCATCATTGATTAAGACACTATTGTAATATAAGTTTCCTTCATTCTTATCTAATCTAAGAATGTCAGTTACTGGTTCAGGATCCTCAACAATTTCATTCTCATCATTTGTAGTAAATCCATATATATGTCTGATTTCAATAATTGTTTCACTTGATGTGTCAGAGATAAGTTCTACCTCTTGAGGTTTTAATTCGAATATCAAGTCTCGTATCGTTTCAGACATAATATAACTTTCGTATTGATATCTACTCCTTGTTTCTAAATCTATATTTGCTTTCAATGTTAACATCAATATTTGTATCAATATAACTGTTAACATACTGGTTACAACAACAACAGTTAACATTTCAATAATTGTGAACCCAGATTGCTGTTTTACTTTATTCACTAGAGATCAATCCTTCCATAATCAAAGCAGAGGATGTATCATCGTCATAGAGAATCCAACAAATCACATAATATAAATCAGGATTTGGAATAGAAGTTGTTTCAAGGGATTCAATATGAACTTTTACCTCATTTGGAATGTTTGCATTAGCAAGCAATGAGGATTGAATTTCTTCTGTCATTCGATAATTGTAAAAATAGAGTTTGAAATGCTCGGCATCTACGTTGAAATTGCTCCAAGTAGAATTAAATAGTTGTTGACATAATCCGTTATCACCTGATGAAAACCCGCTTGTACCACAGTCATTACCATCAAATTCTAAATAATAAACACCTGCATCATTTTGGGCTTCAATCAGTGTTTCCATATCAGTGAAACTGATGCGTTGAAAGCCTTCTAGTGTACTTTGTGCAATGCTAACAGCACTTCGTCTACTGTGATATCTAGCATTTGTTGTGATATTATTCACTAGAGTATTTAACAGTGGCAATAGAACAAGAGAGACAACAAAGATTACTGCAAACAATTCTACCATTGAATATCCTTTATTATTCAGCCTCAATTTCATCGCCTCCAGTCGCGTCTTTTCATATATATAATAATAATGTATGAATTATTATATCATACTTCAAGTTGTTTTTGTGAAAATTTAGTGAATCATATTTATAAATATAAATAAAATTTTGATAATTTGACCGATTTATAGTATAATTTATTTGAATATAATAATAAAGATAGGTAGGGTGATTTAATGAATACGTCATTTCGAAATAGTAACATTGGTTTTATCTTATATGCCTTAATCATCATAATTATTTCCGGAGTATTTCTTATTACGGTATGGTATATGATGTGGGGGTATCGACTTGGTACATTTAGTGAAAACACTGTAATTGGAAGTGTTTATCTTGGAGGATTACAAGAGGATGAGTTAGAAGGTAAAGTGAATCAAAAAATTGATATCTGGCTTGATGACCCAACCATTGTTTTCGAACTAACATATCAGGGGTATAGTTATGAATTTGATAGAAATCTAATTTTCTTTGATTTAGATGAATCAAAAGCAAATCTTGTACAAGGGACAACAAATGAACTTGTTGCGGAGTATCAAGATACTAGAAACGACTATCAAAATGTAATAGATGAAATTAACGATTTGAAATTTTTAGAGGGAATCATTTCAAATGTTGATGTCGAAGCTATTGTGAATGATATATTGTTAGATGCAGGTCTTATGAAAACATTTAGTAGTAAACAAGTAGAACAATATTTACTTGTTCCTGAAGATAGTTATACTACTTTGGGTTCCGTTACAATAGAAATTCCAGATGGTATCAATGAAGAAGATTTGATTGCAGGTATTGAACTTGTATATGAGTCAAATGAAATCATATTAGAATCACATGTCTTATTTGATATTGTTAATGAACTTGGCGGAACTTTAAATGATATAGAGTTGACATTGCTTTCTGAAGCAATGCTACAACTTTCACACGAATCAAATTTTACTATTCATGAAGTTCATTATTTACCTAGATATAATACAGGAAATTATACATTTGAAACATTCCATTTTGGATCAAATGCCTATGTAAATAGAGTCATTGATTATAGTTTCAGTATGTATAATCCAAATAATGCAGATTATAAATTTATTGTAGAAGTTGATCCTGAAAATTCAGAGAACCTTGTAATTTCATTATATGGTCTTGAATTTGTAGATACGATTGAAGTATTTCTAAACATAGAAGAAGTAGATTTTATTACCCAATATACTGACCAAACACAACTTGTTCAGGATGGTGAGTTGGGAGCAGTGGTTACAGTAAGACGAAGAATAACTAATTTAGATGAAGAGATTTTATTTGATCAAGATATTATTTTTGAGTATTATCCACCAGAAAGCGAAATATTAGAAGAAAACTAAACTTTTAATTAAGGGAGTGATTAGATGGCAAGGAATGTACAAAAACGTTTAGGGGATGTTTTATTTGAGCAAGGTGTTGTCACTGAGCGTCAAATAAACGAAGTTTTAAGAAGAAGAGAAAAAGGCGAAAAAATAGGGGAAGCCTTGATTCGATTTGGATATTGTACAGATTCTCAAATAGTAGATGCTTTAGAAAGTTCATTGGGAATAAAAAGAGTTAATATTCAATTGTTATTTATTGATGAATCTGTTTTAAAATTGCTAGATGAAGAATTTGTTACCAAAACGAAAATTATGCCAATCAATATTCATGGTAGACGTATTGTTATTGCAACCAATGACCCATTGGATTTTCCTACAATTGAAAATGTAAGATTACGTACTGGGATGAATGTCGAAACTGTTCTTGCAACAAAAAACGACATTGAAACTGCAATATCAAGATATTATGGATTTAGTAAGACTTTAAAATCTTTAGGGATTGATATAAAAGAAGAGAAAAAGGCAGATGAAAAGTTTTATGAGGAATTATTACATGATGCTGAGGCTGATCAAAACGAATCACCTATCATTCAACTTGTAAATCAAATTTTATTAACTGCTGTTAAAACTGAAGCATCAGATATTCATATTGATCCAACAGATATTGAGTTTCGAATTCGATATAGAATTGATGGTGTTTTATCAACGGAAAGAGTATTACCAAGAATTATTTTACCGAAACTTGTTTCTCGTATCAAAGTAATGTCTCACATGGACATTACGGATACTAGAACACCTCAAGATGGACGTATTAAGACTGTTATTGAGGGGAGACCTATTGATTTGCGTATTTCTACATTACCTACTGTACGTGGGGAAAAAGTGGTTATGCGTGTTCTTGACTTATCAAGAAATACAAAAGGGTTGGAACGTTTGGGACTTTCTTTAGATGAAAGAGCTAAATTTGATCGATTAATTATGAAACCAAATGGTATTGTTTTGGTATCTGGTCCTACCGGGTCTGGAAAAACAACTACCTTATATGCAACATTAGATCAAATTAACCGAGAAGATATAAACATCATTACGGTAGAGGATCCAGTGGAAATTGAATTAGAAGGTGTAAATCAAGTAAACGTAAACCCAGAAATAGATTTTACATTTGCAAATGCACTTCGTTCAATTTTACGTCAAGATCCAAACATTATAATGATTGGGGAAATTCGTGATACTGAAACTGCAGAAATCGCTGTAAAAGCTTCATTAACAGGGCATCTAGTATTATCTACAATCCATACAAATAGTGCTATTAAAACAATAACACGTTTGATTGATATGGGAATTGATGCTTTCTTAGTTGCTTCGTCATTGAGTGGAGTAGTTGCACAACGTCTTGTACGTGTAGTTTGTCCACACTGTAGTGTAGAAGAAGAACCGACAGTATCTGAAAGAGAAATGTTTGAACGATATGGAAGAGATATTAAAAAAGTACGTCGTGCACGTGGCTGTCCAGTATGTGGTCAAAAAGGATACAAAGGTAGAGCTGCGATATTTGAAATATTAGAAATCAATGAAGATATTATACGAATGGTTTCCAATAAAGTACATGAGTATGAGTTGTTAGCACAAGCAAGGAAAGATGGAACAAATCTATTGATTGAAGCAGGTCTAGATAAAGTTAAACTAGGTCAAACTACAATTGAAGAAATCTTAAGAATAAGTTTGGTTTAGGAGGATAAACTATGAAAATATATGATTATCGTTATCGAGCCAAACGTCTAAAAGACGGTAAAATTGTCAAAGGGATTACAGAAGCACCTTCGAAAACTATGGTTGACAAATTCTTACAAGAACAGTCATTAAAGCCAATTGAAATATATCAACATAAGTCTATTTTACAACGTTTGAACCGCATTACATTAGGGAGAGTTATTAAAGAAAGAGATTTAATATTTTATCTAAAACAGCTTTCGTCTTTACTAAGTGCTGGAATCAAATTAAATGAAGCATCAGAAATGCTTGCCACACAACAAACCAACAAAGCTGTTAGAAGAATATTATACGGTATATACTATGAAGTAAATAGTGGTCAAACTTTAGCTGAATCATATAAGGAGTATCCCAATGATTTTCCGAAAATTTTAGTATCAATGGTTCAAGTTGGTGAGAAAACAGGAGATTTAAAGAGTGCAATTAAAGAGATTGTAGACTATTTCGAAGCACAATACCGATTAAAGTCTTCAATCCAATCTACTTTAATGATGCCAGTAATTTATTTGATAGTTGGGATTGGGGTTGCAATATTCTTATTGGTTGCCGTAATGCCACAATTTAAGGATATGTTTGAGGCAATTGACAATGTTGAAATGCCTGCTATAACTTTATTATTTATGAATCTTGGTGATTTTGTAATAGGAAATGCACTTTTATTGATAGTTGGAATAATCGGTAATCGACGTCAGGCGCAAATTATCAGCAAAGGTCCCCGAAAGCAACAAGGTGCTCTGGGAAACATAACCGATGCGCCGGCGCAGTGATGGCAAGTGATAATCAGAAAGTGGAACGCCATCAAAGCGAATCTCCCCGCCTGTTGGCCGGTAGAAACACAGCAGCAAACTGACCAGGGTTGTTTTCCCCACCCCGCTGGGGCCAACGATCGCCACATGTTCACCAGGCTGGACGCTGAAGGTCAACCCGTCCAACACAGTGTTCTCACCACCATAGGAAAAAAGGACGTTCTCAAAATCAATTTGACCCCGGATCGAATCTACTACTCTGCCGGTTTCCAGGTTGTCTTCAGGGACAATCCCAAATAATGCCTTCACCCGCTCCAACGCGACCATCGAGTTCTGCAATGAAAGATTCATCGTGGCAATAAATTGTGCTGGGCCATACACATAGCCCAGGTAGGATGTGAATGCCAG
>CAYSZV010000007.1:41217-64581 GCA_964435595.1 uncultured Candidatus Izemoplasmatales bacterium | reverse complement strand
TATCGACAAAGAACAGTTTGATAAATATATGATTGAGTATTTGACAAAACATCACACATGGGTAATTGATGGTAATTACACAAATAACAAGCATTATAAGTATCGTTTGGACCTAGCTGATGTTATAATCATTTTGGACTTTGGAAGACAAGTTAGCTTACAAGGAATTCATATGCGTGCTAATGAATTCAAACATCAAGTTCGAAGTGACATGGCTGAAGGCTGTGTCGAAGGAATCGACCAAGTGTTTTTAAAGTATGTTGCTGGATTCCACAAAGTAAAATCGAAATTCTTAATCGCAACTGCGATGAAGTACAAAAATAGAAAACAAGTATTAGTATTTAAAAATAGAAATGAATTATATGACTGGTATAATTCCCTTTAGGAGGGAAAACAATGTTTGTAGATTTAGTAAATATAAAAATCGCATCTGGAAATGGTGGAGATGGAATCGTCGCATTTCGTCGTGAAAAGTATGTGCCAATGGGTGGACCATCTGGTGGCGATGGTGGAAAAGGTGGTAGTGTTTCATTTATTGGAGATGAAGGCCTTTCTACGTTAATTGATTTAAAATATAATAAAGTTCTCCGTGCAGAAGATGGAGAAAGTGGAAAGCCAAAGAAAATGAATGGAGCGTACGGACAAGATTTAAAAATCCGTGTCCCAGTAGGTAGTACAATCTATGATGAGGAAACAGGTAAAGTCATTGGTGATATCACAGAAGCGAATCAAGAAGTTATGATTTGTAAAGGTGGACGTGGTGGACGTGGGAATGTAAAATTCACTACTTCAAGAAACACAGCCCCAGAAATCTGTGAAAAAGGTGAACCTGGTATTGTTAGAAATATCCGTATTGAATTAAAAGTATTGGCAGATGTTGGATTAGTTGGTCTCCCTAGTGTGGGTAAATCAACAATAATCTCAATTGTTTCTAACTCTAGACCAAAAATTGCAAGTTATCATTTTACAACATTAATCCCCAATTTGGGTGTAGTAAAAGTTGAAGATGACCGTAGTTTTGTTATGGCTGATTTACCTGGGTTGATTGAGGGAGCGAGTCTTGGACAAGGACTTGGACTTCAATTCTTACGACATATCGAACGTACAAGAGTTATCTTACACGTCGTTGATATGGCGGGTAGTGAAGGTAGAGATCCATATCAAGATTATCTCGTAATCAATAAAGAATTGGCTTCTTATAAGTTTGACTTAATGAAGCGTCCTCAAATTATTATTGCTAATAAGATGGATCTTCCCGAAGCAGAAACACAATTAGAATTATTCAAAGAACAGCTTGAAGAGGATGTATTGATCATCCCAATCAGTGCTGCTACTAATATGAACATACAAGAAATGTTATATAAAACTGCAGATCTATTAGATGTAACGAAACGCTTTGATTTATATGAGGAAGAAGATTATGAACAAGTCGTTGAATATACATTTGAAGCTAATGAAGAAATCTTTAGTATTAGACAAGCTGATGATGGTGTCTTTGAAGTTATTGGTGGACCATTGCGTAAAATATTTGAAATGACAGATTTCACGAAAGACCAATCAGTAAAGCGATTCAGTAGACAATTGCGTTCACTGGGAATTGACGCGAAATTACGTGACCTTGGTGTACAAAACGGAGATACAGTTAGAATATTTGATTATGAATTTGAATTTGTAGACTAAAAAAAGAGCGATTATCGCTCTTTTGTTTTGCTATTTAAAGTCTGATTCACCAACAACATTATGATACCTAGACCAACAATAAAGTATGGATACAGTCCCAAAGACGTATATCTAGCAACAACTCCGAATAATGCAGGGATGACTGATGCACCGACGTAGGCACTCGCCATCTGTAGTCCAATCACGTGTTGTGACTTTCTATCTGTAAATCTCTTTGGTGTTTCATGTATTAAGGAAGGGAATATTGGGGCTAGCCCGATCCCTTGTAAAAAGAATAAAGGGAATAATATATATATAGGAACAGGGAATAATAGTCCCGTTGAAGCAAGAATTAATACGATTATTCCTGTGAGAATCATTTGTCTATTTGTGAACTTAAAGGAAACAAAGCCGCTGATGATACGTCCGATTGTAATCCCTGCATAATAAGTACCAATCATCGTTCCAGCCATTCCTTTTAATATAGTTCGCTCACTAACTAAATAAGATGCTCCCCAGTTCCCAACTCCAAATTCAATTGCGCAATACACGACAAACATTGTCATAGCAAAGATGACACCTTTGGTTCGTAACACTTCTTTATAGGTTACATCATCGTTATCTCGTGGATCTTCGATAGAGAGTCCGTTTTTCTTCCATAAGCGACTTGAAAAGAAAACAACCAATAAAATTACTGTTTGAGTGATTCCTAATACTAGGTATCCGTTTCTCCATGAATAATCTAATAAGAAGAACGTAGAGATAACAATCGGACCAAGCGTTGCTCCGATACCCCAAAAGGCATGTAGCCAGTTCATATGATGTGATTTATAATGTACTGCAACATAATTGTTTAAGGCAGTATCAATGCTTCCTGCACCGAATCCTAAAGGGATAGAAAGAATGACAACCCATATGAAGGAAGGAGATAAGGAAATTCCAATCAAGGCGAATGCTGTTAATAGAATACTCATGTATGTTACTTTATGCGTACCAAGTGTTTTAATCAAGTATCCACTAAGTAAGCTAGATAAAATGGTAAAGCCTGTGACTGCGATTGAAATCAATCCGAGGGAATCAAGTGGTATCCCGAAATCAATCCTCATTTGAGGCCAAGCGACACCTAAGACAGCGTCTGGTAATCCCAAACTGATAAAAGCCATATATATAATCATTAATAGTAAAGTAGCCATGGGGTAATCCTCCTCGTAAATACTCTAATTGTATAGTAAGTAATAAGCCTATTAAAGTCAATATATAAAAACATTTAAAATATTATTTGTGTGGTATAATGATTATTGGAGAGTGATATTATGTATAGTTACTTAAATGGAGAAATCAAAGAGATTAATTCCAACAGTATAACAATAGACATTGGTGGAGTTGGATATGAAGTGTTAACTCCAAACCCATATGAGTTTAAATTAGACACGATTGATAAAGCATATATTTATCATCATGTTCGTGAGGACTTAGATGTATTATATGGATTTAAAACAAAAGATGCAAAAGGTTTGTTTGTCAAACTATTATCTGTGAAGGGAATTGGACCAAAAAGTGCAATTGCTATTTTGGCCACAGGAAATGTCAATGATGTGATTGCAGCAATCGAACTTGGAAATAGTAAATTCTTAAGTAAGTTCCCTGGAATCGGACCAAAAGCATCACAACAGATTATTCTTGATTTAAAAGGGAAACTAACTTTTGAAGAAAATAGTTTTGCCAAATCAAGTAGTGTAACTGAAGTTGAGGAAGCACTGGTATCTTTAGGATACAAATCAAAAGAGATTAAGAAGGCAATGAAGGAATTAGATCCATCAAAAGATTCAGAACAACTATTAAGAGATGCACTAGCAACAATGCTGAAGTAGGTGAGAATATGAAAGATATATTAATACTATATAAATCCAAAGCTGGATTTGCCCAAGGATACGCTGAGCTATTCCATAAACATTTAGATGCTGATATTGAAGTATTTAAAAAGTATAAAGAAGAATATTCTAACTATAAAGAAATCTATTATCTAGGTGGAATTTATATTGGGGGGATCAACGGATTTAAGAAATTCAAAAAACATATAAAAGAAGATCAAATAATCCATGTAATCCCTGTCGGAGCATCCCCTGGAAAACAATCAGATTTAGATGCGATAAACAAAGCTAATTTTACTGAAGAAGAAATGAAGCGCTTTAAAATTAAGTATATGCGTGGAGGATTTGATATCAGTAAATGTGGTCCAATCGATACATTCTTAATGACGTTAATGAAATGGACTTTGAAACGAAAGAAAAATCCAACAGCCGATCAAAAAGGAATGTTGGAAAGTTACGAGCATCCAGTTAATTTCGTGCACGAACAAAAAGTATTGGATTATTTAAAACAGACAAACTAGTTTAAAAAAAGAACTATTCTATAGAGAGAATAGTTCTTTTATTTGACTATGATTGTATTGATTACTAATTGCTAACATTAATAAAATTCTTGCCTTTTGTCCGTTGAAGGAACCACCCAATATACATCCTCGTTTGGTAAGATCTTTTCCACCACCAGGGTAGGCATATGTATCTAGTACACGACCACTATAGCAACGGGAGGTCAATACGATTACAACATCGTTTCTAACGGCATTTGATATAGAGTCAAGCATGGGTGGTGGAACGTTTCCACGACCCAGTGTTTCTAAAACAATTCCTTTTGCACCTTTTTCGACTAAAAAGTCTAACATTTGTCCATCCATACCAGCATAAACTTTAAGAAGATAGGTATCATCATTGATCTTGTTTTCTAAGTTATAGGCTTTGTTATGGGCTATATCGCGATAATAGATGACTTCATTATGATCAATCATTCCCAATGGCCCAAATTCCACACTTTTAAAGGTATCTAAACTCATTGTATGAGTCTTTGTGACCTCCATTGCACTATTTATTGTATCATTCATAACAACAAGTGTGCCTTTTGATTTCGATTCAGGACTCATAGCTACCTTAATACTAGATACCAAATTCGTTAAACCATCGTATCCTAACTCACTAGCATTCTTCATTGAGCCAGTTAGAACGACAGGTTTTTCAGAATGGATAACAGCATTTAAATAGAATGCAGTTTCTTCTAATACATCAGTTCCATGAAGAACAACAACTCCACAAGATTCCTTTTCATCTAAAATTTGTTGAACCTTAGATGCGATTCGTTTCATATCAATTGGAGTAATAGATGGACTCGGCTTGCGAGAAAATTCGTATACGTCCAAATTTTGAAACTCATCGATTCCTGATAAAGTTGCAACAATCTCAGAAGGACTTAAACTTGGAATTGCTCCATTTAATTTTTTGTCGACTTTCATAGCGATTGTACCACCTGTAAAAATCAGTGTAACATTACCCATAAAATCACCTCAAATATAGGATACCATAATGAGAGATTATTACCTACAAAAAAATGCAAATATAAGGATAGAAGATGCCACTAAAAATGAGGCCCTTTTTTGTTCAAAAAAGTAACTGAAATTCATCTCAAAACAGAGAGCATAAATTCAATGGATATTTACGATGAATACATTAAATCAATCATGATCAAAATCAAACTATCAAAATATGAAGTTTGCAAGTTGCTTTTAATTTGATTTTCCGAAGAGAGGGTAACACGAATTTTTTGAAGACAAAAATATTTTTCCACATTATGCACACAACAAAGCCTAAAGCCTTTACTGTGGGACACGTATATAGTTAACATAATATATATTATAGGAAGTTAATAGTGTAAAAGGAAACACTGCCATTATTGTATTCAGGGTGTTGTATTTAATTGTTTATTATTTAAATCTTTGTACTTTTCTTATAAAACGGTCTTCTATTATATTCAAATATATCTGATGACTATGTTTAATTCTTTGAAAAAGCGCATAAAAAAAAGAGGTGAAAATCACTCTTCGTTTTTCTTCTGATTTGTGTCTTTTTTTAATGGATGTACAGAAACTGCCCTAAAATCGAAAATCTGTTAGAGGGCAAATTAGGCACAAAAAAAGGCTAGTATTTTACACTAGACTTTTATCTTATTTTAGATCGATATATTCAATGGTTTGAAGTCCTAATTTTCGATACACTTCTTCTGCTTCTTTGATGGTGTCATTGTACAGATTTTCTGGCGTATGACAATCGCTATTTAAAATCGTGCGAACATTATACTGTTTCACAATATTCCAAAATTCAATTCTTGGATAAGGTCTTTTATATCCTTGAGGTGTGAAAGAGATTCCACGATTAAATCCATTTGCGTTAAATTCTAATACAGAATCAGTCTCTTCTGCTTTCTTGCAAATCATATGTGCAACCTGTTCTGCATGTTGATCAAAATCTTTATAGCCACACATATATAGATCAGGGTGTGCCATAATATCAAAGTATCCAGAATCCATTGCATCGATTAAGTATTCAGCGTATAAATAGATTTGCTCTTTTGTTTCTAATCCAAAGCCTGATATTAAATTCTTATATGATTTCTCCATAGATACATAATGTTGGCCGTGAATTAGATAGTCTAATTTTGACCTTAAATCGATATAATATTCGTCAGAATCATAGAAATATTCAACTTCAATTCCTTTTAAAATCTTTATTTTACCGTCAAATTCTACTTGAGATTTCTCGATATCTTGTAGGTATTTTTGAAACTCTTCAGTACTCATTCTAACATTGTGGTCAGTCATATGCTTGTTGGGGGCATGATCACTAATACCGAGTAACTCAAAACCATGTTTGATTGCTTCTAAAGTGTAGTCTCTTGTGTATCCTTCAGCATGGCGACAGAAGGCTAGATGTGTGTGATAATTTGTCTTCATTTAATCAATCCTATAATGACAGCCTAAGCTCTCTTTTCTTTCTATTGCTCCATTTATAATCAGCAATGCAGTTTCAACCATATTCAATGCTTCGTAGTAAAATTTATTGTTATTTGGGTAAGAATATAAGGTTTCATACATCTCAGAAACTTGCTCTTTTGCGAACAATAATCCTTTTTCTGTACGTACAATTCCTACATACTCATCCATTAATTGTCCTAGTTTTTTCTTCATTGTGATGTAGTTATAATTTCCAATTTTGTATTTCTTTATACTTGCTTTATAATTCGATTTTACAATTGGTTTTGCATTGATATCATCTGCAATACGCTTTCCAAAGACAACACATTCTAATAGAGAATTTGACGCCAATCTGTTTGCTCCATGGACACCATTTGATGCACATTCTCCATTTGCATATAAGTTGTCCATCGATGTTTTCCCAAGTACGTCTACTTTGATTCCACCTACATTGAAATGTTGTACAGGTGAGACTGGAATTAGGTCTGTACCAAGTTTTATATTTGATTCCATTAAGTGCTTACTGATTGTTGGGAAACGAGATTCTAACATTTTTTTGTCCAAATGTCTTGTATCAAGATATACATGATCTGTCCACGTATCGTACATTTCTCTATATATTGCTTGGGATACGATATCACGAGGAGCAAGTTCTAACCGTTCATCGTATTTCTCCATGAATCGGTCTCCTTCAGAATTTACTAAGTAAGCTCCTTCTCCACGTAATGCTTCAGTGATTAAGAATTTTTGTCGATATCCAGTTTGTTCATTGTGAAATGCTGTTGGATGAAATTGAATAAACTCCATTTTTTCAACAGTAACACCTGCACGGTGTGAAATAGCTATTCCATCTGCAGTTGCACTAACTGAATTGGTTGTGCTACCGTAGATATTACCGATTCCTCCTGTAGCAAGAACGGTAAATGCAGCGTTTATAATATAGGTTTCACCGTCATTTGATAAGGCACTGATTCCATAACAAATATTATCATTATAAATTAAATCAATAGCCATCATATTTTCATAAATCGTAATGTTTTCTCTTCGCTTACACTCTTTTCTAATTTCTTTCATAATATCTCTACCAGTAGAATCTCCACCAGCATGTAAGATTCGGCGTGTGGAATGTCCACCTTCTTTGGTTAACAAGATTTTACCATTAGAATCTTTATCAAACTGGACATTAAATTTCATCAATTGCTCAATGTTTTGTCTTGCTTCGGTTACCAATACACGGACCGCATCTTCATCATTGATATAACTTCCCGCTTTTAAGGTATCTTTGATATGTGATTCGATGTTTTCTGGAACGATATTCAATTCTCCAGCAATTCCACCTTGGGCAAGACGACTGTTTGTGTCCTCTAATTCTTCTTTTACAATAATAGTAATGTTTCTATCACTATTAATGTTTAAAGCGGTGTAAAGACCCGCAAGCCCACCGCCTATAATTACAATATCTGTGTGTAGTTGTTTCATTTGATCACCTACTAGCTTAGTTTTAACATCTTATCTAATGCTACAAATGCTTTTTCTCGTATCTCTTTTGGTACATCAACTTCAAATTGTTCCTCTTTTAAAGCTAAATACACATCTTCCAAACGAGTTAATTTCATATCATAACACTTTAAATCAGGTGTTAATAGATGGAATTTTTTTGTTGGACTATGTAGTTGCATAGTATGAACAATCCCTTCTTCTGTACCGATAATAAATTCATCATGTTCGCTTTCAATTGTGTAGTTTAAAAGTCCTTTTGTACTACCAATATAATCTGCTTCATGTAAAATCTCTAGTTTTGCTTCTGGGTGAACAATTAATTTTGCATTGGGGTATTTTTTTCTGGCAGTTGCAACATGATCAAGTGTGATATCGTTATGTACACAACAGAATCCTGGCCAAACTTCCATATCTAAGTCATATTTTTCTCGTAAATAGCTACCTAAGTTTTTATCAGGGACATACATTAGTTTTTCCCCTTTGTAATGTTCAATGATTTTTTCAGCATTGGAACTTGTTACACAAATATCACTTAGAGCTTTTACTTTTGCAGTAGAATTTACATATGTCACGATTATTCTATCTGGATTTTTCTTCTTATAATTTTCTAATCGAATGTCTGTTACCATGTCTGCCATTGGGCATCCTGCTTCTGCAACTGGTAATAATACTTTCTTGTCTGGACTAAGAATTTTAGCCGTTTCAGCCATGAAATGTACTCCTGCAAAGACAATGATATCAGCATCGGTTTCTGCAGCGACTTGACTCAAATACAAACTATCCCCACAAAAATCTGCGACATCTTGGATGTCACCTTCTTGATAGAAATGTGCAAGTAATACTGCGTTTTTCTCTTTCTTAAGGCGTTTAATCTCGTTCATCATTGTTAATCTATCCATATCTTTCACCTCGAAGATATTGTAACACTATCTTAACGTTCAGGCAAACATTTAGATTAAAAATCTATCTATATAAGCCAAAAAGAAAGAGTAGCAAAATATTGCTACTCATCAAATTCAAATTTACTTGTATTCTTGATTCTCTCATCAACCTTTGAAAAGGCATCGTCAATGTTATAAAAAATGAATTGTCTTGGGATACCATCCGGTAGTTTCTTGGCTAATATAAACCCCAATTCAACATCTTTGTGAATGAACTGCTGTATTTTAGTCTGTTTGATGATACCAACAGATACATATTGTGTATCTGTTAAAAGAATCTCAAAATCCTTCTCTGCTCCCCCTGGAGTAAGTGTGTGATAGATGAGTTTGTCTTCTTTAAATTCGAGCAGACCAATCTCTCTATTGAACAACACGTCTAAACTAGGAACGGAAATATCTAGTTTCTTTCTTTTGCGTTCTACTCCTCTGTGGGTAAGTTCGCGAATAAAGTAAATCGCACCAAATAACATCCCGCCAACAAGAATACCAAACAATACTGCACCAAAGAACCCTGCTCCTAGAGTGAGAAGAAATAGTAAAAATGCAATAGGGACACTATATGTTAGTCCTGTGTTACGTGAAATTCTCTTTCTTACTGAAATGTGTTTCTCTAATTCTACAATTCTCATCCAATCACCTCTTATTTATGTTTAATAAAATATTTTTATGATAATAACACATTGAAAAATACGATAAAACTAACAAATGATATACTCAATATCGCTACATATAGCGCAAATAATATATGGGCAGTAACAGTATTAAATGCAACATATATATGACTTAAGTTCTTGATTTCATCAGATACTTCTTTGATTTCATCTTCAGTTAGAGAGACAAATTTAATATGTGTTAAGAAAGAAAAAGTGCTTTGTGAAGAAATATGAGTTAAATGATTAGAGGATAGTCCTTGTATCATATGTTTTCTCGAGTGAAATCTTGTATAGGAAACAATATATGTAACTTTTGAGGAATTCATAGCCAATCTCTTATAAATGAGTAAGACCAATATAAAAGTTAAGATCATTACAGCGTAAAAGGTAGAGGAAAAGAATCCGAATAAACTAGTATAATAAATCAAAAGACTAAGGAACAGAATAAAAGACAATAAATTTGTTGCCAAACTCATTCGTAATGCAGTTCTACTTAATAAAAAGTGTGATTTGACTGTAAACATATATATTCTAATGACGAAAAAAGGAATCATTCCAATTAAAAGTATACATGTGCTTAATATCGCATATCGTAATATTGGATCCATATGAACTCCTCCTTTTTTAAATTATATCATACATTGGTTTGATACAAAAGAATACCTTTTGCAAAATTCGCTTAATATAAATATATATATAATACAATATTATTTAATAATAGCAAAATTTACAATCAAACAAAAATATCAAAAACTTTCTACTTCTTTTGGGGCACATTCAGCAATCCATCCGAGTAGACAAAGTACAAAATTCTAATTGGGTATGACTGTTCACCTTAACATTATTATACATCTCATTGTATCTTTGTATACTTCCTCCCTTTCTTTGACTATTCTCAATTATTGTATGGTATAATTAATTTGGTGATAAAAATGAATATAAAAAGACCTCTTGCATATAGAGCGAGACCAAAGAAATTAGAAGAAATCGTTGGCCAAGACCATCTTTTAGGTAAAAACGGTGTGATTAAAAGAATGGTTGATAACGACCATTTATTTTCAATGATTCTGTATGGACCTCCAGGAATTGGTAAAACGACAATTGCTGCTGTCATTGGGACAATGTTTGGTCTCAATACATTCTCATTTAATGCTTCAACAGACAAAAAAGCACATCTCGTAGACATTATCAGACAAGCAGAACATTATGGGGCACTAGTCTTAATTGATGAGATCCACCGCATGAACAAAGACATTCAAGACTATTTATTACCACATGTTGAAGAAGGAAACATTATTATGATTGGTCTCACAACCTCCAATCCATACCATAGTGTAAATCCTGCGATACGCTCTCGTGCACACGTTTTAAAGTTAAAGCCGATAGAACAACTAGAAATCATTAAAAGAATGAAACAAGTCGAATTAGAGTACAAAGAAGAGCTAACTTGTACCTTAGATGATGACGTATATCAATATATCAGCACTTCTGCCAACAATGAAATCCGTTCTGCCTTAAATGCCTTGGAACTGATCAATATGGCATTCAAGAATCAAACAATTACCTTGGAAGAAGCAAAAACAGTCTTACAAGAGCCAAATTTGTCGCTTGATAAGAATGAAGACAATTACTTTAATATCTTATCTGCCTTCCAAAAATCAATCAGAGGATCTGATGTGGATGCATCCCTTCACTATCTAGCAAGATTAATCAAAATG
Organism: uncultured Candidatus Izemoplasmatales bacterium; assembly: GCA_964435595.1. GTDB lineage: Bacteria > Bacillota_I > Bacilli_A > Izemoplasmatales > Izemoplasmataceae > Izemoplasma. Next base: position 53,249 of record CAYSZV010000007.1, on the reverse strand, counting down.
GAAGACATGACGAGTATTCTTCGTAGGATGAGTGTAATCTGCTTTGAAGATATCGGACTTGCCAATCCGCAAATTGTCTCTCGAATGCATGCTTGTATCGATGTCTGTGAACGAGTCGGGTTTCCAGAAGCTAGGATTCCTTTAGGGATGATGGTCGTTGATATGGCATTGAGTCCAAAGTCAAATAGTGGTGAAGCGAGTATCGATGCCGCTCTTGCTGATATCGATCGTGGTCTTACCCCTAAAATACCAAATCATTTAATTAATGTTGCCAACTATGAAGACAAAGAGCCGTACAAATATCCTCATGATTATGATGGGGCATTGGTCTACCAACAATATATGCCGGATGAGTTGCTTGAGAAAGTCTATTTCAAAGGAAATAGTGCCAGTAAGTACGAAACCGCATTGATGGAACGAAATAAAATGATTAAGAAGGTACTAAAAAAAGAGAAATCATAACGATTTCTCTTTTCTAATACATGATTTTTCTGTTGAACTTAAGAATCCAGCTAGATATTCATTTAGGTTGACATCGATTCTTCCAGATGCACCTAAAATGATATCAATATTACTCTCTGCGAAATGGGTAACTGCTTTTGCCCCCATATTTTTTGTAATGACTACATCTACCTTGTGTTCTTTTAAGAATTTTGGGATGACACCAGGAGCATGTGGTGGGGGAATCAGATGGACAATCTGTTTGATTTCGTGATTGTCTACTGTATACAGCGCAAAACTACTTGCACGACCAAAATGAGAATCAATTGTTACTTTATCGCTTGTTGGGAATGCAATTGTCTTATGATTTTTTGAAGCGATATCGTATTTGTTTTCCCCTTTGAGTTTGATATTGGTAATTTCATTGTTCACTTCTAGTATGTGATTATGTAAGACGGCATCTACTGTCTTTTTTCGTGCCTTGGCAAGTAGACGTTGGACAGTTGCACGACTGATTTGCATTTCTTCACTTGCTTCAATCTGACTGAATCCTTCATAATCAACAAGGCGCAATGCTTCAAACTCATCTAAGTTCATATGTACTGTCTTGAGTTGAGAAACTGGGATTCCAGCAGGTTTGAATGAACGCTTACCACTCAGTCTTCTTGCGTATCGTTTGATTCTTGTACTCACAAAATCACTCCTTTCGTGCATATGCTCTTATTAATAATAATATATTACAATATAATAAGTCAAACAATAGGGAGACTTATATTTCTCTTTTTTTAAATGGTGCAGTAAAGAGTCTAGGGATTGCTCTACTATAACTTGGGAAACGAATATATTTCTTTTTCTTGATGATTCTTGGAACAAAATATCTTGCTACATCTTCTACTTTGTTTCCCATAATGCGAGCAACCTTCATTCCAGCTTCACCCATGTCATGAAGTAATAGATCTGTAAAGACCATACCTGGCTGTGTACGTCCGACAAAGATGTTTGGGTAATCCTTGAGTTCTTTGTTGCATGCTTTAGAAAAATAGGTTAGAAGGCGTTTGCTACTTCCATAAATCAAGGTTTTTTGGATGACCATATTGTTGCTTCCGAGTCCCTCCATATTATAAATTCGACCATATCCTTGTTCTTTCATCGCAGATAAGGCAACACTGGTTCCCAATATCATTCCAGTTACATTGACATCGATAACGCGTTTGATTTCTTCTTCACTTAATTCAGCTACTGTTAGGCGATCTTGATCGACACCAGCATTGTTAATCCAAACATCAATGTTTCCAAATTGTGCTTTTGCTTGTTTCATTAAATCTTTGAGTTGAGTCTTGTGTCTGACATCACAAACAAGACCCAAATAATGACCATTTAAGTCCTTCGATCCTTTTTCAACACTATTTGTGCTTGTCCCACTAAATGTGACTTTGTGGCCTTCTTTTAGAAACTCCTTAACAAGACCATGACCAATTCCTCTTGTTCCACCTGTTATAACGATATGCATCAAATCACTCCTTCACTTTATTATACAAAAAAAAGTAGGAAAATCCTACTTTATTTGTGTATCTACCAGTACAGGGATGATAATTGGTCGTCTACTAATTTCTTTGTACAAGAATTTACTGACAGAATCTTTGACATCATCTTTATATTTACGCCAATCGACGTATTTATTTTTAAATATTCTCTTGCTTGATTCTAAGAAAATCTCTCTTACTTGTTCAATTAGTTCTTCATTTTCTTTCATGTATACAAAACCACGTGATACGATTTCTGGCTCTGATAAGATTACTCTTCTTCTAGCATCTATGTTTGCGATAATCAGTAACACACCGTCTTCACTTAATAATTCACGATCTCGTAATACAACATCAGACACATCACCATCTAAGATACCATCAACAAAGATTTCACCATGGTCTACCTTGTTTTTGGTGTTAGTACGTGTCCCGTTCTTCATTTCAAAGATTGTTCCGTTATCCAACATGACAACCTTATCTTTCTCATATCCTAATTGCTCGCATAGTTCTCTTAAAGCATATTGATGACGATATTCACCAATGACCGGAACAATGTATTTTGGATTCAAGATATTGATTAAGAGCTTGATATCTTCACTACTTGCATGAGATGGAGGTAATTCTGATTTGCTGATTTTTACAACATTTGTATCAAATCGATATAAGATGTCTAATGTTCTTGCAGCTATTTTTTCAGTTCCAGGTACTGGTGGTGTCATTAAGATGATTGTGTCTTCTTTGTTGATATGAATCAATCGATCTAGTTTTTTTACCATTCTTTGTAACATATAAAATGGTTCATGACGATCTCCTGCTACCAATACAATGGCATCTTCTAATTCATTTTTGTTTTTATCATCAATAAATTTAAGGGTTGCCAACGATCCTTCTGGAATCTTTAAATACCCCATTGTTACTGCGATATCGATTGTTCTTTGGGTCTTTCTACCGATAATTGCAATCTTTCTATTGTAATCAAGGGCAACATCAATAATCTTTTGAATACGCAATAAATCAGTAGAGAAGGCAGAAACAATAATTCTACTTTCGGCATTTGAAAATGCTTGATTTAAGGCATGATCTAATGATGTTGAACTATGTGTATATCCATCACGTTCTGCACCTAAACTCTCCGTTAAAAGTGCTAATACATTCTTACCAGCAATTTCAGCTAACTTAGTAAATTCAGTTTTATAAATATTATCAACATTTTGATCAAAGTTATAATCAGGAGCATAGACAATCACTCCATCTTTTGTTGTAATCGCGATTCCTAAACTTTCAGGAATTGAATGTGTCACACGGTAAAACTCTACAGTAATGTCTCCAAAACGTAGTATTTTACTACTGTCTACAATATTAAACTGACAACATGTTTCATCCATATCCTGATCTTTTAAAGTATCTTTTAAAATTTCTAATGTAAAATTGCTACCATAAATTGGTAGTTTATCGAGTGCTTTTAATAATCGTGGTACTGCGCCGATATGATCTTCGTGCCCATGACTTAAAAAAAGTCCTACTATTTTCTCTTTGTTTTCTTCCAAATAGGTAAAATCCGGTATAATACTATCAACTCCAAAGAGTTCTGTGCTTGGGTACTTGAGTCCTGCATCTAAAATAAATAATTTATTCTCAACTTCCAAACAATACATATTTTTACCGTTTTCACCTAGGCCACCAAGGGCGAAAAATTGAATTGTACTCATTACTCGCACCTCCTCGATACTAATTATATCACAATATATAAACATACATATACAATAGTGTATTATTTTACGGAATTTTTCAATATGAAAGTGTATTCAAGAAAACAAAAATATGATATATTGGAAGAAAGGAGCGATAACTATGGTAAATTACCCAAATAAAAAAGGAACATTCACCCGTGCTAAAGTAGGTCATTCCAATCGTGGAATGTCTTTTGAAAGCATGATCAATGAATCCAACGACTATTATGTATCAAACAATATCGCCAATATTCATAAAAAACCGATTCCTATTCAGATAGTAAAAGTAGATTATCCCTCTAGAGCAGGGGCTGTCATCAAAGAAGCATACTACAAAGTTCCTTCTACAACAGACTATAATGGTATATACAATGGTTTTTATATTGATTTCGAAGCGAAAGAAACGATGAATAAGACTTCTTTTCCTCTTTCCAATATCCATACCCATCAAATTGAACATCTTATTAACATCAAGGATCATGGTGGAATTAGTTTTCTTTTACTCTTCTTTAAAGCAAAAGATGAAATTTATTTATTAGAAACAAACTATCTAGAAGAATTCTTCATTCGTTCATCATCCGGACGAAAATCAATCTCTTATACAGAATTACAAGTATGTGGACATCTTGTAAAAGAGAGTGTTGCACCTCGTGTAGATTACTTGAAAATAGTTGATGAAATAATCAAAAAGGCGTGAGCCTTTTTTTGTTTGATAAAATCTCCTATATATATAATATTATTTAATATAATAATAATATAATAATAGTACGATAAATGTTTCCAAAAAAAAGAAGGTAAATTCACCTTCTTTTTAAAACCATTTTAATCTTTTAAAGTAAACAATCATTGCAGCAACGATTAATAGACATAGTCCCCAAAAAATATAAATTCCACTTTCATAGTGAATGAAATCAAAATTAACAAAGTTCATTCCAAACACTCCAGCTAGAAATGATAAAGGGATAAAGATAACACTTAGAATCGTTAATGTTTTCATAATCGTATTCATCTTATTTGACAAATTCGCTGAATGAAGCGTAAACAATGTATTAATTGATTCAATTGAGTTGCTTATTTTATCTAACATATTTACCATATGATCATCTAAGTCAACAAAATACTTTCCTAAATCTGAGGAAATAATGTCCAAAGAGTTAATTTTAAGTGGCTTTACATTCTCATACATTCTTTTTAATATGTTTTTAACATTCACAATGTTTTTGTGTGTTTGATAGAGTTTCTTCTCTGTTGAATTTTGATTATCTAGAATCGTTATTTCAACTTCTTCGATTTGTGTATAGAGTTCTGATATAAGATTGATGTATTCATCAATAATCATGTCATACAGCGCATAAAACAAATAATCCTCATCATTAGATGATAACATAGCTTGTTGATTCTCATATCGTTTTTTTAGTTCCTCAACAAATGGGTTTTTTTCTTCAGTAAAGAGAAAAAGTCCTTCTTTGAATAGAATCATACTGATTGTTTGGAATCGAATATCATTTTTATGAATCGTATGATATTTTAAGACGATAAACACGTGATCATCAAATGATTCAAACTTATTTCGTTGATTGGGATTTAAAATATCCTCAATTACAAGGCGATCAATATTATAGCCTTTACAAAATTCTTGGATTTTATCAACATTAGACAGTCCTTCAATCGTAATTAAGTCAACATGTTCTTTCGAACTACTAAAAATATCATCAACTTGAATAAATTCATGAATATTGTATTGAAAATGTGTAATTTTAGTCTCCATCGTTGCATCTCCAGTGTAAATTAATGTTCCTGGAGGGAGTTTTCGTTTGATTTTCATAATGTTGTCTCCCTGATTGAATGTGTCATATTTTTTATTTTAATGTACTACCTGCGGTAATTTTTTTGTCTTTGAATTCACCACTACTAAAGATACGGCAATTTCTCGTGATTGTTGTTCCTTCAGGGACAACTGTTCCTACACCTAAAACGTTGATTCCACTTGATAATATGTGTGGCACTTCTTTGTTTGCTGTGTAATCATCTCCATCTCCTATGACAACGTTAGGCATGATTTTACAACGCTTATCAATAATCGCGTTCTCAATATAACAACCAGGCATAACTTCTGTATCATTTAAGATAACAGAATTGATTACAGTAGCTTCGGGATGAATAATTACTCCAGGGCTTAGTACACTTCTTGTTACATTACCAGCAACAATCGTACCATTTGAGATTAAGGCTTGAGTAATCTTCGCTTTACTACCAACTTTCACTGCTGGCATTTCTTCTGATTTGGTATAAATTTTCCAGTTTCTGTCATACATATCTAAAGTAATCTTATCGACTGTTCTTGTTAATTCGATACTTGCTTCTAAGTATGAATCATATGTTCCTACATCTTTCCAATAATCCTCAAATACATAGGCATATAAGTTACTTGTTTCAAGTAGGTAAGGGATAATGTGCTTTCCAAAATCTAAATTTGGATCTTTTACAGTCGTGATTGCATTTAGTAATACATCTGTATCAAAGACATAAATACCCATTGAAGCTAGATTGCTTTCAGGATTTTTTGGCTTTTCTTTAAACTCAGTGATTTTATTGTCATCATCTGTATAAAGGAGTCCGAAACGATGAGCATCTTCCCATGGAACAGGTTGAACGGCAATGGTTAATCCAGCTCCTGTTTGCATATGGTAATCAATCATTTTTTTGTAATCCATTTTATAAATGTGATCTCCAGAAAGAATAATCACATGTGATGGCTTTTTCCTTTTGATGTATTCTATGTTTTGCAATACAGCATCCGCTGTTCCTGAATACCACTCTTTATGTGGTTGCAACAAGGTAATGCTGGAATCTCTTCTATCGAGATCCCACGGTCTACCTAGACCAATATGTTCATTTAAAGATAGGGGTAAATATTGTGTTAAAATTGCAATATCAAAGATTCCACTATTGGTACAATTACTAATCGTAAAGTCAACAATTCTGAATTTTCCGGCGAATGGAACAGCGGGCTTTACTCTGTTTTCACTGAGGATGTCTAGTCTACTTCCTCGTCCTCCTGCTAAAATTAATGCCAATGTTTTCATTATGATACTCCCTTCAATTTATTGTATAGATCGATATATTTTAATGCAGAGACTTTCCAAGAGAAATCCTCTTGCATCGCTCTTCTTACTAATCTTTTCCAAGCTGGCTTATTGTTGTAAACATCAATTGCTTCATGGAGAGCATGTAATAAGTCTCCAGCATCAAAGTTCTCAAATCCAAATCCATTTCCTTCACCAGTAAACTTGTTATAAGAGATGATGGTATCTCTAAGTCCACCCGTTTTTCTAACAACAGGTAAGGTACCATATTTTAAACTAATTAATTGTGCCAATCCACAAGGTTCGAATCGGGAAGGCATTAAGAATAAGTCACTACCAGCATAGATGTTTCTTGCCATATCATCGTTATAGCCAATGTATACACCAATATCATCTGGATAGGTTTGTTTTAAGTTCTCGTAGTATTGTTCGATATCTGGATCTCCACTACCAAGTAAAACTATTTGAAGTTTTTTTTGCTTGATTAAATCTTCAATAATAATTTTGATGATGTCAAATCCTTTTGCTTCAGTAAGACGTGAAACCATACCAATTACTGGTACATCTGTATGCTTCATTGCAAAGAAGTTACGCAAATATGCTTTGTTTACAGCTTTTCCTTTTAAGTAATTATGAAGTCCATAATTCAGTTCAATACTTTGATCTGTTTTAGGATTGAATTGTTCGTAATCAATTCCGTTTACGATTCCATAAAGATCATCTTTTCTTGTTTCTAAGACTGTATTCATACGGAAACTGAAATAATCATATAGAATTTCATTTGCATATGTTTCAGATACGGTTGAAATGAAATCTGATGTCTGGATTCCAGTTTTTAAGAAATTGATACTATTAGCAAATTCTAAATCATTTTCATAAGAGACATTCAAGTATTCTAACAAATCTTTACTGAAGACACCTTGATAAGCGATATTATGAATCGTAAATATTGTTTTTATGTTTTGATATTCCTTCTTTTGTGCATAATTTTGACGAAGCATCAATGGAATGAGTCCTGTTTGCCAGTCATTGAGGTGTAATACATCGGGATAAAAATCAATCGCTTCTAGCATTTTTAAGACTGCATCATTGAAAAATCCGTAACGTTCTCCATCATCATAATGCCCATACAATGTATCTCTATAGCCGAAATAATACTCATTATCGATGAAATAGAAGGTAACCCCTTCATATACCATTGTTTCAATTCCGGCATATTCTTCTTTGTACGCAACTTGCACACGGTAACTAGTTAAGAATTCCATTTCCTTTTGAAACTTGTCTTTTGTAATTTTGTGTTTTGGAACAACTACTCTCGCATCAATCCCTTCTTGCACCAATGCTTTTGGTAATGATCCTAACACGTCACCTAATCCACCTGTTTTTGAAAAGGGACTTGCTTCTCCACCAACAAATAATACTTTCAAAATTATCATCTCCTTTATTACTAATACTATTATATTACATATTTATACTATGATAAAGGACAAATCAAAGGAAATATCCGTTTCGCAAAAAAAAGAGCGAATATTTCGCTCTTTAATAGATTTCTTTTACACTGTCGCTATCAATGCTTTTTAGTACATAATAAATCGGAATTCCAACAATTGTCGTTAATATTAATGCTGGTAGCAAATATGTAGTATTGTAAACGATTGAGTATACCCAAACACTTTCTCCAGCGGGAGCATATTCACCAAATAATAAAACACCACTCAATACTGTACTAACAAAACGTAATATATAAGCTACAATAATCGCTAAACTGAAAACTACAACATTATCTTTAAACATTGGTCTAAAGAATCCAGTCATTCCCACAAGCCCAAACGCAACAGTATAATCGAGGAAAAACGATCCCCAGTGATACAATACACCATCAAGCATTAGATTTAGAAGACCAAATACAATTCCACCTATCCAACCTTGAACGACTCCATGTCTCCATGCAATCACAACAAGTGGTAACATGCTAATTCCAACACGCCCACCTTGTGGCATCTTTGGTAGAAAACTAAAGGTAAATTCTAACACAAATGCCATTGCTACTAAAATAGCAACTTCAACTAAAACTCTTGTTCTATTCATACAAGTCTCCTTAAATAAAATATTTGCCCTTTATCAAGGACAAATAATATCTAAAGATATTTATCCTACGCTGGCATTATCCAGATCAGGTACGGTCTATTCTAGTAACAAGAATACTCTCAGCCAAGTTCTCTCAGCTCCCCCGATATAAGTGCAATTTAATTATAGTATAGAGTAATTTTTTTATCAAGTATAATGTAAGTTTTTATATATAAGAATTAAATTTACTTTTAAGCGCTAAAGTAAGATGTTGTAAGCGTGTTCAAAAAAAAATAAAAAAGAGTTGTTTTATTAATTGTAATAAACTATAATTCTTTTGGAATATATTATTTACGAGGTAAAAAAATGAAAAAGAATCCTATCACAACCGAGACTTATGTCTTACTAATACTCTTCTTAGGAGGGTTTTTATTATTCTCATTAGAGATGGGCGTAGCCAATTTCTTGAACACTATGATCAATACCAGTTTCTTCTTACTAACTGAAGTTGCATTCTGGATTATGGGTGTTGCTGTATTGACAGGTGCAATGGCTGGTATATTTGCTGAATTCGGAATTGTTGCATTATTGAATATTGTCTTTGGCCCTGTGGTTCGTTTGATATACAAATTGCCTGGAGTAGCCGGAATTGGAGCGATTAGTGCGTATTTATCTGATAACCCTGCCGTGATTAGCTTATATAAAGAAAAAGAGTTTAGAAAGCAATTTAAGGGGTATCAAATTCCAGTTCTTGTGAATCTAGGTACTAGTTTCGGGATGGGACTTGTGATTGCAATCTTTTTTATCAGTTTGAACAATGAATATGCATCACTTGGTAATTTCTTTGTCGCTACTGGTGTTGGAGTAATTGCAAGTATTATTGGAAGTATTGTAAGTGTACGTTTGTTGACACATTTTTCAAAAAAACACTTTAGTATACCATCAAATGATAATCCAATTAAAAGGATTGAAGGAGATGAATTCTTGCGAGATGCAAGAGAAGGTACTTTTGTCAATCGCTTTTTAGAAAGTGCTCTTGATGGAGGGAAAAACGGGGTTGATATCGGACTTCAAATCATTCCAGGTATTTTGATTATTTCAACATTTATTATCATGTTTACAAATGGACAACCAGTCGATTCCATTACAGGCAACTTATTACCTTACTCGGGTGCTGCCAAAGAAGGAATTGGATATTTACCTTTAATCGGTGAACACTTGATGTTTATCTTTCGACCATTGTTTGGATTCACTTCTCCTGAGGCAATCGCCTTCCCTTTGATTTCATTAGGAAGTGCTGGGGCTGCGATTGGGATTGTACCTGAATTTATTGAAAATGGATATGTTACAATTAAAGATATTGCTGTATTTACTGCGATTGGAACCACATGGAGCGGATATTTATCGACACACGTTGGGATGATGGATGCAGTAAAATCAAGAGGACTTACAACACAAGCGATTGTATCACATACAATTGGTGGATTGGTTAGTGGAATTACAGCCAACTACCTATTTATTTTGGTACTATTCCTATTTGAACTATTGAATATTAGTATATAAAAAACGCAGATTTTCTGCGTTTTTAATTACCCACCATAGGCACAGCTAGTCGCTGCAGTTATAAAAATTAGTATGTAAAATATAATAATTGATAGAGGAGAGAGAATTAGGTTGAGGAAACTGCGCCAAATTGTTGCGCCTAAAACTGACCTATGTTTAAAAATGTATTTTAAGATTCGTAACACTGAGAGGATGAATGTAATAGCAGATACGATAATTCCAACTAACATCACACTAACGAGGACATCAACGAATGCTCCCAAGCTCTCAATGATTGCTAAAAATAGTAAGTAAATACCTATAGAAGTAAGAAAAATTGTTACTTGAATTCGATGAAATAGTTTTTCATATTTTAAAAATTTCATAGATTGCTCTTCCATATAGATACCTCCTATAATAATAGTATACACCTTTTAGTTTGAACTTCAAAACAAAAAGACCAATAAATTTCTAAAGGTCTTTTTTTGTTATGATTTCAAAGATAATTGGTTTCTTTTCAACGGCTTCTTTACATAGTTTAAAGGCATATTGAACTTCATTGTAAATCTCTTTTATTTCATCTAAATTATTGTATAAAGTAGCCAGTGCTTCTCCTTTTTCTACTTGATCTCCAACTTTTTTATGAACGATAATTCCTACATCCGGATCAATATCATCTTCTTTGGTAGCGCGTCCTGCACCTAATTTCATTGCAGCAAGACCAATAGCAAGTGCATTGATATCTTCAACGTATCCAGATTCAGTTGATATAACGTCTATTTTTTCTTTGACAGTAATAAATTTATCGAGGTCTGGAAGAATTCCACCTTGGGCTTTGATAAATTCCATTTGTTTATCATGTGCTTTCCCGTTTTTAATGTTTTCTTCTAATAATGCTCTTGATTCTTCTAATGTCTCAGTTATTCCAGCACTAAATGCCATATAACTACCAATTTCCAAGCAAAGTTCAGTTAAATCTTCCGGTCCATTTCCAGTCAATGTTTCTAAGGCTTCAACAACTTCTAATCTGTTTCCTACTGTATGTCCCAAAGGTTGTCCCATATCAGTAATAAAAGCAACTACTTTTTTGCCCATGTTTTCTCCGATAGAAACCATTACTTTTGATAACTTTCTCGCATCATCCAATGTCTTCATAAATGCACCATCACCAATTTTTACATCTAGAACAATTACATCACTACCACTAGCTAGTTTTTTCGACATAATACTTGATGCAATTAATGGAATACTTGGTACAGTTGCAGTTACATCACGTAATGCATAAAGCAGTTTGTCTGCTGGAGTTAAATTTGCTGTTTGTCCAGCAACTGCTAATCCGATATCATTTACTTGTTTGATAAAGTCATCGATTTCAATATTAATACTAAGCCCATCGATACTTTCTAACTTATCTAGAGTCCCACCAGTATGTCCAAGACCACGCCCTGATAGTTTCGCAACTTTACAACCAACACTGGCAACCAAAGGAGCTAACACAAGCGTTGTTTTATCACCAACACCACCGGTTGAATGCTTGTCTACTTTGATTCCATCAATACTTGATAAATCAATCACATCTCCACTATAAAGCATCGCCTCTGTTAGTGCAGTTGCTTCATCTGAACTCATACCTTTAAAAT
>CAYSZV010000007.1:39836-41207 GCA_964435595.1 uncultured Candidatus Izemoplasmatales bacterium | reverse complement strand
CTCATTTGGTAATCAGGTATGTCTTTTTTAACATATCCATTAATAATGAAATTAATTTCTTCTTTTGATAGTTCAAATCCATCTCTTTTTTTCTCGATTAAATCGACCATTCTCATATATATCACTCCTATTTTAACACTTTATTATACCACAATTACTGTATGAACAAACTGACTTTTGATATTATTTCTAATCAATACAAAATATGGAAATTATCAAAGGATATAAAATTATTGGATATTACTTAACAATACTACATTTAAGATGTAAAATGTGTGTAGAGATAATTAATTTAGGGGGACTACATATGAGTAAATGGACTATATCAAATATACCAGACTTAACAGGGAAGATTGCCATAATTACTGGATCTACATCCGGGATAGGGAAACAAACAGCCAAAGTCTTTGCTTCAAAAAATGCAATTACGATTATGGCAGTAAGAAATATCGCAAAAGGGGAAACTGTCAAGCAAGAATTCTTACAAGTTGAACCAAATGCAATCATTCATGTCATGAAATTAGACTTATCTGATTTACAATCTGTTCATTCTTTTGTGAATGAGTTCAAAAAAGAATTTACAGCTCTTCACTTTTTAGTGAATAACGCAGGAGTCATGATGCCTCCGTATAGTCAAACTAAAGATGGATTTGACATTCAAATGGGTACCAATCATTTTGGTCATTATGCTTTAACTGGGCTTTTATTTCCTATCTTATCAAAAACAGCAGATTCTAGAATTGCTTCTGTATCTAGCATGGTCCATCGAGCAGGAAATATTAACTTTGATGATATCAATTGGACCAAAAGAAAGTATAAGAAAATGAGTGCATATGGAGATAGTAAACTAGCCAATCTTTATTTCACATATGAGCTAAATCGTCTCATTCAATCTAGAAATTTAGATATCAAAGTGAATGCAGCACATCCAGGATGGACAGCAACTGACTTACAACGACATTCAGGCATCACGAATGTAGGAAACCTTGTATTTGGACAAAAGCCTTGGAAAGGTGCATTACCAACATTGCGAGCTCTATTTGATGAACAATTAGCTAGTGGGGAATACTATGGTCCTAGAGGATTGTTAGAATTTGGTGGATATCCAAAGAAAGTAAAATCGAATAAACGTTCTTACAATCAAGTGATCGCAAAGCAATTATTCACCATTTCTGAACAATTAACTAAAGTAATATTAGATTACATTACAGCTATACAAACATAATAAGCTTTAATTAATTTAATATTCTAAAAAGAGGTTGTTTTGAAAAACAACCTCTTTTTTGAATTTTTCTTCCAAAACGCGTCCTGCTTCTTCATCACCAGTTGGAACAAGATGATCATCTATCTGAAAGATATTAACTTTAGATC
>CAYSZV010000007.1:26432-39826 GCA_964435595.1 uncultured Candidatus Izemoplasmatales bacterium | reverse complement strand
CAATCAAGTGATCGCAAAGCAATTATTCACCTTTTCTGAACAATTAACTAAAGTAACATTTTAAAGAAAAAAAGTCTTCAAGTTAAACTTGACGACTTTTTTGATTGAATTCATCTAATTTTGATTGAATAATTGCTTTGACTTTGGTACTAATTTCTTGTGAATTTAACTCTTTGTATTCTTCATATGGTAGTAGGGGGTGGAAATGAACTCTCACTACATATCGTTTCCAAGGAATACTTTTAAACACTTTGCTCATATCATATATGGTACCAATTAAGATGTCTGATTTGGGCTTCATTGCCAGTTTAAAGGCACCTGGTTTAAACTCAATCATTTCATTACTTTTTGCTCTCATACCTTCTGGAAAAATTCCAAATGGAATACCTTCTTTATGACGTTTGATTCCATTTATTATAGATTTGGCAGCATCTCTATCGGCATTTTTACCGATTGGAACATTTCCTAGAAGATCAATCCATTTTCCAATAATTGGTGTTGTAAATAAAGCTTCCTTTGCAATGAAACACATAGGGTGCCCTTTAAATATTGGAGATAATACTGGAATATCATAATTTTCTTGATGATTACATACAAAAATGAACTTATTATCTTCAGGTATGTTCTCTATTCCTGTCACTACTGTCTTGATTCTTGCTAAATGTAAGGCTAGACGGAGTAATGATTGAGCGAAATAGTGATTAAATTTATTATCAAATGGTTTTCCTTTTCTAAATTCACCTAAAATACTAGTAATTCCGAGAACACCCACAAATGCTGAGACATATGACAAAAGGAAATCTACTAAAAGCAATAGATATGTCCAAACACTTGCAAAGTTAGCTTGGTCTAATCCGAAAAGCCATCCAAATAAAACAAAGAAACTACACAGTAAAACATAAAATACTGCAATTAACATAGAATTACTTCCTTTCATAGATAGAAAATGTTAAGTCTCCACTATCCTTCTTACTAATAACATTATATTTATCATAGTCTATCTCTTTAAAATATACATTTCCTTCGTATTCTTTGTTGACATGTGTAATATACAAACGATCTGCGATATCAAGGGTAATGTCATAAATAATTTTACCACCAATGATAAAAATTTCCTCTTCTTTTGGGAAGTTTTTTAAATAAGAAATGATATCATTTGTTACTTCTACTCCAGGATATGTGTAGTCGGTTAATGTTGCAATCACGCTTGTTCTTCCTGGTAGTGGTTTGTTGATATAAGATAAAATACTTTTAAATGTTAACTCACCCATAATGACTTTCTTACCCATTGTTATTTCTTTGAAATATTTCATATCCTCTTTGTAGTGCCAAGGAAGAAGGTTGTCTTTGCCAATTAGATTATTTGGTCCAATTGCGACAATTAAGTTAACCATTATACACTTACCTTCCCTTTAATAAGTGGATGAGGATTATAATTTTCTAAGGTGAAGTCACTATATTTGAAATGATTGATATCTTTTATATCGGGGTTTATTTTCATTGTTGGTAATGGTCTACAATCTCTTGATAATTGTAATTTTACTTGCTCTAGATGATCCAAATAGATATGTGCATCCCCAATTGTATGTACAAAATCACCTAATCCAAGATTACATACTTGAGCAACCATCATTGTTAGCAATGCATAACTCGCAATGTTGAATGGTATTCCTAAAAATGTATCAGCACTTCTTTGATACAATTGACAACTTAGTTTATTGTTTCGAACATAAAAATGAAACATCATATGACAAGGTGGTAAAGCCATTTCAGGAACAAGTGGCGCATTCCAAGAATTGACAATGAGACGTCGACTTGAAGGGTTTGTTTTAATTTCTTCAATCACTTGAGCTAGTTGATCGACATATTTTCCATCTGGTCCTTCAAAGTGTCTCCACTGTCTACCATAAACTGGCCCAAGTTCTCCATATTTTTTTGCGAAGGCATCATCTGTTTTGATTTTCTCAACGAAATCTTTCATGGATTCCCCATTATAGTCATCGCTTTTTTTAAATATTTGATATGGCCATTCGTTCCAAATACGTACCCCATTGTCTACAAGATATTTTATATTGGTACTACCGTCTATGAACCACAATAATTCATGGATGATACTTTTTAGATGTACTTTTTTTGTCGTTAACAAAGGAAAGCCTTGATTTAAATCAAAACGCATTTGATAGCCAAAAGTAGAGATTGTTCCTGTCCCGGTACGATCTTCTTTTTTGTCTCCATTTTGAAGGATATGTTCTAGTAATTCTTTATACTGTTTCATCGTCATCACGTCCTTTTGTAATTTGTTTTAATACTGTCTTAAGTCCAACTGCTATACCCAGTATGGCTGGTATTGTAGGAGTAAATGGACCTGCCCATACAGCGACATAACTCCCAGCGAATATATAGAATCCTGGTTCATTAAAAAGATAGCCAGAAATAACTGCACCCCATGCTGGGATGTAGAAGATTATGGTCGCAATTACAATATAAATAAACATCTCTTTTACAAAGATATTTTCCTTCAGCCATTTCCACATACTATCACCTGAACTTCTCTAGATTTTATTATAGCAAAAAAACAGCTTTAAAGAAACGATATTCACAATATAAAAAGAAAAAGTGTTTTCACACTTTACTCTTTTTTACTATTAATAAATGTAATTTTGTCTGCAATAATTTCTGGATAGTTGAACATCTTTCCATCACTACATTCATGACTTCTTTGTTGGAGTCTTGCTTTTACACCTACAGTTGAGCCTTTTTTACAATATTCAACAGTATTCTCCGCAATTCCTCGCCACAACGTACATCGTAAGAAATCTGTATCATACTCACCTGTTTGGGCATTCTTGTAGCCTCTTGTAATGGCCAATGTAATCGTCGTTACACTGGTACCATCTTCTAACTTTCTTAATTCAGGATCATAGACTAGACGACCCACTAAAATGACTTGATTTAACATAATATTCCTCCTTTACACACTATTATAGAGAAGGATTGTAGTTATACGAAACGCACAAAATACATATTTTATAGCTTAATATAGATGTTTTTATATAATCATAATGTATTGGTTATTTCAATCAAATAAAATCAGGACTTAAAAAAAGTTTTTTCTATAATTGGTAAAAATATGTAAAAAAAAGACTTTCATAAGAAAGTCTTAAAATGTAATTTCTACGTCAGAACGTTTGTTTACGTCTGCTTCGAAGAATTCTTTTTTCGATACGTTTACCATACCAGCGATAACGCTTGTTGGGAATGTAACGATTTTACTATTGATTGTTGATACATTTGAGTTATACAATCTTCTAGCTGCTTGTAAGTGTTCTTCAACATCTCTGATAGAGTGTTGTAAGTCTAAGAATAATTTGTCTGCTTTTAATTCTGGGTAGGCTTCAATTTGAACATTGATTCCAGTTTGGATTGCATCCATTTGTCCCATGAATTTTTGTTTGTCTTCCATTGTCATTTGTTTTGGAAGTCCAGCTCTCCATTTTGTTACATTTTCTAATGTTTCACTTTCATGTTTAGCATATCCTTTAGTAGTCGCTACTAATTTTGTCAACATGTCGAAACGTTTTTCTAACGCAACATCAATTCCACTTTCTGCTTCATTTACTTTAACCTCTAATTGACGTAATCCATTCATTACTCCAATGAACCATATTGCGATAATAAAGGCAATTCCTAATAATACTAATAATACAATTACAACTTCTGGCATAATGTCTCCTCCTATTTATATATGTTTCTATTCAGTTTCAATTCTGAAATTACTTCTTTTACTACACCTAGTTCTCTTTCAAACTCTTTAAATGTTGCCATATTCAATTCCTTAAACATTTTCAATTCAAATGTGTCTCTAAAGTTATTGATACCAATATATAGACGTGTATCAATGAAACTAAATGAGATGTTTCCTTTGTTATTTTGTTCGAATGTCATTAATGCTTCCATAAAGTGTGGTGTTAAAACATAAAATGCAGAATGATCATTTGTTGTATATGTTTTAAACTTCTTATTGAATTGAATACTTTCTAGTTTTACTTTATTAAATTTTCTTTTTGAAACTGGTCTTCCTCGTTCCAATACTTGTAAATAGCCATCAAATGATTTATTGAAGTCAAATACAAAAATTCTTCCCAGAAAATATGTTTCATAATAGGTTCTGGTTCCGTTTTTAGTATGTTCGACATGCTTTTCTTCTAGTTTAACATCTGATGATTCAAAACGAACCCCATCGATACTACCACTTAGATAATCTTCAGTATGATGACGGTCTGCACGTTGCAAGAATTCAGTTGCATAAATCGTATCCAAGGAAAGTCCTTGTTCCGGAATGAATTTCCCATCATCAACAAATGATGCGATTAAATCAGTTAAGACTTCAGTTTTAAATCGTTGGCTAAGTTTAGCGAATGCAGCAGATCCTAATCCAAGGTAAATTACTCCAAATACAAGCATTGGTAATCCAACAAATCCAATTGCTGAAACTCCTGACATTCCTAATAATACAAAGATAGCTGCTCCTGCAATTGCAACAACGCCACCTATTTTTATTTTCTTTTCAGCATTGACCTTTTCGTTGTTAAATGCTTTCAATTGTTTTTTCATATTATCACCTTTCTAAATTATACAACAAATACGATTTTTTTAAAAGGCATATGTGGTTTAAAATATGACATATTTGTCTATTTAAATTTTCTTGTTGCATCAATTGCTACTTGCCATCTGTGATATAGTTTGTCACGTACATCCTTATCCATTTTTGGATAGAACGATTGATCTCGTTGAACGATTTGCTTGATTTCATCTAAATTCTTATAGAATGACACTGCAAGACCACTTATAAAGGCTGCTCCTAACGCTGTAGATTCGGCTACTTTTGGTCTGATGATTTCAATATCCAAGATATCACTTTGGAATTGCATTAAGAAATTATTCATGGCAGCTCCTCCATCGACTTTAAGTGATGCTGGTGAAATACCACTATCTTTTGCCATACAATCTACAATATCTTTCGTTTGGTATGCAAGACTTTCTAATGTTGCTCTTGTTATATGGTTTTTATTTGTTGCTCTTGTTAAGCCAAAGATTGCACCTTTGGCTTCAGAATCCCAATAGGGAGTTCCTAGACCAGCAAAGGCAGGCACAACAACAACTCCATAATTTTCTTTTGCGTCAATCGCAAGTTTTTCAGATTCTTTTGCTTCAGGGAAAAACTCTAATTGATCTCTCAGCCACTGAATTGCACTACCCGCAACAAAGACACTACCTTCTAAGGCATAGGTAATCTTTCCATCAATTGCATATCCTATGGTTGTTAAAAGACCATTTTGACTAATTGTGTTTTTGCTTCCGGTATTCATTAACATGAAACATCCAGTTCCATAGGTGTTTTTAATATCTCCTGGAGTAAAACAAGTTTGTCCAAATAAAGCAGCTTGTTGATCCCCTAAGACACCAGCAATTGGTATCTCATATCCAAAGAATGTATTTCTAGAAGTCATTCCAAAGACATGATTGCTATCATGTACCTCTGGTAAGATACTAGATTTTACACCTAGAATATCTAACAATTCTTGATCCCATTTTTGATCAAAGATATTATACATCAATGTTCTTGATGCATTTGTATAATCTGTTTTATGCACTTTGTTTCCAGATAACTTATAGATAATCCAACTATCAATCGTACCAAAAGATAGATTGTCTTCTTCCATTAATTCTTTGATACCAGGGACATTATCAATTGCCCATTTAATTTTGGTACCAGAAAAATATGGGTCGATTAATAATCCTGTTTTCTGTCTAAACGTATCATCGTGTCCTTGTTTGATTAGGTGTTCACAAATTGAATTAGATTGTTTTGATTGCCATACGATTGCTTTATAAACAGGTACTCCTGTTTTCTTGTTCCATAAAACAGTGGTTTCACGTTGATTGGTAATCCCAATACTCGCTACTTCCTCAGGAAGGATTTCCGCAGTGATTAAACATTGTGCCATTGTTGATAAAACACTCATCCAGATTTCTGTAGGGTCTTGTTCAACATAATCTGGCTTGTCATAAATCATATTCAATTCTTTCTGGCTACTACTTACAATTTTCCCTTTTTTATTGAATAGTATTGCTCTTGTTGATGTTGTACCTTGATCTAT
Source organism: uncultured Candidatus Izemoplasmatales bacterium (assembly GCA_964435595.1). Classification (GTDB taxonomy): domain Bacteria; phylum Bacillota_I; class Bacilli_A; order Izemoplasmatales; family Izemoplasmataceae; genus Izemoplasma. The sequence continues at coordinate 33,665 of CAYSZV010000007.1, read as the reverse complement.
TGCTAAAATGTACTTTTTCAAATTATCACCTCTATCTTGCTATATTTTACCAAATTTTTGAATGTTTTTAAATGAGTTCTTTCAGAAATTATGATATAATTGTATTTAAGGTGAGGTGGGAGCAATATGGAGAAAGAATTTAGGTTAAAAGACAAGTTTGAAAATGATTTGAATGTGAAAATTTGGACACCAAAAGGTATTGAAAAGACAAAAGCAACAGCGGTTGTACAAGTTATTCACGGAAAAGGGGAACACGTTGGTAGATACAAAGAGTTCGCTGAATATTTAAATACCATAGGAATTGTTGTAATTGGAAACGACTTATTAGGTCATGGAAAAACATCTGACAAAGACTACTCTCATTTTGGTGACAAAGATGGTATCGAACAATTATCTGCTGGAGTAGATGCAGTAAGAGAATATATTGAGGAGAAATGTCCGAAAGTACCAATTGTAATGTTCGCTCATTCAATGGGATCTTTTATCGGAAGATATAACTTGATGGCACATCCTACGAGCTACTATATGGCTTGTTTTAGCGGTACTGGATGGATACCTGTACATAAACTATATTATGCGTTATTCGTAACAAATATTGTAAAATTATTCAAGGGTCCATTGCATATTAGTAAAGTTGTAACAGAATTATTAGATAGTGCACCTAAAAGCATGATGAAAAATGGATTGATTAATCGTCGTCAAGATTGGATTTCATCGGACAAAGAAAAAGTCAAAGAAATAAATTGTGATGAATTATGTAATAGACCATTTACTGTTGCTGCTCAAAGAGATGTATTACAGTTTATTAAAAAAGTGCAAAATAAAGATGCAATCAAAGAAGGTGCTTCTTCTACTGCAACATTATTTATAAGTGGTGAGTATGATGCGATGGGTGAATATGGATTTACTGTGCAAAGATTATATAAACTATACCAAAACGCTGGATATAGTAATGTAAGATTTTCTGTTGTAAACGGATCAAGACATGAAATTATCAATGAGCGTGATCGTCAATCAACATACAAAACGATTGGAGATTGGATACTAGAGTATATTAAAAAGAGTGCCTAAGCACTCTTTTTTGATGGATTCATAATGACAGAAGCATAATACTCTTCTTTTTCTAATTCTTTACTCATCTGATAAATATCATCAATTGTAATATCTTGGTATAACTCTAACATTTCAAAAAGACTATGTCCTAAAAAATGATATTTCGAGAAATTATTTGCGATGAATTCAATATAGTTGAACGCTTGAACAAAACTACCAACAAATCGTCTTTTCATTTGTTCGAAACGTTCTTCGCTAATCGAGATGGCACTTGCATTTTGCAGGTGTTTTTTGATTTCGTCTCGTAATAAGCCTGGATACTTTGTTTCTCCACCAATTAAAATATATGAATGGCAAGGATTGAGTGTTGCCTCTTTACTAAACGATTCATTGATTAGTTCTTTCGATAACAGAGTTTGATAAAAATCAGATGATCTCCCAAATAATACATCTACAAGCATCCCTAATATTAAATCGTGCTTCACAAGGTCTTTTCTATGATATATCGGAAGTTTGATTCCCATTAGTAATTGAGGAACGGAAATGTCTGCTTCAATTTCAGACAGAATATCATTCGTTTTTTCATATTCCTCAACAAATTCAGGCAATGTATACGGATTGATTGTATTTTTGTTTGATTGTGATTGCTTAATGAACTTCATTGTTTCTTCGATATCTACATTTCCAGCGATAAATAGAATCATATTAGAAGGATTGTAAAAAGCTTCATGAGCAATTTCTAACGTTTCTTTGTCTAGTGTAGAAATTGTCTCGACTTTTCCTAATATCTCAATAGAAGCTGGATGATCTTGATACATCATATTCATTAACTTATGATATATTTTTGCATGAGGATTATCCAAGTACATATTAATTTCCTGGGTTATGATATCTACTTCTTTTTTGATTCCTTCTTCTGTGAATTTAGGATGAAGGACAAACTGCAATAATAAATCAATATTTTCAAGTATATTGTCTGTTGCGGTGAACAAATATGTTGTTTTATCATTTTGGGTAAATGCGTTAACTTTGGCTTGGTTTTTTGCAAAATCAATAGACACATCTTTTCCGTTTTGTTCAAATAGTTTATGTTCTAAGAAATGAGCAATTCCCTGAGGTAATGGTATTTCCTTTCCATCTTTTAATACACGTTCATTCATTCCACCAAGCGTGGTAGAAAGTGTAGCATATGTTTTAGAAAATCCTTGTTTTTGTAATAAGAATACTTGAAGTCCATTGTTACAAGTATCATGGTATAACGTCTCTTTAATTCTTGGATAATATAATTTCTTCATTATTTTTCACCTCTCAATAACATCGTCGTATCAAGTATTAACAATGAAGCTACTTTACTTACTTGTTCTTTCGTTACTTTATTAATTTCATCGATTTTTTGTTCGAAGTCCACCTGTTTTCCATAAAAAGACATACGTTCAATACGGATTGCCAAACTTGAATTAGAATCTTTTGATTCAATGATTCCAGCTATATTTGATTTCTTTGCGATATCCAGTAAAGAATCATCATAATCCATAGCTATAATTTTATTTATGATATCTGAAGTTTCTTGAAGTACGGTATCTTTTTTACTAGGATCTATTCCTGCATGAACAAATAAGACACCTTTATGAGAACTGTAGTTACTTCCAATGTAGTAACATAGTCCTAGTTCTTCTCTGATACGCATGTGAAGCATTGCTTCTGCGGTTGCGCCAAATAAAGTATTAAAGACAAGTGCAGCATTGTATAATTCAGTATCATAATATACGGGTAAGCGATAGCCAAATGAGAATTTAGCTTGTGTAATATCTTGCGTCACCACTTTTTGAATAACTTCAGTAACTTCTTTTGTTTCGTAGTCTAGATAGTTTAGTTGATTGTCTCTGGGTTCAAATGGAAGATATTGTTTTACAAGATTTTCAATATCGGAAAAATCGATATCACCAACTACAGTGATTGTGATGTTATCGGTTTGTATCATTTCACTGTACTGATTGATCACATCATCTAATGAAATAGATGGAATATCTTCTTCTTTACCCAAACTTGTTATTTTAAACGATTCTTTTTCAAACATAGTTTCATTCAATAATTTTACTGCATAGGCAAATTTATTAGAATATACACTTTGAAAATATTCTTCTAACAATCGTTTTTCTTCTTCAAACACAGAAGAATCAAACAACGGATTAAAAAGTACTTCATTGATAAATTGAAATGATTTCTCTAATAAGTTTTCTTGTTCTAATGTGTAATGATCGTCAATCATTGACATATCAAAAAATACCAAATGTGATTCACCAATACGTTCAACACTTCCAGTAAAGTACGCTGAATATAGAGATTCCAAGTATAAAATCATATCTGATCTATGTGGGTATTGTTTCGCTACTGCTTTCATCATATAAGGAAGTAATGCCCTCGTCGTAACTGTCGACTCATCAAAAGAAGATCCAAATGATATATGGATTCTCGTTGACTTGAATTTGTCTGTTCTCATCATATTCAATGTATATGATGGTGTTGTAATTGTTTTTGTCATTCTATCACCTATTAAAAAAGTGCGTTTGCACTTTTTTTATTTTTATTCAGCTAATCCTAATGCAACTTCCATCATTTTGGTAAATGCATTTTGTCGTTCTTCTGAAGAGGTTTCTTCTTTGGTAACTAAATTATCTGAAACTGTTAATAAACAAGCAGCTTTTTTCCCAAGTACTTTGGCATTATGGAACAATGCGAAACTTTCCATTTCGACTGCGATTGCTCCTTTTTCTTTGTTGATTGCGATGTATTCTTCAAAGTTTTCACGATAAAATACATCTGAAGAATGAATACATCCTTGTGTAACATGAATGTTAAGATCCTTTGCAACTGACATAATCTTCTTGTTCAATTCTTTGTCTGGATAAGTATACTCTACTCGTTTTGAAAGACCAGCTTGTGTCGTTGCATAACTAGATTCACTCCAAGCACTATCTACAAGTAATACATCATATAATTCTAAGTCAGCTGTGTATGCTCCACAGCTACCGATACGTACAATGTTTTCTACTCCATAGAATTTATATAGTTCGAATGAATAAATACCAATACTTGGCATTCCCATTCCACTACCCATTACAGAAATTGTTTTTCCTTTGTATGTTCCTGTGAAGCCAAACATGTTTCTTACATTGTTAAATTGTACTACGTTCTCTAAATAGTTATCAGCGATATATTGGGCACGAAGAGGATCTCCGGGCATCAATACTGTTTTTGCGATAACGCCTTCTTTTGCTTCTATATGTGGTGTAGGCATAGTTAATCTCCTTTATTAATAGTCAGTATCTGCAACGAGTCCTTGGACAAGTTTTACTCCGCTACTTGTACCGATTCTTGTTGCACCTGCTTCAATCATTTTTTCTACATCTTCAGCAGAACGTACTCCACCAGATGCTTTAACTTCTTTGTTTTTTGCTACTTCCTTCATTATTTTTACATCTTCTACAAGTGCTCCACCTGTTCCGAAGCCTGTCGATGTTTTCACAAAGTCAGCTCCCGCTTTGATGCATGCTTCACTTGCAAGACGAATTTCTTCTTTTGTTAAGTAACATGTTTCCAAAATAACTTTTAAAGTCAGTTTCTTACATGCTTTTTTTACTCTTCGTACTTCTTCTTGTACAAAAGCAAATTTACCTTCTTTGACTTTACCAATATTTAATACCATATCGATTTCGTCGGCACCCTTACTAATTGCATTCAGGGTTTCGAATACTTTTGTCTCCGTTGTATTTGCCCCTAAAGGGAATCCAATAACAGTACAAACAAGTACATCTGAATCTTTCAATTTTTTTGCTGCATATTTTACCCATGTTGGGTTGACGCAAACACTTTTGAAATCGTGCTCAATTGCTTCTTCAATTAATTTTCTAATGTCGTCTTTTGTACCGACAGCTTTTAAATAGGTGTGATCAATCATTTTGTTGAGTTTCATATAATCCAATCCTTTCAAATGTTGATAAATAGAACTTCAGCAAGGTTCCAACGGAAACGCTAAATATTATTGTACCTATACTTATTTGTCCAAGTCCGATACCGGCAAGTAGTCCTAAAATCAATGCAGTTATGACTGCGAGTACTTCTATTATAACACGAGTTTTGATTAAGTTCTTAGTTTTAAATATTCTCATCATCGAAAGAGTGAACTCATCGAATACTCCAGCTGGAAATGTGCTGATGATTAAAAATGCTCCACCAAGTGGCAATAACAACAATCCAGCAATATATGTCGGCACTTGGAAGTACCAAACAGATACAGAAAAATCTTTCATCCATTGTAAGTTTACAACATCTATGAGAAATCCTACTACGAAAATTGGAACCCCCATAAAGACGTATTTTAAGTTTTTATTCAATAGTACAACAGCAACAGTAAATATTCCAGCAACAATAATTGTTGCAGTTCCAATTGTAATATTCGTTAATTTATGTAATGCATAATGTAGTGTATCCCAAGTGCTGAGTCCAATACCACTTCTAAGACAAAAAACAACCCCAAATGAAATGGCAAAGAATCCTATTATATAAAATGATACTCTCATAATTAGTTCCTTAAACGACATATTATTCATTGGTGACCTCATCTTCTTTCTTAGTAGATGGGGAATTCAATTTTCCTAAATTTCTTACAAAAAAGTTAAATGTAGGTGGCAACGTTACAGCAAATATCACACTTCCATATGATACGTACCCAAATCCTACTCCTGCGAGTACACCAAACAAGATACCCATTAATATTCCAAGTATTTCAATACCTAATCTTGCTTTTGTAATTGATTTTGTTTGAAACATGTCCATTACTACAAGGGTCCACTCATCAAAAACAAATGCAGGAAAATGACTTGTAACAATCGACGCCAATCCAAGAGGTATGATTAAAATTCCCAAGATATAAAATAATACTCTAACAACAATCGGTTCAGGCATGTAGTCTTTTCCAAATACAAGTAAATCCCAAAAGTCGATTGAGAATCCTACCATTAAGACAGGAATAATCATAAATAGCAATACCCATTTTTTATTGTATAACACAACAAATGCCATGATACTCAATGAAATAATCCAAGATGTCATTCCTTTTGTTATTGATTCATTTAGAAGTAAGTTTAAGTTGAACGTGACAGTATCCCATGCACCAAGCCCCAAATCACTTCTAGCCATAATATTTACACCAAGTCCCAATATCAAGAATCCAAGAATATAGAATGTAATCTTCTTCGGTGTGAATTCTATTTTTCTTTCCATTCTGTTTCTCCTTTACTCAAATTATCGTGCAAAGTCAATTTGTGGGGACTTATTTGATCTAACCAAATTATAGAAATACGACTCCTATATTGTATATAATTATATACAAAAAAACAAGCATCAATGCTTGTTTTCTTTTCTTCTTTAATATAATCTGATTTTTGCATTGACAACGTTGATGATTTCATCATTGTCATCACGTACTTGTACTTCTTCCATATCATATAAGACAAATGCTTGTCCATTATTGAAAAATGTGAAGTTTCCATCATTATATTTTGCTCCAAAATTTTCTTCATAGAAGATCATTACATCATTTTTAGTCGTCTCATAAGCTTGGATTTCGAGAGTTGTACTAATTGGAAAAATACAGTTCTCATATTCCCCATCACTACAAGGAATCCATGTGCCAACAATTGTATCCCCAGTACTGACAGCTCTTGAGAATGCATCAATCGTTATTCCACTCGTTTCTAATTCTTCATAAGAACTTAACGCACCAGTCTTTGCAGGTAATGGTACGACGATCAATTGGTAGGTGATTACTTTTATAGGGTCATCACTATACTCGTTATCTGATCCTAAATATTCCCATGATGTTTCCAAATGAATTGTATCAACAAATAATTGAATATATGCAGGAACATAAAGGTCTGCACCATCCACTATAAATTTGGTGTAGCTAATAATCATTGAAACCCCATTTTCGGTTGTAATAAAGGCATCTTCACTAACGACTTCCCCATCATGAGTAACGTCTACTAAGTTATAATCGTCTTCTGTAGCTCCTGCGCTTAATTTGATTACTTCATCTACATCGGTAAGAACATAAGTACGATACTTAATGGTATCTTCATACATTGTAATCAATTTCTCTATTTGAGTCGATGCTACTGT
>CAYSZV010000007.1:9169-26422 GCA_964435595.1 uncultured Candidatus Izemoplasmatales bacterium | reverse complement strand
TTGAAGAAATGAAACAGCATCTTCAAACTTGTTGGGATAAATTTCTTCAAAACAAAATTTGCCTTCAAGGTTTTGTACGTATGCATAGCATAATAATTCTGCATTATCTCTTTTCTCTACTCTACAATGAAGACATGTTTTAGATTTTACACTTAATCTATTGTAATCAATTTTTCTATTTGAGTCGATGCTACTGTATAATCATTAATGTTCTTGAAGTTATAAATTGTTTTATCATCATTGACAAACATCTTCAATTCTTCATCAAATTCAAACCTAAATAACTCAGTCTTTCCACTTCCTGTATCAAAGTTGAATACGAGTTCATTACTTTCTGTATATTCAAATCCATCTACATCTGAATCAAATGGCTTTTCTTGGCATCCTGATAAGGTGAATACCATTAATAAACTTGTTAAAAATATTAGTTTTTTCATGTTGCTCACTTCCTTCCATATTAGTATACAAAAAAAAGGAGTGACTGTCACTCCTTTTGTATAAGTTACACTATTTTACAACTGACTGACAACGAGGACATAATCCTTCATCAGTATGCTCTACTACTTGCCAACATCTATCACATGTTTCCCCTTGTGCTGCGTCTACATCGATAGAAACATTATTAAATTCATATTTCCCTTTTCCTTCTTTCATTTCAAATTGTGAAACGATGAAGATTTGCTGTAGGTTCGCATCCATGCTTTCAAGTAATTCTTTTATTTCGTTTTCAGGATACAATGTTAATTTTGCATTAAAAGATTTTCCGATAACTTTATCATTTCTTGCTTCTTCTAACGCTTTTAATACATTATCTCTAACCACCATGAATTGATTCCATTTTTCTTCAAACTCAGCATTTCCTAATTCTCTTACTTTTGGCATATTTTCTAAGTAGATATTTTCCTCTTTATGATGAGGTAAGAATGAATAGACTTCGTCTGTTGTGTGTGGAAGGATAGGTGATAATAGTTGTAATAATGTTAAAGTTACATCATACAATACAGTTTGAATTGATCTTCTGTTATGATCATTTTCTTTTTCAATGTATAGTACATCTTTAATGAAATCTAAGTAGAATGCACTCATTTCTCTTGTCACAAAGTTTGTGATATCACGATATACTGCATCAAACTCAAAGTGATCATATCGATAAATAGAATCTTTCACTAAATTGTTTAATTTGATTGATACATATTTATCAACATCATTCAATTGTTCAAATGGTACTGCATCAGTATCTGGATTAAAATCATTTAAGTTTCCTAACATAAAACGGAATGTATTTCTGATTTTACGGTAACTTTCAGATACTTGTTTCATCATATCATTACTAATACGAACGTCTGATTGATAATCCACTGAAGCAACCCATAAACGTAAGATATCAGCACCCATTTGATTCATGATTTTCAATGGATCAATAACATTTCCTAATGATTTACTCATTTTACGTCCATCACCATCTAATACAAATCCGTGTGTTAAACACGTTTTATATGGACTTTGTCCCATTGATGCAACTCCAGTAGATAAACTTGAATTAAACCAGCCACGATATTGATCGCTTCCTTCTAAGTATAAATCACTTGGGTATGCTAGACCAAAGTCTGTCATTCCACCGTGATGACTTGTTCCACTATCAAACCATACATCTAAGATGTCAGTTTCTTTTTCAAAGAATCCATTTGGTGAAGCAGGATTTGTATATCCTTTTGGCAATAAGTCTTTGGCATCCATTTCATACCAAGCATTGCTTCCATGTTCAGCGAAAACATCAGCTACGTGTCTGATGACATCACCATCAAGAATTTCAGTTTTATCTTCGTTATAGAATACCGGAATTGGTACACCCCATGTACGTTGTCTACTGATACACCAAGCTTTTCTATCTTTTACCATATTTTCCATACGCACTTCTCCCCATTTTGGGAACCAAGTAACGTTTTTAATTTCTTGAAGCATATCATCTTTTAACGTTTCAATTGAAGCAAACCATTGTGGTGTTGCTCTAAAGATGACAGGTTGTTTGGTTCTCCAATCGTGTGGGTAACTATGGGTAATCATTTGCAATTTTAACAACGATCCATCTTCATCTAAATCTTTTACAACAGCTCTATTACAATCTTCAATAAATAAACCCTCATATGGTCCAGATGCTTTCATCATGATTCCTTTGCCATCTACAGGACAGAATGTTTCAAGTCCATATGCTTGACCAATCATGAAGTCATCTTCCCCGTGACCAGGAGCAGTATGAACCAATCCTGTACCACCATCAACACTTACGTGATGACCTAATACAACCGGGCTGATTCTATCATATAACGGATGTTTGTATGTTAAAAATTCTAATTCTTTCCCACGAACACGTTTGATAAGTTCAACATCTTCCCACTCAAAGATAGACGTTAATTCTGCAACTAATTCAGTTGCAACCAAATAGATCACATCTTTGTTTACTTTCACAAAATCGTATTCAATTAACTCTCCCACTGCGATTGCTAAGTTAGCAGGAATTGTCCATGGAGTTGTTGTCCAGATGATATATTTAAAGTCGAAATCGACAACGTCTTTCTTATCTACTGCATCCATAGCTACATAAATTGAAGCATCTTTTTTATCGTGATATTCTATTTCTGCCTCTGCAAGTGCCGTTTCACTTGAAGGACTCCAAAACACAGGTTTTTTCCCTTTAAAGATTAATCCTTTTTCTACCATATCAGCAAACACTCTCATTTGGCTTGCTTCGTATTTTGCTTCCAACGTGATATATGGATTATCCCATTCCCCTAAAATTCCAAGGCGTTTGAATTGTTCACGTTGTTTATCCACTTGTTCCATAGCGTATTCGTAACATAACTTTCTAAATTCAACTTTCGGGATTTCATGTCTTTTTACTTTTTTGTTTTTTACAAGAGCTGTTTCAATTGGAAGCCCATGTGTATCCCAACCTGGAACATATCTTGAATAGAATCCTTGCATACTTTTATAACGCACTACAAAATCCTTTAATACTTTATTCAAAGCGTGACCGATATGAATGTTTCCATTCGCGTACGGTGGCCCATCATGAAGTACAAAAGGTGTGTTGTTTTTGTTTTTTTCCAATCTCTTGTTGTATAAATCTTGTTCATCCCAAAGTAATTGCATCTTTGGTTCATTTTGTCCTAAGTTCCCTCTCATTTTAAATTCGGTCTTAGGCATTAATAATGTGTCTTTATAATCGCTCATTTTCTTTCTCCTAACATTATCGTTTCATATTCCAATCGATATACCATATCGATAATCCAAACGTTATAATAATGGCTAATATCGTACTTAACATATCTGGACTAGCCATAAATAGTCCTAGAATTGCGGACAGAATAAATCGTATTAAATATCCTACTCCAAATATTACCATTGAATAAATATAATAAATAATCCACTTCATTCAATCACCTCCATAAAATAAAAAAAATCGCCCTAAAAAATAAGGACGAAAGAGTTTCCGCGGTACCACCTTAGTTCTAGATTTCTCTAGCTCTCAACTCTTTAACGCAGAGATACGTAATATTCTAATTGATTCGAATATTCAACTCCAAGGTGATATATTTATATACTTCTTTCCAAGTTCTCAGCAACACTTGGTCTCTGTATAAAGAATGAAATATAAATCATGTCCTCTTCTATGTCTTATCTATACTGTATTATAACGAATTATTTCGTAAATTCAACAGTTTTTACACAAATTTTCCATAGATTAATACAATTTTCCCTTTTCTTGACGTATTTTGTGTATCAATCACCTTGAATCGTCCTTTTTTCCGAATACTAATAATATCGTTTTCTTGCAAGGGCTTTGAAATTTTTGTTACAATTACTTGATTTACCTTGATCAGTTCAGATTCTATTAATATAACTGCTTCTTTTCGGTAACAATTGGCTAATTTGCTTACAATTAAATCCAACCGCAAACTATCTACAAATGCTTTTTTTTCTTCAAACTCTACGCTTCTAATAATCTTTTTTCCGTCAATCTTTTCCAATAAAATTGGTGAATTCCCAATTGAGGTGAACTCTTGAATGATAAAAGAATCCAGTTCACTTATTATATAGAAAACAGAATGTTCCGGAATGATATCTCCAATTGTCTCTCTTTTGATGTTTAAAGCGAGTAAACTACCTAATATATTTTGATGTGTCAAAGTGATAAAAGAACTCGTTGGTGATATCTTGTAGCACGAGATATCACAAACGTCCATATTGATAAACGCACGTCCCCGTTCAAAATTAGAATAGCCACCATCAATCAAAAAATCAACTGTATATTTCAGTTGATTTTGTAATTGTTTTTGTTCAGTCTGTGTTAAAAACATCGTCTTTGTAACGGTGTTGTGATCGTAATGTTTGATTTTATCTAGAAACTTCACTGAAGGTTTCCTCTTACAAAGTTTAGTAATAAGCCATATAGGATTAGTCCGAATACCGGAGTTAAGTCTAATGTACCAAAACGAAGCCATCCTCTAAATACTCTAAAGAAAGGTTCAGACAGGGTTTCAAAAAACTTAAAAATCATCGTTTCATGAACTGATGGAAGCCATGTTAAAAGAATGTAGATGAACAATGCGTATTGGTATAAAGATAGTAGTGATAATACATAAAAGAATACGACTTCTGAACTCATAATTCTTTATGTTGCTTTACGAATTTACGTAATGAGCCATCTTTATAGTCTTCCTTAGATGCGAATAAAAATACCTTGCGTTGGACCACTTCTATTTCTCCATCAATCGCGTAAGTAACACCTGATAAGAAGGTGATAACCTTATTAGCTTCGATTTCATCATAGCCATCAAAGTTAATCATAATTGGTGTACCATAAAGTAATTTATCAGATACTTTTAATACATCCATTTCTTCTTCCATTAAAATAAATTCAATACGTTCACTTGCTTTTTTTTGTTTTTCCATTAATTTTCACTCCTAAATAAGACACTTCCAAGTCTTAAGAATGTTGCATTGTATTTGATTGCTTGTAAGTAATCATTGCTCATGCCGATACTTAATTCCTGGATGTTTAATTGTAATGTTTGATTGATTGTATCTTTGATATCATTGATCTTTTGGAATGCTTGATTGATGATTGTGATATCATCTGTATAAGCTGCCATTCCCATCAGACCAATAATGTTTATATTTTTGTATTGCGAGACTTCTTTGATGAAGGGGATAATGCTTTCTTCATCGAGACCATGTTTGCTTTCTTCGTGACTAATATTAACTTGTACAAAGCAGTTCAGTGGAGATGTTCTTCGTTTGTCAATTTCTTGTGCTAATTTAATAGTATCAAGACTGTGGAGATAATTGATTTGATTGATTATTTTTTTTGTTTTCTTTGTTTGTAAGGTTCCAATTAAATGCCATGTAATAGGTAAGTCTTTTAGGGCTTCTTGTTTCTCTAATAAGAGTTCGACTCTATTTTCTCCAAAATGAGTAATTCCTGTGTGATACAGCTCTCTCATTTGGTCGGCAGTAAAGTATTTTGTTGCTGCAACGATTGTAATGTCTTTGGGGACGTTTTTCTTAACTTTGTCTGTGTAGAATATCATTTTCGTTTCCTCGTAGAGTAGAGAAACACACTAGTTAAAAAGATTGCAGTTGCATACAAAAGCATTTCTAACATATCAGACATAGATGGAAATACGACCAAAGATAATACAATGATAAGAATCAATCCTATATAAACAATCCAATAATATTTCTTCATATTGTTCACACCTCACTATTAAAAAAGCGCGTGGATGCGCTTATTTAAATCTTGATTTTAGCCATGAAGGAATGGCTGTTTTATCTGGCTCTTCGATTTCTTCCACAACTTCTTCCACTTTTTTCTTATTGCGTTTACCGAATAGTCCTCTTTTTTGTTGAGTTTGATCTTCTTTTGAAGAAACATCTTCATCCACTTCAAATGATTCGACCCCAATATCACTCATAGATACTGATTTCTTTTCATCAAACCCTGCTGCAATTACGGTAACGATAACTTCATCTTGAATGTCTTTGTTAATCGTTGTACCGTAAATAATATTAATTTCAGTAGAAGACGCATTTTGAATCGATTCTACTGCTTCGTTTACTTCCCATAAAGCTATATCTACACCACTTGAAATGTTTACTATTGCATCTGTTGCTCCGTCAATGTTGGCATCTAAAAGAGGGGAATGGATGGCTTTTCTAGTTGCTTCAATTGCACGGTTTTCACCACTTGAAGCACCAATACCCATTAATGCAGTCCCTTTATCTTTCATAACAGTTTTAACATCCGCGAAGTCTACGTTGATTAGTCCAGGTACAGTAATAATTTCTGCGATTCCTTGAACACCTTGTCTTAGTACATTATCAGCTTCTCTAAATGCTTCTAACATACTTGTGGAACGATCCACTACATAAAGTAAACGATCATTTGGCACAACGATTAATGTGTCAACATATGGCTTTAAGGCATCTAATCCCTCTAACGCTGTTGCAACACGTCTACGTCCTTCAAAACTAAAAGGTTTTGTAACAATACCGATGGTTAAACATCCTAATTCCCTTGCAAGACTAGCGATTACTGGTGCAGCACCTGTACCAGTTCCACCACCCATACCTGCAGTGATAAATACCATGTCAGTATCAGCTAACAATTCACGTATTTCGTCTTCACTTTCAATCGCTGCTCTACGTCCAATTTCTGGATCGGCACCCGCGCCCAATCCCCTTGTCAGTAACTTACCGATTTGGATACGGGTATCTGCTTTTGAAAGTCTTAATACTTGTGCGTCTGTATTGATGGCTACGAAATCGACACCTTGTACGTCGTTCTCGATCATTCTATTAACGGCGTTTCCACCACCGCCTCCAATACCGATTACTTTAATTGTAGGCTTTTGGTTAAAAGTATCCATTGATTCAAACATAAAAACTACCTCCAATTAATTTATTAATTAATTATAACATAAGTTTAGTCAAAAGTTGAATATATTATATGAAATTTCTTATTTTTTGTAGTACGAGGCGAAAAACTCTTTTTTAAAGTCACCTAATTTGTCTGTCTTTATTGCTTCTCGAATCTGTTTAGTCAATGTTTTTAAGAAATATAAATTGTGGTAACTTACCAGTCTTTGTCCTAACATTTCTTCTCCCTTGAAAAGGTGTCTTAGATAACTTTTTGTATATGTAGTACAAACTTTACAGTCACAATTTGGGTCTAGCGGACTTTTGTCAGATTCAAATGTTTTATTCTTGATTGCGATGCGTCCAAGACTTGTCATGGCACTACCATGTCTTGCTAATCTTGTAGGATTGACACAATCAAACATATCAATTCCTCGTATGACACCTTCAATGATGTCATCTGGAGTGCCAACACCCATTAAATAAAGAGGTTTATCTTTTGGCATAACATTTTTTAGGTGGTCAAGCACCTTATACATTTCTTCCTTGCTCTCACCAACACTAAGTCCACCAATACTGTATCCAGGAAAATCCATTTTAATTAGCTCTTCAGCACACATTTTACGTAAGTCTTCGTATGGACCGCCTTGAACAATCCCAAATAGTGCCTGGTCAGTAGGTCTTTTATGTGCATTCAAGCCTCTCTTGGCCCAACGCAATGTACGCTCGACAGACTGTTTCATATAATCATAAGTACTATCGAATGGAGGACATTCATCGAAGCTCATAATGATATCTGCACCAAGATTATTTTGGATGCGGATACTATCTTCAGGACTCATAAATAGTTTCTCCCCTGATTTGTGATGGCGGAAAGTAACGCCTTCTTCTGTGATTTTTCTTATCGCAGA
This sequence comes from uncultured Candidatus Izemoplasmatales bacterium, assembly GCA_964435595.1. Taxonomy (GTDB): domain Bacteria; phylum Bacillota_I; class Bacilli_A; order Izemoplasmatales; family Izemoplasmataceae; genus Izemoplasma. The sequence goes on along the minus strand of CAYSZV010000007.1, from coordinate 18,593 downwards.
CAAAGAAAATACTTGGAATCCACCACTGTCTGTTAACAATGCATGGTCCCATTTCATAAATCCTCTGATTCCACCTTGGTCTTTTACAATTTCATCACCAGGTTGTAGCCACAGATGATATGTATTTCCAAGGATCAATCCATCGCTTACTTCTTCAATTTCTTTGTTCTCAAGCGTCTTTACTGTAGCTTTTGTACCTACAGGCATAAAAATCGGTGTTTCAAAACTCCCATGCGGAGTATGTAAAATACCATATCTTGCTCCTGTTTGTTTACACTCATGTATTAATTCATATTTAATTGCCATAAAAATCACCATTTCTATTATACATTACAAAACGTAATATTTCTACATATTACGTTTTGCATTGCTTATCATTAATTTGATTCTGTTTAATTGATTGATCTCAGTTGCGCTAGTATCATAATCGATTGCTACGATATTGCTTTCTGGATGTTGTTCTTTGATGCGTTTGAGCATACCTTTACCAGCAATGTGGTTTGGTAGACATCCAAATGGCTGTGTACAAACAATGTTTGGTGCCCCCATATGAATTAACTCGACCATCTCTGCTGTTAGAAGCCATCCTTCACCAACATGCATTGCTCTGTTGATATACCCTTTTGCCATTTTACGCAAATCATAGTATTTTGTAAAGTCTCTAAAGCCATATTTTTTAACAACTCTACGTATTTTGTTTCTTCTGTACTCAATAAAACGGATTAAAAGACGATACACAATTGCAACCCATTTTCTTCCTCCATACTTATCTATGTCATGGACACTACTATCAAATGTGTATAGGAAGAAATCTAGTATGTTAGGAGTGATAACTTCACATCCCTCATTACGAAGAGTTTGTTCTAAGTTATTGTTTCCAAGAGGACTATATTTTACATATATTTCTCCCACGATTCCAACTTTAGGCTTCGGAATCGAACGATCTACTTCTACTTCACTAAAACGTTTTGCTACTTTTTTGAATATCTTATTTGGATGATAAAAGACTTTTCTCAGTGGATAATAGAAATACTTGTTGATTTCTTCATTGATTTCTTGGTAGGCACGTTCTGTATCACCTTTGTTTACTTCATAGGGAGCGACCTCATTATATAATTGCATAATCATATCACCCATACCAAGTCCAGTAATCAGTTTTGTTAGAATTGATGTGGTTATTTTGAATCCAGGGTTCTTTTCTAATCCTCCTGCATTGACACTGATGATTGGAATAAATTCATATCCTGCCTGTTTGAATGCTTTGCGAATCAAAGAAACGTAATTACTTGCTCGACAGCCACCACCAGTTTGAGTGATGATCAGTGCTACTTTGTGGATATCATATCCACTGTTTTTCATCGCATCAATGAATTGTCCAATAACAAGCATAGCTGGAACACAAATATCATTATGAGAATATTTCATTCCTTCATGGATAACATCAAAGTTTGTATTACTTAATACTTCTGCATCATATCCTTCACTGTTTAACATATGGACAAAATATCCAAAGTGATATGGTGCCATTGATGGAATTAATATCTTATATTCATGTTTCATTTCTTCTGTGAACAATACACGTCCTTCTTCAAAAATTAATTTAGCCATGATTCACTTCTCCTTTCATTGTTGATAGGAGACTTCTAATACGGATATTAACTGTACCAAGATTGTTTACTTCATCGATTTTGATTCCAGTATATAATTTACCATTTTTCTGTAGAATGTCTTTTACCTCATCTGAAGTAATTGCATCTAGTCCGCAACCAAAACTAATTAATTGGACAAGATTTGCATTCTTAAAGTTTGAGATGTATTTGGCACTGTCATATAGTCTAGTATGGTAGGTCCATTGGTTCAATACATTAACTTTCTTTTGGTCGGCAAATGTATTCAAACTATCTTCACTCACAACAACACAACCTAAGGTTCGTAACATTTGTGGAATACCATGATGAATCTCTGGATCGACATGATATGGTCTACCTGCAAGTAAGATTAAATTCTTATTATGTTCCAAAGCATAATCCAAAGCGCGTTGTCCTTCATTGATTATGTCTTCTTTGTAGTCAATATATGCTTTCATTCCTTTATCAAATGCATTGGCAATATCTATCTTTTTATTCGGTAAATGTCCGTTAAACGCTTGTTTCAAATTATTGATAAATGCTTTTTTGTTGTTTAAAGTGACATAAGGCATATAAAACGATTCAAGATTAAGATTATCCATGTTACCACCAATAACTTCAGGATAAAAAGCAACAACAGGACAATTATATTCATTATCACGATGGTCTTTTTCAATAAAGTTGAATGGCATATTTGGATAGAATATGATATCTACATTTTTAGTAATTAAGTTTTCGATATGTCCATGCACTAATTTTGCTGGATAGCAAGCTGTATCTGAAGGGATACTATCTTGACCTAATTCATAAAGATCTTTGTTAGAACGATCACTATAGACTACTTCATAGCCAAGTTCATCAAAGAAGGTCCACCAGAATGGAATGTTCTCATACATATTTAATACAACTGGAATTCCAATTCGTACTTTTCGTTTTGATGGTATTGATGTATAACTCATAATTTTATCATATTTGTATAAGTATAAATTGGGTAGATCTTCATGGAATGATTTGATCCCTGCTCCACGTTCACATCTGTTTCCACTAATATGTCTACTATCATTGAAGATATTGATTGTTAAATTACAACGATTTTCACAAATCGTACAAGTAGCTGATTTTTGTTTATAGGTAAACAAATCCAACCCTGCTTTATCTAATATCGAACTGTTTTCTACCTTGTTTTCTTTTGCTAGTAATGCTGCTCCAAAGGCACCCATTAGTCCAGCAATATTTGGTCTAACAACATCTAACTCAATTTCTTTTTCAAAAGCACGTAAAACAGCATTATTATAAAAGGTTCCGCCTTGAACAATAATCTTGGTCCCCAATTCTCTTTTCACATCTACTGCGCGAATTACTTTATATAATGCATTCTTTACAACACTATAGGCTAGACCAGCTGAAATATCTGATGGGGTTGCACTTTCTGCTTGTGCTTGTTTGACTCCAGAATTCATAAATACAGTACATCTACTTCCAAGATCTACTGGCTCTAGAGAGTCTAATGCAAGATTGGCAAAGTCTTTGATGTCGTATCCTAGGCTTGTACTAAATGTTTCTAAGAAACTTCCGCACCCACTTGAACATGCTTCGTTTAGGATGATACTAGTGATGATTCCATTTTCAACTTTAAAGCATTTCATATCTTGTCCACCAATATCTATGATAAATTCAACATCCGGTAAGAAATAAGAAGCTGCTTTGTAGTGACAAATCGTCTCAACTTCACTAGAATCTAAATGAAATGCACTCTTGATCAATTCTTCTCCATATCCTGTACTATATGCTCCTTTGATAGTAATTCCATCATGGAGTAATTCATACATTTCATAAAGTGATTTTCTAACGATATCAATTGGGTTTCCTTCATTATGACTATAGAAGTAATACAAGATATCATTGTTTTCAGAAAGCAAAACAAGTTTTGTAGTTGTACTACCCGCATCAATTCCAATATATGCATTTCCTTGATAAGCATCAATTGGTTTTTCATGAATTGCGAATTTGTTGTGTCTATTAAGAAAATCTGTATAATCTTGTTTGTTTTCAAACAATTTCCCAAGTGTTTTTTTACTTTTATGTTTGTTATGTATATCAAATTCAATTGTTTTTTTCAATAAGTCTGTGATTGTAATTTGTGTTTCTTCTGCATTTAAACAAGCACCAAAAGCAACAAAAACTTCTCCGTTTTCTGGTATAAATACATCGTGTAAATCAAGTGTCTCAATGAATCGTTTTCGTAATTCACTAGCGAAAGTCAATGGTCCACCTAAAAAAGCAACTTTTCCTTTGATTTTTCTTCCTTGAGAAAGACCTGCAATGGTTTGGTTTACGATTGCTTGATAAACTGAAGCGGCGATATCTTCATGTCGTGCTCCTTGATTTAATAAAGGTTGAATGTCGCTTTTCGCAAACACACCACAACGTGAAGCAATTGGATATATTTTCTTATATCCTTTGGCAAGTTCATTTAGTGATGGGCTGTCTATATTGAGTAATGTTGCCATTTGATCAATAAATGCACCAGTTCCACCAGCGCATGTTCCGTTCATTCTTTGTTCGATATTATTTCCATCAAAGAAGATTATCTTTGCATCTTCTCCTCCTAATTCGATTGCACAATCAAAGTCGTTAGCAAAATGTCTCAGTGCAATTGTTGCACTCATCACTTCTTGTGTAAATTGAACTCCAATATTTTCAGATAATAATAATGCTGCACTTCCTGTAAAATTGACATACATTAATTCATTCGAAAAGGCTTCATTTATGTGAGATAATAATTCACTTAATGAAGATGTTATATCTGCTTGATGTCGTAAGTAGTCTTTGAACAAAATTGTATTATCTTGATCAATTACAACTGCTTTGATTGTTGTACTACCAATATCAATACCCAATCGTTTCATGTATGTTCACCTCCTGATTGTATTCCTATTATAATACATTTTCATTTGATTTGTATCACAAATATAGTAAATGTCTATAAAATAGACATGTAAACGTTTCAAATGTGACAAATAATCAAAAAGAGCGATTACTCGCTCTTTAATGGTATTCTAATGAAATAATAACAAATATCCATTCCACTATGTTCATATGCTGATACAAATGAAGTGTCAATTTTGTAGCCTTTTAATTCAAAATCAAACTCTTTTAAAGCAATTCTTCTAACTTGATTCAATGCATTACCAAATTCAGCTTCTTTGAATCCTGGATGTTCAAATACCAAGTATTTTTTAGCAGGGATGATTGTTTCTTTGAATTTGTATTTTGGGTCGATGGTATAATCTAAGGGTGCATCTGTACCAAAGATGTATCCCTTGTTTGTGAATGCTCCGTATCCTTCTGGGTAAATTCCTTCAATGCTTGCTAGAACGCCATGCAACATATCACAATCATAGCCATCTAATTCCATTGCTTCCCAAAAACTCATGTAATTATCTACTCCATCTTTTTCGAGGTAGATGAATTTGTGTGCACCAACTTCTTCTAATCTAATTTTAATTTCTGAATCTTTTACCATGATCAACTCTCCTTCTTTACTTAGATTGTCTGGAAATAACACATCTTTTTTTAATATGTATGGTATTGCCATTTTTGTCTTTTGATATTCTCCTGGAGTAATATGGAATGTTTGCCTAAAACTCTTGGTAAATGCTTCTTGAGATGAAAAACCATATTTGATTGCGATATCAATAATTCGTACATTTTTATCTCTGATTTCTTTGGCTGCAGTACTTAATCTACGTAACATAATGTACCTTCTCAAAGTACTACCGGTATACTCTTTGAATTTTCTTGATGTATGATATTCACTATAGCCGATATATCTAGAAATCTTTTCTAACGTAATTTCATCTTCTAGATTCCCATCAATCCAATTGATTGCTTCTTGAATACTTACTTTCATGTGTCACCTCCATCTATATAGTACTTGATAACGTTGATTTCGTTTTGTCTTGAGTTGCTCAATTTCTTGACATTCTATACTTATTATAATATAGTAGTCTTGCATTTCAAAACGCAGTTCGAAACCATCCTGCGCTATCAAAACTAGGAGGAATTATTGATGAATGTATTACTATGGCTAGGGTTTGCCCTAGTGAATTTTTTCTTAATTGTACTTGTGTACAAGTTATTTGGAAAAAGTGGACTATTTGCATGGATTGCAATGGGAACCATTTTAGCCAATATTCAAGTATTAAAATCAGTTGATTTTGATCTTGGAATTATTACAATTGCAGCAACACTTGGTAATATTATGTACGGAACATTGTTTTTAGTAACGGATGCTTTAGGTGAAAAGTATGGTCATAGAGAAGCGAAAAAAGCTGTTTATATTGGATTTTTTAGTTTGATCTCAATGGTTATCGTAATGCAAATAAGTCTCGTGTTTGAGCCCAATTCTTTTGACTTTGCTCAAGATGCTTTAGAAACGATTTTCGGAATTGTTCCAAGAATAGCAATAGCTAGTTTAATTGCGTATGCTATATCACAAATGTTAGATGTATATTTATTTAAGTTCTTAAAAGAAAAAACAAAAGAAAAGGATTTATGGAAACGTAACATTGGTAGTACTGTTGTATCACAATTGATTGATACAATTATATTTGTTCCTATCGCATTCTTGCTGATAGGAGGTATCCCTGGTGGATATCCGATTGAAATTGTGAAAGAAATTTTTTGGACAACATATTTTATTAAAGTCGCAGTCGCAGCGATCGATACACCATTTGTATACTTGATTAAGAAAATTACACCAATTGAAGAAAGTAAAGAACTTGTCTAATCAACAAGTTTTTTTATTACAAAAATTAGGATAAATTGAGATATATTCATTTGATATTCTATTCATTCATTCTCTAAATTCAGATTTTCAGACGTAAGTCTTGTAAACGCTAACATTATGGTATATAATACCTTTGGTATTTTAAAGAAAACGTACACACAGGAGGTAATTCTTATGGATAGGAAATATGTTGCTCCACCATATCGTATAAAGATGGTTGAGCCAATTAAAGTAACGACCAAAGAACAAAGAATTAAATACTTGGAAAATGCTGGATTTAATCCATTTTCTTTAAGAAGTGAAGATGTATATATTGATTTATTAACAGATAGTGGAACGGGAGCTATGAGCCAAGATCAATGGGGCGCATTGATGCGTGGAGATGAAGCATATGCTGGGAGTAGAAGCTTCTACCGTTTTGAGGGTGTAGTAAAAAGTATTACAGGGTATGATTATGTTATTCCCGCTCATCAAGGACGTGGAGCAGAGCAAGTTGTTTTACCACAATTGGTGACACATGACAAAATGTATTTTATTTCAAACATGCATTTTGATACTACAAGAGCACATGTTGAGATGGCTGGAGCAAGAGCAAAAGACTGTGTGATCAAAGAATGTTTTGAAACAGAAACGTATCATCCATTCAAAGGGAATTTCGATGTCCCTAAATTAGAAGAAATTATCATTAAAAAAGGAAAAGAAAACATCGCTGGAATTATTATGACAATTACCAATAATAGTGCTGGAGGACAACCTGTCAGTATGGAAAATATGAAACAGGTAAAAGATGTTGCAGATAAATATGGTATAACAATAATTATTGATGGAGCAAGATATGCGGAAAACTCATACTTTATAAAACAAAGAGAACCCGGATATGAAAACAAATCAATCAAAGAGATTGCTCGTGAAACGTTTGATTTAGCTGATATATTCTTAATGAGTGCAAAAAAAGATGGACTAGGAAATATTGGTGGAATTATCGCCATTAAAAATGACACAGATTTATATAATAAATGTCGTACGTATATCGTTCCTATGGAAGGATTCCCAACGTATGGTGGCCTTGCTGGACGAGATATGGAAGCATTGGCAGTAGGCCTTCTTGAAGCACTAGATGAAGACTATTTGGCACATCGTTTGGACCAAGTAAGATTCTTAGGAGATCGTTTGAGAGATGCTGGAGTTCCAATCCAATATCCGACTGGAGGACATGCGGTATTTGTAGACTGTAAAAAGTTTGCTCCTCACATTCCTTATTATGAATTTCCCGCACAAGCTGTAAGCAATGCTGTATATATTGAAGCTGGTGTAAGACCGGTTGAGATTGGAAGTTTCTTATTGGGTAGAGATCCTGATACTCATAAGAATTTAGAATCTCCACTTGAATTAATGAGATTAACAATTCCAAGAAGAACGTATACATATGCGCATTTAAATGTTGTTGCGGAAGCAGTTATTGAGGTGTATCAAAATAGAGAACAATTAGTTGGTCTTGATTTCGAATATGAACCACCAGTATTAAGACATTTTACGGCTAGACTAAGACCAAAAAAATAAGAAGAGACAATTGTCTCTTCTTTTCTTATTCTTCGATTATAAATGTCGTAGTTTCAATTACTTTATCATCAATCATCAACTCTATTTTGTATGTCCCAATTTCAAAGTCATCCAATGTCAATCTTTCATAATAGAAGTCTGTTCCATTTTTAACAAAGAATGGTCTATGATCTATGGTTGTATCATCTTCATTCAAGATATATAGATGAATGATGGTACCACCATCTAATCTAGTATTGAAGCCGAGAAATAGTGATCCTTCTTCTTTGCTAAATCGCCCACCCCACTCTTCAATTCTTAATTCTTCATCATTAAAAAGAGTTCCAACTTTCAAACGATAAATGGGATCTGTGTAGTGTTGATATGTTAAAAATGAAGTTGCTCCTAAAATAAAAACTATAAGAATATATTTATATGCTTTCGCCATAAAAAACCTCCTTATTTCGTACTATGAATAAACATTGAATCACCAAAACTAAAGAAACGATAACGTTGATTGATTGCTTCATTATAAGCGTTCATAACATTTTCTCTGCCTGCGAGTGCACTCACTAACATAATTAACGTGCTTTTTGGTAAGTGGAAATTCGTAATCAAGGAATCAATTGCTTTAAATGTATATCCTGGGTATATAAATATGTCACTCCAACCTGAAGTTTCACAAAATAAGTCATTGTCTCTTAAGATTGTTTCTAATGTTCTCAATGATGTTGTTCCAACTGCAATGATTCTTCTCTTTTCCTTCTTAGCAGTATTTAGAATATCAGCAGTTTCTTGATTCATTTGATACAATTCACTATGCATGACATGCTCTTCAATTGTATCTACACTTACAGGTCGGAATGTACCTAGTCCAACATGCAATGTAATGTATGAAATAATAACACCCTTATCAATGATTTTTTTCATCAACTCTTTCGTAAAATGGAGTCCTGCAGTTGGTGCAGCAGCTGATCCTTTATACTTGTTATATACCGTTTGATATCTATCTTGGTCAATTAGTTTCTCATGGATATATGGTGGGAGTGGCATCTCTCCTAATTGATCTAAAATTTCATAAAATACGCCATCGTAAATCATTTTAAAATCTCGGATTCCTTCATCATCAATTCTGACACATTTTGCTTTTAATAGTCCGTTTCCAAATGAAATTGTTGTTCCAACACTGATTTTACGAGCTTTTTTTACCAAACATTCCCATATGTCATCTTCTTTTTGTTTCAATAATAAGCTTAGGTAACCTACCCTTTGGACAGCTTAGTTTATTTCAATTGCCCAGCTGCAAAAAATTCATCATATTTCAGTCCTTATTTCCATGATTTTTTTAAGATAAATAATATTGAAGGAATTTGGTATGGGAATTTTACGAAAATCAAAATTCATATCTTGTACTTTTAAAAATTGTAATTTTAGCTTGGTCAAGCTTGAGGGATGCCGTTTACAA